>JAPSLB010000035.1 GCA_031181145.1 Microvirga sp.
CCGGTGCGCGATGCGGGCGGCGATCCGGTGACGCCGGCGCGCGGCTCGGCCGTGCCCACCACCCGCCCCGGACGCCCCCGGGAAAACGACGGCGGAATGGAGCCTCAGCCGCAGGCGTAACAACCGGGCTCCTGCGTATTACCCAGAACGCTCGCCTTTCGGCGAGCGTTCTTTTTTGTTTACCTGACGCCTCTACTTTCTATCCGGTAAGAGGATTTTCGCAGTCTGTAATAATTGCTCATCACTTGTGATGGGGCTTGGCAGGGCGAAGTCTTGACCCGGATCGGAGGGTGATGCTTTGAGAAAAGCAAAGCGCGGGGTCGCGCGAAGAAATGGGGAGACCAAGCCCATGCGGAAATACTTCGGGACCGATGGGATCCGGGGGCGGGCCAACGGGATCATCACGCCGGATCTGGCCCTCCGGGTCGGCCAGGCGGCCGGGCTCATGTTCAGCCAGAGCGGCGATTACCGTCACCGGGTCGTCATCGGCAAGGATACGCGCCTGTCCGGCTACATGATCGAGAATGCGCTCGTCGCGGGCTTTACCTCGGTGGGCATGGACGTGCTCGTCCTCGGCCCCATGCCGACCCCTGCGGTCGCCATGCTCACGCGCTCCATGCGCTGCGATCTCGGCGTCATGATCTCGGCCTCGCACAACCCTTACGAGGACAACGGCATCAAGCTCTTCGGCCCGGACGGCTTCAAGCTTAACGACGACGTCGAAAAGCAGATCGAGGCTCTCATCGATTCGGACCTGACGGCCCGGCTCGCGGGTCCCGCAGCCCTCGGGCGCGCCAAGCGCCCCGAGAGCATCCATGCCCGCTATATCGAATTCGCCAAGCGCACCCTGCCGCGCCAGGTCGACCTGGAAGGCATGCGGGTCGTGGTCGACTGCGCCAACGGCGCGGCATACAAGGTCGCGCCCGAGACCCTGTGGGAACTCGGGGCCGAGGTGGTGAGCATCGGCGTCGAGCCCAACGGCTTCAACATCAACCACGAGGTCGGCTCCACCGCTCCTGAGGCCCTGGTCCACAAGGTGCGCGAGCTGCGCGCGGATGTGGGCATCGCGCTCGACGGCGATGCGGACCGTGTCCTGATCGTGGACGAGAAAGGTCAGAAGGTGGACGGCGATCAGCTCATGGCCGTTGTCGCCCGCTCCTGGAAGGAGGACGGGCGCCTCGCTCAGCCGGGCATCGTCGCGACGATCATGTCCAACCTGGGTCTGGAGCGCTACCTGAACGGCCTCGGCCTCAACCTCGTGCGCACCGCCGTGGGAGACCGCTATGTGCTCGAGCACATGCGCGCGCATGGCTTCAATCTCGGCGGCGAGCAATCCGGCCACATCATCATGTCGGATTACACTACGACCGGTGACGGCCTCGTCGCTGCCCTTCAGCTGCTCGCCGTGGTGAAGAGCATGGGCAGGACCGTGTCCGAGGTCTGCCACTGCTTCGAGCCCTTGCCGCAGGTTCTGAAGAACGTGCGCTACAAGGCTGGCAAGCCGCTGCAGGACGCCTCCGTGATCAAGGCCATCGAGGCCGGACGCGAGCGTCTCGGAGCGGCGGGCCGCCTCGTCATCCGGCCTTCCGGTACGGAACCGGTGATCCGCGTGATGGGGGAGGGCGACAACGAGGCCCTCGTGACCCGCGTGGTCGACGACGTGGTGGATGCCGTCACCCGAGCAGCGTCGCAGGTAGCCGCCTAAGGCGCGCAAAGCCGCACTTCGCAACATCGAAAGGCATGGATGCGGAGATCCATGCCTTTCTTGCGTTCGGTCGTCCTCCCGCCCCTGACCGCGAGGTGCCGGTCCCCAGAGCGACCGGTGCAGTCGGGAATTATGCTTAACGCTCTCTTCACGAAGTAACGTTATGTTCTAACGGAGCCGCCGATGACAATCGCGGCCTATGGCATGTTGAGTGAAGAAAAGTCCCATGAGTTACATCAAGACCGCGATCCTGGCGGGCCTCGCCGCTGTGACCGCTTCGGCCGCGACGGCCGCCGACCTCCCGCGCCGCATTCTCCTCCCGCGCGCGCCTGTCCTCGACACCACCGAGAACTGGTATTTGCGCGGCGATGTCGGCTACGCCCGATACAAGCGCCCCGAGGCGGATTTCACCCTCGCCCCCATCGAGGGCAACATGGCCCGTGAAGGCTTTCGCGACACTGCCGTTGCCGGCATCGGTATCGGCTTTCGCTTCAGCCCGCTGTTCCGCGCCGACGTGACCGTTGACCACCGGTTCGACGCGCGCTTCAAGGGCCTTCCGTCCGATGCGGACATCGCGACCGGTTCCATCTCCGACAGGGCCCGCTTCCAATCCTCGTCCCTGATGCTCAACGCCTATGCGGATCTCGGCACCTACAAGGGCTTTACGCCCTATCTGGGCGCGGGTATCGGCGTCGCGCACAACATCCTCGGCGGCTACACCCGCACGGATGCCGCCTTGGGGACGGTGGAGCGCCTGGCCGGCGGGGACGATTACGACCTCGCCTGGGCGCTCATGGCGGGGGTGGGCTACAAGCTCTCGAACAGCTTCACCCTGGATCTCGGTTATCGGTACGCGAGCCTGGGAGGTGTGAAGACGCGCGGCTACGACGGCGGCGCGGGCGCCGACGTGGAATCCATCGGTTCGCACGAGGTGCGCCTGGGCGTTCGTTACGCCTTCCCGTAACCGGGGCTTGCTTTGCGAACGAGAAGGCCCCGGCGCTTGACCGGGGCTTTCATGAGCAAAAGGCGTCTCTCTCACTCCGCCGGATGAGCCGGCGGCTGCTGGAGACGCGGCTCTTCTCCGTGAGGACGCTGACCGGTTTGCGCGCGTAGGCGGTCGAGCATGTCGCTCACATAGGTCGCAGGCTTGGTATAGCCGCCGATGAGGAGGTAGATCGCCGGCACCACGAGAACGGTCATCATCGTCGACATCGTCACGCCGCCGACGATCACCGTGCCGATGGCACTGCGGGCTTCCGCGCCCGCGCCAGTGGACCAGGCGAGCGGGATCGCGCCGCCGATCATGGCGATCGAGGTCATGAGGATCGGGCGCAGGCGCAGCACCGATGCCTCGATCACCGCATCCCATACGGACATGCCCCGCTCGCGCAGCTGATTGGCGAATTCCACGATGAGAATGCCGTTCTTCGTCATCAGACCGATGAGGAGGATCATGCCGATCTGGCTGTAGATGTTGAGCGACTGGCCGGTGATCACGAGCGCCGCCAGGCCGCCCGTGACGGCGAGCGGCACGGTGAGCATGATGATGAAGGGATTGATCCAGCTCTCGAACTGCGCCGCCAGCACCAGGAACACCACCAGCAGCGCCATGCCGAAGGTGACATAGATCGCGCTCGAGGATTCACGGAATTCCTGCGACTGGCCAGTATAGCCGATGCGCGCGTCCGCCGGCAGGTTCTCGCGCACGATCTGCTCCAGCACCGCAAGGCCCTCGCCGATGGAGGCGTTGCCCTGGAGGCCGGCATCGATGGTGATCGAGCGCATGCGGTCGAAGCGGTTGAGCGTCTGCGGGGCAGCGGCTTCCGTCAGCGTCACGAAGGAGGAGAGGGGGACGAGTTCCCCGTTCGTGGCACGCACGAAGGTATTGGCGAGATCGTTCGGCGTCGCACGGTCCTCCGCGCGACCGCGCATGATGACGGAGTATTCCTCGCCGCGATTGACGAAGGTGGAGACCTCCCGCTCGCCGAACATCAGCTCGAGCGTTCTACCGATATCCTCCACCGAGACGCCGAGATCGGCGGCGCGCTGCCGGTCGATCTGCACGCGGATGTCCGGCTGGGATTCCCGGTAGTTGGAATCCATGTTCACGAACATGCCCGTTTCCTGCGCCTTCTCCATGACAATGTCGCGCCACTCGCGCAGGGTGTTGTAGTCGGGGCCGCCCAGCACGAACTGGATGGGCTTCGACGGGCCGCGCTGGCCGAGCGAGCCGGGGCTGATCGGGGCCACGCGCGCACCGGGGAAGTTCGCGACCTTGCGGTTGATCTCCTGAACCAGTTCCTGCTGCGTCATGGTCCGCTGATCCCAGGGCACCAGGCGCACGATGATCATGCCGGAATTCACCGGCGAGGGACGCGCGAAGCCCGGAGCCACCTGACTGGTGATGGAGGAGACGACGCCCTGCTCCTGATAGGGCAGAAGAATCTTCTCGACCTCCTTCACGCGCTCGCGGGTGTAGTCGAGGCTCGAGCCCTCGGGTGCTTCGATACGCACGATGATCGCGCCGCGATCCTCCGTCGGGGAGAAGGTTTTCGGCAGCATCTGGAACAGGCCATAGGCCGAGGCGCACACCATGAAACCGACGGCGAGGATGACGAGAGGGGCCTTGAGAACCCGTGTCAGGATCCTGCGGTAGACGTTGTTCATGCCCGTGAAGAAGGGCTCCGTCATCCTTTGGATGCGGCCATGGGCCGGCACCATCAGCTTGGAGCACATCATCGGCGTGAGGGTGCGCGCCACGACGCCGGAGAAGAAGATGGCGGCGGCGAGCGTGATCCCGAATTCCCGGAAGAGCTTCCCGGTATTGCCGGTCATGAAGGCCAGCGGCACGAACACGGCCATCAGCGTGGCCGTGGTGGCGATCACCGCGAAGCCGATCTCGCGCGCGCCGTCGAAGGAGGCGAGCAGCGGAGGCTGTCCCTCCTCGATGCGGCGATGGACGTTCTCGATCTCCACGATGGCGTCGTCCACCACGATGCCGATGGCGAGCACCACGGCAAGCAGGGTCAGCACGTTGATGGAGGCATTGAAGAAGGCCATCACCATGCAGGCGGCGATGATGGACACCGGGATCGCCACGATGGCGACGATGGTGGAGCGCCAGTCGCGCAGGAAGACCAGGATTACCAGCACGACGAGGGCAATGCCTTCCAGGAGGGTATGCAGCACGCCCTTGATGGAGGCGCTGATGAACTGGCTCTCGTCATAGGAGATCTGCGCCGTGGTGCCCGGCGGGAGCGAAGATTTCAGGTTCTCCAGCTCCGCGCGCACGCCCTCCGCCACCGCAAGCGTGTTGGCGGTCGACTGGCGCACGACGCCGAGGCCCATGGCGACCTTGCCGCCCTCGTAGAACTCGAAGCGGTTGTCCTGCGGACCCACCTCGACCTGGGCGACCTCGCCCAGGCGCACGAGATAGCCGTTCTTGTTCGAGACGATGAGATGCTCGAAATCCTGCTGGCCGGAGAGGCGGGAATCCGTCTTTACGGTGAACTCGCGCTGCGAGGATTCGATGCGCCCGCCCGGAAGCTCAACGTTCTGCCGCTTGATGGCGGTTTCCAGGTCCTGCACGGTCAGGCCGCGCGCCGCGAGGGCGGCGCGGTCGACCCAGATGCGCATGGAATAGCGGCGCTCGCCCGCGAGGTTGACGTTGGCGACGCCCGGCACGGTCGAGAGGCGGTCCACATAGACGCGCTTCAGGAAGTCGCTGAGCTCGAGCGCGTCATAGGTGGAGGAGGTGACGCTGATCCACATGATGGCGGACGCATCGTCGTCCACTTTGCGGATCACCGGCTGGTCGACGCCGTCCGGCAGGCGGCCGACCACGCGGAATACCGCGTCGCGCACGTCAGACGTCGCACCCTCGGGATCGCGCGACACGTCGAACTCGATGGAGACGGACGAGCGCTCGTCCCGGCTCTGCGAGCGGATCTGCTTGATGCCCTCGATGCCTGCGACTGCGCCTTCGATCACTTCCGTGACGCGGCTCTCGATGACCTCGTTGGAGGCACCGCGATAAACCGTGGAGATGGAGACGATGGGCCTATCGACGCTCGGATACTCGCGGATCGGCAGGTTCATGAGCGCGGACAAACCGCCCACGATCAGCAGCAGGCTCACCACGACGGCGAAGACGGGACGGCGGATGAAGAGGTCGGAAACCTGCATGACGGTTCAGCTCTTGGACCAGTCGTTGACAAAATCTCCCGCCGGAGCGGGAGAGGAACACTCAGCGCTCGGCGGCCTGAGCCGCGCCGATCGCGTTCGGCAGGTTCAGCGAGGAACGCGAGGGCTGCTGGCGGTTGGCGGCGGGAGGGACCTGCGGCTCGTCCCCGCTCGAGCCGAGCGGACGGGCGATCACCTCGGCGCCGGGGCGCACGCGCTGAACACCCAGCACGACGATGGTCTCGCCGGCCTTGAGCCCTTCAATCACCTCTGCCTTGCCGCCCTGCCGCTGCCCGAGGGTGATGACGCGGCGCTCAACCTTGTTGTCCTTCACAGGATAGACCACGTGGCGCAGGCCTTCGCTGACGATGGCCTCCTCCGGCACCACGACGGCTTCGTCGTTGGATGAGACCTCGAGCTTGACCGCCAGGAACATGCCGGGCTTCAGGGCCTCGTCCGGGTTGTCGAACTCGGCGGTCAGACGTGCGGTGCGGGTCGCCTGATCGATCCGGGGATCGATGGTGGACACCTTGCCGCTGAAGATGCGGCCCTTGTAGGCCGAGGAGATGGCAGTCACGGGCTGACCCGGCTCCAGGCGGCCGAGCAGGTTCTCGGGCACCGCGAAGTCGAGTCGGATCTTGGAGAGGTCGTCGAGGGACGTGATCCGGGTGCCCGGCGCGACATAGGCTCCGAGCGAGACGGAGCGCATTCCGACGCGCCCGTTGAAGGGGGCGCGGACCGTCAGGTCCTCCAGCCGTGCCTCGGCGGCCTTGCGCTGCGCCTGGGCTGAGGCGATGGCTCCCTCGAGCGATTTCATCTGCGCGGTCAGGTCCTCGACCTGGGCGCTGGTGCCGGCCCCGGTACGGTTGAGGGCCTGGGCGCGCTCCAGTTTGATGGCGACCTCGTTGCGCAGGGCAACGGCCCGGTTCGCCTCGGCGATGGCCTGGTCGATATCGGCCCGGCGTTCGGCTGCGTCGAGCTGGACCAGCACATCGCCGGTCTTGACCTTCTGGCCTTCCTCGAACCCGATCTCGGCGATCACGCCCGCCACCTTGGCGGTCACGGTGATGGATTCGTAAGCGCGCACGGTACCGACGGCCTCGCGGATCTCCACGATACGTCCGGTCCTGACCGTATCGACCTCCACCGTCGCCGGTGCCGAGGGGCCGCCACGGCTGCCGCGCCCTCCGGCGGAGGCGCCCTGCTGCTCAGCGGAGGGGGTTCCCAGGTATCCGCCCTGATACGCATACCACCCGCCAAACCCTGCTGCCCCCAACAAGGCGATGACGGCGAGTTGACCGGACACACGCATGCTCGCTCCTTAGAACTCTCGGAAGTCTTTTCGCTTGGAAATGAACTGGTTGGCCTAACACATCACTGGTCGGGCCTGACGACTATAACGCAGGAGGCGCGATGTTTTGTATTACGATTTCGTAATCTGCTGTTTTCCAGCCGCCTATCCTTGCGGCATCTGCCTTGACCCTGGGCTTGGCTTCCGCCATACCGGTCGGCGGGACACCTCTCCCCACCGAGAGGCGCCCATCTGTAAGGATGGATCACATGACCGACCTGCCCAACGCGCGTCCGCGCGCGCCCTTCTTTTCGTCCGGCCCCTGCGCCAAGCGTCCCGGATGGTCCCTGCAAAACCTGAAAACCGAATCCTTGGGCCGTTCGCACCGCGCCAAGCTCGGCAAGGCGCGCCTGAAGCTCGCCATCGACCTCACCCGCGAGGTGCTGGAAATACCGGCCGATTATCGCATCGGCATCGTGCCCGCCTCCGATACGGGCGCGGTCGAGATGGTTCTCTGGTCGATGCTGGGCGCACGCCCCGTCGACATGCTGGCCTGGGAGAGCTTCGGCGAGGGCTGGGTCACCGATGTGGTCAAGCAGCTCAAGCTCGACGATGCCCGTGTGATCAGCGCTCCCTACGGCGAGCTTCCCGACCTCTCGCAGGTCGACACGAAAACCCGCGACGTGGTCTTCACCTGGAACGGTACCACCTCCGGCGTGCGCGTGCCGAACGCCGACTGGATCGCGGCCGATCGCGAAGGCCTCACTATCTGCGACGCGACCTCCGCGGCCTTCGCACAGAAGCTCGACTTCGCCAAGCTCGATGTCGTCACCTTCTCCTGGCAGAAGGTGCTGGGCGGCGAAGCGGCCCACGGCATGCTCATTCTCTCCCCGCGCGCGGTGGAGCGGCTCGAGACCTACAAGCCCGCATGGCCGCTGCCGAAGATCTTCCGCATGACCAAGGGCGGCAAGCTCATCGAGGGCATCTTCCTGGGTGAGACCATCAACACCCCGTCCATGCTGGCCGTCGAGGATTACATCGACGCGCTCGAATGGGCGAAAACCATCGGAGGTCTCGACGCGCTCGTGGCCAAGGCCGACGCGAATGCGAAGGTCATTCACGATTGGGTTGCGAAGACTCCGTGGATCGCCAATCTCGCGAAGGATCCGGCGACCGCTTCCAACACCAGCGTGTGCCTCGTCGTCGCAGATCCGGATATCGTCGCGAAGGGATCAGAGGCCGTGGCGCAGGTCGCCAAGGGCATCACGTCCGCACTCGACAAGGAGGGCGTCGCCTTCGACATCGGCGCCTATCGCGATGCGCCTCCGGGCCTGCGCATCTGGTGCGGCGCGACGGTGGAACAGTCCGACCTGGAGGCCCTGACGCCGTGGCTCGACTGGGCCTTCGCCGAGGAGAAGTCGAAGCTCGCGAAAGCGGCCTGACGCTCACGTTCTACGCGCATCGTCGTCCCCGGGCACCTCCCGGGGACCTCCGCCCTTTGAAGGCTGAGCTCGCAAGACCGGGGATACATTGATGGCCCGGTCGAGCCCGGCCACGACGCCATGAGGTTCATCCCATGCCCGCTCCCCGCGTTCTCATTTCCGACGCTCTCTCCCCCGCTGCCGTGCAAATCTTCAAGGATCGCGGCATCGACGTCGATTTCCAGCCCGATCTTGGCAAGGACAAGGAAAAGCTCGCCGCCATCATCGGCGACTATGACGGTCTCGCCATTCGCTCGGCCACCAAGGTGACGGCCAAGATCCTCGAACAGGCGAAGAACCTGAAGGTGATCGGCCGCGCCGGCATCGGCGTGGACAATGTCGAGATTCCCGCCGCCACGGCGAAGGGAATCATCGTCATGAACACGCCCTTCGGCAATTCCATCACCACCGCCGAGCATGCGATCGCCATGATGTTCGCGCTCGCGCGCCAGATCCCGCATGCCGATGCCTCCACCCAGGCCGGGAAGTGGGAAAAGAACCGCTTCATGGGCGTCGAGCTCACCGGCAAGGTGCTCGGCGTCATCGGCTGCGGCAATATCGGCTCCATCGTCGCCGACCGCGGCATCGGCCTTCGCATGAAGGTGATCGCCTTCGACCCCTTCCTCTCGCCGGAGCGCGCCGTCGAGCTCGGCGTCGAGAAGGTGGAGCTGGAGGACCTGCTCCGCCGCGCCGATATTATCACGCTGCACGTACCGATGACCGAGAAGACGAAGAACATCCTCTCGGCCGAGAACATCGCCAAGACGAAAAAAGGCGTGCGCATCATCAACTGCGCGCGCGGCGGTCTCGTCGACGAGGCGGCTCTGCGGGCGGCGCTCGATTCGGGCCACGTGGCGGGCGCGGCCTTCGACGTGTTCGTCGAGGAGCCCGCTCTCACGAACCCGCTCTTCGGCCACCCCAACGTGGTCTGCACGCCGCATCTCGGCGCCGCCACCAAGGAAGCGCAGGAGAACGTAGCGCTGCAGGTGGCGGAGCAGATGTCCGATTACCTGCTCCAGGGCGCCATCCAGAACGCGGTGAACTTCCCCTCGATCACGGCCGAGGAGGCGCCGCGCCTCAAGCCTTTCGTGGAACTCGCGGAAAAGCTAGGCTCCTTCCTCGGCCAGCTCACGGAGGCCTCCATCAAGGGCATCCGTATCGAGTACGAGGGCGCGGTCGCCAACATGAACACCCGCGCGCTGACTTCGGCCGCCGTGACCGGCGTGCTGCGCCCCTTCCTGCAGGACGTCAACATGGTGTCGGCCCCCGTGGTCGCGCGCGAGCGGGGCATCACGGTGGAAGAGGTCAAGCGCGAGAGCGCGGCGCGCGATTACGAGAGCTTCATCCGAATCGTTGTCGATGCGGAGGACATGGCACGCCATGCAGGCGGAACCGTGTTCCAGGACGGCAAGCCGCGCGTCATCGAGATCCGCGACATCGCGGTCGACGCCGAGTTCGCGCCGCACATGATCTATGTGCGCAACGACGACAAGCCCGGCTTCATCGGCCGCTTCGGCACGCTGCTCGGCGAGGCGGGCGTGAACGTGGCGACCTTTGCCCTCGGGCGCGACAAGCCGGGCGGCGATGCGATCTGCTTCGTCTCGGTCGATCAGCCCGTGTCGGACGAGCTTTTGCGCAGGATCGAGGAGATCCCGCAGGTCAAACGCGCCCGCGCGGTTCGGTTCTGATAGCAATTTCCGGCGAAGGGAGTACAGGTTCGCCGGAAACACATTGCGACAAGAAAAAAGGTCCAGGTCATGTCGGCTTCCCCGTCACAACGCTTCGTCCTGACGCTCGCCTGCGCGAACCGTCCCGGCATCGTCGCCGCCGTGGCGGGGCACTTGTCCGATGCGGGCCACAACATTCTCGACGCCCAGCAATACGACGACACGCAGACGGATCGCTTCTTCATGCGCGTCGTCTTCAATCCGGTATCGGGAAAGGGCGATATCGACGCCCTCAAGGATGGTTTCGTGCCCTTGGCCGACCGCTTCGGCATGACCTGGACCCTGCGCGACATCGGCGAGAAGCGCAAAGTCATGCTGCTCGTCTCGAAGTTCGACCATTGCCTGGCCGATCTGCTCTACCGTTGGCGCATCGGCGAGCTGGATTTCGAGCCCGCCGGCGTGATCGCCAATCATCCCGTCGAAACCTACGGCCATGTGGGCCTGGGCGACGTTCCGTTCCACTACCTTCCTGTCACGAAGGACACCAAGCTCGAGCAGGAAGCCAGGGTCTGGGAGATCATCCGCGACTCACAGGCGGATCTCGTCGTGCTCGCCCGCTACATGCAGGTCCTGTCCGACGGGCTCGCGGCGAAGCTCGCGGGCCGCTGCATCAACATCCATCACTCGTTCCTCCCGAGCTTCAAGGGCGCCAAGCCCTATCATCAGGCCCATGCCCGGGGCGTGAAGCTGATCGGCGCGACCGCCCATTACGTGACCTCCGATCTCGACGAAGGTCCGATCATCGCGCAGGATGTGGAGCCGATCACCCATCGCGACAGTGCGGAGGATCTCGTGCGCAAGGGCCGTGACATCGAGCGGCGCGTTCTCGCCCGCGCGGTGCGTTACCACTTGGAGGACCGCATCCTGCTCAACGGCCGCAAGACGGTGGTGTTCGCGGATTGACGACGCGGGGGATCAAGGCTTTCCCGTCATCACCGGCTTCGTGCCGGTGATCCCGATGGGGCAGGCGTCGCGCTCATCGGGAGCGGGGATGGCCGGGTCGGGCCTGCCCCATGCCCCAGACCTTAAGCAGCGGATCATCCTTGGCGAAATCCGGATCCGGCTTTTCGCGCGGTGCGGCAGGTCTTAGGTTTCCAGGCCGTTGGTGACGGAGCTATTTCCGCTCCGCGAGCCAGATGCCGCCGAGCACCAGGAACAGGCCCAGCGCGTGATAGTAGGCGAAGGGCTCGCCCAGGAGCAGCACGGCGAGAAGCGCGCCGAAGACCGGCACCAGGTTGACGAACAGACCCGCCCGCGCGGGGCCGATCAGCTCGACCCCGCGGATGAAGAAAATCTGCGAGAGCAGGGACGGGAAAAGGCCGATATAGATCAGGATCAGCCAACCCCTCTGCGTCGGCAATTGCACGGCGCCCTGCGCGATCTCCACCGCGAGGAGAGGAAGGGACGTGAGGAACGCCACACCCGCCAGGGCCGTGAAGAAGACGAGGCCGGACACGGGCGGACGGCGGCGCAGGCCCAGCGTGTAGCCCGCATAGAACACGCAGGCGATCAGCATCCACACGTCGCCGATGTTGAGCGAGAGGGTCTTCAGAAGCTCCCAATCCGCCTTTACCGACACCAACACGACGCCGAGGATCGTCACGATCATGCCGAGGATCTGCAGCGGGATCACGCGCGCGCCGAAGAACAGGATGGTGCCGATCAGCACCAGGACCGGAATGGCGCCCTGGAAGATCGTGAGATTCACCGCCGTGGTGTGGTAGGCGGCCGCGTAGAATAGCGCGTTGAAGGCGGTGAAGCCGGCGGAGCCCATGATGATGGTGTAGAGCCAGCGGGATCCGATCGCCGGCCATTCCGAGACGACCTGCCGCCCGATCAGCGGTCCGAGGATGAGGACCACGATGATCCAGCGGAGGCAGGTGAGCAGCATGGGCGAGACGTGGCCGACGGCGAGACGTCCGGCGATGGCGTTGCCGCCCCACATCAGGGTGGTCAGGATCAGGAGCAGATAGGCCTGTCCCCAGAGACCCTTCCAAAGCGCTTGCAGGATTTTCATGGAAGACGGGACCTCGTGCCTCTTGCCGCCCTGCGCAGTTTCGGTAAACCAGCGCCGAAGTAGCGGGTGACGGTTATGGCCTTAAGGTTTCTGGTGGTCGAGGGCAATACGCGTGGCGCAAGGGAGGCCCACAGGGCGGCCTATGGCCAAATGCTGTCGGAGTCCTATGCTCAGGTGATTCACGGCATCGAGCGGGAGGCGGTCTGCGACATCGCCTTCCCGGCCGACGAGGGCGCGAACCTGCCTGACCGGGCCGGGCTCGGATCCTACGACGGCATCGTGCTCACCGGCTCGCACCTGAACATCTACGACCGCACGCCCGAGATCCTCCGCCAGATCGACCTGATGCGGGCGATCTATGCATCGGGCACACCGTCCTTCGGCTCCTGCTGGGGCCTCCAGGTGGCGGCCGTGGCGGCGGACGGGGACGTGCAGAAGAACCCGCTCGGCCGCGAGGTGGGCTTTGCCCGCCGCCTCAGACGCACGGAGGAGGGAAGGGCCCATCCCATGATCGAGGGACGGCCGGAGGTTTATGACGCGCCTGCCATTCACCTCGACATGGTCACGGCGCTGCCTGAGGATGCCACGGTGATCGCCACCAATCCGGTTTCGGCTGTTCAGGCGGCGGAGATCCGCCGTGACGGCGGCGTGTTCTGGGGTGTCCAGTACCACCCGGAATTCAGCCTGTCGGAACTGGCCGCGATCCTGCGCCAGCGAACGGAACTGATGATCCG
Source organism: Microvirga sp. (assembly GCA_031181145.1). GTDB lineage: Bacteria > Pseudomonadota > Alphaproteobacteria > Rhizobiales > Beijerinckiaceae > Microvirga. Next base: position 13,138 of record JAPSLB010000035.1, read on the forward strand.
CGAAGGCTTCTGTCGCACGTCCGAGGAGGTTATCTCCTATGCGGACGACCTGACGGCTCTCGACACCGATCCCTCCCGCATCGATCTGGCATGGCGGCACGGGGTCGATGCCGAAGTACTGGATCCGGCGCGCCGCACCCGCGAGATCCGCAACTTCATCGAGCATCGGGTGAAGTCGGAAAAGAGCGCTCGGGGCCGGGCCTGAAACCCTCCGGACGGGTCCGGCGGCGCCTCAGAGCACATCCAGGATGATCCGCTCCGAAACCGGTGTGGCGGGGGAAGGCGCGCGCACGACAAAGCCGCGACATTTCGTGGTGACGGGATGAATCGGTGTCCGGTGCCGGTCGGAGCCGACCAGATAGTTCACCGTGTAATAGGTGTGGCCGCCGACGAAGGTCGTTTCCTTCGTCTCGAAAACATATCCCAGCTCGGTCGGGCTGATCCGGTAGATCGCCTGCGGCGGCCCGAGGGCCGCGATTCGCTCCGAGATCGGCCGGCCGATGAAGTCCGAACACGAGATCTTGACGGTCTCGTGCACGGTCGGGACACAGCCCGCAGCGCCGAGCGCCGCACCAACAACGACAGCAATTCTTTTCACAGGCTTCCCCCAGCGATGGAGCATTCATCCCCATCCATGGAAGGATCTAGGCGACCGTGTGCCGTTAGGAAAGGCATCGGCGCTCCCCGCGTCCGCCGCCGTCCCCACCTATTTCCGCCGCCGTCCCCGGGGTTGCTCCAGGGATCGCTGTCCTCGTCCCACCTCACGTCATCCCCGGCCTTGTGCCGGGGAACCCGATGCGGTGAGCGCCGCGCCTGTCCGATCGGAATGACCGGGACGAAGGGAGTATGATGACGGCAGCGGCCGGAGAAGGGGCGGGAGCATCGCCTCCCTTCCTCTCTGTGCTCCGGTCGGGAGCCACAAGGGGCGTATGGGCGTGCGATCTGGGTTCTTGCCTTCATTCCGTCCCTTGAAAGGGCGAGAGTAAGGGATGTCCGGCACACATCAGCACGGAGCATGATGCATGGGACAAGGCGCATTCCGGCTTGACCTGACGCGCGTGATCCACGAAGAGGGTCTGCAAGGTTTTTACTCAACCCTGGCCTTGCGCCGGGGTTTTTTCATGTGAGGCTTGAGCGATGGCGAACGTGGTTGTCGTGGGCGCCCAGTGGGGTGATGAAGGCAAGGGCAAGATCGTCGACTGGCTGTCCGAACAGGCGGACGTGGTCGTGCGGTTCCAGGGCGGGCACAATGCCGGCCACACCCTCGTGATCGGCGACAAGGTCTACAAGCTGTCGCTGCTGCCCTCCGGCGTGGTGCGTCCCAACAAGCTCTCCGTCATCGGCAACGGGGTCGTGCTCGACCCGCATGCCCTGGCGGCGGAAGTGGAGCGCCTGTCCGAACAGGGCGTGTCGATCTCCCGCGACAACCTGCGCGTGGCCGAGAACGCCACGCTGATCCTCTCCATCCACCGCGAGCTCGACGCCTTGCGCGAGAGCGGCAGCGCGGGCACGAAGATCGGCACCACCAAGCGCGGCATCGGCCCCGCTTACGAGGACAAGGTCGGCCGCCGCGCCATCCGCCTCATGGATCTCGCCGATCTCCCCTCGCTGCGCGACAAGATCGACCGGCTGCTCACGCATCACAATGCGTTGCGTCGCGGCTTCGGCCTCGACGAGTTCAAGCCGGAGGAGATCTACGAGGAGCTGTCCTCGGTCGCCCCCAAGGTGCTCCCCTACATGGACGCCGTATGGCGCCTCCTCGACGACGAGCGCCGGGCCGGCAGGCGCATCCTGTTCGAAGGCGCGCAGGGTGCGCTGCTCGATGTCGATCATGGCACCTATCCCTTCGTTACTTCCTCCAACACGGTGGCAGGTCAGGCGGCGACGGGTTCGGGCCTCGGCCCGGGCGGCGTCGGTTATGTGCTTGGCATCGCGAAGGCCTACACCACCCGCGTGGGCGAGGGGCCGTTCCCGACCGAGCTCAACGACGAGACCGGCGAGCTGATCGGCCAGAAGGGCAAGGAGTTCGGCGTCGTGACGGGCCGCAAGCGCCGCTGCGGCTGGTTCGACGCTACCCTGGTGCGCCAGACGGTGCGGACCTCGGGCATCGACGGCATCGCGCTCACAAAGCTCGACATCCTCGACGGATTCGAAACGATCAAGATCGGCGTCGGCTACAAGCTCGATGGGCAGACCATCGACTATTTCCCGGCGAGCCAGGGTGCTCAAGGGAGGGTGGAGCCCGTCTACGAAGAGTTCGAAGGGTGGAGCGGGTCCACCGCCGGCGCGCGCTCCTGGGCGGATCTGCCGGCTCAGGCGGTCAAATATGTCCGCCGCATCGAGGAGCTGATCGGCGCACCCGTGGCGGTGCTCTCCACCTCCCCCGAGCGGGATGATACAATTCTCATGAAGAACCCCTTTGAGGGTTGACGGCAGAGCCTCACCGGGTCATTCCCAAGGAAATGGCAGATTATTACCCACTCATTGCACGGGCCGTCGAAGGCCTGACAGAGCAGACACCTGCCGCGCGGCACGCCGTTTACGAGCGTGCCCGGACGGCTCTGGTTGCCCAGTTGCGGTCCCTCGACCCGCCTCTGCAGGAGGCGGATATTCGAAGGGAATGCGCAGCTCTCGACGAGGCGATCACGCGGGTCGAGGCCGATCATGCGCCCCCTCCGGCAGGTTTCGATCCCGATGCCTTCGCCGAGATGCTGGTCGAGGATCAGCCCCAGCAAAGCCCGGCTGACCGCTTGCGCAGCGTGATGCCGCCGAGGCAGGCTCTCAGGGCTCCCTCCCAGGGCGAGCCCGGTCCTGAGCCCGCCCCTCAGACCTTCGAGGAGGCGGCCCCCGTTCGTCCGCGGATCGACAGCCGGCCGCATCCGGCCATGCAGAGCAACCGGCAGATGCGGTCCATCCTGCTCGGCGCGGCCATCCTTTTCGTCATCCTCGCCATCGGGGGCCTTGCTTGGTGGCAGAGCCGCTCGGATGCGCCCATTCCCGAAACGCCCGTTGCGGAGACGCCTCCGGAAGCGCCGGCCAGCAACGAGTCGGCCAAAATCGACGAACGGGTCGGTGGGCAGGCGCCCGCCGTCTCTCCGAACGCGGGTCAGGCGATCGGCGTGGCGCACCGCGCGGTCTTCTACGAGGAGGATGCGACCAACCCCCAAACTCCGAAAGCCTATGTGGGGCGCGTGGTCTGGCGGCTCGAGGACGTGAATCCCGGCCAGGGGCAGCCGCTCGAGAAGGCGGTGACCGCCAATGTCGAGGTCGCCGAGGCGGGGCTGACCATGAAGATGGTGCTGCGCCGCAATCTCGACACGACGCTGCCGGCGTCGCATACGGTCGAGCTGACCTTCACCACGCGCCAGGGCGACAGCGGCCGTGTGATCCGTGACGTGGGCCTCCTGCAGTTCAAGAACGAGGAGGCCGCGCGCGGCACGCCGATCGCAGGCCTGCCGGTGCCCGTGCGCGAGAACCTGTTCCTGATCGGCTTGTCCAACCTGCAGGGCGATGTGGAGCGCAATACCGAGCTTTTCGTGCGCCGCAACTGGATCGACCTGCCGGTCCGCATGGCCTCGGGCCAGCGCGCCATCCTGAGCTTCGAGAAGGGCGCCACCGGTGAGCAGGTGCTGACCAACGCCTTCAGCCAGTGGCAGTAGGACGGGGTGTCCGGGACAACAAAAAAGCCGCGCGGCGATGCGCGGCTTTTTTCATGGGGCTGAGACCATGGTCAGGCCGGAGCCTCGGCCGATGACGCGCTCTCGATCTGGGTGAGGTTCTTCTTCACCGCTTCCTGCACCTTCTCGAAGGCGCGCACCTCGATCTGCCGGACACGCTCGCGGGACACGCCGAACTCGGTCGAGAGCTCCTCGAGCGTGATCGGATCGTCCGAGAGCCGTCGGGCCTCGAAAATCCGGCGCTCGCGCGGGTTCAGGACGGAGAGGGCGTTGCGTAGAGCGGTCAGCCGGTTCTGGCCTTCCTCCTCCTCCACGAGCACCTGCTCCTGGCTCTGGCTCTGGTCGACCAGCCAGTCCTGCCACTCGCCGCCGCCTTCGCCCTCGTCGCGCAGGGGCGCATTGAGGGAGGCATCGCCGCCGAGACGGCGATTCATGTCCACCACGTCCTGCTCGGTCACGCCGAGCTGAGTGGCGATCTGCTTCACCTGGTCGGGGCGCAGGTCGCCCTCGTCCAGAGCCGAGATGCGGCCCTTCGCCTTGCGCAGGTTGAAGAACAGCTTCTTCTGGTTCGCGGTGGTGCCCATCTTCACGAGCGACCAGGACCGCAGGATGTACTCTTGAATCGCCGCCTTGATCCACCACATGGCATATGTGGCGAGGCGGAAGCCCTTGTCGGGTTCGAAGCGCTTGACGGCCTGCATGAGGCCGACATTGCCTTCGGAAACCACCTCGCTGATCGGCAGGCCATAGCCACGGTAGCCCATGGCGATCTTGGCGACGAGGCGCAGGTGGGATGTAACGAGCTTGTGGGCAGCCTCGCGATCTCCATGCTCACGCCAGCGTTTGGCGAGCATGTACTCCTCATGCGGCTCAAGCATGGGGAAGCGACGGATTTCGTCGAGATAGCGGGAAAGGCCCCCTTCATTGGCAAGCACTGGAAGCGCTGCAGCCATATCTTCTCCTCCTTTGGCTCCCTCGTTCCAAGAGGCAAGCCTGAGGCGGCCCCCTCGATGGCTGGCCGCCCAACTTCCTTATATAAGCGGTTCGACCTTGTCCGGATAGAGGCGCCAGGCTTCAAGACCTGGTGAACGCTTCAGAATCGCAAGGGTGCCAGCGTGGCAGAGCTTTGCGACGCATTGACGCTCGAAACCCTATGTCCTCAGGGCCTCCAGGAGCGCGGCCAAGTCCGACGGTATGGGGTTCTCGAAGCGCAGGAACTCACCTGTCCTGGGGTGCTCGAAACCGAGGACCGCCGCGTGAAGGGCCTGCCTGTTCAAGGCTCTCAGAGCCTGCTGCTGGCCCTGCGTGAAGCGGTTCGCCTTGGTTTTGAACCCCGAGCCATAGACCGAATCGCCGAGGAGCGGGTGGCCTATATGAGCCATATGAACGCGGATCTGGTGGGTGCGTCCGGTCTCGAGCTCGCACTGAACGAGAGAGGCGAGCGGGATCTCGGAGGGCAGGGGCTCCAGCACTTCGTAATGGGTGATCGCGTACCGGCCGCGCTCGTTCTCGTCGGAGACGATGGCGATCTTCTCCCGGTTGTGCTGACTGCGCGCCAGCGCCGCTTCCACGGTGCCGCGCTTGCGCTCGGGCACCCCCCAGACGAGGGCGATGTAGAGCCTCTCCAGCGGGCCGGTGCGGCCATGGTCGGCGAATTGCTCCGCCAGGCCCTGATGCGCCAGATCATTTTTGGCCACCACGAGAAGGCCCGAGGTGTCCTTGTCGAGCCGGTGCACGATGCCGGGGCGCTTCACGCCGCCGATGCCGGACAGGCTCTCGCCGCAATGGGCAATGAGCGCATTCACCAATGTGCCGGATTCATGTCCCGCCGCCGGATGGACCACAAGCCCCGCCGGCTTGTCGATGACGATGAGATCGTCATCCTCATAGACGATGGACAGGTCCATGGCCTCGCCCTGAGGCTCCGCAGGTACGGGCGGGGGAATCTGCAGGGCGATCCTCGCGCCTGGGCTCACCTTGCGGCCCGGATCGAGCACGGGCGCGCCGTCAACGGTCACACGGCCTTCGCGGATCAGGGCTTGCAGGCGGCTACGCGACAGGGCGCTCGCGAGTCGGGCCAGCACGCGGTCCAGCCGCTCGGCCGCCGTTCCGTCTTCCAGGGTCCATTCCTGCAGGGTCGTATCGTCCACCATGTCCTCATTTTTTACCTGACCCCCTCTTTTTTCGGAGAAAGGGCTTGAAGGGATTCGAGATGGTGGTTATACGAGCGGCCTCAACCTTGCTAGCTCCCTTCGTCTAGCGGTCTAGGACGTCGCCCTCTCACGGCGAAAACAGGGGTTCGAGTCCCCTAGGGAGCGCCAAAGGTTTCAAAGAGTTAGCCCCGCCCGTGCGGGGCTTTTTGCGTTCTGCTCCGGTCTGCGCGAGGCTAGAGCATCGGATTGATCTAAAAGTGGATTCGCACTTTTGGGATCCGATCCGATGCTCCCTCTTGAGACAGCGCATCGTCGGGGGCGGGCCCGAAGGGCCGCGTCAGCGAAAACCGGGTCCACTTTTCCGCACGATGCGCTAGGCTTCGAGATCGTCTCCGTGGCGGGCGCCATCAATCTCTGAGGCTGCCCCTTGGTGAGTTGGAGGTCGGTTCCGTAGAGGGTGAGCGTCTTTCCAGCCGCCGCGGGTGAGCCGGGCTGCTCGTCCGCGGTCCATGAACTCGCCATAATCCCATCGACGCGAAAGCCCATGGGAGGCGCGCCGTCGTTCTTCTCGCAATAGGCGATCTTCACCCTGTATGTGCCTGTATCGCCCGTGAACGTGCCTTTCACCGCGGCTTCCCCATTCCTGTTCATGTGTTCGACCGCGATGCCTCCTTGCGCCGCGCCTGAGAGAAGGCCAGGGGCCTGCGGATTGATTATTCGGACCTCAGGTAACAACAGAGGCTCCGGCGGCAAGCAGAATGCTCACCTGTTCCGACGAGGCCTTCAGGTAAGCTTCGTGAGCCGCATCGACTGTCGCCTTGATGGCAGCCGTATCCTTCTGAGCGTTGCCGCTGGGGCGGCGACCGTGAAGGATCCGTGCGGCCATGGCAGAATCCTTGTCTCCATGCGGAGTGGAAGGAAGGCCGCATCCGGCCGTGATGATCTGCAGCAAGGAGGGGCTCTTCCTTTGACGATGGGAGGTATAGGCCATGCTCCAGGCTGGCGAAGGGATTGTCCCGGCGGACCTCGCAAGACGGAGCTCGATGATTGGTCCGAAGCTATTCTTATCAGGATCCGGTTCTCTCCTTCGTCCATGTTCAGCAAGTTCAGGATCTCATCGAAGGAGAGGCTTTCACAGAAGCGGTCGCGAATGAGACAGGGAGGCCACTCTCAAAGATAAGTCGATCAAAAATCCGAGCAATAATGAACTGTGGCCACGATTTCGCCCCATTGTGTATAGAAAAGTCTTCCGTCAGCCTAGTGCAATGGTATTTAGTCGGGCTGAAGTAAGTCAATCCATGACGAAACTACCATCTATATTGATGATGCGGTTGCGTACAAATTAAACAAGCTGACTCATATTTGCTCAAAAACCACAAGTCGTGTCTCGGGAATATTAATAGATGACTCAGAAGACACTGGGGCAATGATCATGTCTTTGAATCCCACTGTCGCTCCGAGCGGCACCTTCATCCTGTCCAATTGGAAGATCAGTCTTCCGGTGGAATCCTCTGAGAAAATCTCCAGTAGGTCAGTCGAGATCTTCAACCTGAAGGGCTATGAAAGCAGATATTTCTATACGGGATTCGATGGCGTCATGGTCTTCCGTGCTCCCGTCGATGGAGCGGCCACCGGCGGCCTCATGCCTTCCACTCTCGAGGCCGATGCGGCCCGGATGCGTGACAACCGAGGCCAAAGGATCGTGATAGGACAAATCCACGGTCGGGATGACGAACTCGTTCGCCTCTATGGTCAGGACAACTGACGAACTACACGGAACGGAGGCGGCTCTCATTTTCAGCGACGTCGCCATTGTTCGTGGTCATGGCAGCGGATGCCTTTTCATCCGCTGCCATATCTGACGTTCATCTTCCCGGCTTGAAGTTTCTTTCCGAGAATTGCTCCTGCCCGATTTATACAGAGCAAACATTTCATGAGCGGCCCCGCCATCGTGCGGGGCCTTTTCATGGGTGGCTATGATGACCGTTATTCAGCAGGGGTCATCTGAATGGTCGGTCCGGGCTCAACAGCGCGTGCTGGACGGAATACGAAATAGGCAAAGATCAGTATCGCCGCGAGGACGACGAGGGACGCGATCCCGGCAAGGGGGTCGGCCGCGGTATAGCCAAGATGAATGGCCGCAACGGCGATGGTGAGCACGATCGTCCCGATGGACCATAGGACGACTTGGATCATGGCCAGCCGGCTGGCATCCAGGGTCGGGCGACGCTCGTAATAGATACCGAACAGGAACAGGGATACCCATCCCAGCAGATTCAAATGCGCATGCGCCGGCATGATGGAATGGTCCTGCGACGCTGCCATTCCAATGCCCATGGCCATTCCAGCGATGACGCAAAGAACAGCGATTCTAAAGCTCAGGGATGATGCGGTCATGATAGTCCTCCTAGCATAGGAATTCCCTCGGTTGGATGTGGTTTTTTGTTTTAGGCACAATCCACCCAATTGCTCCGTGTGTAAAATCACAAAGAAAATCACGTTATTACAACGATATAAAGATATGCGACGTAATCGTGGATGGGACCGGTCTGCCCTCGTAAAAGAAAACGGCCTGCGAGAGCAGGCCGCTTGCAACGCAGACTCCTGATACCTTCAGCTGCGCTGCGTGACGCGGTCTTTGCGCGAACCCGAAGGTTTGCCTTTGCGGCGCTTATGCTTCTTCCAGGATGGTCTCATACGGGCTTTGCATGCCATTGCGGCTCCTCAAGGCTTGTATCGGTCGTCCGGCTCCGGGCGTCCGGGATCGGCCTTTTCCAATCCCTCCCGCTGCTGGTTCTCTGTCAGGGTGCGGTCGCTCGCGGACCGGTCGCCCTGCTCCTGGTGATCCGGGCTGCTCTGACTGGGATGGACCGTGCTGGTGTTCACGCTCCGCTCGGCCAACCCTTGAGCGCGGTCTTCGCCCTTGCCGGCCATGGTTCACCCGTTGCCCTGAACGTCGCGGCGGTGAGCGCCTGCTCCCGCGCTCTGCTGGTCTTGCAGGGCGTGCTCGCAACGCTCTACGTGGCTCATGGCGCGCTGCTGCATCTGTTGGGCGTTATGGCACGGGTCGTCCACGTCCTGGTGGCAGAATTGACATTTCATGACAGCCTCCTTGTTGGCTAGTTGTGAGGCAACGTGATGATGCAAGTCATGTTCCGGGCGCGTACGGTTGCTTCCGGCCGGGGAGAGACACCTCAGCCGTAGAGATAGCTGGGCAGCCAAAGGCCAAGCTGCGGGAAGGCATAGAACATCACCATCGCGACCACGACGAGGAAGAGAAACGGCAGAACGCCCCTAAAGATCTCGTTGATGGTCACGTGGGCCGGCGCAATCCCTTTCAGATAGAAGGGCGCCATGGCCACGGGCGGCGACAGGAACGAGGTCTGGATGTTCAAGGCAATCAGAACGCCGAAGAAGATGGGGTCGATTCCGAAATTGTCGAGGAGCGGCAGAAAGATCGGTACGAAGATGACGACGATCTCCGTCCATTCCAGCGGCCAGCCGAGCACGAAGATGATAGCCTGCGCGAGAATCAGGAACCAGAAGGGCGAGAGATTCAGGTATGTGACGAAATTCTCGATGGGCTGGTGACCGCCGAGAAAGGCGAAGATCGATGAGAAGATGAAGGATCCGACGAAGAGCCAGCACACCATGGCCGACGTGCGAGCGGTGAGGATCACGGATTCTTTGAGTTTGACAAAGGAGAGCGAGCGGTAGGCTCCTGCGAGGAGAAGGCTCCCGAGGGCGCCCACTGCCGCTGCTTCGGTCGGCGTCGCAATGCCGAAAAAAATGGCGCCGAGCACGGACAGGATCAGGAGCGCCAGCGGAAAGAAGGAAGTCGCGAGAGACCATACGACTTTCGCCAACGAGACCTTCCGCTCTTCAGGGGGAAGTTTCGGGGCAAGGCTCGGGTTGAGCGTGCAGCGGATGATGACATAGAGTACGTAAAACCCTGCCAGCATCAGCCCGGGAAAGAGCGCGCCCGCATAGAGTCTCGGCACGGAAACGCCTGCCGTCGCGCCGTAAAGAATGAGCATGACGCTCGGCGGAATGAGAATGCCGAGGCAGCCGCCCGCGCAGACGACGCCCGAGGCGAGGCGCGTATCATAGCCCGCGCGCAGCATGGCCGGGAAGGCGAGCAGCCCCATCAGCGTCACCACGGCGCCGACGATGCCGGTGGCGGTGGCGAACAGCGCGCAGGTGAGGAGCGTCGCGACGGCGAGGGAGCCGGGAAGGCCCCCGACGGCGATTTGGATCGAATAGAAGAGCCGGTCGAGGATGTTGGCCCGCTCAATGATATAGCCCATGAAGACGAAGAGCGGGATGGCGACCAGCGTGTCGTTGGTCATGACCGAATAGGCGCGCTGCACCACGAGCGCAAACACGATGTCGCCCATGGCCATGTAGCCGAACCCGAAGCCCAGCGCCATGAGTGTGAATGCAATCGGAAACCCGAACATAATGAACACGATGAACAGGCCGAGCATCAGCACGCCCAGTTCGGGATTCCCGAGCCCCCATGACGCCAACATCAGACAGTTCCTTTCTTGAGGCCTTCTTGTTCGGCTTGTTCGAGGATGAGTTTTTCCGTCTCTTCCACGTCGTGAAGGCGAGGAGGCCACGTGCCTCTGCGGAGGCAGGCGATGCAGCGAACGACTTCAGCGGCGCCTTGAAACGCCATCAAGACACCGACGATGGGAATAAGCGCCTTGAACGGATAGATGGGCGGCCCATTCGGCGAGTTCATGGAGTGCTCGTTCATGACCCAGGACATCTGCATGAAAGGAATGCCCGCGTAGATGAGCGCGAGGATGCTGGGAAAGAAGAAGAGAAAGTAGAGAACCAGATCCAGGCCGGCTTGCCGGCGAGGGGGCCAGGAACGATAAAGAAAGTCGCCCCTCACATGGTTATTGCGGGCCAGCGCGTAGGGGCCCGCCACCATGAAGAGCAAGCCGTACAACATGTAGCTTGCATCAAAAGCCCATTCGGTCGGTGCGCGCAGCACGTAACGTGCAAAGACTTCGTAACAGACTGCGAATGTCAGCACCAGAATCGACCAGCTCACCGTTTTGCCGATGAAAGTGTTGATGCGGTCGACGAGATAGACGAAGCGCATGCAGGAGGCTTTCCCAAGTGGTGTAAGGGACGCGTGGCGAGGACGGCAGGGGGCGCCGTCCTCGGTCGGGTCTTACGGGCCCGGCACGCGCCTCATGTGGCCTTGAAGAAGTGATCGTAGGCCATGTCGCGAGAGGGCTCGTTGAGGCGCTCATAGGCATAGGTGCGCTGCACCCAGGCTTTCTGGCTGTCGATTACCTTCTTGAAGAACGGATCAGTCGAGAACTCGTCGATCACCGCGTTCCAGGCCGTAAGCTGTGTCTGCAGAACCGAATCCGGTGTTTTCTTCACGTTGACGCCACGTGACCTGATCGTCTCCAGGTCCTTCGAGTATCGATCCAAAGCCTTCCACGACATGTCGGCGGACGAGGCTTCGGCTGCGTACTTCACGATCGCCTTCAGTTCGGCAGGAAGCGCATCGTACTTCGCCTTGTTGAAGATGATTTCGAAGGTTTCTCCAGACTGGTGGTAGCTCTGCAGCATCAGGTTCTTCGAGACATCGGGGAACCCGAGTGCCAGGTCGGAGGAGGGATTGTTGAACTCCGCCCCGTCGATGACGCCGCGCTCCAGGGCAGGCACGATTTCACCGCCCGCCAGGATCGTGACGGCGGCACCCAGCTGGCGGTTCAAGTCTGCCGCGAGACCGACGGTGCGATATTTCAGCCCTTTGAAGGCATCGGCCGACGTCACCTCGCTCTTGAACCAGCCGAGAGGCTGCGCCGGCATCGGGCCGCTGAGGAACCCGACGATGTTGAGTTTGAGGATCTGCTGCTGCAACTCGTTGTAGAGATCGTAGCCGCCGCCGTAGTTCATCCAGCCGAGGAACGAATTGGCGTTCCATCCGAATGACGGACCCGTACCAAACAGGGCGAACGCTTTGTTCTTGCCGTACCAATAGGCGGCCACGCCATGGCCGCCATCGAGAATGCCGGCATGCACCGCATCCTGCAGCTGGAAGGCGGGGACGACAGCACCGGACGCGAGAACGTCGAGCTTGAGACGGCCGCCTGACATGTCGTTCACGCGCTTGGCGTAGTCGTTGCAGAACTCGTGGAAGATATCCCGATTGGGCCAGGTGGACTGGAATTTCCAGGTGGCGGTTTGCGCTCTTGAGACCTGCGGCGATGCGATGGTTGCGGCGGCGCCAAGGCCGGCGACCTGCAGAAAACGACGACGAGAATGCTTGACCGAGCCCGGAGTTTTGCCTTCCGGGGACCTGCTTTTCTTCATGATTTCCTCCCTCACCCCCTGCTCGTTGTGAAGGATCGCGTTTTCTTGTCCGGGAACGCGTTCGTCCTTGGGAAATGGTGCGTCACATTGTTGAGGAATTCAAGAGGTGTTCCCCGAAAGCATAGGAAACCTATCGGGAAATGCTGCTTTTTACTTGCCCCCAACGGGGTGCTTTTCTTATAACAGGCCCAGAATCCTAGCAGGCGACGTAAATTTCGTGTGATGCGTCTTCACGGACTGTCAGGCCGTCTCGAGAGCCGCCACCAGATCCGACAACAGATCCTCTCGATGCTCCAGGCCCACCGACAGCCGCACGAGCCCGTCCGAAATTCCCATTTCGGCGCGTAGCTCCGGCGCGAAGCGCTGATGGGTAGTGGTCGCCGGGTGGGTGACCAGGCTCTTTGCATCCCCGAGATTGTTGGAAATGCGGATCAGCCGCAATGCGTTCATGAAACGGAATGCGGCTGCCTTTCCGCCTTTCACCTCCAGTGCAATCATCGTCGAGCCGCCGCTCATTTGGCGGCGGATCAGCTCGGCCTGGGGATGATCCTCGCGGCCGGGATAGGTCAGGCTTCTGAGCTTGGGATGGTCGTGCAGGGAATCGGCGAGGAAGCCCGCATTGGCCGTCTGGCGCTCCACCCTCAGGGACAGCGTTTCCAGCCCTTTAAGAAGAACCCATGCATTGAAGGGCGAGATCGAGGGGCCTGTCATGCGCAGAAATTGCTGCACCTTGCTCTCGATGAATTCCGTGGAGCCAAGAATGACGCCCCCCAGGCAACGGCCCTGACCGTCGATGTGCTTGGTGGCGGAGTAGACGACGCAATCCGCGCCGAGCGCCAAAGGCTTCTGGTAGAGCGGCGTGGCGAAGACATTGTCCACGGTGAGCGTTGCTCCTGCCGCATGCGCGATTTGGGCGACGGCGGCGATGTCGATGATCTGCAGACTGGGATTGGACGGCGTCTCCAGAAGGAAAGCCCTCGTCTCGGGTCGAACGGCATTACGCCATGCCTCCAGGTCAATGCCGTCGACCAGGGTGCAGGCGACCCCGAAACGCGGGAGAAAATCCTCGACCACCCAGCGGCATGAGCCGAAGAGGCCGCGGGCGGCCACCACATGATCTCCCGCCTGGACCTGGCTCAACATGGCCGCCGTCACGGCAGCCATGCCGCTTGCAGTCGCTCTAGCAGTCTCGGCACCTTCCAGAGAGGCCATGCGCTGCTCGAACATGTCGATGGTCGGGTTGGAGTAGCGGCTGTAGCTGTATCCCGGCTCCTCGTTCAGGAAGCGGCGCTCGGCGCTCTCTGCGCTTTCATAGACAAAGCCCTGTGTAACGAAGAGGGCCTCGGACGTTTCGCCGAACGGCGTCCGAAGCTGACCCTCATGAACGAGGCGGGTTTCGAGGCGATAATCGGGATCATGGTGCTCGGTCATGAGCCGATACTACGTTTGTTCTTTAAAAAGAACAAACGTTTTTCTTGCGAAATGATGCTCTCCTCAATTCATCGATTGCCGCTCGTCCGAAGCTCCATGACAAGGCGCTTGAGGCAGGGCTCCAGCGAGGCTTGCCAGGAGGACAGCCTGATCCCGTGAGCTGCCTCAAGTTTCGTGCAGTCGAGGCGCGAATTGGCCGGCCGCCGGGCCGGCGTCGGGTAGTCAGCAGCCGAAAGAGGACGAACCCTGGCAGTAGGCCCCCCCAGCCGGTCTGACAGAGCGAAGATCTCCGTCGCGAACTCGGCCCAGCTTGCAAAACCCGCGCCGGTCATGTGGAAGATGCCGCGCAGGCTCTTCTCCTCCGGCCTCTCAAGGAGGTTTCTGGCGACGCCATAGATTCCGTCGGCGAGATCGAGGGCGTTTGTTGGAGAGCCGACCTGATCGGCAACGACACCGATCTCGTCCCGCTCCACGGCCAATCCCAGCATCGTCTTCACGAAGTTCCTGCCGAAGGGGCTGTAGATCCAGGCCGTCCGCAGGATCACGTGATCCTCGGTCTCGGCGGCGACCGCCGTTTCGCCGAGGAGCTTGGAAGCTCCATACGCGCCCAGGGGCTCGACCGCATCGTCCTCCCGATACGGACGATCAAGGATGCCGTTGAAAACATAGTCCGTAGAGAGCTGGACGAGGGGTACGCCCATGGCTGCGGCCGCCCCGGCGACAACGCCTGCGCCGATGCCGTTGATCGCCTCTGCCAGCTCCGGCTCCGCTTCCGCCTGGTCGACGGCCGTATAGGCAGCCGCGTTGACGATCAGGTCTCCGCCTTTCTCACGGAGAATGTCTTCGATTCCGGATGGATCGGCGAGGTCCAGCTTGGGCCTTCCCAGCAGAACAGCTTCCGCTTCGTGCATCCGGGCGCGTTCCGCCAGAGCGCGGGCGACTTGCCCTTCCTTGCCGATCACGATGATGCGCATGGTCGTTTTCTCTTCCCTTGGGCAAGATGGCGCCGGTCCTGGACCTGCAGCCTGGACGACGGCGAGAGGCTTACCGTGTCTTCGTGATGTTGCGCTGCAATATCACACTCCCGTCATGGTTCTCCTGCATATCTGATTCGAGACATGGTAAGATGGGTGGAAATATCGATGGAGGAGGGTATGTACGCTTACAACCTGTTCCGCAGCACGCAGCAGGACGGCCTTGTCTGCGCGGTTCCAGAAGAGCGTTCGGTTCCTGCCTTCGTCACCGGGCCGCAATGGCGGTTCGGAGGGCGCCTTGAACAGGGTGAGCCCCCGCTGGGCTTCGACAGGCAGGCCGCCAGAACCGGAGTTCGGTTCAACGGATATTACCTGTTCGCGAGCTTCTCAAAGGATTCGGCGCACCAATAAGCCGGGCTGATCGGTTGCATGACATTTTCTGAAGAAGGAGCCTCACGCAGGGGAACGGGCTTGATATTGTAGGACGTCTGCTCTCTATTTTGTGAGAACGGCGCCCGCCGTTGCTTCCCCTGCGTGGATCGTGAATTCTTCTCTCGCTCTTATCTGGACCATTACGGCTGCCACGACCCTGCTGCAGGCCGGCAACGGACTGCTCCAGGCACTGATGCCGCTGCGCATGCAGGCTGGAGGCCTTTCGGTCTCCGCCATCGGAGTCGTGGCCGCGGCCTATGGCCTTGGTTTCTCGACCGGCTGCTTCCTGGCCCCCGCCTTCATCCGCCACGTCGGCTATATTCGCGCCTTCGCCAGCCTGGCGGCCATGGTGGCCGTTCTGGTGCTTGCCATGACGCAAGCCCAGTCGACGCTTGCCTGGGTGATCCTGCGTGGGCTTACGGGCGTGACGTTCGCCTGCATCTTCACCGTGACCGACGGCTGGATCAGCGCGCGTGCCACCTCGAGCCATCGGGGGCGAGTTCTGTCCTTCTACATGATCTGCACCAAGATCGCCCTGATGCTGTCGCCGCTCGGCATCAGTTTCGGGGATCTCAGGACCGATGGATTGTTCATGGCCGTGAGTGCGGCGATATCGCTGTCGCTGCTTCCGATCGCAGCCACGACCACGAAGGAGCCGCCAGCGCCCAAGGGCGTGAAGATCGAAGTCCGGGATCTCTTCGCGCTTGCTCCCTCGGCGGTCGTCGGATCATTCGTGGTCGGCCTCGTCAACGGTCCTGTCATCGCCATTACCCCTGTCTTCGGCGTCAGCATCGGTCTGGCGCAGGAGCGGGCGGCGGCGCTCCTTTTCGCGCTTCAGGCCGGAAGTCTCCTGTTGCAATGGCCGCTCGGTTGGCTGTCCGACAGAGCGGACCGGCGCTATGTCATCGCGGGACTGGCGGCGGGGACGAGCCTGGTGTCAGTGCTGATTCTGTTCGCGAGCGCGCAGGGAGCCCAGAGCATGATTATCTGGAGCTTCGCCGCCTGGGGCGGTTTGGCCCTCTGTATCTACTCGGTATGTGTGGCGCATGCCTGCGACATTGTCGATCCTGGCCGTATCGTCTCGACGGTGGGCACCCTTCTCTTTTCCTGGGCGGCAGGCGTGACGGTCGGCCCATTGTTCGGCGCCGTTGCGATGGAACTGCTCGGGCCGAGCGGCCTTTTCATCTACTCGGCCGTCGCCTCGCTGGGGCTCGCCGTCTTCATCATCCTACGGATCGTTCGGGTTCAGCGAGCGCCGGTCAAAGGCGGCTTCGTCGTCGCTTCCACCAGCTCCGCAGCCCCCACCGTGGTCGCCCGCACCGAAATGGTTGCGACCGGCCACGAGCGGGATTGCGGGGCAATTGATCAGAATTCCGCCTCTGCGGTGACGCGGGATGAAACGTCCTCGTAGCGGCTCAGGCGCTTGTCGATCATCGTGTCGATCTTGCCGTAAACCTCTGACACGCTGAGCTGACGGGTCTTCTTGCCGTCCTTGGCATAGAACAGAGACTTGTTCGACTTGGCCGCTCTGGGGAACACGCTCTTCGCGCTTTTCTTGGGCTTGTCGTCCACAAGGGCGATGAACTTGCTCGCGCTGTCCACTCCGAAGAAGTGCGAGAGATAGAACTCCGAGCGACTGAGCTTGCGCCCCAGCCTGGCCTCGATCTTCGCCTTGTCGCGCTGCATCATCTCGGCGGCCATGAGCGCCGAAATGTAGGGATTGCGGCGCAGGCCGAGAATATGTTCGCGCTTCGCTTCGTCTGAAACCGAGAGCTTGATGCCCTGTTTCTCGATGGACGATGCTTCCATGATCAGGCCGTATTTCGGCCCGAATGAACGCACGGCCTCGAGCCATGTGCTCGTGATGAACTGGAAGAGACCGACGGCGGATGACGTCGACGCCTTGTTGCCGGGGAGGAAGCTCGACTCCTTGTCCGCAAGCGCCATCATGTAGACGGGATCGGCGCCGGTGATCGCAGATGCGCGCAGGATGGTGTCGACAATCCAGCGAGGCACCCGCATTTCCTCGAAATCCACGTACTCGACAGGCGTCACATCGATATCGTCCTCCGTGTCACCTTCCTCGGCAGGCGGGTTGGTGAGCGGCATGGACGTGATGAAGAGTTCCTGCAACTGCGCGTAGGAGAGCGCCTTCGCGGGCTCCACAGGAACGATGGATTCGAGAGGGTCCGGATCGCTGTTCAATGCTGCCGACTTCGGCGTCATCGCGAAACGGGAGAGGGCCTGCTTATGAGAGCTGACCGCAAGGGCCGGAGCTGCCCCGAGTCCGGCAACGATGCATCCGCTCAAGCCCGCGCTCGCAATGATGTTGAGCAGAGACCGCCGCCTGCAGAACGCCGAAGGGCCTTGTCGCGCAGTGCGAACTTGACGCTCGGTAAAAGCATTGTCTTTGTAGCGAAACAGCGATGACTGGCATGCGCGGTAAAGCGCTGTCAGAGCAATCTGCATTCGGAGTGGCCCCCACAGGATCGACTGCTTCTCCGCAGAGCAGATGCACAGTCCTTCTTCGTTGACGAGGGGGAGTATGTGCTAGGTCGATATGACCAGAATAGGTCAGCTTGACCTTAGACTAGGCAAATCTTCCGAAATGCGTCAAACGGTCACCCGTTTGAATGAAGAGGAAAACCCTCTAAACAAAGGGGCTTTCCACCTTTTCTCTCAGGTTCCGAACTACGGGCCGGGCACATTGTCGCAAGGAAGGTTTGGCTGCTTCGCGGGCGCAGAAGGGCCAGGGAAAGCCGTTTGAAATCACCCGATTGCACCGAATAGCCACAATTGCGGTAGGGCGGAGAAAGGTCGGACGCTGTCGTGCGCCCGACCTGCACAAGTCATGTCGGCTCTCGTCTGTCGCCGCTACCAGGTTGCACGCAATCCCGCGTAGAAGGACCGGCCTGCAGTACCGTAATTGTATACTTCCTGATAACGCGCATCGGTCAGGTTCTCTGCGCGGCCATAGATGCTGAATGTGTCGTTGATTTTGTAATCGGCATAGAGGTCGAAGCGCGCATATGGTGCAAGCTCGTACAGCTCGCCCGGCGAGGAGAAGCGGGTTCCGACGAGGACGACCGAAGGCTCGATGGAGAGGCCCGGGACCGGCGTGATGGTAAAGCCGAGGCGGCCCTGGTGCTGCGGCCGGCGCGCAAGGCGCAGATCCGTGTCTTCATCGAAGGCTTCGAGGTAAGTGTAGGTTGCCTTCACGCGAAGCCAGGCAGGGATGACATCCATATCGGCTGAGAGCTCGATGCCGCTGGTGCGTGCCCGCTTCACATTGATGAAGCAGCCATACATCTGCTCCGGACGGCAGGTATCCGCCATCGCATACGCGATGAGATTGCGGAACCGGTTGGCGAAGAACGTGGCCGAGAGCAGCACACGATCATCGGCCAATCTCTGATCGACGCCCACGTCGAATCCGATCGAGCGTTCCGATTCCAGGCTCGCGGTGCCGGAGAACGGATCGAACTTCTGGTAGAGGGTCGGTGCCTTCGCGCCCGTGCCGAGGCTGGCGCGCAGCTTCGTGCCGGAGCTCGGGATCTCGTATGCCGCCGTGGTGCGCCATGTACCGAAGGTATCGCCATCCTCGATGTCGTCGATGCGGCCGCCCAGCGAGAGATGAAGGTTCTCGAACGGACTGAACTGGTGAAGGGCATATACGGAGCGCGTCGTCTGCGAGGCGTCGACGTTTTCATATGTCGGGACTTCGACCGGCAGGACGTTGCGTGTGGTGGAGACCAGAGTCTCTTCCTCGATCTTGGCGCCGAGGGTCAACAGCCCGAACGGACCGAGCTTCAGGTCGCCCTGGTACTCCGCCGAAAGGCGATCGCCCCGGTAGCCATATTCATCCCAGTAAAGGCTCGGCAAGAAGTACGAGCCGATGAGCCGGTAATCGCGATCCGTGCGGCTGCCTGAGACGAGAAAGCTGTTCTTGAGGATGCCGTCGAAGGCATCGATCGTCAGGCGCGCATGACCCTGGTAGAGATGCTGCCGTGCTGAGGAAGGGCCATCCGGCAGAGCATCGAATCCCGGGTCGTTGTCGAGCTCAACCTTGTTGTGGCTGGTATAGCCGCCGATCTCGAACGTCACATCCGGCGAAACGGCGACGGAGACACGGCCCGCAGCACCGAGGCGCTGGGCGCCGTCGGCTTCGAGAGGAGACGCGAGAGCATCTTCGATGCGGCCGATGCGGTAGCCGTACCGGGAAAAGCCCGCAGTGTCGAAGCCCGTTGCGGAGAAGGCATAGGATACCGGGCCCTCGCCGCCCGAAACGGCGGCGCGTCCGGCCTTGGTCCCGTAGCTGCCGCCTTCCACGCCGACGCTGATGCGTGGCGGGCCGTTGCCCTTGCGCGTGATGATGTTGATCACGCCGCCGATGGCGTCGGAGCCGTAGATGGCGGATTGTGGGCCACGCAGAACCTCGATCCGCTCGATATCGATAGCAGACAGGTTCGAGAAGTCGAACTCGCCCGCATCGGTGGAAGGATCGTTCACGCGGATGCCGTCGATCAGGACGAGCGTGTGGCCTGCTTCGGCGCCGCGGAGGCGCACGGTCGTCGTCGATCCCGGTCCGCCGGTTTCGACGACGGTGACCCCCGGAACGCGGCGCAGAACATCCGCAGGGCTCTTCAGGGATTCCTTCTCGATATCATCGGCGGTGATGACCGAAATCGCGCTGCCGGCCTGCGAGATTGCGAGCGGCGAGCGCGTGGCCGTGACCACGATGTCGGGAACAGGCACGGGTTCCGTGACGGTTTGAGCATGAGCCGCACCCAGCGAGAGTGCACACAGCGACACGGATGCCGCGAAGACGCGGCGCAAAGGCACGATCATGGAGACCTCCTGTCCGCCCCGCCGGCGAACAATACGGGTTGCGTTCTCGACGCCGGCCGGTCTCCTGGCTTGCGGGTCATCGCGAGCAATCCGCCTTCCCAAATCCTCTTGAGCTTGTCCGGCTCAAAGATTCAGTGGCATGAAGGATTGCCGCTCGCCGCTTACAGTTGCGGGGGCAGCCACGGAATAGGACAAGGTCCGCACCGTGTTCCCGTTTCACCTCGATGGTCCGAGGCACCAACGTCGTTTTCTCCTTTACGAGCTTGTCTGCTATGCCGCAACTGCGCTTCGGTTGGTTTTCCAGATGGATGTTGCCAATCTGCATCGCCCTCGTCCTCGGAGGCATCGGCAGGGCGCAGCAGATTCCCCGCCGCGTGGTCTCCCTCAATCTCTGCACGGACGAGATGCTGCTCGCCTTCGCCGAGCGCGAGCAGATCGCCTCGTTGAGCTACCTTGTCGCGGATCCGTCGATCTCGACCATGGCCGAGCAGGCCCGGGGTTATCCTCTCAATGACGGAAGGGCGGAGACGATCCTGTTCAGCGAACCGGATCTCGTGCTGTCCGGGACCTATGGACAGCACCATCAGACGGTCCTCCTCAGGGCGCAGGGGGTGGAGGTTCTGACCTTGGGGCCTTGGATAAGCCTGACGGAAGGGCAGGAGCAGATCCGCACGATATCGCGCGCGCTCGGTCGCCCTGAGCGCGGCGAGGCCTTGATCGGGCGGATCGATGCCGCGCTCCGGCGCACGCAAGGAATCGTGCCGGGCAAACCCAGCATCCTCGTCTATGACCGGGGCGGGTGGGTCTCCCCGGCAGCGTCACCCATGAACGAACTCTTGATACATATGGGCTTCAGGCTCCATCACGAGGCCCTGGGGCTGCCCTACGGAGGCGTGGTCCGTCTGGAATCCATCGTCACCTCGCCACCCGATTATCTTCTCGTGGACGAGGATGCAGGGGCTGCAGTCGATAACGGAACGGCAATTTTTTCCCACCCGGCCCTCATGAACGCCGTACCGCCCTCGCGGCGCCTTGTGGTGCCGGGCAGGCTCGCGCTCTGCGGCGGGCCGGCAACGCCCGCTCTCATCGAGGCGCTCGCGGCGGAGATCAAAGCAAAGGTGCGCTGAAGGCTCAGCCGAGGTGCAGGTTGAGGGGAGGGGCAGGCTTCAGAAGGAGCGGGCATCCGGCGGCAACGAGAACGACCGCGTCGCACGCTTCCGCAATCCGCTGATTGAGCCGTCCCTGCTCATCCCGAAAGCGGCGGCCCAGGGGCGTCGCAGGGACAATGCCCTGGCCAACTTCGTTGGACACCAGCACCACAGGGCCCTCGGCGGTCTTCAGCGCATCCACCAGCGTGTCGATCTCGCGATCTGCGTCGCGCCCGTCCAGCATGATGTTCGAGAGCCATAAGGTCAGGCAATCGACGAGAACGATCCGGTCGGCACCGGCGCTCGAGCGAACGGCCTCGGCCAGAGCGAGCGGCGCTTCCCGCGTCAGCCAGGACGAGTCGCGCGCCGACTGGTGATGCGCAATGCGCTCGCGCATTTCCTCGTCAAAAGTCTGCGCAGTCGCGATGAATATGCGCATTGGCGATGCGGCTTCAGCCCATTGCTGGGCCATGCGGCTTTTGCCTGAGCGGACTCCGCCCAGAACGAGAACGCGGCGATGACGGGTCATGTACGATTCCAGAGGGGCACCCGTCGGCGATCAGCCCGTCAGGCGGTTGAGAGGCAGAGTGATGTGGACGCGCAGGCCCTCGCGCTGCCATTCCTGCTCCAATGTGCCGCCGAGCTGACCTGCGATGCTTCTCTGGGAAAGCTGGGTGCCGAAGCCTTCGAAATCCGGTGGGCTCTCCACGACCGGGCCGCCGATTTCGGTCCACAGGAGATCGACCATGTCTCCGCGAGCCGACCATTGGATGGTCAAGTGACCTTCCGGACTGGACAGGCATCCATATTTCGCTGCGTTGGTGGCCAGTTCGTGCAGCACGAGGGCGAGACTCGTCGTGGTGTTGGAGCCCACGCGCACGCTGGGGCCCTCGATGGCGACTCTGGTCGTGCCGGCCTGCCGGTAGGGCTCGAGAACAGCCTCGCACAATTGAGCAAGTTCAACGTCCGAGCCTGAGCCATGTCTCATCACGGCGGCAGGCTGCACGAGTTCATGAGCCCGCGAGAGCGCACTCAGGCGGCCGCGCAGCGCGGTGGCCATCTCCTTCGGATCCTTGGCGGTGCGCGCGGTCATCGAGACCATGCCGTTGGCGATGGCGAAAAGGTTCTTCACGCGATGGTTCAACTCGCGCGTCAGAAGCTGCTGCGCTTCTTCGAAGGCGTGCCGCTCGGTGATGTCGCTGACTACTCCGGAGAGGATCACGGCATGGGGCTGGTCGCCGTCGACAGCGAAGAAAGCCTGCCCAATGGAACGGAACCAGCGAGGTGTCCCATCAGGCAGGATCGCCCGGTATTCGCTTTCGTAATGGCCATCGGAGTGCGGATCGCAGGCTAAGGCGATGCGGGCCCTCACAGCATCCCGGTCATCCGGGTGAACCATGGCGATGACCTGGTCGAAAGGCATGCTGAGCGGTCCATCGTGCGGCATTCGATAAAGCGCGCAGGTTCCCTCATCCCAGAGAATCTCTTTCTTCTCCAGATCGACCTGCCATGTGCCGAGATTGGCGGCCTCAAGGGCAAGGCGATAGCGGGCTTCAAGGTTGCGGACGGCTTCCTCAGCCTTCTTCTGAGCATCGATGTTGGTGCTGGTCCCGAACCAGCGCATCGTGTGTCCAGTGAGATCCTGGATGGGAACGGCGCGGCTGAGCACCCATTCATAGCGGCCGGCGGCATTTCGAATCCGATACTCCACTTCATAGGGCTCACGGGTCTCGACGGCCCGGCGCCACTGTGCCCGGACCTCGGGCAGATCCTTCGGGTGAACCGCAATCAGCCAGCCGTTTCCCTCGGATTGCTCGGCGCTCAGGCCGGTGAATTCATGCCAACGACGGTTGAAATAATCGTGAGACCCATCGGCACGGGCCGACCACACGAGCTGGGGTAGGGATTCCGCCAGAACGGCAAAATGGTTTTCCGTTGCGCTGAAATCCACTCGGATCTCCCTGGTGCCGCGACTTGCCGCCTGTTCTCGTGCCAAAGGGAGCTTCATTCTTGAGGGCCTTTTTGATGCTGACAACCTAAATCATGATCAATTTGTGATTTTGAAGGCGAAAGAGTAGCCCCGGGAAGGGGAAAGGACTAAGAAACCGCCTCGCGTCTGGTGCTTGAGCGCCGGAGCGCATAGATGCAGGACAGCCCTTGGACCCTGAACGGCGTTTCACGTCGAGGCTTGTTGAACCTTTTCATGAACGACCTGAGCCCTCATCCGGTTGCTCCGCCGGACATCGCATCTGCCGACGCCCTGCATCCCAAGGAGCGTCGCTCGCGGCGCATTGCCTGGATCGGCATGGCGGCCAGCGTAATCCTGTTCGGGGCATCCCTTGTCGTTCTCTGGCAGATCGTCTCCGAAATCGATGTGGCGGAACTCAAGTCCGCCTTCACGGCGGCGAGCCTGCGCCAGATCGGCCTCGGGGTGCTCTTCACGACCATCAGCTACAGCCTGCTGACCTGTTATGACGCCATTGCCCTCAGACAGCTTAACCTGAGGATCCCCTATCGAACCACGGCCATGGCCTCCTTCACCTCCTACGCGGTGAGCTTTACCCTGGGTTTTCCCCTGCTCACGGCAGGTACGGTTCGCTATCGGATCTATTCACCCAAGGGCATCAGCCCGGGGCGAGTGGCAAGCCTCACGGTGATCGCCGGAGTCACCTTCTGGCTCGGCATGGCCCTGGTCCTGGCCTGGAGCCTGATTCGGCAGGCGGATGAACTCGCAAGCCTCGTTTATACCCATATCTGGGTCAACCAGCTGATCGGCCTTGCGGCAGCCGTCTCCGTTGCAGGCTATCTGGTCTGGGTGTCGTTCAAGCGTCGGATCGTGCGGATCCAAGGGTGGAAGCTGGAACTTCCAGGCCTGCGCCTGTCCCTGGCGCAAATACTGATAGGCGCCTGCGATGTCTGCGCCGGGGCAGGGGTTCTCTTCGTTCTCCTGCCTGGCGGGCATGGCCTGAGCTTCGAGACCTTCCTGGCGGTTTATATCTTTGCCGTGATGCTGGGTGTAGCGAGCCACGCGCCGGGAGGACTGGGCGTCTTCGAAGCGACGATTCTGGTGGCCCTCTCGAGCTATCCGCGCGAGCCCGTGCTTGGGGCGCTCCTGCTGTATCGGCTGTGCTATTACCTCTTACCGTTCATCCTGGCCTTGGCTCTTCTGGGGGGCTACGAGATCCGAAACCGCCTGCGCTCCTCGCCGGGGGCTTCCGCACCGGCCGGGGAGACCGAAGGGTAAAGCCGGGCAGGCAGATGACTCTTTGGAACATGCGTCCTAAAACCTGACGCGACATCCATCCGGGACCCCGCAGCAAGATGACCGATTCCAGCGAGATCAGGCAGGAAGGCGGCTTTCAAGACGCCGGTTCGCTGCGCGCGGCTGCCTTTCGCGGGGCGGCTCTGACAAGCCTGCTTCTGAGCGCCGTCGCCCTTTGGCGCGGGTATGGCGACGGCTGGTTCGTGGCTGGCGTCATTGGCGCCGTTGCGCTGAGCGCCGGGATGGGCGGCCTGCAGCGCAAGCGTTTGGGACATGTCCTGCAATCACGTCCCAGGGCATCGGCGCGGAGCGCCATTGCCGAGGCCGTGCTCGCACATATTCCGGACCCGGTGATCCTGGTCGACCGGCGCGCGGTCGTGCTCGAAGCCAACAAGGCCGCCCATCTTCTGCTGCCGGGATTGAAGGTTGGCCATCCCCTGTCGTTCTTTCTTCGCAGCCCCGATGTTCTCGACGGGATACAGGAGGTGATCGAGGCAGGGGCGCCGTTGCGGGTTGAGTATTCCGAACGCGTTCCCACCGAGCGAACCTTCGAGGTTCATATCGGCCATCTGCAGGCTGAAGCCTCGAACGCGGCCGTGCAGCCCGGCGTGGTGCTGTTCTTCCGCGATCTCACCTCGGCGCGGCGTCTGGAGGCAATGCGGGCGGATTTCGTGGCGAATGCGAGCCACGAACTTCGCACGCCGCTTGCTTCCCTCTTGGGGTTCATCGAAACCCTGCAAGGGCCGGCCAAGGACGATTCCAAGGCGCGGGAGCGCTTTCTCGACATCATGCGTGTCCAGGCCCAGCGCATGAAACGCCTGATCGACGATCTTCTGTCCCTCTCGCGCATCGAAATGCGGGCGCATGTGTCGCCGACGCAAATCGTCGATCTCGGGTCCTTGGTCATCCCCATGGTCGACGCATATTCTCCGACCGCAAAGGAAAAAGGAGTGGTGATCAGGGCCGCGCTGCCGCCGCGTCCTGTCCGCGTGCTCGGCGACCGGGACGAACTTCTGCGTGTGATCGAGAACCTGATCGAGAATGCCGTGAAATACGGCGAGAGTGGCGGGGCTGTCGACATTTCTGTGGAGAGTGTCGGGACTGATCAGGGCTATCAAGGCCGCTGTGCGGTCTTGTCCGTTCAGGATTACGGTCCAGGCATCGCGCCGGAGCACCTTCCGCGCCTGACCGAGCGCTTCTACCGGGTTGATGGGGCTCAGAGCCGGGACAAGGGCGGCACGGGCCTGGGATTGGCCATCGTCAAGCACATCGTCAACCGTCACCGCGGCCGGCTCGACATCGACAGCGAGCCGGGACAGGGCGCACGCTTCACGGTCACGCTCCCTGAGGCCCCGTCAGGCGACTAAGGGCGGTTTCCAAGCCTTTGCCACTGGATCCTTCTGAGTGTCATTTAATTGTCATTCAACTGTCGTAGAGCCGACATGCGTCGGGCCTAGCTGTCCATCCGCGCGGCCAGGACGAGGTTCCGAACTGCCTGCCGCGCTTGTATGAACAGGGAGATTTATCGTGAAGATCATGACCTTCGCCGTTGCGGCCGGCCTTGCCGTCGCGAGCCTTACGACTACGGCGTCCGCTGCCGACATCACGGGCGCAGGCGCGACTTTTCCCTTCCCGGTCTATTCGAAGTGGGCTGAGGCCTATAAGAAGGAAACCGGCAACGGCATGAACTATCAGTCGATCGGCTCCGGCGGCGGGATCAAGCAGATCCAGGCCAAGACCGTCGATTTCGGCGCAACCGACGCGCCGATGAAGGGGGCGGATCTCGAGAAGAACGGATTGGTTCAGTTCCCGACCGTGATGGGTGCCGTCGTTCCGGTCGTGAACATCGAGGGCATTCAGCCTGGTCAGCTCAAGCTGACGGGTCAGGTTCTGGCCGATATCTTCCAGGGCAAGATCACCAAGTGGAACGATCCCAAGATCGCCGAGCTGAATGCCGGAGTGAACCTTCCTGGCGTCAACATCACGCCGATCTATCGTTCCGACTCCTCGGGCACGACCAGCGTGTTCACCACCTATCTGTCTCAGGTTTCCAAGGATTGGGCCAGCGAGCTCGGCGCCAACACCACGATCAGCTGGCCGGTGGGACAGGGCGGTAAAGGCAACGAGGGCGTCGCCGCTACCGTGAAGCAGGTTCCAAACTCCATCGGCTACGTCGAGTACGCGTATGCCAAGCAGAACAATATCCCTTACACCCTGCTCCAGAACCAGGCCGGCAAATATCCGCAGCCCGAGATCAAGTCGTTCCAGGCGGCTGCCGCCAGCGCCAACTGGTCGGCCGCTCCGGGCTTCGGCATCTCGCTGACGAACCAGGCCGGCGAGGATGCCTGGCCGATCACGAACCCCACCTTCATCCTGGTTCACAAGACTGCGGACAAGCCGGAGCAGACCGCCGAGGTGCTGAAGTTCTTCGATTGGGCCTACGAGAACGGTGACCAGCTCGCCAGCGACCTTGATTACGTGCCGCTGCCCGACAATGTCGTCGAGCAGATCCGCACGACTTGGGCTAACGAGATCAAGAGCGCTTCGGGCCAGCCGGTCTACAAGAAGTAAGATTGACGGCTCCATGGAGCCTGTCAGGAGGAGTGAGGCGGATGGCTGTCGTGTCTGATAAGGTCAATGTATCGAACATGCAGGCCGTCCGCCGCCGCACTTTTCCCGCTTTCGATCAGGGCTTCCGCTGGGCCAGCTACGGTTCCGCCCTGATCGTTCTTTCCGTTCTCGCCGGGATCATCGGCACGATGGTTTACGGAGGATGGCCCGCTTTCCGGGAGTTCGGGTTCGGCTTCATCACCTCGAGCGCCTGGAATGTCGGCAAGGATGAGTATGGCGCATGGGTCGCCGTCTCCGGGACCGTCACTTCCGCTCTCATCGCTCTCGTTATCGGCGTTCCCATCTCCATCGGAATCGCAATCTTCCTGACGCAGCTGTGCCCACCTTGGCTGCGCCGCCCCGTCTCGACCGTCATTGAGCTTCTGGCTGCAGTGCCAAGCATCATCTACGGCATGTGGGGCCTTTTCGTCTTCGCTCCGCTCTTCGCCAAATACGTACAGGTTCCGCTGACCTCCATCGTCGAGGGCATGCCGATCCTGGGCACCATCCTCTATGCCCGGGTGCCGTCCGGTGTCGGTATGATGACGGCGGGGATCATCCTCGCGATTATGATCATCCCCTTCATCGCTTCGATCACGCGCGACATCCTCGATCAGATCCCGACTGTGCTGCGCGAGAGCGCCTACGGCATCGGCTGCACGACATGGGAGGTGGTGCGCTACGTTCTGCTCCCGCAGGCCGGAGTGAGCATCATCGGAGCCGTCATGCTCGGTCTTGGCCGTGCCCTGGGCGAAACCATGGCGGTCACCTTCGTGATCGGAAACGCCAACCGCCTGTCACTCTCGCTCTTCGATCCGAGCTCGACCATCGCATCCCGTATCGCCAACGAGTTCAATGAAGCCTCCGGTATGCAGATGAACGCTCTGCTTGCCCTGGGCTGCATTCTGTTCGTCGTCACATTCATCGTTCTTGCTCTCGCGCGTCTCCTGATCTCGCGCGTGAAGACGCACTGAAGAGGTGCCTGATGGATACCGCCGTCTACAACCATGCTGGTGCCGCCACGCCACCGTCCTGGGGACGCGTGCGACGCAGCCGCTACTTCGCCGATCGCGCGTTGAAGATCATCAGCACGCTCTTTACGGTTCTCGGAGCTTTCGTCCTCGGATGGATTCTGCTGATGCTGCTGGTCGAAGGCATCGGCGGCCTCTCGCCTGCGGTCTTCACGGAAACGACGCCCGGCCCCGGGACGGAGGGCGGCGGCATTGCCAATGCTATCGTCGGGAGCCTCATCCTCACGCTCCTCGGGATTCTTGTTGCAACCCCCATCGGCGTCCTCGCAGGAACCTATCTGGCCGAATACGGCAAGACCTCGAAGCTCGCGGCCGTGATCCGCTTCGTCAACGACATTCTGCTTGCGGCGCCCAGCATCCTGATCGGCCTCTTCGTCTATATGCTGATGGTGGAGCCCATGGGCGGTTATTCCGGATGGGCCGGTGGCATCGCGCTCGCGATCATCGCCGTTCCCGTCATCGTGCGTTCGACAGAGGACATGCTGCGCCTCGTTCCCGGCTCTCTTCGTGAGGCTGGAGCGGCGCTTGGCGCACCCATGTCGACGGTGATCGTCAAGATCAGCTGGAAGGCCGCCCGGGCCGGTATGGTCACGGGCGTGATCCTGGCCACGGCCCGTATCGCCGGCGAGACCGCCCCTCTGCTGTTTACGGCGCTCAACAACAACTTCTGGTTCAGCCCGAACCTGATGGGCGGCGTCTCGAACCTTCCGGTTACGATCTATCAGTTTGCATTGGCGCCCTATCAGAACTGGCGTGAGCTCGCCTGGGCCGGCGCTCTCATCATCACCCTGTCCATTCTGGCGCTCTCCATTGTAGCGCGCCTGCTCTTGAAGAAGGATCAAGTCCGATGAGCACGATTGCCGTCAACGCGAGCAGCGCCATCGGGAGTGCGGCCGCAGCCGATACGGGTGTGCCGGTTCGCATCGCCGTGAGGAATCTCGAATTCTACTATGGCGATTTTCGGAGTTTGAAGAGCATCAGTCTGGATTTCTACGACCGGCAGGTGACCGCGCTCATCGGTCCTTCCGGCTGCGGCAAGTCCACTTTGCTCCGCACCTTTAACCGCATCTACAGTCTCTATCCCGAGCAGCGTGCGGAAGGCCAGATCCTCCTCGATGGGCAGAACGTTCTGTCTCCCTCCATCGACGTGAACGAATTGCGGGCACGGGTCGGGATGGTGTTCCAGAAGCCGACCCCGTTTCCCATGTCTATCTACGACAACATCGCCTTCGGGATCCGTCTTTACGAAAAGCCTCCGAAAAGCGAGCTCGACGGCCGTGTGGAGGAGGCTTTGCGCAAGGCAGCCCTTTGGGACGAGGTGAAGGACAAGCTGCGTCAGTCCGGCATGGGGCTCTCCGGCGGTCAGCAGCAGCGTCTGTGCATCGCGCGCACCATCGCTCAGCACCCCGAGGTGATCCTGCTCGATGAGCCGACCTCCGCGCTCGATCCGATCTCCACGGGTAAGATCGAGGAACTGATCGAGCAGCTTCGATCCGAATTCACCATTGTGATCGTCACCCACAACATGCAGCAGGCAGCGCGCATCTCGCAGTTCACCGCCTTCATGTATCTGGGCGAGCTCGTGGAGTTCGGGCCGACGACCAAGATGTTCATGAACCCGTCCAAGAAACAAACCCAGGACTACATCACGGGCCGCTTCGGCTGATCGAAGCGCTTCAAGGAGGCTTCCCATGGCGGAGCATATCGTCAGCTCCTACGACAACGACCTGCAGGCTCTCCGGCGACGCATCTCCGAGATGGGCGGCATTGCCGAAAAGATGCTCGTCGATGCGATCGGTGCCCTCGTGCGGCATGACACGGCCCTGGCGCAAACCGTCATCGCCTCGGACAAGCGCCTCGATCTGCTGCAGCGTGAGATCGAAGAGAACGCCATTCTCACCATCGCCCGCCGTCAGCCGCTGGCGGTGGACCTGCGCGAAACGATCTCGGCCATTCGTGTCTCCGGCGACGTGGAGCGTATCGGAGACCTCGCCAAGAATATCGCGAAGCGGGCTCTGGCCATCGGCAGCGATTTCCAGCCGCAGAAGATCGTTCTCGGTCTCCAGCACATGAGCGATCTCGTGCTCGGACAGCTCAAGGACGTGCTCGATGCCTATGCCCAGCAGGATACGGCGCGTGCGCTCGACGTTTGGAAGCGCGATGGTGCCATCGATGCACTCTACACGTCGCTCTTCCGCGAGCTGTTGACCTACATGATGGAAGATCCGCGCAACATTTCGTTCTGCACGCATCTCCTGTTCTGCGCCAAGAACATCGAGCGTATCGGGGACCACACTACCAATATCGCCGAGACGGTGCACTACCTCGTGACAGGCGAGACGCTGGCGATCGACCGACCCAAGAATGACCGGTCCATCGATGCGAGCAGCGAGGTAGGAGCCTGACGATGGGGCCTCGCATCCTGATCGTGGAAGACGAGGAGCCATTGACGCTGCTCCTGCGCTACAATCTCGAGGCCGAAGGGTACGAGGTGGACAGCGTGTCCCGCGGAGATGAAGCCGAGATCCGCTTGCGCGAGCAGGTGCCCGACATCGTGCTGCTCGACTGGATGCTGCCGGGCCTGTCCGGGATCGAGCTCTGCCGCCGCATCCGCGTGCGCCCAGAAACCGAGCGCTTGCCGGTGATCATGCTGACCGCGCGCGGCGAAGAGGGTGACCGCATCCGCGGCCTGTCAACGGGGGCCGACGATTACATCGTGAAGCCCTTCTCGGTGCCTGAGCTCCTCGCCCGCGTGCGGGCGCTTCTGCGCCGCGCGAAGCCCGGGCATGTGGCGACTCTGCTCCGGGCCGGGGACATGGAACTCGACCGCGAGACCCACCGGGTGCGCCGCGCCGGCACCGAGCTGCATTTGGGGCCCACGGAATTCCGTCTGCTCGAATTCCTCATGCAGAGTCCCGGCCGTGTCTTCTCCCGCGAGCATCTGCTCAACGCGGTCTGGGGGCACGACGTCTACATCGACGAGCGCACGGTGGACGTGCATGTGGGCCGCCTGCGCAAAGCCATCAATCTGCCCGATCTCCCCGACCCGATCCGCACCGTGCGCGGCGCGGGCTATTCCTTCGACGAAACCTTCGCCCGCGCCGAGCGGACGGCGAGCGCCGGGCGCTGATCGTTCATAGCCAAGAAAAAGGCCGCGCCGATCCCCTCGGCGCGGCCTTTTTCTTGGCTATGACCTGGCGCAGTCAGGCGCGGGCCAGCTTGCGCTCACGCTTGCGGTCGGCCACCGGCTGGTAGGCAATGCGGGCGTGGTGGGTGCAGTAGGGGAGTCCCGTGATGGAGCGGGCGCCGCAGAACCGGAATTCCGGCTTCGTCGGGTCGCCCATGGGCCAACGGCACATGGACTCGCGCAGGTCCATGATGGTGACGCGCTCCGACATAGGGATCGCCACATCATCCTCGTCGACGCTCGCCTCCGGCTCCTCCCGCACGGACTGGAGCGAGATGGGGGCCAGAACCACGTTGCTATGGGTCTGAGGCGCGATCGGCGCCGGGGCGCTGGGGGTGCGGGTGACCTTGCGGGCACGGGGCGTGGTCGGAGCGGTTTTCACATCCTTGGCTCGGCCGGAGAGTCCGAGGCGGTGAACCTTGCCGATCACCGCATTGCGGGTCACGTTGCCGAGCTCGGCGGCGATCTGGCTCGCGCTCAAGCCGTCGGTCCAGAGCTTCTTGAGAAGCTCGACCCGCTCATCCGTCCAAGTTGCGCCCGCATCTGTCATTTTTAAAACCTGCCTCCATCGTGGCGGCCTCTTTGAACCCGGAATCCTCTACACTCGCGGACAGAAACTCGATGTCCGACCGCGTTGAGAGGGTCGCTCCTGAGGGTGAAAGCCGCCGCACGAATGCTGTACTCGACTGACTTGAAGTTACAGGATGGGTGGACTCGGGCGCAAGAGTCCCCAGTTGCCCCCTGTCGTTTTCCCCAGGGAACTCTCCTGGGGCGCCGCGCGAAAAAGCGCGCCGGGTCTTGCGCCGATCCGGCTTTTGCGGGCAGGCGCGTGGCGCGAGTAATGGAGCATCCGATTGACCCAGAATGTGGATTCCGCCCTCCAGGTCCCAGGCTCCGGCGGAAAATCTCCCCGTGATCGGTCACTTCATTTCTCTTGAATTGACAGGGTCTCGCTCCTCGGTAGAATCCCTGCCGTGCCGCCCCGCCTGGGCGGCGCTTTCTTTTTAAAGGCCCAGGGCTGACATCCAGGTGCGACCTTGGGTCTCCATCAGAGGCGGAGATATCCCGTGACATCGCCATTGCTGCCGACCTATGCGCGCGCCGAATTGTCCTTCGAGAAGGGGGAGGGCTCCTGGCTCTACGGCCGAGACGGGCAGCGATATCTCGATTTCGGGGCCGGCATCGCCGTCAATTCCCTGGGCCATGCCCATCCGCACCTCGTCGAGGCACTCACCCAGCAGGCCTCCAAGCTCTGGCACACCTCGAACCTGTTCCAGATTCCGGAAGGCGAGCGCCTGGCCCAGCGGCTGGTGGAGAACACTTTCGCCGACGTGGTCTTCTTCTCCAATTCCGGCGCCGAGGCAAATGAGGCGGCCGTGAAGATGGCCCGCAAGTATCATCACGCCGGCGGCCGTCCCGAGCGCTTCCGGATCATCACGTTCGAGGGGGCCTTCCATGGCCGGACGCTCGCCACCATCGCGGCCGGCGGCCAGGCCAAGTATCTCGAAGGCTTCGGCCCCAAGGTCGAGGGGTTCGATCAGGTTCCCCTCAACGATCTCGAAGCCCTGAAGGCCGCAATCGGCCCGGAGACAGCCGCCCTGATGATCGAGCCGATCCAGGGCGAAGGCGGCATCCGCCTGGTGGACAACGCTTTCCTCAAGGAGCTGCGGGCTCTCTGCGACCGGCATGGCCTTCTCCTGATCTTCGACGAGATCCAGACCGGAGTCGGCCGCACGGGCAAGCTCTTCGCCTATGAGTGGACGGGCGTGACGCCCGACATCATGTCGGTGGCCAAAGGCATCGGCGGCGGCTTCCCGCTGGGGGCATGCTTGGCGACGGCCGAGGCCGCACGGGGCATGACCGTGGGAACGCACGGCACCACCTTCGGCGGAAATCCGCTCGCCATGGCGGTTGGAAACGCCGTGCTCGACGTGATCCTCGCCCCCGGCTTCCTGAAGGACGTCGAGCGCAAAGGGCTCCTGTTGAAGCAGCGCATGGCCGAGCTGAAGGATCGCCACCCCGCCGCCATCGCGGAGGTTCGCGGCCTCGGGCTCATGATGGGCCTGCGCACCGCCGTGCCCAACACCGGCTTCATCGCGGCCGCCCGCGATCAGAAGATCATTCTGATCGGCGCAGGCGACAACGTAGCCCGGCTTCTGCCGCCGCTCATCATTTCCGATGCGGATATCTCGGAAGCCTTCGATCGTCTGGATGCCGCCTGCGCGGCCATGGAAACCGGGCTGAAGACCCAAGCTCGGTCGGGAGCAACTCAATGAAACTCCGTCATTTTCTCGATCTCAGCGACTTCTCGGGCGATCAGATCCGCCACATCCTGAAGGTCGGCGCCGAAATCAAGGCCAAGCGCCGCCGGGGTGAGCGCGCCAAGGAGCGCCCGCTCGAAGGCAAGACGCTCGCCATGGTCTTCGACAAGCCCTCCACCCGCACCCGTGTGTCCTTCGACGTGGGCATGCGCGAGCTGGGCGGCGAGACCCTGATGCTCACGGGCAAGGAGATGCAGCTTGGCCGCGGTGAGAGCATCGCCGATACGGCACGTGTCCTCTCCCGCTATGTGGACGCCATCATGATCCGCACCCTCGATCACGCCATGGTGACGGAACTGGCGCAGTACGCCTCGATCCCTGTGATCAACGGCCTGACCAAAATGACGCATCCGTGCCAGATCATGGCCGACATCATGACCTACGAGGAACATAACGGCTCCATCCAGGGGCGGACGATTGCCTGGGTGGGGGATGCCAACAACGTGCTCGCCTCCTGGATACACGCCTCCGCTCGGCTGGATTTCACGCTCCGGATCGCATCCCCGCCGGAACTTGCTCCGCGCCCGGAGCTTTTGTCCTGGGCAAAGCAGGAAGGAGCACGGATCAGCGTGACGACCGACGCCTTCGAGGCGGCAGAGGGGGCCGACGCCATCGTCACCGATTGCTGGGTCTCCATGGGCGATGATGACGAGTTCCGCCGCCACAACCTCCTGAAGCCGTATCAGGTGAACAGCAGGTTGATGGGGGTTGCCGCCAAGAACGCCGTGTTCATGCACTGCCTGCCGGCACATCGCGGCGAGGAAGTGACGGACGACGTCATGGACGGCCCGCAATCCGTGGTCTTCGATGAGGCCGAGAACCGGCTTCACGCACAGAAAGGCATCCTGGCGTGGTGCCTTGGAGCAGCAAGCGCATGAGTTCAACTTCGTTCGAGGGACATGACGACGTCGTTCTGCCGTTCTCGGTGGAGCCTCTCGACGTGCGTGGGCGCGTGGTGCGCCTCGGTCCCTCCGTCGACACCATCCTGGCCCGTCACGGTTACCCGGCTCTGGTCGCCCGCGTCATCGGCGAGGCGGCGGCGCTCACCGTCATGCTCGGCGCGTCGCTGAAGCTCGAAGGCCGCTTTCAGCTCCAGACGAAGACCGACGGCATCATCGACATGGTGGTGGTGGACTTCAATGCGCCCGACAGGCTTCGCGCCACGGCTCGCTTCGATCAGGAGAAGCTGGACGCTCTCGGGTCCGGCACGCCGAGCACCGGCGAGCTTCTCGGCTCCGGCTATCTCGCCATGACGATCGATCAGGGCACGGACCGGAGCCGCTATCAAGGCGTGGTTGCGCTCGAGGGCCAGGGCTTCGAGGAGGCCGCGCATCAGTATTTCCGGCAGTCGGAGCAGATCCCGACGCAGGTGCGCCTTGCGGTCGCCGAGCAGTTCGAGAACGGACGCCATACCTATCGTGCGGGCGGTCTGATGATCCAGTTCCTGCCGTCCTCGCCCGAGCGCCTGCGCCAGGCGGATCTCGATCCCGGCGATATTCCGGAGGGGCATCCCTCCAACGATCTCGGCGCGCCGTCCGAGGACGATGCGTGGCTCGAGGCCAAGTCGCTGCTGGGAACGGTGGAGGATCACGAACTCATCGATCCTGGCGTGTCGAGCGAGCGGCTGCTCTACCGGCTCTTCCACGAGCGCGGCGTGCGCGTTTTCGAGGGGCAGCACGTGCATGAGGAATGCACCTGCTCGCATGAGCGCATCATGGGCATGATGCGCCGCTTCTCTCCGCAGGATCGCCGCGACATGGTCGGCGACAACGGGCGTATCGGCATCACCTGCGAATTCTGCTCGCGCTTCTACGATCTCGATCCGGCCGAATTGGAGGCCGAGATCACCAGGACGGAAGCGTAGAATCCGCTCTCGCTACCGTGTCCTCGCCGGCATGGCGGGCTTGTCCCGCCATGCCGTGGGGCGGTTGCTATGACAAGGCGCACGTCGCCGCCAATCGGCGCATGAAGGCGGCGCCCGCCTCCAGTTGATCGAGCGTGATGTACTCGTCCGCCTGATGCGCCTGGTTGATGGAGCCGGGGCCGCAGACGACGGTGGGAATCCCGGCTGCCTGGAAGTGGCCGGCCTCCGTCCCGAACGGCACCGTCTTCGTACGGTTCTTGCCCGCGAGGCGCAGTGCCAGCGTTTCCGCGAACGATCCGGGCTGGGGCGCAAGACCGGGAACATGAGCATGAAGCTTTGTCTCGATGCGTCCGAACTCCCCGAAACGGTTGAGCCGCTTGAGCGCGACCTCCTGCGCGAACTTTTCGAGCCTCTCCGGAATCTCGTTCGGATTCTGGCTGGGCAGGCCCCGGAACTCCCAATGGAACGTGCAGGACTTCGAGATGATATTGCGCGCCGTGCCACCTGAGATGACGCCCACATGGACGGTGGTGTAGGGCGGGTCGAACCGTCCGCTGGTGTCGCCTCGCTCCATCATCTCGTCCGCGACGCGGTTGAGTTCCGCGATCATCTCCGCAGCCGTCATCACGGCGCTTGCGCCGAGATAGGGCTTGGACGAGTGCGCCTCCAGACCATGCACCGTCGTCGTGAAGGTCACGACGCTCTTGTGGGCATCGACAACCTCCAGCATCGTCGGTTCCCCGACGATCACCGCTTTCGGCAATGGAAGATCATGCCCGAGCCGGCGGATGGTGTCGACGACGCCGAGGCACGTGGTCTCCTCGTCGTAGGAGAGCATGATATGTATCGGTGTCTTGAGGTCGGCGGCCAGAAATTCAGGGACCAACGCGAGCGCCAGCGCATCGAAGGCCTTCATGTCCACCGCGCCGCGTCCATAGGCGCGTCCGTTCTCGACGCGCAGGGTGAACGGGTCCGACGTCCAGGGCTGCCCGACCACGGGCACCACGTCCGTATGGCCGGACAGCACCACGCCGCCCTCGTTCTGCGGGCCGATGGTGGCATAGAGCGCGGCCTTGTCGCCGGCTTCATTCGGCACGCGCACGAAAGGCACGTTCCAGCTCTCAAGATAGGCTTCGACGAATTCGATGAGAGCAAGGTTCGATTTCGCACTCTCCGTGTCGAACGAAACAAGCTTTGCCAGCATTTCGAGCGGCGTCAGCCGCTGACCGTTGGAAGACATGAAAACCTCAGTGCAGCACGCGCTTGCTGCGCGGCATGTCGAGTGAAAAGGCCGGTATCTCGGCTTCGAAGGTTTCGCCGTTGGCGGTTTCCATCACATAGCTGCCCTGCATGGTGCCGCTCGGCGTCGTCAGCGGACAGCCGCTCGTATAGCTGTAGCTTTCGCCTGGGCCAAGCACCGGTTCTTCGCCGACCACGCCTGCGCCGCGCACTTCCTGGACCCGACCATGCTCGTCGGTGATGCGCCAGTAGCGGGCGCGAAGCTGCACGCGCTCCAGACTCAGGTTGATGATCTCGACCGTGTAGGCGAAAAAGTACCGGTTTTCGTCGGGCGAGGATTCTTCCGGCAGAAAGCGGGGTATCACGGTCACGCTGATGCCGCGAGTGACGGCCTTGTACATGAGTGGTCCCTTGGCCAGTAGTGGAATGCCGATCCTTCGTGGTAAGGCCGCCTTTGGGCCCCGTCAATCGAGGCCGAGGATGGACGCGCTGCGTCCGGGGCATGAGGCCGCGAAGGAGCGCTCTTGCTCGAAGCCGCGCTGACCGGACCCGCGGCGGCTCCACCAACGTCACCCTATTCCAGGCCCGATCCGCGGGTGCCGCTTCCCTCATGCCGGGCGGGCGCCTATCGCCGGTCGTCGCCCATTGCCGGGTTAACCTTCATGAGGGCCTTTGGCCGGACAGGGCTGGCCTCGCGCGCTTTTCCCGACGAGAATGGTGAAACGGATCGACAATTCCGTTACATGGCTTCGACAGCTAAGCTAAGAACACTCGAGTAAGGGCAATAAGCCCTGGAAATAGGTCATGGTTGCGTTGAAGGACGGAATTCAATCGGCTGATGCCATCATGCGCCTTGCGGAAGCGGGCGCGATCAAACCGGAGACGCCGTTCGCCTCCGATCAGGTCCAGCCTGCAAGCCTGGATCTGAGGCTGGGGCGTAGGGCCTATCGGGTCCGCGCCAGCTTTCTGCCGGGCCGCAACCACACGGTCAGGGACCGCCTGGAGCAGCTGAGCTTCCACGAAATCGATCTTTCGGCCGGCGCCATTCTGGAGACGGGCAGCGTCTATATCGCCGAACTCCAGGAAAGCCTGGCCCTGTCGGGCGACCTGTCGGCAGCCGCGAACCCCAAGAGCTCGACCGGGCGCATCGATGTGTTCACCCGCGTCATCACGGACCGCAGCCAGGAATTCGACACCATCGGCGCAGGCTATAAGGGTCCGCTTTATGCGGAAATTTCGCCTCGCACCTTCCCCGTGCTGGTGCGGACCGGCACCCGTCTATCGCAGCTGCGGCTGCGCAAGGGTGAGGTGCGCCTGAGCGATGCCGAGCTCCATGCACTCCACCAGCGCGAGCGGGTCGTGACCTCGACCGAGCCCTCGATTCAGGACGGGGTCGCCGTCAGCGTCGATCTGGCGGGCTTCGGCACGGACAGGCTCATCGGCTACCGTGCCAAGCGCCATACGGGTCTGGTGGACGTGGACAAGCCGGGCTCCTGCCGGATCGCGGATTTCTGGGAGCCGCTCTATGCGGACGCGTCCCGCACGCTCATCCTGGATCCGGGCCAGTTCTACATCCTGGCTTCGAAGGAAGCCGTCCACGTGCCGCCGGACTATGCCGCCGAGATGGTGCCGTTCGACCCGCTCGTGGGTGAATTCCGTGTCCATTACGCCGGCTTCTTCGATCCTGGCTTCGGCCATGCCGGGGCAGGAGGGGAGGGGGCCCGCGCCGTTCTCGAGGTCCGCTCCCGCGACGTGCCCTTCATTCTGGAGGATGGGCAGATCGTCGGGCGCCTCGTTTACGAGCGCATGGCCGAGCGCCCCCGGGTGCTCTATGGGGCAGGAGCGGGGTCCAACTATCAGGCTCAGGGCCTGAAGCTGTCTAAGCACTTCCGGTAAGGGTCGGAGCACTTCCGGCACGGCTGGTCTGGCTCACGGAGGCGATCCGAGGAACCGGAGAGAGCCGGCATCAGGAGTCTCGAGCCCGTCCGCGGGCCGCTCTTCGATAGTGCAAGCGCGCGAAACGGTGAGGTTCGGGAGCTTCATCACGGCAACTACCGTCATGCGGGCTTCCCGGGCCGGCTCTGTCAGAAGGGTGGAATTTCGGGACCGAGAGGCTCCGGACGGGGAGGTCCCTGGCTTGCTGCTGCGGCCAGGAACATCCTGCCCGAGGCGGGCTCGTCCGCGAGACAGAGGACGCTTCGGGCTTGACGAACGCCCCCGAACGCATTGTAAACAATATCGTGCGCGGGCGTAGTTCAGAGGTAGAACGTCAGCTTCCCAAGCTGAATGTCGTGGGTTCGATTCCCATCGCCCGCTCCACCTAATCCCTTGATGAATAAAGTTTTATACGGGCGCATCTCGTACGGATCACGCGCCCCGTCCTACTCTGCGAGATCGG
>JAPSLB010000036.1 GCA_031181145.1 Microvirga sp.
ACGGCGCAAAGGTGATGATCGCGGAGGAGTATCGGGTCGGCGGCACCTGCGTCATCCGAGGGTGCGTGCCGAAGAAGCTCATGGTCTATGCCAGCCGCTTCGCGGACGATTTCCACGACGCGGCGGGTTTCGGCTGGAGCGTCGGGGAGCCGAGCTTCGATTGGGCGGCCCTCATCCGCAACAAGGACAAGGAGATCGACCGGCTCGAGGGGATCTACCGGACCAACCTCGAAAAGGCTGGAGTCGAGATCGTCGACAGCCGGGCCGTGATCGAGGACGCCCATACGGTTCATGTTCTCAAGACGGGGGTCCGCATCCGCGCCCGCACCATCCTGGTGGCTGTCGGGGCCCATCCGACGATGGAGCCTCCCATCCCCGGCGGCGAGCTCGGCATC
Organism: Microvirga sp.; assembly: GCA_031181145.1. Classification (GTDB taxonomy): domain Bacteria; phylum Pseudomonadota; class Alphaproteobacteria; order Rhizobiales; family Beijerinckiaceae; genus Microvirga. Next base: position 396 of record JAPSLB010000036.1, read on the forward strand.
ACCTCCAACGAGGTCTTCCATCTGAAGGAGATGCCAAAGCGCATCATGATCGTGGGCGGCGGCTATATCGCCGTGGAATTCGCCGGAATCTTCTCGGGGCTAGGCAGCCGGGTGACCCTGGTTCACCGGGGCGACAAACTCCTGCGCGGCTTCGACGAAGACGTACGGGACGCTCTGGGCGAGGCCTATGCCCAACGCGGAATGAACCTTGCCCTCGGGAAGACCATCACGCGAATGGACAGGACGGCGGACGGCATCGCCGCGACCCTGTCCGACGGCTCCGTCGTGACCGTCGATCAGGTGCTCGTCGCCACAGGCCGGCGTCCCAACACCAAGGGGCTTGGGCTTGAGAAGGCGGGGATCACACTCGACGAGGTGGGGGCGATCCCGGTCGATGCGTATTCCCGGACGCTCATTCCTTCGATCTATGCCGTCGGCGACGTGACGAACCGGGCCAACCTGACGCCCATCGCCATCCGTGAGGGCCATGCCTTCGCGGACACGGTGTTCGGCAACAAGCCCACCATCGTCGATCACGACCTGATCCCCACGGCCGTGTTCTCCACCCCCGAGATTGGTGTGATCGGATGCGGCGAGAACGCTGCCCGGGCGATCTATGGGGACGTCGACGTCTATAAGACGGCGTTCAGGCCGATGAAGGCAACCCTCTCGGGCGGCGCGGAGCGGGTGTTCATGAAGCTGATCGTCGACAGGGCCACCGACAAGGTCGTGGGCGTTCACATCATGGGGCACGACGCGGGCGAGATGATCCAGCTCGCGGGCATCGCCGTCACCATGGGCGCCACCAAGGCCGATTTCGACCGCACCGTGGCCGTCCATCCCACCGCCGCGGAGGAGCTGGTGACCATGCGCAGTCCGGTCGTGGTCAAGAAGCCGGTGGCCGTGGGATAGCGTCCCCAGGGCTCGGAGCCTCTGTTTGTCGGCTTGGCATCCCGTGATAGAATTTTCTGTCAGGAGGGCCGGGCATGCGCATCGGAGCCATCCTCGCGAACGCCGTGGCGTTAACGTTCTGCCTTGCCGTGTGCGCCCTTTTCGTGGCGCTTGTTGCGCTTGTCGGCTTTCTGGGAGCGTTGGTGGCTGGGCTCGCCGTTCTTGTGATCGCCTACAATGTCGAGATCGAGGACGGATCGGCCATCGGATCGAGCTGGACGCCCGGGCTCTATGCGTCCCAGCGACTGGAGCAGCCCGGAAGCCCTGAGGAGAGGGAGGCGCGCTACGCGGAGCGGGCTCAGAATTCGGTCAATCTCAGCATAGCCAAGCATGTCGGTGCGGCCCTGACGGTCATCGGAGCTTTGGGCTTTTTCTTCTTTCAGCTGCGGCCTTGAGCCTTCCGGAGGCGAAACTTATCAGCGCGTCACCTGTCCGCACTCGCCTTTTTGTTTGTGTCGTGTATAGGTGCCTTTTCGTGCCGCTTGTTGCGGTTGCGAGAGGATACAAACGACACGGGGGTAAGTGTCATGACTGAGCGGTGGACGCCCAACAGCTGGAGGAACAAGCCGATCCAGCAGGTTCCGGCATTTCCGGATCCGGAGGCGCTTGAAAGTGTGGAGCAGCAGCTCGCAGGCTTTCCTCCGCTCGTCTTTGCGGGCGAGGCCCGTAAGCTGAAGCGCGAACTGGCGAAGGTGGCCAGGGGGGAGGCTTTTCTGCTCCAGGGCGGCGACTGCGCCGAGAGCTTCGCCGAGCATTCCGCCGACAACATCCGCGACTTCTTCCGCCTGTTCCTGCAGATGGCGGTTGTTCTGACCTATGCGGGCGGCTCGCCGGTGGTGAAGATCGGCCGCGTGGCCGGCCAGTTCGCCAAGCCGCGCTCGTCTGCGACCGAGACCATCGACGGCGTGGAGCTGCCGAGCTACCGGGGCGACATCATCAGCGACATCGCCTTCACGCCCGAGGCCCGCACGCCCGATCCGCGCCGCCAGATCGAGGCCTATCGCCAGTCGGCCGCGACGCTCAACCTGATCCGCGCTTTCGCCACCGGCGGCTACGCGAATCTGGAGAACGCCCATCGCTGGATGCTCGGCTTCGTGAAGGACTCGCCGCAATCCTCCCGTTACAGCGAATTGGCCGAGCGCATCACCGAGAGCCTCAACTTCATGCGGGCCATCGGGGTCGATCCCGAGACGCATCCCGAGATGCGCTCCACGGACTTCTACACCAGCCACGAAGCCCTGCTGCTCGGCTACGAGGAGGCCCTGACCCGGGTGGATTCCACCACCGGCGACTGGTACGCCACCTCCGGGCACATGGTCTGGATCGGCGACCGGACCCGTCAGCTCGACCACGCCCATGTGGAATACATGCGCGGCATCAAGAACCCGATCGGTCTCAAATGCGGCCCGTCGCTCACGGCGGACGGGCTCCTGAAACTCATCGACGCCCTCAATCCCGAGGACGAGGCGGGCCGTCTCACCCTGATCTGCCGCTTCGGCGCGGATAAGGTGGCCGATCATCTGCCGGGCCTGATCCGTGCGGTGCAGCGTGAAGGCCGCACGGTCGTGTGGTCCTGCGATCCGATGCACGGCAACACGATCAAGGCCGCCTCCGGCTACAAGACGCGCCCCTTCGAGCGCGTCATGGGCGAAGTGCGGGACTTCTTCGCCATTCACCAGGCGGAAGGCACCCACGCCGGCGGCATCCATCTGGAGATGACCGGCAAGAACGTAACGGAATGCACCGGCGGCGCCCGCGCGCTCACCGACGCGGACCTCTCTGACCGCTATCATACCTATTGCGATCCGCGCCTGAACGCGGAGCAGGCCCTTGAAATCGCGTTCCTGACCTCGGAGCTGATCAAGCGCGAGCGTCAGTCCCGCGAGGGACCTACCGCTCTGGCAGCTGAGTAAGGATCAAGAAAAGGGGCGCTTCCGGCGCCCCTTTTTGCTTGACTGGTCTAGTGATGGCCAAACTCTAATCTTAGCTCAGCCAGCCCATGAAGTAGAGGATCAGAATGATCGGCAGAGGAATGCCGATCAACCAAAGCAAACCGCCTTTCAGCATCGTTGTCTCCATTGTCCAATTCGTGTGAGGACAACGACCTGGGCTGTAGTGGGTTCCGAGATTCGGGGTGGGTATCACGGGCCTCCTCGCCATGGCCGGTCTAGCGCCGGCCATCCCGATCGGAGGGCGTCGTGCTGAGGAACGTGATCACCGGCCTCGGGCCGGTGATCACGTGGGAGAGGGACCGGAAACGGCGGTCGTATTTGCCGAGGGATAGCTCCCGCTTCGCATTGCTGCGCACCCGGCGGCGCGCTAATTCTGCAGGTGTCATGGCTCAGAACACGCTCAAGATCGCTCTCGCGCAGCTCAACCCGATCGTCGGCGATGTCGCCGGCAACGAGCGGAAGGCTCGCGACGCCCGTGCCGAGGCCGCCCGGATGGGAGCCGACCTCGTGATGTTCCCCGAGCAGTTCCTCGCGGGCTACCCCGCGGAGGATCTGGTGCTCAAACCCGCCTTCCAGGACGTGTGCCGCGCCGCCCTCGAGCGCCTCGCCCGGGAAACGGCCGATGGCGGCCCCGGCATGCTCATCGGCTTGCCGTGGCGGGAGAAGGACGAGCTCTACAACGCCTATGCTCTCCTCGACAACGGCGCGGTCTCGGTGCGCTTCAAGGTCGATCTGCCGAATTACGGCGTCTTCGACGAGAAGCGGAATTTCGATGCCGGTCCCTTGCCGGGACCCGTCAATTTCCGCGGGATACGGCTGGGCATCCCGATCTGCGAGGACATCTGGACAGGGGACGTGGTCGAGTGCCTGGCGGAAACCGGGGCCGAGATGCTCCTCGTGCCCAACGGCTCGCCCTACTGGCGGTCCAAGGCGGAGGAGCGCTTCAACATCGCCGCCGCGCGGGTGACCGAAAGCGGCCTGCCGCTCGTCTATCTCAACCAGGTCGGGGGGCAGGACGAACTTGTCTTCGACGGCGCGTCCTTCGTGCTGAATGCCGATTGCTCGCTCGCCTGCCAGTTGCCCGCCTACGAGGAGGTGATCGCGCTCACGGCATGGGAAAAGGGTGAGGAGGGCTGGATATGCCGCGAGGCATCCAGGGCGACCGTGGAGGAGGGCGAGCAGGCCGATTATGCCGCCTGCGTCCTCGGCCTTCGCGACTATGTGGAGAAGAATCGCTTTCCGGGCGTGGTGCTCGGGCTCTCGGGCGGCATCGATTCCGCGATCTGCGCCGCCATGGCCGTCGATGCGCTCGGACCGGACCGGGTGCACTGCGTGATGCTGCCCTACCGCTACACGTCGGCTGAGTCCCTGAGGGATGCGGAGGAATGCGCGAGGGCGCTCGGGGTGCGCTACGACATCCTGCCCATCGCCGACCCGGTGGAGGGCTTCGAGGCTGCGCTCCGGCCGCTGTTTCAGGGATTGGAGCGCGACATCACGGAGGAAAACCTCCAGAGCCGCGTGCGTGGAACCATCCTCATGGCGATCTCGAACAAGTCCGGCGCCATGGTGGTGACCACCGGCAACAAGTCCGAGATGTCGGTGGGCTACGCCACGATCTACGGCGACATGAACGGCGGCTTCAACCCGATCAAGGACCTCTACAAGATGGAGGTCTACCGCCTGTCCGCACTGCGCAACCGCTGGAAGCCGAAGGGGGCCCTGGGACCGGACGGCAGCGTGATCCCCGAGAACATCCTCACCAAGGCTCCCACGGCGGAGCTTCGCGAGAACCAGAGGGACCAGGATTCGCTGCCGCCTTACGAAGAGCTCGACGAGATCCTGCGCGGATTGGTGGAGGACGAGCTTCGCGTCGCCGACATCGTCGCCAAGGGCCATGACCCCGAGGTGGTGAAGAAGGTGGAGCGGCTCCTCTACCTCGCCGAGTACAAGCGCCGTCAGTCGGCGCCGGGCGTGAAGGTCACGCGCAGGAATTTCGGCCGGGACCGCCGCTACCCGATCGTAAACCGCTTCCGTGACCAGGGACGCGCCGCCCATGTCAGGGACGAGGCCCTGGAGCGGGCCACCGGCAAGCCGCGCATGGGCTCGCTGGATGTGTAAGCAGCACCGCTCCGTCCGATCCGGGAGAGTACAACAGCCGCTTGCGTCATGGCCGGGCTTGGCCCGGCCATGACGCTTCGCCGCGCTTCGCTGATCGGGAACACCGGCACAAGGCCGGTGATGACGTGAGAGCGAGCTGGTTCAGGCTCTCACCCGGTCGAGCCACCCCCATCCTGCCGCCAAGCGGGAGAACCGTGCCGAACCGGAACGTTCATTCCTTCACCTCTTGCGCCGCCGCGCTCCCTTCTTCATAGGGTTTCCCATGTCCAAACCCATCGTTCGCTTCGCCCCGTCTCCGACCGGGCACATTCATATCGGCAACACCCGTGTGGCCCTGCTCAACGCGCTCTTCGCACGCCGGGAGGGCGGCACCTTCATCCTGCGCTTCGACGACACGGACCTCTCGCGCTCGAAGCAGGAATACGCCGATTCCATCAGGACCGATCTCGAGTGGCTGGGGATCCCGCCGGACGTGACGGTGCGCCAGTCGGAGCGCTTCGACCTCTATGATGCCGCCGCCGAGCGGCTGAAGGACATGGGCCGTCTCTATGCCTGCTACGAGACGCCGGAGGAGCTCGAGTTCCGCCGCAAGCGCCAGCTCGCCCGCGGCCTGCCGCCGATCTACGACCGCGCGGCCCTGAAGCTCACGGACGAGGAGCGCGCCAAGCTCGAGGGCGAGGGGCGCAGGCCCCATTGGCGCTTCCGCCTCGACCACGTGAACGTGGCATGGAATGACCTCGTGCGTGGCGAATGCCACGTGGATTGCGGCTCGCTCTCCGATCCCGTTCTGGTGCGCGAGGACGGGACCTATCTCTATACCCTGCCGTCCGTCGTCGACGACATCGACCTCAAGATCTCGCACGTGATCCGCGGCGAGGACCATGTCACCAACACGGCGGTGCAGATCCAGATCTTCGAGACGCTCGGTGCCGCCGTTCCCACCTTCGCCCATCACAGCCTGCTGATCACGGCGAGCGGCGAGGGGCTTTCCAAGCGCCTCGGCCATCTCTCGGTGAAGGGGCTTCGCGATGCGGGGCTCGAGCCTCAGGCCGTGGCTTCGCTCGCCGTGCTCGTCGGCTCGGCGGAGGCCGTGCGTCCGGTGGCCGATCTCGACGAGCTCGCCAGGCTCATCGATTTCTCCCACATCTCCCGCGCGCCCGCCAAATTCGACGAGAGCGAGCTGGAGCACCTCAACGCGCGCCTCATTCACGAGATGCCGTACGACGCCGTGCGCGAGCGCTTGGCGGCGCTCGACGCGGATCTCGGCGAAGTCTTCTGGAACGCGGTGCGCGGCAATCTCAGCAAGGTGCAGGATGTGGCGGAATGGGCGAGGGTCGTGCGCGGCCCGGTGGCGCCCGTGATCGGGGATCGCGCTTTTATCGACGCGGCTGCGGATGCGCTGCCGGAGGCGCCCTGGGACACCGCCACCTGGAAGGCCTGGACGGAGGCCGTGAAGGCGAAGACCGGCGTCAAGGGAAAGGCCTTGTTCATGCCGCTGCGCCTTGCGCTCACCGGTCTCGATCACGGCCCGGAGCTTGGAAGCCTGCTGCCGCTGATCGGGCCCGAGCGCGCGAAGGCGCGTCTGTCGGGGCAGGCGGCTTGACATGAACCGCGTCATGGCCGGGCTCGTCCCGGCCATCCCGTTTCTCAAGAGTGCCGCGCATTCGCTGATCGGGATCACCGGCGCAACGCCGAGGACGGCGTGAGCGCGGGCGGCCTCACGCCTTGATCTTGTAGCCCGTCCGGAAGATCCACCAGATCGCCGCAAGGCAGATCAGCAAGAACACCATGGTCATGCCGAGGCTGATGCCCACGTCCACGTCCGAGACGCCGTAGAAGCTCCAGCGGAAGCCGCTGACCAGGTAAACCACGGGATTGAACAGGGCGACCTTCTGCCAGAAGGGCGGCAGCATGTTGATGGAATAGAAGCTGCCCCCGAGGAAGGCGAGCGGCGTCACGATCATCAGCGGAATCACCTGCAGCTTCTGGAAGCTGTCGGCCCACACGCCGATGATGAAGCCGAAAAGGCTGAAGGTGACGGAGGTGAGCACCAGGAAAGCGACCATCCAGACCGGATGTTCGATGGAGAAATCCACGAAGAGCCGCGCCGTGAACAGGATGATCGTGCCGATGATCACGGACTTGGTGGCGGCGGCGCCCACATAGCCGATCACCGTCTCGATGGCGGAGATCGGCGCGGATAGGATTTCGTAGATCGTGCCCGTGAACTTCGGCATGTAGATGCCGAAGGACGCGTTGGAGATGCTCTCCGTCAGGAGAGAGAGCATGATCAGGCCCGGCACGATGAACGCGCCGTAGCTCACGCCGTCGATTTTGGCCATGTGCGAGCCGATGGCCGAGCCGAACACGATGAAGTAAAGCGACGTCGAGATGACCGGCGAGGCGATGCTCTGCATCAGCGTCCGCCAGGTGCGCGCCATCTCGAAGAGATAGATTGCCTTGATGCCGTAAAAGTTCACGGGCGCCCCCTCACCAGGCTGACGAAGATGTCCTCGAGCGAAGACTCGGAGGTGTGGAGATCCTTGAAGTCGATGCCGTGCTCGTTGAGCCGGCGCAGGAGCGTGGCGATGCCCGTCTCCTCGCTCTGGGCGTCGAAGGTGTAGATCAGCTCAGCGCCGTCGGCGGAGAGCTGAAGATACTCGGATTGCAGCGCGGCGGGCAAGGCTGCGAGCGGGGCCTGAAGGTGCAGGGTCAGCTGTTTCTTGCCGAGCTTGCGCATCAGAACGTCCTTGTCCTCGACCAGGACGATCTCGCCCTTGTTGATCACGCCGATCCGGTCGGCCATCTCCTCGGCTTCCTCGATGTAGTGCGTCGTGAGGATGATGGTGACGCCGTTCTCGCGAAGCCCGCGCACCATGTTCCACATGTCACGCCGCAGCTCCACGTCGACGCCGGCCGTCGGCTCGTCGAGGAAGAGGATCTTCGGCTCGTGGGAGAGAGCCTTGGCGATCATTACCCGGCGCTTCATGCCGCCGGACAAGGCCATGATCTTCGTGTTCCTCTTCTCCCAGAGGGAGAGGTCCTTGAGGATCTTCTCGATATAGGCGGGGTTCGCGGGCTTGCCGAAGAGGCCGCGGCTGAAGCTCACCGTCGCCCAGACGCTCTCGAAGGCGTCCGTGGTGAGCTCCTGCGGGACGAGCCCGATCTTGGTGCGGGCCGGGCGATAATCGCGAATGATGTCGTGCCCGTCCGCCATCACCGTGCCGGTGCTCGGATTGACGATGCCGCAGATGATGCTGATGAGCGTCGTCTTGCCGGCGCCGTTGGGTCCCAGGAGGGCGAAGATCTCGCCACGGCGGATCTCCAGATCGACGTTGCGCAGGGCCTGGAATCCCGACGCATAGGTCTTGGAGAGGCCTGAGACCGATATGACCGGGTCCGGCGCGCCGGAGACTCGTGGCATTCGCGTGTGATCGAGCGGTTTCATGATGCGCCTGATACCACAAAACCCGCGTATTCTCCCTCTCCTTATGGGGAGGTCATCCACATATCATTGGCGTCACCGGCCTCGTGCCGATGATCCCGGTCCGCAGCAGCGCGGCGCTCTTCCGTCATGGCCGGGACAAGCCCGGTCATGAGAGGGTGTTGGGAGGGAACGTGCCTGGGGAGAACCGAATCAGTTCTGCGGGTTCGGCACCGGAATGAGGTTCGGCGCGATCACGCGCACGGTCTTCCTCTGGCCGTTACCGGAGACGACTTCCTGCTGATTGCCCTCGTTCTCGCCGACCACGCGGGTGTTCTCGATGGATTGCGGGCCGATGCCGGAGGATTCCTTGCTCGCCGTCGGAGCGGAAGCGGCGCTTTCGGCCGCGGCCTTCTCCTCCTCGTCCGCCTTCTTCTCGGCAGCCTTGCGGGCCTGAACGGCCTTCGGGCGCGAGAGCTCCTCGGCCTTTTCGGCGGTCACGATCATATCGCCCTTGCGCTGGGACAACATGCTCTCGGCCTTGCGCAGAACGACGGCCCAGCTCTCGTCCTGCCGCTTGCAGGCGCAGCTTTCATCGAAGGTCTTGCGGAACTTGAAGGCGTTCGCGAGCGACGTATAGGGCCTGTTGCTCGACAGGGAGACCGCGCGGGTCAGCCCGTCGTCGCCGCCCGGATAGGCATAGGCGGCCGTCTCCGTGCCGGGGCACAGGGCCTGGCACATCTCGTCGGCGCTCTGCTGGCCGCCGGGCGGAGTGGTGAGCGGGAAGAACGCGCCGTCGCAGGTCTTCACGCAGATCAGGCGGCCGCCGCCCAGGGCGGGCTGCCCTTCGTCGGCGATGATCGGCTGGCCTTCCGGCATGACCTGATCCGGCTGCTGACCGCGCGGCGGGCCGAAGATCGACTCGAAGAAGCCGCGGGGCTGCTCGGCGGAGCAGGTCTGCTGCACGGCCACCTGGAGCTGGCGACGGCGGACCTCCACCTCGGCCGGGTCCATGGCCTGAGCGGCAAGACGGGCATAGCCCGCTTCGAGCTGGCGGATCTGCGTGGCGATCGTGCCGCACTGGGCCGGAGGGGGGCCGGCCAGGAAGCCCAGGGGGCCGCGCTCGCAGCCGATGGAATTGTAGTAGCGGACCAGGCGGTTGATCTCCGCCCGCTGCGCCTGCATCTGGCCGGTCGGCGCTCCGCCTCTGCTGCGCTCGAGATTCGCCAATTCCGCGCGGAAGCGCTGGCACTCGGCCGACTGGGCGAAGGCTGCCTGCCCGGCGGCGAGGAAGGCCGTCACGGCGAAGAGGGAGCGGAGAAGGAATGTCTTTGTCATCAAGCTGATCGCAGAACCGGGTCCGATACGGCGCCATGGCCAGAGGCTGGTCATGTGACGCCGGAATGGGGCCCTATTGTGATTACCGCCTCGCAGGCTTCCGGTGAATCCGTGAGGCGGCAGCATGCATGTACCCTCATCCGGCTCCGGGAGCAAATAAGGTTGCGCAAGCCCTTCCGGGCTCTCGTCAAGGGCGCGCCGCATCCCCACATGCAGCGTAACATTAGGAGAGAACGGGAATGCTTGCTCGAATCGCTCTGGTCCTCGCCCTCGTCATGGGCGGCGCTTCCGGCGTCATGGCCCAGGAGCCGGATCTGATCTTCAAGAAGTCCACCGTCTGGCGCGCCCTGACCCCCGACGACAAGCTCGCGGTCTACGGGATCGACGATCCCCTCGTGGAGGGCGTCGCCTGCCACTACACGACACCGGAACGAGGCGGCATCTCCGGCACTTTCGGCGTGGCGGAGGAGGTGTCGGACATCTCGCTCTCATGCCGTCAGATCGGTCCCGTGAAGTTCAAGCAGCGGTTCGGGCAGGGGGACGTGGTCTTCAGCGAGCGGCGCTCCCTGATCTTCAAGAGGATGCAGATCGTCCGCGGCTGCGACGCGAAGCGCAACACCCTGGTCTACATGGTCTATTCGGACCGGCCGATCGAAGGCTCGCCCAAGAACTCGACCTCGACCGTCCCCCTGATGCCCTGGGGCAACGAGGTTCCGGCCAGATGCGGCGAGTGGCTGAACAAGTAAGGGGCCGGCCCTCAGCCCTCGTTCAGCAGCAGCCTCGCCGCCGTCGCCCACATGACGAGCCCGATCGCAACGTCAAGGACACGCCACGTGGCTGGGTTGGCAAAGAGCGGCTTAAGGAGGCGGGCGCCATAGCCCAGTGAGAAGAAGAACGCGAACGAGGCCAGCATGGCCCCGGCCGCGAACCATCCCTTGCCCTGCGCAAACTGGGTCGAGATCGAGCCGATGAGGACCACCGTGTCGAGATAGACATGCGGATTGAGCCAGGTGAGGGCAAGGCAGGTGAGAACCACCCGATGAATGCCGGCCGGCGCGGCCTCGGACGGCCGCAAGGCCGCGGATCGGAACGCATCCCTGAAGCTCCGCGCCCCATAGGCGATCAGGAAAGCGGCGCCGAAATAGAGGAGGGCGGTCTCGGCCCAGGGCAAAGCGGCGGTCATCCGGGACAGGCCGGACACGCCGGCCAGGATGAGCACGGCGTCCGACACGGCGCAGGTCAGGCACACGGCCCAGACGTGCTCGCCCCGTAATCCAACGCGCAGCACGAATGCGTTCTGAGCCCCGATGGGGAGGATCAGGCTGAGGCCGAGCAGGAAGCCGGCGATGAGAGGGGCGGTCATGTCGATCATCCGAACGAGAGTCGACCCTTCCTAGGCGAGCCCTTGGGATTAGAGTAGTTAAAGATGCTGCTCTCACATTAGGAAATCTAATTCGTGCTGGATTATGCCCATCTGTCTGCCCTGGCCGCCGTGATCAGAACCGGCAGTTTCGAGCGGGCGGCTCAGCACCTGAACGTGACGCCCTCGGCAATCTCCCAAAGGGTCAAGCTGCTCGAGGAAAGGATCGGGACGGTTCTTGTGGTCCGGGGGCAGCCCTGCGTGGCGACCGAAGCCGGGCAGCGCCTTTGCCAGCATGTGGAGCAGGTGGCTTTGCTCGAAAGCTCGCTCCATAAGACCCTTCCGGGGCTTCAGGCGGAAACGCGGCCCGTGACGCTGCGCATTGCCGTGAACGCGGACAGTCTCGCCACATGGTTCATTCCGGCCATGGCGGAGACGACAGGGTATCTGTTCGATCTCGTGATCGACGACCAGGATCACAGCGTCGACTGGCTTCGGCGCGGGGAGGTCATGGCGGCCGTGACCTCTCATGGAACGCCTATCCAGGGCTGCAATTGCCGTTCATTGGGAGCAATGCGCTACGTCGCGACAGCAAGTCCCCGTTTCGTCGAGCGCTGGTTCTCCGGCGGCCTCGACCGGGAGAATGCCGCCCGTGCGCCCTGCCTGATCTTCAATCAGAAGGACCGCCTGCAATTTACTTGGCTGCGGCAGGTTTTCGATGCCGAGATTCGTCCGCCGCTCCACTGGCTGCCCTCGTCGCAGGCATTCGTGGATGCGGCGCTTGCCGGGTTGGGATGGGGGATGAACCCCGAAGTGTCGGTGAGGGAGCACCTGCAGACGGGGCGCCTGGTGGCGCTGAAACCGTCGCTTCCGCTGGAGGTGCCTCTGTTCTGGCAGGAAAGCCGGGTCGTCGGCCCGGTGGTCGCTGGTGTGACCCGGGCTGTCCTGAAGACCGCCCGGACCCAGCTGACGCCTCTGTCTGTCCCACGGGAGGCCTGAGGCAGGATGGCCCTCAGAGCGGCTTCTCGGAACGGATCAGTTCGAGCAGGTGATCGAGATCGGGCGGTGCTCCGGCTCCGTGACGGACGCCTTCTGAATGGAACCTGTCAACTCCTCGGCCTGGAGCTGTCGGAACGAAATCGCTCGGGTATAGCCTTGAGCCTCACACCAGGTGTTTGCCACAACTTGGCCACAGGACTGGTTTGATATGAGGCATTCCGCAACGCCGTACCCATCGGCGGCGGGGACCAGGAAGGTTGCTTCGGTCGATGAGGCCTGTGTACCGTTTGGAAGCAGCGTCAGGGACGCGGCTGCAATGAACACGGCTGTGCCCAACCCGAGCACGGCATATGCGCGGCGCATAGAAAACCTCATTGATTGAATAGGCGAACCATTGTCACGGAAGCCCGTGAACAAAGCTCTAACGGGTTTGGTAAAGACCCGTTTCTTGCATTTGTGCAAATCAACTGTGCTCACCGGCATGGGAACCTTGACGCCTGTCCGCTGACGAGGCATTGATTGTTTCATGAACACGGCAACAATCCTCATTTCCGGGATTATTTGCGGCTAGCGCGCCACGCTGGCTGGAGCCGTCTCGTTCTCATTCCAAGAATGAAACCAACCTCCGGCCTTGTGGCCTGACAGGGACTTGGTTTCATGGCGCCTCAGCTGAAGCTCTACAACACGCTCACCCGCTCGAAGGACGCGTTCGTCCCGATCGATCCGGAGAACGTGCGCATGTATGTCTGCGGCCCCACGGTCTACGACTACGCTCATATCGGCAATGCCCGCCCCATCATCGTCTTCGACCTTCTGTTCCGCCTGCTGAGGCATGTTTACGGTGCGGAAGCGGTCACGTATGTGCGCAACATCACGGATGTGGACGACAAGATTAACGCCCGCGCCGCCCGCGATTACCCGGGCCTGCCCCACAACGAAGCCATCCGGGAGGTGACCCGGAAAACCGAGGAGCAGTTCCACGCCGACATCCGGGCGCTCGGCGTCCTCATGCCCGAGGACGTGAACCGTCCGGGCGAGCGGCCGAGTTTCGTGGAGCCCAGGGCGACCGAGCATATCGACGAGATGCGCATGATCATCGAGCGGCTCATCGAGCGGGGGGCCGCTTACGTGGCGGAGGAGCACGTGCTCTTCTCCGTCGCCAGCATGCAGAAGCTGTCCGGTCTGCCGAAATACGGCGCCCTCTCGAAGCGCTCCCTCGACGAATTGCTCTCCGGCGCCCGCGTGGACGTGGCTCCCTACAAGCGCGATCCGATGGATTTCGTGCTCTGGAAACCCTCAGGGCCGCAGGACCCGGCCTGGCCGTCGCCGGCAGGGATCGGGACACCGGGCCGCCCCGGCTGGCATATCGAGTGCTCCGCCATGTCCTGGAAGCACCTGGTCCAGGCCTTCGAGACGCGGCTGACCTGCAGCGATCCGACAGAGCGCGAGATCTTCGACATTCATGGCGGCGGCATCGACCTCGTGTTCCCGCACCACGAGAACGAGATCGCGCAGAGCTGCTGCGCGTTTCAGACGCCGCGCATGGCCAATGTCTGGATGCATAACGGCTTCCTGCAGGTGGAAGGCGAGAAGATGTCGAAATCCCTCGGCAACTTCTTCACCATCCATGACCTGCTGAAGGAGTGGCCCGGCGAGGTGTTGCGCTTCAACATGCTGCGCACCCATTACCGCCAGCCGATCGACTGGACCGTCAAGGGGCTCGAGGAAAGCCAGAAGACCCTCGACCGCTGGTACGAGCTGGCTGGCCGTGGCGAGACCGCACGGCTGTCGGAGCACATCGTCCAAGCCCTCGCCGACGACCTCAACACGCCGAGGATGCTGGCGGAGCTTCATGCTCTCGACGGTCAGGGCGCCCATGACGAACTCGGCGCGAACCTGCGCGCGATGGGCTTCCTTCTGGAAGGGGCGGAAGGCTGGAAGGCCCGCAGGCAGGCCTCGCTCGCGGTCGATCCCACCGTGGTCGAACGCCTGATCGCGGCCCGCAAGGAAGCGCGCGCGGCGAAGAACTGGCCGGAATCCGACCGCATTCGCGACGAACTCGCGGCGCTCAATGTCGTGGTGAAGGACAACAAGGACGGCACCACCACCTGGGAGGTCGCCCGATGACGCATGTTACCCTTCCTCGTCATGGCCGGGCCTGTCCCGGCCATGACGAGGAAAAGTGCAGTGTCTCCCATCATCGGGATCACCGGCACAAGGCAGGCGATGACGGATGTGCAAGCGCGTGCCTATCGAATAGGGAGCCACGCTGATGGGTCAGTCGATGCCGAAACCGGGCCTTCGTCCCTTTCTTCCCGCCGACGTACCGACGCTTGTCGAGATCTTTCAGGCGAGCATCGAGGAGCTGACGGGCGAGGATTACAGCGAAGCCCAGCAGGAAGCCTGGATGCTCCAGGCCGAGGACGAAGACTTCACCCGGAAGCTGGCGAAGGATCTCACCCTCGTGGCGACGGTCGAGGGCGCGGCCGTCGGCTTCATCGCGCTTAAGGACAACGAGCTGATCGAGCTGTTCCATGTGCATCCCGCCGTCGCGGGGCAGGGGATCGGCACCATGCTCTACGATGCCGTCGAGAAGCTCGCGACCGCACGCGGGGCGGCGCGCCTCGTGGCGGAGGTCAGCGACAACGCGCAGCCCTTCTTTCAGAAACAGGGCTTCCAGCCTCAGCGCCGCAACACCCTTTCGATCGGCGACGAATGGCTCGGAACCACCACGATGGAAAAGCGCCTCGCACCCGCCGAGGAGAGGAAGTTGTCGTCATGAGCCGCGAGCGCATCTATCTCTTCGACACCACGCTGCGCGACGGTGCGCAGACCACCGGCGTCGACTTCTCGCTCGACGACAAGCGGGCCATTGCCACGCTTCTCGACAAGCTCGGTATCGATTACGTGGAGGGCGGCTATCCGGGCGCGAACCCCCTCGACTCCACCTTCTTCTCGGAAAAGCGGACGAAGAACGCCAAGTTCACGGCGTTCGGCATGACCAAGAGGGCCGGGCGTTCGGTCTCGAACGACCCCGGCGTCTCCGCGCTCCTGGACGCGCAGGCGGATGCGATCTGCTTCGTGGCGAAATCCTGGGACTATCACGTGCGTGTGGCGCTCGAGACCTCTCTCGATGAGAACCTCGCCGGAATCCAGGACAGCGTCGAGGCCGCGCGCGCCAGAGGCCGCGAGGTGATCGTCGATTGCGAGCATTTCTTCGACGGCTACAAGGCCAATCCCGATTATGCGCTTGCCTGCGCGAGGACGGCCTACGAAGCCGGCGCGCGCTGGGTCGTGCTCTGCGACACCAACGGCGGCACGCTGCCTCACGAGGTGTCCGAGATCGTGAAGGCGGTTGCGGCCGTCGTGCCGGGCGCGCATGTGGGCATCCATGCTCATGACGATTGCGGCTGCGCCGTCGCGAATTCGCTTGCGGCCGTGGAGGCGGGCGCTCGGCATATCCAGGGAACGCTCAACGGCCTCGGCGAGCGCTGCGGCAACGCGAATCTGATCACGCTCGTCGGCGCGCTGAAGCTGAAGGATTCCTACGCCTCCCGCTTCGACCTCGGAGTCGCGGACGAGGCGTTGGGCGCGCTCACCCATGTATCGCGGCAGGTGGACGAGATCCTCAACCGCCAGCCCAACCGCCACGCCCCCTTCGTCGGAGCCAGCGCCTTTGCGACCAAGGCGGGCATCCATGCCTCCGCCGTGCTGAAGGACCCACGCACCTACGAGCATGTGGAGCCCGAGACTGTCGGCAATGTTCGCAGGGTTCTCGTCTCGGACCAGGGCGGCCAATCGAACATCCTCGCGGAACTCAAGCGCTGCGGCTTCGCCTTGGAGAAGGGCGATCCTCGCATCGCGCGCGTGCTCGAGGAGGTGAAGCGCAAGGAGGCCGAGGGCTTCGCGTTCGAAGGCGCGGACGCGTCCTTCTACGTGCTGGTCAAACGAATGCTCGGCGAGGTGCCGGCCTTCTTCGATGTGGAGCGCTTCTCGGTGAACGTGGAGCGCCGCTACAACGCGATGGGCGAACTCGTCACCGCATCGGAAGCCATCGTGAAGGTGCGCGTGGGCGACGAGGTGCTCATCTCGGCGGCCGAGGGAAACGGCCCGGTGAACGCGCTCGACGTAGCCTTGCGCAAGGATCTCGGCAAGTATCAGCATCTGATCCAGGATCTGGAGCTGGTGGACTACAAGGTGCGTATCTATCAGGGCGGTTCGGATGCCGTGACGCGCGTGTTGATAGAATTCGCCGATGCGTCGGGCGAGCGCTGGACCACCATCGGCGTGTCTGCGAACATCATCGATGCCTCGTTCCAGGCACTGACCGATTCCATGATCTACAAGCTGCTGAAGGCCGGAGCGACGCTTTAGGAAGAAGCGCTGCGTTTCTCCCTCCCTGCGCGGAAAGACCGAGGGTGGGGCCGGAAGGTCGGAGCGATGCGCATCGGCATGAGGATGCCAGGCTCGTGCACCGCGTCATGGCCGGGCTGCTCCCGGCCATCCCGACCCGGTTCGCCGTATTGTACAATGCGGCAACCCAAGGAAGAGACGATCCCGCGCAAGGGGAAACAGCTCCAGGAACAGACCACCCAATAATCGAGACGAACCATGAACCTCTCCCTCCTGCTGCCGGTCTCGGGCATTCTCATCGGCGGCGCTTTTCTGTCGTCGCAGGCTCCCATCAACGCGGCGCTCGCGCGCGCGCTCGGCGACCCGCTGCTGGCCGCCTGTATCTCGTTCGGCGTCGGCTTCCTGATCCTGGCGGTCGTCAGCGCGTTTCGCGGCGTATTGCCCACGGGCGGCGCCATCGCCTCCGCGCCCTGGTGGTCGTGGCTCGGCGGGGTCCTCGGCGCATTCTACGTGGCGGTCGTGATTTGGGGCGTGCCGCAGCTCGGCGCGGTGAGCACCGTGGCGGCGCTGGTGTTCGGACAGGTGGTTGCGGCTCTGGCGCTCGATGCCGTCGGCGCCTTCGGGCTTCCGGTTCAGGAAATCTCCTGGCAGCGCGTCATGGCGGCGCTGCTCATCCTGGGCGGGCTCGTTCTGTCCCGCGCAGGGTGAGCGGCTCTTTAGAATTTCGTCTCGAACAGTTCCGCATTCTCGACGATGCCGATGCGCCGGGCGGAGGCCTCCAGCATGGGTATGACATCCTCGACCTTTTCGGCCACGAGGTAGTTGAGTTCCAGGCCTTCGCGGATGAAGCCCTGGTCGCGCATATGGGCGAAGAGGGTGAGGAGCGGCCTCCAGAAACCTTTGGTGCTGAGCATCAGGATCGGTTTCGTGTGACGGCCGAGCTGCGCCCAGGTCATCTGCTCGACGAGTTCTTCCAGCGTACCGATGCCCCCGGGAAGCGCCACGAAGGCATCGGCCTTCTCGAACATCATGCGCTTGCGGGTGTGCATGTCCGGCACGACGATGGTTTCCTGGACCTCGTCGAGGAGCTTCTCGCGCGACTTCAGGAAGTCCGGGATGATGCCCGTGACGTAGCCGCCATGGTCGAGCACGGCCTGGGCGATCGTGCCCATCAGGCCCACATTGCCCCCGCCATAGACGAGATTGATGCCTTGCTCGGCCATGGCCCGACCCAATGCCGCCGCATTTTCGGCGAAGACCGGATCGTCTCCGAAACCGGAGCCGCAATAAACACAGATTGATTTGATGGGCTTGAGATTTGACATGGGCACTTCGGGGAGGTGGGGAGCCTCCCGCGTTGTATCATAAAACATAGAGATTCCCTTTTATGGCCGTAGCCTTTTGAAAGATAAACGGTTTAAATGCACGAAAGTGCCGCGGTAGAGAAAAAGCACATGGCGCAGGCAACAGAGATCAAAGGAACGATCGCGATCCTCGGCGCGGCGGCAGCCGGCGTCGTGGCGGTGCTTGTCGGTGCCCTCTACTGGGCTTGGCCCAGCTCACCTGATTCCCCCGGTTCCGCCGCCAGGCCCCAGGCGGCCGTCCAGCAGCCCGCGCCGCCGCAGAAGCCTGCGGCCGAGGCTCCAACTGCTGCGGCTGCGGAGACCAAAACCCCGGACGCCAGGTCTGCCGAGGCTCCCGTCGTGCCGTCCTTCGATCTCGTCCGGGTCGAGCCCAATGGCGAAAGCGTGATCGCGGGCCGGGCCGCCGCGGGTGCGACCATCGAACTTCTGAGAGGCGATCAGGTCCATGCCCGGGCCGTGGCGGATGCTTCGGGGCTCTTCGCCATCGTGCCTCCGGCCCTGCCGCCCGGCTCGCACCAGATCGTGCTGCAATCCATCGCGCCGGACGGGGCCCGCCAGCGCTCCGCCCAGAGCGTGACGGTCGTGATCGACGCGGCCCAGAAGCGCCCCCTCGTGACCCTGACCACGCCGGACCAGCCGACGGTCGTCCTCTCCAATCCCGAGCCGCCGGAACCGCAGGTCGCGCAGAATGCGCCGAAGAGGCCCGAGGAACCGGCAAAGGCCGCGGAGCCCGCCCAGCCTGCGCCTCAGCCGCCGCAGCAGGCGGGCGCGGCCCCGGAGCAGCCGGCGCAACCTGCGCCGCGGCCCGAGATCAAGATCGTGAGCGTCGAGGCCGAGGAGGGAAAGCTCTTCGTGTCGGGCCTCTCGGCTCCTGGCGCGACGGTCCGTCTGTATCTCAACGACGCCTTGATCGCTCCCGGCGGGGCAGGGGCTGACGGGAAGGTCTCGTTCTCCATCGGTTCCGGCGTCCGGCCTGGCGATTACCGCATTCGCCTCGACGATGTGGACCCGGTCTCCGGCCAAGTGAAGTCCCGCGCCGAGGTCGCTTTCAACGTGCCTGTGCAGGTGGCTTCCTCCAAGCCGGAGGCACGGGTCGCGGCCTCGCCGTCGGCGTCTCCTTCCGCCCAGGGTGAGCCAGCCGCGAGGGCCAATACCGACGCCCAGGTCGCTGCGGCCGGAACGATCGTGATCCCCAACATCAACACGGCCATCGTCTCCCGAGGCGACAATCTCTGG
This sequence comes from Microvirga sp., assembly GCA_031181145.1. Classification (GTDB taxonomy): domain Bacteria; phylum Pseudomonadota; class Alphaproteobacteria; order Rhizobiales; family Beijerinckiaceae; genus Microvirga. The sequence continues at coordinate 19,491 of JAPSLB010000036.1, forward strand.
CGGATCAGCCAGCGCATCTACGGCAGCGGCTACCGCTATACCGTGATTTACGGAGCGAACCAGGACCAGATCCGCAATCCGGATCTCATCTATCCGGGGCAGGTCTTCGTGCTTCCCAACGGCGAGGAACGGAAAACCAACTAGCCTGAACGGGGCTGCCGACGCCGCGGGGTGAATTCCTGTCCCCGACCCCTTATATCGGGGGGCGACAGTTCATTCGGATTCTCTGGTCATGCCTCCCTCTCCCTCGGTTCCCTCGACGAGCGCCGCCGTGCGCAAGCCCAACGGCTTGGCCGCGACCTGGACGAAGCTCTGGCCTTATCTCTGGCCGCAGGGACGAGCCGACCTCCAGCACCGCGTCTTTCTGGCCTTCGGCCTGCTCCTCGTCGCCAAGGGCGTCACCATGGTGACGCCGTTCGCCTTCAAATGGGCGACGGATGCACTCGTGGCGGTCACGAGCAGCGGGAATCAGGCGACCCAGGCCGCCGCCACTTCCGGCTCCTGGCTTTGGAAGTCGCCGATCCTGCTCACCATCGTCTACGGCGTCACGCGCATTCTCATGGCGTTGCTGACCCAGGTCCGCGACGGGCTCTTCGCCAAGGTGGCCATGCATGCGGTGCGCAAGCTTGCGCTCCAGGCCTTCGAGCACATGCACCGCCTGTCGCTGCGCTTCCATCTCGAGCGCAAGACCGGCGGCCTGACCCGCGTTCTGGAGCGGGGCCGCGAGGGCATCGAGGAGCTTTCGCGCCTCGTGGTGCTGACCCTGGTCCCCACCATTCTCGAATTCGTGCTGGTGCTGGGGCTCCTCGCCTGGGAGTTCGACTGGATCTATTCGCTCGTCGTCTTCGTAATGGTGGTGATCTACCTCGCCTATACCTACAAGGCGACCCAGTGGCGGATCTCGATCCGCAAGCAGATGAACGACTCCGACACGGATGCCAACACGAAGGCAGTCGATTCGTTGCTGAACTACGAGACGGTGAAGTATTTCGGCGCCGAGCAGCGGGAAACCGCGCGCTACGACCGCTCGATGGAACGTTACGAAAAGGCCTCCACTCAGACCTACACATCGCTTGCGGTGCTCAATGCCGGGCAGGCGGTGATCTTCTCCATCGGCATGGCCGTCGTGATGGTTCTGGCCGCCCGGGACATCATGGCGGGCCGCGTGTCGGTCGGCAGCTTCGTGCTCGTCAACGCCATGCTGGTCCAGCTCTACATTCCGCTGAACTTCATGGGCATGCTCTATCGCGAGATCAAGCAGGCGCTCATCGACATCGACGACATGTTCGACATCATCGAGCGCAATCCGGAAATCCAGGACAAGCCGGGCGCGAAACCGCTCGAGGTCAAACAGGCCGTCGTGCGCTTCGAGGATGTGCATTTCTCCTATAACCCGGAGCGTCCCATCCTGAAGGGCGTGACCTTCGAGGTGCCGGCGGGCCACACGGTCGCCATCGTCGGGCCTTCGGGCGCGGGCAAGTCCACCATCTCGCGCCTGCTGTTCCGGTTCTACGAGCCGACGAGCGGCCGCATCCTCATCGACGGGCAGAACATCGCGGACGTGCAGCAGGCCTCGCTTCGCAAGGTCATCGGCATGGTTCCGCAGGATACCGTGCTGTTCAACGACACCATCGGCTACAATATCCAGTACGGCCGCTGGGACGCCACCCCGGAAGAGGTGAGGGAGGCCGCGCGCCTCGCCCAGATCGACCGGTTCATCGGCCTCCTGCCGGAGGGATACGACACCCCCGTCGGCGAGCGTGGCCTCAAGCTCTCGGGTGGCGAGAAGCAGCGCGTGGCGATTGCCCGCACGATCCTGAAGGCCCCGCCGATCCTGGTGCTGGACGAGGCGACCTCGGCCCTGGACACCTTTACGGAGAAGGAGATCCAGGATGCTCTCGACCGGGTCAGCCGCGGTCGCACCACCCTGGTGATCGCCCACCGGCTGTCCACAGTGATCGGGGCGGACGAGATCATCGTTCTCGACCACGGGCGGATCGTGGAGCGGGGCAACCACGCGAGCCTTCTGGCTCTCGGCGGCGTCTATGCCTCCATGTGGAATCGTCAGCGCGAGGCCGATCAGGCCCGCGAGACTCTGAAGCGTGCCGAAGAGGAAGACCGGTCGGAGGACCGGGCAGAGGAAACCACGGCAGGTTGACGGGAGCGTCGGCGCCTGCCATCCCCTCGCAAACTCTAGCAAGGCTTCAAGAGAATGACCGATATCCTGGAATCGATGCGCCGCATCTTCGTCCCGATCCACAAGGAGGGGTATCCCTTCATTCTGATCGCGCTGTTCGCGACCATCGTCCTGGCCTGGCTGTGGTCGCCCTTGGGCTGGATCGGCGCCATCCTCACCGTGTGGGTCTGCTACTTCTTTCGCGATCCGCCGCGCGTGACTCCCCTGCGCGAAGGCCTCGTCGTCTCCCCGGCGGACGGGCGGGTCAACCTGATCACCACGGCGGTGCCTCCCGCGGAGCTCAGCCTGCCGCCCGAGCCGATGACCCGGATCTCGGTCTTCATGAACGTGTTCGACTGCCACGTGAACCGCTCGCCGGTGACGGGCCGGATCGAGCAAATCCTTTATACTCCTGGTCTTTTTCTCAACGCCGAGCTCGACAAGGCCAGCGAGGACAACGAGCGCAACGCCCTCGTCATCGAGACGGCGGGCACCCGCATCGGCGTGGTGCAGATCGCGGGCCTCGTGGCGCGCCGCATCGTCTCCTTCGTGAAGGTGGGCGATACGCTGAGCACCGGCGAGCGCTTCGGCCTGATCCGCTTCGGATCGCGTCTGGACATCTACGTCCCCATGAGCGCCCAGGTTCTCGTGGGCCTCGGTCAGACGGCCGTGGCGGGGGAGACGGTTCTGGCGGATCTGACCGCCAACGAGCCTGCCCGCCAGTATCGGAACGGCTGATCCGGATCGCCCGGGAGGCGAGCTTTCGCCTCCCGGGCGCCCTCGGACGGAACTGTCCACAGCAGTTTGCGCTTCCTCCGACATTATACTGCTCGGCTCGGCGTGGCGGTCAGGCAGGCGCCTCTTTTCCGGGGCGCCGCTGGCCCCGGACCGAAGGGCCACGTCGGGGACCCGGGGCCGCGCCGGCGAAAACTGGGTCCACTTTTTCGTGCGATGCGCTAGGTTCATGCCATGAGTGACCTTTTCCCTCCCTTCGCCCCGGATCCGAACGAGCCGCGCAAGCGGCTCTTCAAGCCTGTTCCGTTCCGCGTCATCGTCCCCAACATCATCACCCTGATCGCCCTGTGCCTGGGGCTCACGGCCATCAGGCTCGCCTTCGAGGGGCGCTATGAACCTGCGGTTGTCGCCATCGTCGTGGCGGCCGTGCTGGACGGGATCGACGGAAGGGTGGCGCGTATGCTGAAGGGCACGTCCCGCTTCGGCGCGGAACTCGATTCCCTGGCCGATTTCGTCAATTTCGGCGTGACGCCCGCCCTCATTCTCTACAGCTTCCTGCTGAACGACCTGAAGGCGATCGGGTGGATCGCCGTGCTGGTCTTCGCGATCGCGATGGTCCTGCGCCTCGCCCGCTTCAATGTGATGCTCGACGATCCGCATCGGCCCGAATGGAAGAAGAACTTCTTTACCGGCATGCCCGCACCCGCTGGTGCGCTGACTTCGATGCTGCCTCTCTATCTCTCGTTTCTGGGCTTTCCCATCGGCCCTGCGATCGCTCCCATCGCGCTTGTCTATCTGCTGGGGCTGGCCTTTCTCATGGTGTCCACGATCCCGGTCTATTCGGGCAAGACGATCGGTGTGAAGGTCCCCCGCCATTGGGTGCTGCCGATCTTCGTGCTGTCGGTTGCGGTTTTCGGGCTGCTGGTGAACTTCCCCTGGGAGATGCTGACCGGCATCACGGTTCTCTTCCTCGGCTCGATCCCGTTGAGCGTCATGCGTTACCGCCAGCTCGAGCGCGCGGATGCCGTCAGGGCCGCTTCCCCTCCGCAGCCCGCCTCGCCGGGAGGCGAGCCGCCTCCCGGCGCTTGATTCGAGCGTTGCCGGTGCCATGTTGTGACCGGGCGTAGCCTTGCGCCCGGCCGAGTATCAATTGTCGTGAAGGGCTTCAGAGGCCCTGGAGCGTGGAGATCAAAGTGGCGTCCTCTTCCGAGCTGTCGAATCCCAGCCGGCGTCCGAAGCTCGTTCTGGCTTCCGCCTCGCCCCGCAGGCTCGGCCTGCTGCAACAGGCCGGGATCGAGCCCGATGCCCTTCTGCCTGCCGATGTGGACGAGACGCCCTTGAAGAACGAGGGCCCCAAGGATCTCGCCAAGCGTCTGGCCCGTTCGAAGGCGGAAGTTGCCCGCAAGACGGCGCGCAACCGCGAAGACCTGAGGGACGCCTATATCCTCTCCGCCGATACGGTGGTGGTCTCCGGCGGACGCATCCTGCCCAAGGCGGAGGTTGTGGACGAGGCGGCCGGATGCCTGCGCATGCTTTCGGGCAGGGCGCACCGGGTCTACACCTCCGTCTGCCTCATCACTCCCAAGGATTCGATCCGCGAGCGCCTCGTGGAAACCCGCGTGCGCTTCAAGCGTCTCTCCCGTGAGGAATTCGAGCACTATCTCGCGTCCGGCGAATGGCGCGGAAAGGCGGGCGGCTATGCCATTCAGGGGCTTGCCGGAACCTTCGTGGTGAAGTTGGTCGGTTCCTACACCAACGTGGTGGGCTTGCCCCTCTACGAGGCGATTGCGCTGCTCGATGGGGAGGGCTTCCCCGTGCGATCCACTTGGCTCGATGCCGCCTGATTCCGAAGAGGAGCAAGGCATGGACCCTGCCAACGAGAACAAACCCCTGGCATCCGCCGGCAAATGCCCGATCTGCGGCAAGCCGGCCACCATGGAATACAAGCCCTTCTGCTCCAAGCGCTGTGGGGATGTGGATTTGAACCGCTGGCTCTCGGGCAGCTATGCCATTCCTGCCGTGGACGATCCGGAGGATCGGGGCGAGGACGACCGGGAGAACAGTCAATAAATTTTCTTTCGAAAATTTCTCTTCCGGCGGCTGGACAGGCGGCAAAGGTCTGACTATACAACCGCCCACGACGCGCACGGCACCAACCGCGCATCGGATGCCCAGGTAGCTCAGTTGGTAGAGCATGCGACTGAAAATCGCAGTGTCGGTGGTTCGATTCCGCCCCTGGGCACCATATCCTCCTATATCTCCTTCAAATTGCTGACCTTTTTAAAGGTGGGACTCGCAGGGTGGGCCTAGGTTCGACCCCCATTGCCCTCGCCGCAAGCCGCTTTTGTTCGGCTCCTCGCGTATAACGATCCACATCCTTTGATGTTGTGTGGCCTGTCACGGTCATGATTTCCCGCGTTGAGCGTCCCTGCTCCGCGAGTCGCGCTGCCGCCGCCTTCCGCAGTCCGTGAGCCGAGCAGTGCGCCAAGCCAGCCTCATCACACCACTTCCGCATCCGGTTGCCGAACCCGTTCGACGTGAACGGCTTCCCGAACTCCGTCACAAGGAAGGTCAGATCCCCGCAGGGCGAGGCATCAATGATCTTTTGCAGTTCCGGCACAATCGGGATCTCAAGCCTGATCGGCTTGCGGCCCTTGTTCTTCTGTTGCGTAAAACGGAGCAAGCCGTTCTTCACATGCTGGTGCCCAAAGAGAACGATGTCCGACCGGCGCTGCCCCGTGTACAGCAGGAGTGCCAAGGCCAGGCGGGCCCGGGTGCCGACAGGGGGTCTTCGTACTTCTCCACCTCTTCCAGCGTCCACGAATGGAAGCCCTCACTGCCGCTTTTCAGATATGAAACGTCCTTGGCTGGCTTGCGGTCGACCTCCTCAGCCTCGACAGCCCAGCCAAACACCTGCCTGAGGGCCTTAACGAGGCTGTTGGCGGCTTCCGGCGTCTCGGCCTTAGCATCACGCCACTTCCTGATGTTCTTGCCCTCCAGGCGGGCGAATGGGAGGTGTCCGGCCTTTACGGCCACCTTGTCCAAGATCCCGCGCCGGACGCGCTGGGTCCGGGCGTCCAGGCTCTTGAACTCTGCTGACTTGTAGTAAGCCTCGAAAAGCCACTTGAGGCTTCTTGGCGCTGCCGCCTCAGCCTCGGGTGCTGCTGGCGCTGCGTTCAGCTTGGCGACCTCATACTGCTCCATGAACTCAGGCGTCCAAGGGGTGCCCTTCAGGCGCACCTTCTTGCACCCACGCTTCTTGAAATAGAATGCGGATGTTGCCGTGACGGTCCACGTCTTCAACGCAGTATTCGGGCAATCTCTGGGGCATCAGAGCTCGATCCGGTCAAAGGGGTTGGCTTGATCTTCGCCGTCCTCGGGGAGGGCAGCCCAATAAGACTCAACCTTTTTCCGATCCCAGACAACTCGACCGTTGATTCGCTTGGGCCCCGGCATCCGGCCATCTTTCACCATCAGGTCGAACATGGACGGCGAGACGCCGATGTAAGCGGCAGCCTCGACCCGGCTGAGACCAAGCGGGGGGAGAGATGGCGGCAGGGGGTGGGTAGCTTGCGCTCTCATCCTTCACCTATCTGAGTGAGCATAGTAACGAGCCGCACACCTTCCCGGTCTTCAGCCCGCAGCTTGTCCTTCAATGGGTTGCGTTCCATGGGTTAGACCTGTGAGGGAGAGGGGGAGCGCACGCCGATGGCGTAGACCTCGACAGGATCGGGTCCGAAGTGCGGATGTGTGATCGTTGTCTTGCGATAGCCGCGCCAGGGCCGTCCCAGGCGGCGGCTGGCATCATCCCGGCTGGGGGTAGCCAAGGGTCAGCTCGATCACGTCATAGGACCGCCCCTCAAGGCGCTTCTGCCAGTATGGCGTGACAAGCCGAAACTCCTCAGGCTTGGACCCGTCACGGATCGCAGTGAAGTATTCGGCCTTTAGCGAGAGCGTCAGCTTCCTCATTCCGTCTCTCCTGCCTTTGAGGGGGAGAGGGCAGAGCGGACTGCATTGCCGTGGCGGCCTCGTTCAGCACCTTCCAGCCCTTTCACGAAAGTCACACGTCTTCCTTCGAGAGGCTTGACGAAAATGGCTGTTAACCATTCATTAACCATGTTTCGGCACTCTCGCCGCAGCGAGCCGAGTGGGGGCATAAGGCTTGCGGCTTTCGAGTAAGAGATATTTGAGACCCAGGCCGCCACGTTCTGGCGGCCTTTTTCTTTGGGCGTCGCAACGGAGAGCATCACAAGGCCCGCGACAGCGATGATCTGTAAAAGGCCAAGCACGCTGCCAGCGGCTGTACCTTTCGCCCCCACACTCTAAGAGGGATATCTGCTAGCGGCGCAATCAACTTCAGGCCGCCCACTGCGGCCTTTTTCTTTTGGCTGTCGACGCAGGTCATTTTGTCCTCCTCTCGAGCGTGCCGTCGATCTTCCGTTTTCATGGCGAGTCCTTGCTGCCGGGGATCGGCGGGCCTTTGCGCTGCCGAATGCCGATGTGATGGCGTTTGCGCCATTTGGCCTGAGCACCTGCACTATGGTCGGCTGCATCTTTAGCGGCCTTGTGCCAGAGATGGGCGGGGCCGAGATTGCCGCTGTCGTCATCGTCCGATCCGCCGTTCTCGAGCGCGACCAGGTGCTCAATGAACCATTCTTCCCGGGCTCCATCGATCGGCTGATGGCAGAGGACGCAAACGCCCTTGTGCATTTCCCAGAGCTTCAGGGCGTGGCTGCGGGTCATCTTCCGGCGCTTGGTCGTGCCGACATCCTCGCAGATACGGAAAGCCATCATCGAGCCTTCCGCCGCATGGCGCGGACTTCTCGACGAAGCTGCTTGATGCGGAGCTGGCGCAGGCGGGCCTCGTCATCGCGCGTGCTCTGGTGCGCCTGGCGCTTGCGCTGAATCCTGTTCTGCAGGTTCTCGATTCCGGACTGCGGAGATGTTTGCGGCATGGCTCAGGCTGCCGCTGGCAAGCTGGAGGCGCCAATCCGCATTGGCATCAGCAGGGCGTCATGCCCTCGATCGGCATCCGATACCCCTAGGACCCTGATAGGGCTTGAGGGATCCTGTTGATCAAACAGGACGTGCTCTCCCGCAAATTTCGATACGACGTGGGCCAGACGAGCTCGCGACACGCCGAAGCCAAAGTCTGGCCGCAGGATTTCTGCCTCCACCTCCTCTCGCGCGTCGCCTAGGGAGGCGTGTGCACCAGAGAGGATAAGGACGTTCTCGCCGGGCTGGACGGAGATGCCTGCGCCCTTTTCGTCAATGGCCCCGAACCGGTTAAGCGCTGCGGCCATGGCGCCGCGATCGACCGTAACGGATCGCCTCGACAATTGGGGCAGCAAGCGCTGGTAGTCGACGAATTTGCCTTCCACCAGCTTGGATACGAAGCGGGTCTCTCCAACGATAGCGCCGATGAGGCTCTCGGTGACCGTAAGCCGGATGTCGCCGTCATCTGGAGCCATTCTGGCCAGGGTGGCGAGCGCTTCAGTCGGGATCGTCACGCCTGGCATATCCGTGCGGCCAGTCGGCAGGTCCAGAATCTGACGGGAGAAGATAATGCTGTCGATAGCGACTAGTGCCAGATGAGGGCGTCCTTCGTGTTGCACGATATCAAGGTGCGCTCCCCAGAGATGAGGTCGGTCCTGCATTGTCGCAGCAGCGAACGAGACCCGGATGACGGCGTTCTTGAGTACCCGGCCAGGAATATCGAACGAAGTGCCGTCTGCTGAGCCTAGATCCGGATGCTGATCAGCGGGCTCGATTGCCAACCGGTAGCGAGACCGGCCTGAGGCCACCACACAGCGCCCTGAGGCGGCATCTGCCTCAAGCCTGACCTGTGCGCCGGCAGCAAAGCCAGACACAATGCCTCGCAGGGCTTCACCTGAGAGGCAAATCGTCCCTGGCCGATCGACGGTGGCGGGAATGATTGTGAGCATCTGTCGATCAAGGTCGGTCGTGCGCAACACGAGCTCGTCGATATCTGCGCACATCCATACGCATCCAGTCACCGGAATAACTGGTCCCATTTACACCGCAACGAACGGAAGGCAGCATGACGAATCGCCCCCTCATCGATCTGTCTGCCAAAGCCCATGAGCTTATGCAGCTCGCCCCGGATCTGGTCCCTCAGTTCCGGGAAGTGCCGCTCATCAACCACGAGCCTCCGGAGACCTTCGAAGGCTTCACCTGGTTCGTGGTCGTCTGCAATCCCAAGTGCGAGAGGAGGGCACAACTCGGCCTCCGTCGAGCCGGGTATCAGACGTATCTACCCCAGACGAAACGCTGGGTCGTCCATGCCCGCAAGAAGGAAGCCCGAGATAACCCGCTTTTCCCACGGTATCTGTTCATCGGCCTTCGCTCGGATCACGACCTCTACAAGATGCGTGGGGTTGATGGCGTCGAGGGCATTGTCAGAGACGGCTACGGCATTCCGGCTCGCATCCCGGCGCCGGAGGATCGCCCGCATCCGCTCGCACGCATCCTTGAGCGGGAGTTAGCTGGCGAGTTCGACTTCACCCGACTGCCCGACGTTGGCCCTCAGTACAGCCCCGGCGAGGTCGTGCGGCTGACTGTCGGAGCGTTCGCAGACCTTCAGGCGCAAGTCGTCTCCATGCTCTCAAAGGGCAGGGTCGAGGTGGTGCTGGACATCATGGGCAGGGCATCGAAGGTGAAGATCAAGGCGACCGAGTTGCAACGGCTGGAGGCTGCGGAGTAAATATGGCTTAAGCCGGGTTGAAGTCCTCTTTTATCTGCGGAGCAGGGCTATGGCAGGAAGCACAGAAAACGGAAGCGGATGGCGAAGGAGCCGTTGGAGGAAAGCAGTCTGGTCCACCGCGGCGTTCCTCCTGCTGCTGCCCTTGGTCGCGATGCAGTTCACGACTGAAATGAACTGGGATGAGACAGATTTCATCGTCTTCAGCGCTATGCTGGTTATTGCTTGCGGTACCTACGAGCTGGCAGCTATGGCGATGGAGAATAGCGCGTACCGGGCTGCTATAGGCACAGCAACGGCGGGGGCTTTCCTCCTAGTGTGGATGAACCTTGCAGTTGGTGTCATCGGGACGGAGGAGAACCCCCTCAATCTGATGTATGGCGGAGTCATCGTGGTCGGGATTGCCGGGGCAGTCATCGCGCGTTTCCAGCCGTATGGTATGGCAAGTGCGATGATGGTGGTGGCGCTCGCTCAGGTATTTGTCGCTGTCATTGCTCAGGTCGCCGGACACTTCACATGGGTCCTCACAGCTGTCTTTGTTGCTCTATGGCTTGGATCGGCCTGGCTGTTTCGCAAAGCGGCGCGGGACCAAATGCGAGTTGCCTCGCGTGCATGAGTAGATTGGCAAGGGTTAGGCTCTGCTAGGGGAAAGACCCTGAGGATAACAGACACGGAACTCTTGCAACCGAATGGCTCTGGCGCTAGTTATAAAAACACAAAGCGCTCTCGGTGATTTTCACCCGGAGTGCGTTAGCTTTAGAATGGCTGCCTCGGCGAGATGATCGCGCGGGGCTTTTTGATATCCGCTATCAGTAAGGCTGATCGTAGTCTTCGTCGTAATCTCTGAACCGAGGGCCGTAGAAGGGCGGCCCAGGAGGCGGTCCACGAAACTCATCACGCCATGGTCTGGGGTCTCTGCCACCATAGCGGGCCACATAGAAGCAGCGCTTCGCAACGCCTGGGGCAGGGTCGCCGAACACATCGTTCGAGCACGGGATGCCACCGCCTCGGACGAACATCGCAGTATTCCGGCCCCGACCACCATAGATGACGCGGGTAGGATACGGGACACGGCAAAACCCATTCTCCCGAGCACACTGAACGAGTTCTTGAGCTTGGGCAGCAGTTGGCGCCCACATCATAGGGCCGGCGACAATGGCTGCTGACACTAACACTGCACGAAGCATGTTCGCTCTCCATAACGAGAACCCAAAGGTACGGTTCTCATTATGAACGCAGCCGAAATGGACTTTGCCCCTGCCATCGGAGGCATTATCCTCAGCCTGCGGCGGGTGCCCTGGACCGTCCTCGCTCGCGGTCTTTGAAGGGTCAGCTAGGCATTCCGCAAGTCGCCGAGGCGGGCCGCACTTCCAAGCACCATCATGCCCCGCAAGACCTACATCCGAGGCGATGGAGCTTAGATAATTGAAATCGCCTCCGGCCAGTACGTTGAGGAGTGTCTGACCGAGGCGGAAGCCTACTCTTCAGAGGATGAACCAGTTTTCAGTCACAGGTTGCTGACCCGCAACCCGAATGATGGCCTCAGCGGTTGTATCTGTATCTGTGTTCAGAGTTATAAGTGTCTCATTCCCACTGACGGAGTATCTGACTTGGCCTGCTGCCGTGAAACTCGCAGTGCCAACAAAGTTGAAGGCCTGGTCTCCAGTTAATCCACCGTTAGCGTCAATAACTGATAGGTTCAGGCGATCTCCCTGACTAAATGAGAAGTCGCGGATCCGATCCGCAGTAGCGATCGTGGTTCCAGTATCTGTGAGGCTACTAAATATGAAGGTATCCGCTCCAGTGCCGCCCCAGAGTTGATCGACACCCGCGCCTCCATCAAGCTTATCTCGGCCGGCGTCGCCGAAAAGAGCGTCGGCTCCGGAGCCACCGCCTAATCGATCATCGCCAAGGTCACCATCGACAAGATCGTCTCCGCTGTCACCTACCACGATATCATTGCCGTCCCCACCGGCTACAAAGTCGTTGTCAGCCTGCCCGCGAATGAAATCCGTTCCTTGCTCGCCAACAAAGAAGTCGTTGCCGTCGCCCCCGAAAAGACTGTCATTGCCAGGATTGCCGGCGGCATAATCGTCTCCATCGCCGCCATAGATTGTGTCGTTTCCGGCCTCACCGATAAGCTGGTCGAACCCGTCATCGCCGAAGATCTGGTCGTTGCCGAGGCCGCCCGCAATGTAGTCGACGCCTCCTCTGCCTCGAAGTATGTCGTTCCCAGCGTGGCCGTCGATGCGGTCAAATCCGCTGCCACCTAGAATGGTATCGTCTCCAAACCGCCCCAAAAATATATTGTCGCCGCTGAGGCCGTTGATGGTGTCGTCTAGGTTGGATCCAGCTAGTGTGTCATTGCCAACTGTATCGGTAAGGGTCGCCATTGCTCGCATTCCTTCTGCAGAAAGCTAAGGAGTTGCTGAACTGAGCCATCGCTCAGGCAGCTGGCTTCTCGATAATACTCGGGCACATGAACTCGGGGTGCCTGCTAAGACAAGGCACAGGGAGTTCTTGACATCTATTGTCGATGTCTGCGTTGTATCAATCCGCTTCTTGCTTCTGAGTTCAGGCTTAACTATTTGGCAATATGTAGGTACCGCATGTTCTCATCATGTATTGATGTGAGAATAGGAGTTGACGCCTATCAATTTATTTTATATTCGGTAGATTATTATAATATTCGCTAGGCATGATTTTTGCTGGTATTACTTAAATGTTTAGCTCTACACCTTAAGAAGGGCACAGGTGCGAAGCCAATCGTGCCTCCGCCCGAGAACTCGTTAAAAGCACTTGCGGAAGCAGTCCCGCACATACATGCGAGACGATGGCGTCGTCATGGTAGAGATACGCTCTCACATCTACGTGGAAGAGAGCATGTCTGAGAGGCTGGGGCTGTTGAGGTAACAGTTATCTCTGGTACAGTCGGAGGCCCGTTAACGAACGCCTTGTGCGAGGAGTGGACTGATACTCCCATGCGGATACTCAGAGGCGCTTGGATATTCCTTGGCTCGGTTATCTTCTTCGTGGGCGCACCAATCTATGGGGCGAATGATCTTTGGCGCGCATTTAGTGAAGGCAGGATCTGGATCGTTCGTCCACACCCAGGCCACTGAATCATGATCGACGCTAACCCGATCCACTTTTGGTTGAACGTTATTTTCTCGCTAGGTTTCCTCAGCGTCCCATTTATCGGACTGTACGTTCTCAAGAGACAAGCCGAAATCAAGGACAGGCTTTGGAATGCATTGAAGGGCAGGAAGTAAGCGACACCATGAACCTCCTTCTCCGCCTCCTTGCCCTGACACTCAGGGAAAACAGAGAAGAGCTCCAACGCTCAGAGATGCTCCGGGATCAGCTGCGGATCATCGCCCGAGACATTTACTTGGCATGATATGCCCCAACATCATTGAACTCCGAAGGCTGGCGCAGGACCGGCCGCACCCGTATCCGGACATCATGGTTTGGCTTCGCTGTCTTTGAGGAAGAGCGGGAGTACATGGACGGCACCCGCATCTGGGCTCGCGTCCAAGGCTATAGGATCATCAATACGAGATGGATCTTAACCTAATCCAGCCGATACTCAGCTGGGTTAGATATGTCGAGCTCCTTAAGGTGCTTGTCAAACGCGATCTCGAAGACCACTCGGGCTATCTCCTTGACCTTGCCGTCCTTGAAGTACTGGCTCGTCGGCTTCAGGAGGATCGAGTCCGGGTGGCGCTCCCTGAACTGATCGACCTGAGCTTGCAAGCCCGCGACGGTCGCCTGCTCGACCGCAAGGGCCATTGCCATGTCCTCGAGCTTGCCTACCAGATCTCGGATTTGGGCTTCGTAGCGACGTGCCATATCCTTCTGGTTAGCAATCATCGACATGCCGACCATGTATGTGTCGTCACTGACCATTGGAGTGTCCCTGATGTTCGTTAAACTTGGATCATGATGTGGCCCCTGGAAGCGGGAGAGACCAGCGCTTCAAGAGAGCTTGGACAATTTTTGTCCAGATATGTTTAAGAGGGTGGGTGGGCTTCTGTAGCCATTACAGGCTCAAGAGACCATGAGCGACGACCTGATGCCAAAGCCTCTCGACAAACGGGAACGCAACAGGGAATACGACCAGCGCAGAGGCTCAGCCCGAGAGCGTGGTTATAACGCCAGATGGCAGAAGGCGCGTGCCACCTACCTTCAGCGCAATCCGTTATGCGTCATGTGCCAGAAGGAAGGACGAGTGACCCCGGCAACGGTGATCGATCATCGCATCCCGCATAAGGGCGATCAGCAACTGTTCTGGGACACAGGCAACTGGCAGGCATTGTGCAAACCTCACCACGACAGGGACAAGCAGCGTGAGGAGCGAGGACGCTTCCAGACTGTAGGAGAAGACGGATGGCCAATCTGACCAGTCGCGTGGCTCCTTGGGTGCGGCGCAAGAGGGAAGAGCGCTGGGATCGTCTGAACGTCGAGTACCAAGCCGCTGAGTGGATCCGGACCATGCACCTAGCTGTGAGTTCTGATCAGGCTATTCCGGCGAGAGCCTGTGCCGGTTTTCGTCGGTGCAAGCTACGAGGATGACCAACGTGACGCCGGGCCACCTGCTAATCATTACTGGCCCTTGGATCGAAGGCGAGCGTACCAGGTGTTTGCGTGCGGGCGAGCGGCATCGTCGAGAATTCGTCCTGATCTTCGGAAGGGACCGGCTTGCGGCGCCGTTTCCGGATGAGTGCATAAGTCGCTGAGATCAAGCTGCAGCCCGCCAGAACGAGGAAGATGCCATGGGGGCCGTAAAGCTCCATCAGGCCGGCGGCGAGAAGTGGGCCGATCATCGTCCCAATCCCGTAGAGGATCAAAAGGCCGCCAGAGACTTGAACGAAGCTTGCGCTGTCGACATAGTCGTTGGCGTGTGCGACTGCCAGCGAATAGACGGGATACACCAGACCGCCGAGGAAAAAGGCTGTCAGAAACATGGTCAGCGGGCGCGTCGATCCCAAGCTGACCGCGGCAGCGGCGATGAGGCAGCAGAGCAGTCCGCTTCCCGCCATGATGAGACGCCTGTCCACTCGGTCAGATGCACGCCCAAGCGGGTACTGAAACGCTATCCCGCCGGCCATGGTTACGACAAGCAGCGTCGCGATCTGGGCGGTGTTGAAGCCGATCTCGCTGCCGAACACGGCCGCCATGTTGTTCCAGGCTCCCTCCATAACACCACCCATGACGACACCAACAGCAGCCGCAGGAGACAACCTAAACAGCGCGCGAAGATTAAGCCGTACCTCAGTAAGCGGCTTAGGATGCTCCTGCCGGGACATGGCAGTCGGAATAACGGCGGCCGCGAACATAATGGCGCACACCATGAAAGGAGTCGTGAGCGCCGGATCGGTAATGGGCATGACGAATTGTCCAGTCATCATCGCGCCCATGGTGACGATCATGTAAAGGGAGAAAACGAACCCGCGCGTCTCGTTGGTGACTCGTTCGTTGAGCCAGCTTTCGATCACCATGAATGCACCGGCCAATCCAAACCCGGTAATGCCCCGAACCAGAACCCAGACGATCGGATGCACGAACAGGGCATGCAGCAGCGCTGTGATCGCCAGGAGTGCCGCAAGCGACGCGAAGGCACGCACATGTCCCGCTTGCCTAACGATGCGAGGGACGACAAGACATCCGCCGGTGAAAGCGATTGCGTAACCCGTTCCCAGCAACCCGATCTCATAGGTCGACCATCCTTCCAGTGATCCACGGACCGGCAACACGATGCTGGAAAGTCCAGCCCCGACCATCAGAAAGAAGGTCGAAATTAGAAGCGAAACGATGGGGACGACTGTCGCTCTCATGATCCAAACCCTTGTTTCGCGATTTTCGGGCGCTTGTTCAGCAAGCATCCCGCCTAGATATGAGCTCTGAGGAGGTTGTCCATCCCGTCTGAGAGCCTGGGCCGGTGTTCGTTGACCAAAACTACCATGCGGGCGCTGCTGATTGTACCAGGTCAGCTACCGCGGCAGATCAGCAGCCCGAGCCTCCGACGAGGAGAATGGGATCGCATAGGCCCATTCGCGCAAGAGCGTCTGGATGAAGCGCTCGGCCTTACAATTGGTTTTCGGCGTGTATGGACTGGTGCGGATATGCTGGATCCCGAGCATCCGCAGGGCCTTTCGGTAGAAGGCGACGTGATCATCCTCGTTAGCGGTGCTCGCCTGACCCTCGTGAAGAAGGCAGATGCCGCGGCCTGACCGTCCCTGGGGGGCGATCTGAAACTTTGGACCTCTTTCGGCCCGGACCGGCGCCTGGTCTGCCTCCTGAAAAGTGATCCTCCCTGAAGTATGGCTTTTACGCCGAAGGAGGACTGAAGATGGGTAAGAAGAGGCACACAGCCGAGGAGATCGTTTCCAAGCTGCGGCAGGTGGACGTGCTGACGGCGCAAGGCCGGACTGTGGCAGAGGCCATCCGGCAGATTGGCGTGACGGAGGTCACGTACTACGGGTGGCGTAACGAGTACGGTGGGCTCAAGTCGGATCAAGTCAAACGCCTCAAGGAGCTGGAGATGGAGAACGTTAGATTGCGTCGGGCCGTCTCCGATCTCACTTTGGAGAAGCTGATCCTGACAGAGGCTGCCTCGGGAAACTGGTAAGCCCCGCCCGCCGTCGCGCCTGTGTAGATCATGTGATCGCCAAGTACGGCGTCTCAGAACGGCTGGCCTGCCGGGTTCTGGGCCAGCACCGCTCCACCCAGCGCAAGATCCCAAGAGAGCCGGAGGATGAGGCGGCGCTGACAGCCGACATCATCGCTCTGGCTCGCCAGTACGGCCGCTATGGCTACCGGAGGATCACCGCCCTGCTGCGGCAGGCCGGCTGGTGGGTGAACAAGAAGCGGGTCGAGCGGATCTGGCGACGGGAGGGGCTGAAGGTGCCGCAGAAACAACCGAAAAAGGGACGGCTTTGGCTCAACGGCGGATCCTGCATCCGGCTGCGGCCCAGGTATCCTAATCACGTCTGGAGCTACGACTTCGTCGAGGACCGCACGCATGACGGGCGCAAGTTCCGCATGCTCAACATCATTGACGAGTTCGCGCGTGAATGCTTGGCCATCAGAGTGAGCCGGAAGCTGAAAGCCGTTGATGTGATCGACGTGCTCTCAGATCTGTGCATCCTGCGCGGTATTCCGGGCGATGTTCGTTCCGATAACGGATCCGAGTTCGTGGCTAAAGCCGTGCGTGAGTGGATCGCGGCTGTGGGAGCCAGGACGGCTTACATCGAACCCGGCAGCCCGTGGGAGAACGGCTACTGCGAGAGCTTCAACTCCAAGCCTCGAGATGAACTGCTGAAAGGAGAGGTCTTCTACACCCTGCGGGAGGCGCAGGTGATCATTGAGAACTGGCGCCGGCATTACAACACGGTGCGCCCGCACTCATCTCTGGGCTACCGACCGCCCGCACCAGAGGTTCTGGTCTCGGCTTCTAAGCTGGTGCCCAGACCAACGCTGAATTAACATCACACCCGGATCACCCCCATGGGGCAGGCCAATGATAGGAAAGCGATTGTCGGGGTCCACGGAGTCATTTTTGAGCAGCCTTTTGAAAGATATTTCAGCAAGAAAAGAACTCTCTTCCATTTCAGAGAGAAGCTAGCATCAGACACGAGAGACAATCTCATTGGAACGGGTACGATGGCGTTTCATTCGTCCCGCATAGCCTTTGACTATCGCTCGCTCCCAAGAGGTATGGCTGACATCGGTGTTGCTATAGCAGCGAAGACAGCGGGCGTCGAAATGATTGCCATTGCCCGTCCTGCCAAATGGCTGAAACCTATCGTCATAGAAGGTCGGGACGACCGCACCTTATTCGATGAGTTCCAGGACAATGACAAGGAGCACACAGAACTGCTGAAACGCCATGGAGATTGGAAACTCTAGGGGCAAGGTGTTGCAGGAGCTGGAATAGCGCCTAGCAGGCTTGCTCGAGAAGCTCAGCGACCGAGTGGACAGCCTGCTTCGGGAAGTCATTCAGCACCGAAGGGAGTAGGCTCTGCGTCGCCATCATGCCGCCAATCTTCGCTCTGACAGTTGCCCCCCAGGAGATGCGGCACATCGCTTGGACATCACGCCCCGCTGGCTTAGGTCTGTGGGGCATCTTTCTTCGCCTGGTACAGCTTCGCCAGATCCGGGAAAATAGCCCCGCACCTCAAAAGGTCCGGCAGATGCTCGCCCGCAACCTGCTTCTGGGCGATCTCACACCCCCACTTGGCCGCGATTTCAAGGCGAAGGCCAGGAAGATCTATATCCCCGCCAACCTTCTCGATTAGAGCCGCCTGTCGTATCGGGCGGTCCTGTCGCACCTGTCACAGGCCATATTGATCTTGGGGAGGGGGTAGTCCCGCAAGAGGACGACGGTGCCACTCATTCTTACGTCCTCTTTGTGGAACGGACCTCCTGTAGCCGCTCCACAGTCGCCTTGATCTGTTCGGTGGACCTCAGGCTGCGCAGAGTTGGCGCGGCAAAGTGTAGAAGGTTACCTCGCCAATCAGGTATGCTTCCTAGGAAAGTCTGAATAGACTTGATTCGCGCAAACCGTGGGCATACGAACCCGCGAAAACTGTGCCGATCCAACAGCACGGGACGCGGGGGAAAGTGGAACATCCAGTCAAATTCCTTGATCACCTCAAGGCGAAGCCGACGATCCCGGCCACACGACCAGGTCTGTTCGCCGCGGTCCCTCCTGAGGCAGGTCCCCGGCTGGCAACCTTCAGGGGCGGGGCGGCGCACTCGACCCGTCCCCCCGGCGAGCAGACGTTCACCCTACCGGACAATTATGCTGCCGTGATCCTGTCTCCCTCACTGGGAATGGAATCGGGCTTCGCCAGCGGCCGGATGCACAAATTCGATGCGCCGGTAGGCATGCTCGTCATCTGTCCGGCGCAGGTAGAGAGCCGGGCAGTCTGGACGGCCCCAAGGGAGAATGTCACCCTTGCGCTTCCGCCCGATGCGCTGGCCGATCTAGCTCTGCGGGAGCTGGATCAGGGCAGTGCCATTCTTCGTCCGATCCCGTTCGGGACAGTCGATCAGACGGCGTTGCGCCTTGCTCGGATGTTGAAGGAGGAACTGTCCGAGGGCGCGGCTGCGAACGAGCTGTATGTCGACGCGCTTATTACGGCGTTCAGCATTCATCTGCTGCGCACCTATGCCGGGAGTCGCCCGCTCCCGCCGGCGCGGGGCGGTCTACCCGCCGCAAGCGCCAGACGAGTGCGAGAGTTCCTGCATACAAATTTCGCCCGGAAGATCTCAGTGGCCGATTTGGCGGCCGTATGCGAGCTGTCGCCGGGGCATTTCATTCGGGCCTTTACCCAGACCTTCGAGCAGCCGCCGTATCAATACCTTCTGTATTTGCGCCTAGAGGCGGCGGAGCGACTGTTGGTGACGAGTGATTTGAAGATCGCAGATATTGCTCTTCTGAGCGGGTTCTCGAACCAGAGCCACCTAACCTCGGCCATGGGGCGATACAAAGGCACAACACCCGCCCAGATCCGCGCAAGGCGATAAAACTCCCGGCCCTATGGAATCCGCCATTCCTCAGACCAGGTGTTGACGGGCTGGCCGGTGATCTCGGAGATGTCGGTGGTGTCGCGGGAATAGGTCATGGTTGGCGATGCTTAATCTGAGGGCGCGATCAGCCCCGCTGGACTCGCCTCTTAATCCATCTGAAAGCTGCGGTGATGAGTGGGAGCAGGATCGCTCCAGCGAGTGCGCTGCCTCCGATCTCGATTAATCCATGCAGAAAGGGATTGCCCGCGAGGGGTTCGTACTTAGCAAAGTGCTGGAAGTGCAGTGCAAAACCTACCAATGCACCAAGGATAACCCCGATCGTAATGCTGGCACGGTCCCTGAATTGGTCTCTTTCAGGATAATGTTTCATTTAAGTGCGTCTTTAGGTGGTATCGCGGGAGTAGGTCATGCCCTGCATATGGCAGGGAAGGGTGAAGAGGGGGTTATCCCCCCTCCAGTGGAAACCTGTCCTTAAAGCGCACGATGTGGTGACCCAGCATTGCCGCGAACAGTCGAAGAAGAAAGGCCTCGTTGGACTCTTCTGGTGGCGACCGGTGCCCTGACACAGTTTCCGTCCAGGGCCGGCTCCGCATCAGAAACTCATAGCGTCCTTCCGCCTCGTCAGCAAACTTCATGCGTTCTTCATTTGTCATGTTGGCATTCTTTTTGACCGCCCGAATCAGCAGGTGTTCATGCCGAGTCGGGGATACCTCCCAAAAGGTTGTCTTCAACAATCGCTTATCTATTCCTCCTCTACCGGAAGAGAGGGGAGGCATGGCCACACCTTTTTTGGAGGCCATTCACTCCCTCCCATCCAGAGCAAGGGGAGAGGTGAGGGCGGTGTCGTCCCCCTCTTCCAGCAGGGAAGCGGTTGTGTAAGATCGAAGTTCGCGAAAGGCCGTTTATGGAACCGGATAGCGTGTCGTTTGAGCGTATTCGGAAGAATACGCAGCTGGCAGTCGGGGAAGCCTCGTAAAAGATCAGTAGAACCTGCCTTTGACAGGCACCAAGCAGCCGTAGATCTACTTGCAAATACTAACTACGCGATTCCCTCCTGGCGCAGAGGAGGATAGCGAGTGGAGGGGTTAGGCCTCGGGTTTGTGGCAAACCATTTCGATGTTGTGCCCGTCCGGACCAATGACGAAAGCTGCATAGTAGTTCGCGTGGTAGTGCGGGCGCAGACCAGGCCCACCATTGTCTTTGCCACCCGCCTCTAGAGCCGCGCGATAGAAAGTTTCGACCTGCTGGCGGTTCTCGGCAGTGAACGCCAAGTGAAGATGCGCCGGTTTCTCCTCAGTTTGGTACAGGCACAATGAAGCCTTACCCTTGGGGCTAAGCTCAACACCCAACGGTCCCTCCCATACAACAGCTACGCCGAGCGGTTCGAGTGCCTTGAGGAAGAACGCTTTGCTCGCGGCAAAGTCGCTGACTCCGAATTTGACGTGGTCAAACATGAGTTCTCCTGAAGTGTCTGGGCCTGCGCGAGGCCTAGTATCCGCTACCCTGATGTACATCAATGGACTTGGTGGCACAGAATTGGGCTGTGTAGCTGAGGTAGGCTCCTAAAGGCGATTTTCGCGGAACGGGCCTTATGGAACTCATGTTGGTGGTGCCGCCCTCCAAGCCGTAAGAGGGGCGGGAAGGGTCTCGGGGTAGATATCGTCCTCGATCTCCTCGCAGCCTATGCCTTCCCCGCCGCAGGTGTCGCACTCGTCCCAATCGTCTTCCTCAGGAGCAAGGGGGGATTGGCACGCCGAGCAGACAGGACCGAAGGGTGTACGGATGACGTGGCTCATCCCGTCTCTCCTGCCTTTGAGGGGGAGAGGGCGGAACGGGCGCGTTGCCATGCTCCGCTATGACCACTCCCGCATTCCTGGCATTCTTCGGCGAAGTCGTGGGTTAAAAGCTTCCCCAGCGCCTTGCGGGAAGTGGCGTTCTCACCCCCGATTTTTTCGCACTCTGCCTGGGAGGCGGCCCTCTGGATCGTTCTTCCCCAGGTCCTTGCCATAGACCCAGAGAAAGGCTTCGATGGGGTCTATGGAGGGATCGTCGCTCAAGGCCCCATCTTAGGGCTGTTTATCGTTCTTGGGAGGGTTCGCACCGTGCGCGGCGCTATGGTTTTTCCACCGCCCTACCCTTTTCAGCACGCCGCTCGCCCCTCTACACGACAAGGATGGCCGATCTTCCCCATGTGGCCTAATAGAAAAGCGCCACGAGGGCGCTCTCAAGGGAACGGCCGTAGGGGCAGATAAAGGGCCGTTGGAGTAGGTTTACGCTAGATAGCCCGCACGATCAGTCGGATAGTCGACCAACCCGTTGATCATGAGCGCTGGGCATGTGCGACCTGCAGCCGCTCCATTGTCGTTTTGATCTGCTCGGCAGACTTGGGCCCACGAATGGCGATCACGCCCCGGTCGATGGTCTTCCCGGTCTCGTCCTTCCGGCCATTGAAGAACGCATCCCGCTGCTGCACCAGGCGAGCCTTGCGCGAGGTTGGGTTTTTCTCCATGTGGTAAGACAGGTATTCCCCGCCTAGGAGATCAGCTGCCTAAGATGCTGACCCGGAAATCAGAACGCGGGGCAAACACTGACGGTGCAGGGGCGCAATGGATCATCCAGCCAAGTTCCTCAATCAGCTCAAAGCGGGGATTTATAGCAAAGGCAGAGATCCGAGGCTCCTCGATGCCATCCCGCAGGAGGCAGGTCCAAGGCGGATAACCTTCAGGGGTGGGGCCGTGCATTGTGTTCGCCCGCCACACTCCGAAGTCTTGCGACCGACGAGCCACCTTGTGTCCGTGACACTCGCTCCCACTCGCGACATGGAGGCTGGGTATGGCGGCGGGCGACTACAAAAGTTCGATGCTCTGCGGGGGATGATCGAGATCAATCCCGCTAATCTGGAAAGCACCTGGCATTCGCCGGATGCTGCTAATTACGTCCACATTGCCCTCCCACCCCAGACGCTGCTGGAATTGGCAGAGCAAGAACTCGATAGGGGCAGCATTGATCTCCAGCCGATCCCCTTTGGGACTGTGGACCGGAAGGCTCTTTATCTCGCCCAAATGCTGAAAGCCGAGTTGTCGGAGAGGGAGGCTGCAAACGAACTCTATGTCGACTCCCTGATTACCTTGTTTGGCATTCACCTGCTGCGCACGTATGCCAGTTCCGGTAAGGCTCTCAAGGTTAAGGGAGGCCTGCCGCCGCACAAGGCCAGACGAGTGCGGGACTATCTCCAGGAAAATCTCTCCCGCAAGGTGTCAGTGGTCGACCTGGCGACCCTGTGCGAGCTCTCGCCGGGGCGCTTCATCAAGGCCTTCAGCACTTCCTTCGGGCAATCCCCTCACCAGTACCTGCTCCACCTGCGGCTGAGTGCAGCTGAGCTAATGTTGGTCGGGAGTGACCTCGCGATCACAGAGGTTGCACATCTGAGCGGGTTCTCCAGCCAGAGCCACCTGACTGCAACCATGAGGCGGTACAAAAACACAACACCAGCCCAGATCCGTGCGAGCCGATAAAACTCCCGGCCTTATGGGATCCGCCATTCCTCAGACCAGGTGTTGACGGGCTGGCCGGTGAGTTCGGAGATAGCTGTGGTGTCGCGGGAGTAGGTCATGCCGGGAAGTATAGCATAGAAAAGTAATGAGTGGCTTTAGTGAGCGGCTCCAAGGCTATACTCAGTTAACGTGACATCCCTACCGAGTCTTTGGCTCTGTCGATCTTGGTGCGTGCGTCACTCTCGGCGGCTTCAAGGCGCTCGGAGAATGCCTTTGCACGGGCGCTCAAGTCCTTGTGGCGGGCTTGTAACAAGGACAATGCCTCTCTCATGTAGGGCACGGGCTCGCCCCGCTTGGCCCGTGCAGATAGATCGTCACTCATCCGATTGCTTTCATCGCTGACAATGTTGCTGATGCAGAGGTTTGCCCGGCTAATGACACGCGCCGCGTTGACTGCATTGGCACTTATCGCATTGCTTGCCCTGACCGCATTCCCGGCCAGCCGGTTGGATTCGCGTACCAACGCCATGGCTTCATCGAAGGCCTGACTAGTGTGTACATCGACAAACGTGCCCCCGCCTGCATTGGCGACGGACTGCAGGGAGGCCGCTTCCTTCGGTGGCAAGCCGAACCCGATAATGTTCACAATGGCCCGGGTTTGTCCCTGATTGACCCGTTGTGCAATCTCTACGGGATCTCCGCCACAGGTCTCTTCCCCGTCCGAAACGACATAAATGATCTGCTCGCCGGAGGAAGATGAATCCTGGAGCATGGTTTCTGCTTGCCCTATGGCTGCTGCCAATGGGGTCCACCCCACGGCTTTGGTTTTGTCGAGGGCGGCCAGCAGGGCGGAATGATTAGCGGTCATTGGTGCTAGCGTGTCTATAGCGGAACAGGATTGTTCCTTGCCAGCTCGGGTATTATTCCCCTGTTGGCCGAAGGCGATCACGGAAGCCTCGACATCGGCCGGAAGGGAGGCGATAAAGGTTCGAGCGGCTTGGCGGGCGAGGTCGAGCTTACTGCGACCATTGAGCCGACCGGCCATCGATCCGGACCCGTCGACCAACACAATCGCGCGGCGCAACAACGCAGAGCCGGAAACCTCTTGCTTTCCTTCCATACGGGCTAGGCTTAGATTGGCCTCACCAAAGCAGGCCTCGGCATCATCCCTGATGAATTGACCTACATAAGCCTGCGCTGAGGTACCGGGATCCCTTCTGGGTTCGGCGCTATCAGCCCAGGTCTGGGAAGAGTGGAAAGTAGCTGCGCACAGCGCCAGCGCGGTCATCGAGCAGGTACGTTTCCGGTCGGACTTCATGATGCACAACCTACATTGCCTTTACGGAAGATAGTGTAAGCTTCGAAAAAATGGGAATCCTTGAGTTTGCTAGTAACTAGTAAAGTCAGTGGCATAGTTTCCGTAACGCCCGCTACACGTCATGCAGATCTCAGCCGCTATGAAGCCTCTGGATCATCCTGTATGAGCTGCTTGTTGTAGATCCACATGAAGGCTTCGATGAGGTCTATGAAGGGATCGTCTGTCATTCCTTCAGACTAGAATGGTTCCTCCCTCCCATCCAGAGCAAGGGGAGAGGCGAGGGCGGCGTCGGCCCCAGCTCCTGCAATGAAGTGCTCAGATCTGCTCATCTAAGCTGACACTCTGGCGTATCGTGAAGGTCCCCTTGTTAGCCAAACCGGTCATATCGCTGCCCCGAGGAGTTGGGCAACAAGGGTCTTGCCGATTATCGCAGCGGAGAACGCTGCTGGCCGCTCTCGTCGAAATTTGTGCCGGCCAGCCAGTGACTGAAAGCGGCTTTGTTTTCAGGCCATTCATCGACCAGCTGCGAATACCAGCTCGTATCCCGCCACCGTCCCTTGATGATCTGAGCCATTCGCCACGTTCCCTCAAAGACGAAACCAAACCTTTCAGCGGCACGTCGCGAAGGCATGTTCAGGGCATTGCAGCGCCACGCCACGCGATTGAACCCCTGTTCGAACGCGTGGTCGAGCAGCAGGTAAACTGCCTCCGTCGCGGCTCGAGTGCGCTGCAGACGAGGAGCAAACCAGATGCTGCCGATCTCGATGGCAGCGTTATGAGGCTCGATATCGCAGTATGACAACCAACCGCCAGCCGCTCCTCCTGTCGGAATCACTGCAAAAAAGGGTTGATCGGCGAGAGCGGCGAGCTTTGCTATATGGCGTTTGAAATCGTCAAACGACGTAAATGGGCCGTATCCCAGATAGGTCCAGCTTTCATCAGCGTCCTGAGCTGCCTGCCACAGGTCCTCCGCATGGTGCTCGTCAAGCGGAACGAGCTTGACGCTTTGGCCGATATGCTCCCGCTTTCCGGGGGGCACGCAGGTCGGTACGGGTGCTATCGGCCCCTCAAGTAAATGAGTCATTCGGTCTCCGGTGTCACAAAATACCGGTTCTGCATCGCATGGATCGCTAACTTTTGCGACACTCGGGATGAGTAAATCCTCAATGACTGCAATTGGCACTAAGCCGCCCCTCCCAGAGTAAGGCAGGACAGAGGAGCCCAATGGGTCGGCTGCTTGTAAAGGCACATCGTCCAAGGATCGATGAACCATTCGGAGCAACTCCGAACGGACTTGTGCACCAACACCATGGGACATCGTTTCGAGGATTTTAGTTGAGGATCTTCCTCTTCCGATCGGCGGCGAGAGGTCGCGAACTGACGAGAAGCCTCCGGGAATCAACGCAACCGCAATTCTGCCCGAACGCCATTCCTCCCAATCCTTGAATGTGAGAATCCAAGTGTACGAAGAAGGGCGAGGGCGCCGGCGTTCGAGGAAGTCGTTGTAGCAGTAACGACATCGGCAAGTGCGTTCCTGGCAATGTTGTCCAGCAGAAGTCTGGTCGCAGCCGCTGCAACCCCTTGCCCCCTGAAGGGCCGTGCAAGCCAGATGCCGATTTCCAGAACCCGGTTGTCCAACCCAGTCCTGGCCATCCGCACTGCACCGGCAATCGCCTGCATTTCCGGAGAAGTGGTAACGGCTATCGCATAAGTCCTCTCCCGATGCGCTCCATCAAGGCCGTCTCGCCGAGTCTGGTGGTAATCCCGCAACCATGCCACACGGCCGGGGGTCCATTGCGGATCATCTTCCAGCGGCGGGGTGACTTCGTCTGGCTTGGCCCCGTGTACAGCAGCCTCAACAAGCTGGGACAGAACCGTGTCGGTGACTGTGACGAGACTGACCTTCTGCATGGTCGCGCCGATTGGTTCAGCTGGGAGAGTGAAACAGGGTGGGCAGAATGGCTGGGAATGTCCTGGACGACAACGCGGCTGTACATGCGAGGGAGCGGAACGCACCCAATCAGGTTAGGCTCATTGTCCGTCTTCAAGACCGCAGTGGTGCCATTCTATCCGACATAGGGCTCAAGCTCGTGAAAGACCTAGATGCGGCTTCCGTCCTTGGGTGCGGTCGCTATCGGTTGCCGCTTGCTCATACCGCTCTCCAAGCCGTGAGAGGGGCGGGGAAACGGTGGGACTCAAGGCATAAAAAGCCTAATGATTTCAGAGAATGAAAATGGGTTCCACTTTGGCCTAAGCCTTTGCGATTTAAAGAGAATTGTATTCCGCCCCTGGGCACCACTTTTCCCAGTTATTGAAATCTCTCCGCGATTTTAAGGAATTGTCCCACCGCTGCGGCTTGGCCGTAGGATGCGGGACACCAAGCGCCTCGTGCTGCCAGCGCCTTTTGACGCGCCGCTTTCGTGTGCCGGGCGACCTCCTTGGAGGTTTGATGCCCCGTCGCAGCCTTGATCTCCTCCTCTGACTTTCCACGTCCTGTCGACGGGGCTGAGGCAACGCCAGAAGCCCGCCTCATATCTTGAGGCGGGCCTTTGGTGCGTCAGGCCGCGAGCGCCTGCTGGCGCAGAAGGTCGTCCAGAGTGACCTCGCCCAGGAACCCGCCACTGCTGACAGCGGGTTCGCTGCGTTCGATCGCATGTGCGAACCGGACTGCCGGATCCGTCTCCAGCCTTTCGAACAGTCGCTGCAAGGCCGGATACTCGCGGCGGTCAACAACGTCGTGATACTTGGTCCACCGGGCAATGCCGATGAAGTAGGCGTCCGCCAATGTGCGCCCATCGCCCAGCAGCCAGTCATTGCCGCCGAGCATCCTTTCCAGGTCGGCGTGCGCCTTGGCGACTTTCGCCGCCCCATAGGCCCTGAGGACGTCCTTGTCGGGTCCTTCGAGCCCATGTTCAAGGGCGTGCCAGAGCGGGCCGAAGGCGGCGAAGAAGCTCGTGTTGAGAAACGACAGTACCTGGTTGAGTCGATCGAATTCCGGCGTGCCCTGGGCAAAGGACAGTCCCTTGCCGATTCCCCGCGCCCCGAGATGGTTGAGGATGGCCATGCTCTCGCTGATCCGCTCGCCCGAGCCGGTCACCAGCGTCGGCGTCTCACCGGCGGGATTGATCCGGCGGTAGGCTTCGCTCTGCACAACCTCGGGCATCTCGATGCGGCAGAGCCGGTAAGGCTCTCCCAGCCATTCCAGGGCAACGATCGAGCCGAACGAGCATCCTGACGGAACGCCGTACATGAGGGTTTGGACCATGTGTGTCTCCTTGTGTCTATGACGACATCAAGGTGGCATTATGGACTTTGCGGTGGTAGCGGCTATTTTGGAAACTCAAAGTCCACAAATATGAACGACGGCGCATGCGATTCAACTTCAACGATCTCCACTTCCTCGTCCAGGCGGTCGACAATGGGGGCTTTGCCGCGGCCGCCCGGCACCTGGGCGTTCCCAAGTCGACGGTCAGCAAGCGGGTCGCCGAGCTCGAGGCGGATCTCGGCATCCGCCTGATCCATCGCACCTCGCGCAGCTTCGTGCTGACCGATGTTGGTCGGGACTTTTACAACCATGCCCGTGCTGCCGTCATCGAGGCGGAAGCGGCCGAGAGCGTGGTGCAGCGGCGGCAGGCGGAGCCAGCGGGCACGGTGCGGATCACCGCCTCCGTGCCGGTGGCGCAGTTCCATCTGGCCGATCGCCTGCCGGCCCTCGCCCGCGCCTATCCCAAGCTGGACCTGCAACTCCACGTCACCGACCGTTTCGTCGACCTTGTCCGGGAGGGCTTCGACATCGCGATCCGGAGCCATTTCGCGCCGCTGCCCGATTCCGATCTCATGCAGCGCCGGATGAGGGTCGAGCGGATCACGCTGGTCGCCGCGCCGAACTACCTGGCCCGGCGGGGCACGCCGGAACGTCCGGAAGACCTCGCCGGGCACGATGGGCTGCTGACGGGGCCCGCGGCGGGAACATGGTATCTGAAGGACAACGGCAGCCGAGAGGTTCAGGTCACCCCGGCGGCGCGGCTGGTGGCTGATGAGTCCTCGGTGCTGTTGAAGGCGGCGGCTGCGGGACTTGGCATCGCCTGCCTTCCCGAAGCCATGGCGGCGGTGCCGATCGCAAACGGGGAACTGGCAACGGTGCTACCGGACTGGACCGCCGGCAGCGTGACTTCCACGATCCTGACGCCGCATCGGCGCGGCCAGCTTCCTGCCGTCAGGGCCGTCATCGATTTTCTGGCGGCCGGCTAACGGCCGGCGGTCGATGGCTCCGGTTGGATCGCTGCCTTGAGCGCCGCTTGCAGGGATGGTGGGTAACGGGCGAGGAGCCATACGGCCCTTCAGCCACCCGGTGGATGTCCGGATTGCGGTCGTCGAAGGCGTATGCCCGCCCGTCGCTCATGCCGCCCTCCATGTCCTGTGAGGGGGCGGAACTCGGCGGGGCAGGAGGGGCTCCCGTCCGGCTATGCAAGCTGGCCCAGCCTCTATGGGGATTGCCCACCAAGTATTGGGGCTGCACCGTCAAGGCTGCCGTGGTTCCGGAGCCAACCGCAATCGGCTCCGGATCACGCTGAGCGCATCGTGCGGAAAAGCGGACCCGGTTTTCGCCGACGCGGCCCTTCGGGTCCGCTCCAGGCGATGCGCTCATTCAAGAAGGGAGCATCGGACCCAAAAATGCGAACCCACTTATGGGGCCGATGCTCTAGCCGAAAGGGATCATTTTATCTGATCCGGACGACGCGAATGACGTCGCCAGACCGGGCATTGATCACAACCCGTATGCGGTTTCCGCGTCGGTCACGCCCTGAGACCCGCCACTCACGATCTCCCCGCACCACCCGATTGACCTCAACCACGCCGCGTCGGCGGGCAATCCCGATTGCTTCACGCTCCGAGACGCGCCACCTGGAACCTGGACCACGGCGGTGGTCGGAGTCTGGATTGATCCGAACGCCACCTGGGCCGATCTGGATGCTTTGGGCCTGGGCAGCCGCGCCGACGCCGGGAATGACAGGGGCGGCAAGCAGAAGCCCGAGGGAGGCCAAAAGGGAGAGCCGAACGAACGAGAGGCGCATTTGATATTCCATCACTGTTGATGCCGTAGAGTGAGGGTCCGGCCCTGAACGGCCATTGAATGGCTCATTCAGGGAAGGGGAGGTCCCATGCTCGGGAACGAGGCGGAGCTCTCGATCGGCGCAGTGTGCGGGAAGGACCTGATCGTGCCGGCTCCTTGGCCCAGGAACGACTGGGTACCCGGTCCTCCGCCCGATTCAGGACTGGGTGGCGGAGCAACCGCCCCAGTGGACGGCCGGCTTGCTGCACTGCCTGTGCGGACAGTCAACTTTCTCAGGGAACTTGACTGTAATTACCTTGCGGAAGGGTGAAATACTACCAATGAGTTATAAGATTTGTCTGCTTTCAGACAGACCAAGTTCGCAAAATTCAGGTATTTGCGAACCTGTCCTTAAACAACTTGCAGCCAAGCTGGGACGAATACTCGCTGTCCGCCAGGATGGGGACTCCCGGTTTTGGATTGCGCTGGTGCCACGGACGCCTAGATGTTCAGTCGTAACTAATTCATTGCGAGTTGATTTTCGAGAGCTTCGCAGCTCCCCATGCACTTCGCCTCGCCAGCGGAGCATGAACAACAAGCATACAAACAGCAGGGTGGAATTATGCCGAACCAGCAGCATGGAGTGTCTGCGCTTGACCAGTTGGTTGTCGGCGCAGACCGGAGCTTCGATCTGCACGCGCTTCTGCGGGACACGGTCCGCACCCTCTCCAACCTCGACTTCGAGCATCAGCACGAGATGCAGAAGCTGGAGAGCAGCAGGACCAACCCGGTTCTGAAGAGGCAGATTGCAGAGAACCTGAGGCTGCGCCATCGCGAGCGGAGGCAGCCCTATGTCGGACTCGTGACCCAGCTTCAGAAGCATCTTGCGTCCGCCGAGCGGCGCGACTTGCAAGCGGCGGGCTGACCGACATTGTCCTTTTCGCCGGCTCATCTGCCCCTACGGGCCGGGATCTTGAAGCGCCCCACCGGGCGCTTCTTTTTGCCCTCTTCCTGGAACAAAGCTCGTGGCCGGATTGCTGCGTCCCTCACCGCAGAACGGAAAGCTGCGCCGACCCGTCCAGGCCCGGTATCCTGGTTCCGGGCGGTCCCGGCGGTCCGCCCGATGCGCTAGAGGACCAGATCATCCGCCAGGAGATGCTTATGGCGTTCAGGAACGGAGAAACCAGCCACTCCGCTCCATAGACTCGCACCGTGCTCCTGCTGATGCGGCCCCTCCGCCGTAGTCGGTGCCAGCGGGACGGAGAAATCGCCGGACAGCATTTCCCGAGCGATCTGCTGTCCCTTGGAGAGGTGAACGGTTCCGGTGAAGTCGAAGGTCTGATTGTCGGCGGCGAACCGAAGCGCGAAGGCGTCGTCGACGGTCTCGGCGAGTTTCGGCCCTGCCAGGCGGAGATCGCCGATCCGTGCCTGGAGGCCATGGAGCTCGATGATGCTCAACAGACCGACCACTTCCTCGGCGACGGTCCCGCCGACAGCGACGGCGGTATCCTCCAGCCAGTCCCGAAGGGCAGCGCGGTCGGACGCGTCCAGTTCGGCGAGCCCCCGTTCGATGTCGTGCAACGCGCCACGGGTGTATCGAAGGGCGGCCTGCTCCGACAACAGCTCGGGATGGCCGTTTACGACGGTCAATTGCTGGATGAAGATCAGAGTCGCCAAGCCCGCATAGACGCTGGTCTCCGGCTCCAATTGCCCGTTCGGAAGCCTTGAGATGCCTTCCAGCAGCGCAAGGTCGCCCATGGCCCGGTCAAGCGGATCGAGGGAATCGTATGCCATGTCATGAGCCATGAACAGGGCATCGAGATCATCGGCGGGCGGGGATGAGTAGTCCACGGGCTGCGTGGGATAGTCGAGCACCTCGCCATCGGAATAGCCCGGTCCCCCGTACTGACCGTAGGTGGGGATGAGGACGCCGCCAGGGCCGGGGACCAGGATCTCCCAATTGACGCTCATGTCGTTTCCTCTCGAAAGACAGTGAAGGGGGCTTGGGCTGCAGCAAGGTCGCTCATCAGGCTTCCGAAGTATCCCGGCTTTTTTGTGTCTGTGGCCGCCGGGCGGCAGCGATGTCGCGGGAGCAGGTCCGGGTTCAGGATGAAGGCGACATCGCTGGAACGCGAGGAGGGGCCTTGTTCAACTCTTACGAGGTAGACTAAAAGCGTCGAGGCTTCGGATGTCGGTATAGCGCCGATCAGCGAGCCCAAGGACGTGGAGCTGGGGCAATGACAGATCTGGACGAGATGAAGAGCGTCATTGTCGCGACCGTCCGCGATGAGGAGTTGGCCTTGTCGGCCTGCTACGCGGTCGAAGCCTATGCCAGACGGTGGCCGTTCGTCTTCATGCTCAACGATTGGGATGTCTGGAACAAGGGCAAGTCAGCGCTCAGGCCCGAGATCGTGCATTGGCTCAGCCAGTCGGAAGGATCCTATGACGTCCACCTGTTCCTGAGCGGCGGCGGCCTCGTCGCGTTCGAGAGCCGGAACGCGGCTTCTCAGTTTGCGCTACGGTGGTCCAGGAGGACGGACCCGGCCTCTGCCGAGACGGTGTCCGCTCGCCGTCGGGACTGGAATCCTCACCCTGTCATGAGCACCTTCGAGCCACCGCATCTCGACGCGGCCTGAGCCGAGGCGCGAACCGTCCGTCTGACGGTTCGCCGGGCGCCCAGGTCCTCCTTCATCAAGCCCCACGGCGTGACGCGCGAAGGAACTGGCTGTATCGGGCCGGCCTCATCTGCCGGTTCTATTTGATCGCGTCGAAGATCGGTCCTGAGCACTGCACGACGAAGATCAGAAGCAGGATGCCGACGAACCACAGCCAGGACCCGGATTTCTGCGGCTTCGCGGCCGGGGCGGCGGCAATGGGGGCCTGAGGACGGAAAACGGGCGCGGGCGGCATCGGCAGGCGCTCGACCAGTTCGGCGGATTCCGCCCGGATGCGGCCTTCCGTGCCGATGAACCGGAAATGCACGGGGATTCCGCCGATGAAGCCGACTTCCGCAGGCTGGATCTGGGCATCGTGGTGGACCCACCAGTATTCCGTACGTTCGTTCATGCGAGACCCTATCAGGAATGGCCGAGTAGTCAGCCTGTTTTGGCAGCAGACAGCACTGGAAATCCAGAGTCTTTCCGGCAACGATGGCGCAAAAGCTGCTGAGGTGATGTTGTGAACGTATTGGTGACTGGAGGGGCGGGGTATATCGGCGGCCACATGGTGCTGGCTCTGCGCGATGCGGGCCACGATCCCGTTGTGTTCGACAATCTGTCGACCGGGTTTCGCTGGTCGGTGCCGGA
>JAPSLB010000080.1 GCA_031181145.1 Microvirga sp.
GGAGGGGGAGGCGCACTGCGCACGGGGCGTTGCTGCTCCTTCGTCCAATGATCCTCGCCCTATGGCTTGGGGGCCCTGGAGCCGGGCTCGCCCAGCCGACGACGCCTCCATTGCCGCCGCCGAGACCAGACCGTCAGACGCCGCCTGCGGAGGAGCCGGAGGATCCAAAGACAGAAGCCGGCGAGCAGCAATCCGCACCTGCGGACGGGGCCGATGCCGCCTGCCTGGAGCGCCTCGGCAGGCTCGGATTGAGGTTCGAGAAGCGCCCCGCCGTGCAGGAGAACAGCTGCAGGATCTCCAGCCCCGTTTCGGTGTCGGCGCTACCCAACGGCGTGGAGGTTGCGCCCGCCTCGATGATGGAATGCAGCTATGCCGAAAGTCTGGCGCGTTGGATTGTCGAGGTGGTCATTCCTCGCGCAAGGGAGCATCTCCAGAGTGCGCCGACCAAGCTCTTGCTCGGTACGTCCTATCAGTGTCGCGATCAGCGCAACGGAGGCAAGTTGAGCGAGCACGCCTTCGGGAACAGCGTCGACGTGATAGGTTTCGAATTCGACAAACATCCGCCGCTGACGATCAGGTTTCAAACCGAGGGCTCGCCTGAAGCCGCATTTCAATCGGCCGTCCAGAAGGAGGCCTGTGCGATCTTCACCACGGTCCTGGGACCGGGCGCGGACAACGATCATGGCGACCATCTCCACCTCGACATGCGCGCGCGCAAGGGTGACTACCGCATTTGCCAATAGGCGAAGGAACGGCCACAGGGCCTCGGACTTTGATATGGACGCCGCCTCATTCCGGGGCGGGAGTGGCGGAGTTGAGAATGAGAGTTCTGGCAGGTATCGGTTTCGGCCTTCTGTGCATGACCGGAAGCCTTGCTGCCGCTCCCCAGGACTTGAGCGTCGATGTGGTGAACAATGCCGCCGATCTCTCGGCGAAGCCTGAGAACGGGCCCAGTCCGCTTCTGATCAAGATGCAGGTTCTGCTCGACCGGGCGCGATTTTCTCCCGGCGTGATCGACGGCCGCGACGGCGAGAACCTGCAGAATGCCATCAAGGCTTTCGAGAAGGCGCGAGGGCTTCCGGTCGATGGCGCGCTCGACGAGGAGCTCTGGATGAAGCTGAACGAGACTTCGGCCGATCCCGCCCTCATATCCTACACGATCACGGATGAAGACGTGAAAGGCCCTTTCGCGACGATTCCCGACAAGATGGAGGCTCAGGCGAAACTCGAGAGATTGACCTATTCGAGCCCTGAGGAGCTTTTGGCCGAGAAGTTCCACATGGATATCGACCTCCTGAAGGAACTGAACCCGGGCAAGCGCTTCGACAAGGCCGGCGCTTCCATCGTGGTGGCCAATGTTGCTCCACCCGGCGCGCCGGAGGACAAGCCGGAAGTCGAAAAGATCGAGATCGTGAAAAGCGAGAAAATTCTCCGAGTGCTCGGGAAGGATGGGGCGGTGCTCGCCGTCTACCCGGCCTCCATCGGCAGCGAGGAGAAGCCGGCACCGTCGGGCCGCCACACCGTGCGGGCCGTCGCCCCCAATCCCGTCTATACGTACAACCCGGACTACGCGTTCAAGGGCGTGAAAGCGAAGGAGAAGTTCGAGATCAAGCCCGGCCCCAACAATCCTGTCGGCTCGACCTGGATCGACCTCTCCGTGGAGTCATTCGGCATCCATGGCACGCCGGAGCCCGAGAAGGTCGGCAAGGCCTATTCGAATGGCTGCGTGCGTCTGACGAACTGGGATGTCGAAGAGCTGGCAGGTATGGTCAGGAAGGGAATGACGGTCGACTTCCTCGATTGAGCGCCAGGGGGCGGCTCTCAATCGTCGTTGGCGGAGTTCAGCTGATCGGGCCGCATGCCCTCGTCGACTTCCGTGTCATGCATCCGGACAAGCCATTCCAGCTGCTCCTGCACGAAGCTGGGGTCGCTGTGAAAGCGCATCGCGCAGGCCACCAGGAAGATCGCAATCTCTGGCAGGTCCTCGTCTCCCATCTCCGGCAGGACGAGCTCCAGCTCCGTCATGTTCCCGGCTGTCACGATGGCGGCTTCGTTGGGAGGGATAACGGTGCCGCTGCTGTCAGAGGGAAGGGCCATGAGTAAATCCTTCGGATGGTCTTCGAGTATCAGCCTGTTCTAAGGCGGTGGTCCCGAACGTAAAGCCTCTCAGGACCCGGAGAGCCGGATGTGAACAGGAGATCAGCCTGGCGCGGCGACCCGAGGCCGGCCATCGAGGCGCTGCATCGCTCGGTGCGCCGGGGCCGCTTTTCCGTAGATGCGGCCGATATGCCGTCAGCGGCAAACAAGGAAGACCCACCGCCTCGAGGCGGTGGGCGGTTGTCGTGATGCGCCCTCTTTTACGGGTACGTGCAGACGTAGCGCATGCCGTTCGTCGACAGGAACGTGCCGGTCACAGGGTCATACGAGCGATACTTGCGGGCGCAGTAGGCGGCAAGCTGCGGGTCGACCGTGCCGGGGGGCGGGGGAGGGGCGGCCTGAGCCTGGCTGCTGGCGATGGCGCTTCCGATCAATGCGCCCGCGGCCAAGCCGACGGCGCCTGCCGCCAGTGCGGAGCCTCCACCGCGGCGGTGATGATGATGATGGTGACGGTAGTAGCGAGGTGGGGGAGGACGGTAGCCGCGCCGAGGGCCGTACTGAGTGTAACTTTCGTTCGGATAGGCACGGTCGATCTGGGGGAGGACCGGGCTGCGAAGCGGCTCCGCATACACAGGAAGGGTGGTGCTTAGAAGGACACCAATCATGCTTGCGCTTCCGAGAATTGCAGCGAAATTGCGCATTGATAACTCCTGAACTTGCATCATTGCAGTAGCGATGGGTAGTTCCGGGCATAGTTACACTGTCTTCTGTCAAGCTTGCAAACGCTATGCTGCCCCGCCTTAAGAACCGGTCACTGCTTCGTTAAATCGCCGTCAGCCACCGCGAGTATCAACCTGGAAGAGGGCAGTGGCCCGCGAATCAGGTCGATAGGGCGTAGCGCGGGCGGCCGCCTGTTCGACTTGTTCGCGGAACCCGGGCCAACAATTGTCCGATGACCTTCTTCACGAACAAAATTCCTTTTGCTGCCCTGGATTTTTGCTTCGAAATCGTTCACAACATATACGTTCTAACGTGAGTTCTCCCATGAGGACCTATTGTTACGATATAATGATAGAAATGCCGACCGGTTTACGAGGTGGGGTCCGAGCTGCCCAGGCGGCAGACCCCTTGCCATCCCCCAAAGGGCCTGTCCTGCGGACCATCTTCGACGAAAGCGAACAGGCGGATGTGGGGAGCGAAGCCCGATTCGACCGGGGCATGTCCGAAATCCTGGAACGGACCATGGCCGGGCCGCTCTCGTTCATCTCGGCTAAGAGGCGGCATTTCGAGGGTGCCCCCTTGCGGCTTGTTCTCGAGAACGCGGGTGGCAAGGGAGCATCCATTTTCGCCATGCTCCTGACCGGATGCAAAGGCACCATTCCTTCCGGCGACTCGGGATGTGCGCCCGTCGCCGTGATGCAGGCGGTCGGCCAAGTGTTGAAGCCGCCCGACAAGGGATTGCCATGGGGTGCGTATCCCGGTGATGCGGACCCTGCATCGAAAACGACGATTGATGATGCCCGCCGGATCGGGCAGTTGAACAGGCTGCACCTCGAGTGACGATGAAACTCAACATCAGCAATCACAAGGCTGGGTTGGTTACGCTCCTGGCGGTGGCGGTACTCGCCCTCTCCCTGAGTTTTGCCGTTGTGCGATTGTTCGGCATCGATCGGGATCTGCGCACGGAAGATACCCATGCCAATCTCTGGATGATTTCCCAAGCTCAGTTCGAAGCGGCACTCATGGCGGAAAGTCTCGCCCGTTACGCTGCGAAGGACGATTTTCGTGTTCCCGAGCAGGCCCCGGCGTTTCGTCTGCCGATCCTGATCAGCCGGATGGCGGCGCTGCTTGAGGGGGCCCATGCCGAGGTCATCGACAAGGTCGGCTTACTCGGTGATCTGAAGGCGGCATATCTGCTCCTGACACTTGCTGAACCCCTGGTCGCACAAAGAATGACCTTGGACGAGGCCACGCGATTGCGAGTGCAGGTTCACGAGCTTGGCTATACTTTGCGGGATGCCGCCAACGAGGTCATGCAGCTCAACCACACGGACGTGGCGTCCAAACGTGCCATGTATCTCGGGGTCGTTCTGGAGAGCCTCGCCTTCTTGTCGGGCATCGTCCTGAGCGCTGCCTTTCTCCTGCTCAGATTGTTCAGAGGCGTTCAGGAGGCAAGCCACGCCAAGCAATTGTTGCGTCAGGAGCAGGAGCTTTCGGATCTCGTCATCAATAACGTCAGCAATCAGGGCATCATCATGTTCGACGAGAAACTGGAGTGCCTGCTCTGGAATCCAGGCATGGAGGGCCTTCTCAACATCAGGGCGGATGAGGCCATTGGCCGCCTGATGCAGGATCTCGATCCCCTGTTCTCCACGCCGGACATGATCCGCTCGCTCAACCTGGCGACCGAGGGGACGAGTACTGTTTTCGAGAACGAGACGGAGGGTGAGGAGGGGCAGGAACGCTGCCTGGAAATCAATTGTTTTCCCGTCTCAATGGCACAGCGCAAGCTGGGCATCGCCTTCGTGCGTGACGTAACGGAGCAGTGGCTCGCCCGGAGGCAAGCCGAACGCCAGAATTTCGACCTGGAGATCAAGGTGCTTCAGCGCACCGCAGCCCTGCGGCAGGCCGAGCGGCGCCTGATCGCGGCCATCGAATCTGCAGCGGAAGGCTTCGCGGCTTTCGATTGGACCGGCAGACTCCTCTTCGCCAACGAGCAGATCTGGGCCGCCGCTCCCGTGGCTCTCTGGTGTCGAGAGCAGATGAGCCTTCCCGTTTTTCTGCGCTGCTTTGCCATGTGCGAAGGGGCGGATCATCGTCTCCTCGTTGCGCAGCCTCCTTTTGAGGAAATTGAGATCGACGTTCTGATCAAGAAGGATGTATGGGCCCGTCTGTCGGTCACGAAAGCGGACGGCGCCACGATCTTCGTGCGCCTCACCGACATCTCGGCTTACAAGCAGGTGGCGGCGGCACTCCAATCCGCCCTGGAGCGCGAACGTGAGACGACGGATGCCTACCGCAACTTCGTCTCCATGGTGTCGCATCAGTTCCGGACGCCGCTGGCGATCCTCGATTCCAGTGCGCAACGAATCCTGCGACGAGGCCCAAGCCTGACGCCGGATGAGCTCGCCACGCGCATTCAGAAGATCAGGAATGCAGGCAACCGCCTGACCCGCCTCGTAGAGAGTGTTTTGAATGCAGCCAAACTCGATGCCGGGCGCATCGAGCTGAACCCCGAGCCCTGCGACCTCGTCCAGCTCGTCGTGGATATCGGTGAGCGTCAGAGTGAGCTGAATTCACACTCCACTATCCGATTTGCAGTGCCTGAGTATCCAGTCGAGGTCTATTGCGATACGATGCTGATCGAGCAGGTCTTCATCAACCTTCTGACAAACGCGCTGAAGTATTCGGGTGAGAAGCCGGTCGTGGAGATCAAGGTATGGACGGAAGGCGCACGCGCCTTCTGCTCTGTCAGGGACTGGGGGATAGGCATTCCGGAGGATGAATTGCCTAAGATCTTCGACCGGTTCTACCGGGCGAGAACGGCTTCCGGAATCGCAGGGACTGGAATTGGACTGAATTTCGCACAAAGAATCATGCACCTGCACGGGGGAGAGATCCAGGTGGAAAGCTTCGAAGCGGAGGGATCCCTGTTTACATTCGATCTACCCCTATCAAATGTCGACCAGGCGCAGCGGGCTGCATAAGTGAGCAAGGCCATGGATGATCAAAAAACGATCCTTTGCGTTGAGGATGAGGACGATCTGAGGACCGATCTGGCCGAAGAGCTGGAGGCTGCCAATTACAGGGTGCTCCAGGCCTCCAACGGCAGCGAGGCGCTCAGGCTGCTCGAGACCGAGCGTCCAGATCTCGTGCTCTGCGATATCACCATGCCTGGCATAGGAGGCTACGACGTACTCAAGGCAATTCGCGAGCAGGGGGACAAGGCGGATGTGCCGTTCATCTTCCTGACCGCCTTGGCGGAACGGAATGACGTGCTTGTGGGCAAGCAGGCCGGCGCGGACGATTATCTCGTCAAGCCCATCGACTACGAGATTCTGCTCGCCACCATTGCGGCGCGCCTCAGCCAGGTGGCGCGTGTGCGGTCGAGCGCCGTCAGCCGCGCCGAGGAAGCCTGGCAGGAAGTTCTCAAGTCGTCCCGCGGACGCACCGTCGAGGCGCTATACAAGGCCACCTTCGCCTTCGACCGGTTCCTCGTCGGCGTCCTCATCGTCGACGAGAAGGGCGCCGTGAGGCTCATGAACAAGGAGGCCGAGCGGATCGTCGGAGAAAATGACGGCATCAGCGTCTCCGGCGGCGTGCTGAAAGGGGCGGCGGCTAAGCAGAACGCGAAGCTGCATCAGGCGATCGAGCGGGCATTCGAGGAGGAGGCTCTCGACGAGATCGTCTCCTTTCCACGCACATCAGAGGGGCGGCCTTATCTCGTACTCGTGCCCGGGCAGCGTTTCGCGGTGGATGAGCGTCCCGAAGCCGTGGTGCTGCTCGTGATCGACACCGAGCAGCGCACCAAGGTTTCTGGCGATACCTTGGTGCAGCTCTACAATCTGACGCCGTCCGAGACACGGGTTGCATTGATGCTCATCGACGGCAAGCGCCTCGACCAGATCGCAGAGGAACTCGACGTCGCACAGACGACCGTCGTCTTCCATCTCAAGAACCTTTTCAGAAAGACGGAAACCAACCGACAGGCGGATCTGGTGCGCGTGCTGCTCTCTGTGCCACTCCGGACGACGGGTGATTGAAGGCATGCGGCGTTGGGGATCAATTTACCATCCAAACTGAAATATTGTTCGCAGCCGGCTTTGCCACAATCCGTTCAGCTTCCAGTGAGGTTTGAGGCTTTATAGTCACTGTCAAGAAAGGAAGAGAGGAAATCTTCCTGATCATAGGTGACGATTCATGAAGGTCTTGAATTTCTTCTCGGGCACGGCCGCTGTTCTGGCGCTGGTGACCGGTTTGGCCGCCGCCCAGCCTGCCGCTGCCCGTGATCGCATGTCTCCTGGTGCAGCTGCCGCCGTTGGGGTCCTGGGCGGCCTCGCCGTTGGCACCATCCTCGGCGCCTCGGTCGCCCAGCAACCGGCCTATGCGGCCCCGGCTCCCGTCTATGTTGCGCCCCCGCCGCCGCCGCCGCCGACCCGCGTCTACGTGGAAGAACCGGCTCATGTCGTTTACCGCCACCGGCCCCGTCGGGTCTACGTCGAGCACTGCACGACCGAGCGCTACCGCGAATGGGTCCCGGGGTGGGGTTGGGAATACCGCACCCGTCAGGTGTGCAACTGATCGAATGCTCATCGATCACGAGACGGGCTCGCTTCCAAGCGGGCCTTTTTCTTTTGGAGCGACGGGAAACCGCGATTCTCTTGTCGCGTTGTCCGGTGAAGCCACAACGCGAGTCCCGTCATGAGCAATACACCGCGCGATCAGGCCGCCTCTGACCAGACGAAGTTGAATCCCGGCGACAAGGCCGAGCCGAGCACTCCTGGCGCAGGCGAGAATATCTGCCCCGAATGTAAGGGGAGCGGGCGTATGGGCGCCGCCGCCTGCCCGAATTGCGGCGGCACGGGCAAGATCATCGAGGGAATCGGCGGAGCTTAGGATTTATCCGGTTTCGCCATCCACCGCACGAGCGGCATCAGCGGAACGATCCAGATCAGGCCGAGCACGATGTAGGCGAAGGTCTGGACAAGCTTGGGGGCTTCGGTGATCCGGCCCTCGGCTATGGCCATGGCCAACAGCGCGTAGGTGATGATGAAGAGCAGCATCACCACCGTTCCGATCAGCTTGCGCAGTCGCATACCCATGATCATACCCTTCCGGAACGCC
>JAPSLB010000081.1:0-5492 GCA_031181145.1 Microvirga sp.
GATCTCGGACGGGATGCGCTGCATCCCTGCGAGATAGACGAGCGTCGGGAAGCCCACGAAGTGCCAGGCGTTGGCGAGAATGAGCGCCCCGAGCGCGGTGGATGAATCGCCGAGCCAGGGCTTGGCCCATGAATCGAGGCCTACCGCATAGAGCGCCTGATTGATGATGCCGAAATTCGGATTGAGAAAGAGCTTCCATAGAAAGCCCACGATGATCGTCGAGAGAACCACCGGCACGAATACCGCAATCCGGTGGAAGCGGAAGCCGAAGGGCTCCTTGTAGAGGAGCCACGCAAGAAAGAAGCCTCCGCCGTTCTGGATGATCATGAGCGCGACGAGCGCATAGACGTTGTGCAGGAAGGCATTCCAGACGGTCGGCGCCATCGTGGCGCCGAAAAGCACTTCCTTGAAATTGGCCAGTCCCACGAAGTCGCCCCGCGCCAGCCCACGCCATTCGTAGAACGCATAGGCGAAGGCCGAGAGGATCGGGTAGACCACGAACAGCGACATGAACACGACCGGCGGGACGACGAGAAACGCCACCCAGCTGCGATGTTTCAACGTGCGGGCCTGTTTGAGCGAGACGGGCATGGGACGAGCTTTCAGGAAAGGCGGCGGATCTGTCTCACCCGCCGCCCTCGTGTCGGAGACTTACTTCTGGAACGGCTTGTAATAGGTCGCGATGCCCTTGTTGATCTCGGCGGCGGCCTGCTCCGGCGTCTGTTGGCCCGCGAGCATCTTCTGCACGTTCGACTGCAGCAGCACCGAGCCGCTTGGTTCCTGGTAGCGGAAGCGCACGAGCATCAGGTAGGACATGGAATTCTCGGCGAGCTTCGCCACCTCCTGCGTGATCGGGTCTTCAATCTTAATGCCCTTGATCGGCGACAGGTTCTTCAAGGTGTTGGTGAACGCCGTACCGTATTCGGGCGTCGCGAGATAGCGGATGAACTTCAGGGCCGCGTCCTTCTTCTCGCTCTTGGCGTTCACCGCATAGCCGCCGTCGTAATAGGTCGCGATGAGAGCCTGGTCTCCCTCCTTCAGGACAGGCGCCGGGAACACGCCGAGATCGAGCGTCGGGTTCTGGTTCTTGAAGTTGGCGACCTCGTAGGACCCGCCTGCGAACATGGCCGCGCGACCGGCCACGAAGAGCTGCTGCGAGGACGGATAATCGACGCCCTGGAAGTTGGGCGAGAAGTACTGGCTGACGTCCTTCAGCTTGGCGAGTGCATTAACGAAGCGCGGATCGGTGAAGTTCGCCTTGCCGGAGGCGATGTCCTCCTCGAACTGCTTGCCAAGCATGGACGACAGAAGACCGCCGACGATGGTCTCGTTCTGCCACGCGGTGGCGGTGCCGTTGGCGAACGGCGTGATGTTCTTGGCTTTGAGCGCCTGACACAGGGCCATCAGCTCATCCCAGGTCTTCGGTGGGTTCACCCCCGCATTCTGGAAGATCTTCTTGTTGTAGACGACGAGCTGCGCCTGCATGGCGAAGGGCACCGCATAGACCTTGCCGTCGGAGCGCAGCGTCTCAGCGGCGAGCGCCGCCTCGGGGAAGTTGGCGAGCTCCGGAACGTTCTGCTCGTCGAGGGCGAGCAGGTAACCGGGAGACGCGATGGTCTCAAGGTTGCCGTAGGCGCGAACCTGGATCACGTCCGGGCCTCGGCCGGCGGCGAGCGCGGTGGATAGAATGGTCTGATAGTTCTCGGGCGCATAGGTCTCGAACTTGATCGAGATGTTCGGCTCCTTCGCCTGGAACTTCTTGATGGCATCCTGGTAGAAGGCCTTGTCTTCCTGGCGCCAGCTCCAGAAGGTGAGCTCGGTCTGCTGCGCCATGGCCGCAGTGCCTGAGAACAGGAAGCTGCCAGCGGCAGCGCCCATCAGAATGCGTCGGGTCAGTTTCATCGTCGGTTCCCTCATCGTTGAAGTCCTGGAGCATCGGGCCCAAAAGCGGTTTCCACTTTTGGGGTTGATCCGATGCCCCCTTCTTAAGAGCGCATCGCTGGCGCGGAAAACCGGATCCACTCTTCCGCACGATGCGCTCGTCCTCCCACCGGCAGGCAGCCTATCGGTCCGCCTTTCGGAACTCCTTCTGGCCGCGTGTCTCGGCAGCAATCACGAGCACGGTCGCATCATCGTGCGTTTTAACACGCGGATATGCCCCCGACAGGAGATCGCTGCGCTCCAGCGCCCGTAATTCCTCGATCAGCTCATCCCCCCTGCCCTCGGTCAGGGCAACATGGAGGGAATGATCCGTATAGGCACCAAAAACATCGACGAGACGCATGAAACCGTCCGTGGCAAGGACGATCAGTCCGCCGGTTTCCATGTGCGCCTCGAACTGCAGCTCGCGCCCGGCGAAAGGCAGGCACGGATTCACCACCCAGTAACCGTCCGGCCGATTGAGCTTGGTGCGATTGTCCAGGATCTGACGCCTGACCGCCTCTGGTATCCGGCCCGGCTCATGCCCTTCGGAGTTGAGCATGGCAAGCGTCTTTCTCTCGAAGGGCTTCGCCCGCTCGTCCGTCCAGCGTAAGACGCCCTGCTCCGAAGGCACCAGAGCGACCACGTCGCCGAGAAAGCGCCCCTCGACCTGCAACCGCCCGGCACCGACCTGTCGGGCTTGAACGAAGCCGAGACAAGCGGAAGGAGCATGGTGGACATGGCGGCCAGGAAGATGGGCGGTCGCCTCTTCGAAGGCCCGGCCGATCTCGATCTCCAACCGCCGGAGGAGATCCGCTCCCCCGTGCCCCTCGTCAGCCAGCTTTTCCAGGGTCTCGCTGACCGCGCCCGCGAGCCAGGCGGCATCGCTGCCGCCCCCGGTCAACTGCTCGGTCGAGAGGCCTGTGGCCCCGTCGATGATCCAGGCACAATGGCCGAGCAGGCCCAACCCGTCTTCATTGATACGGGAGCCAGGCACGGATTGCCGGTACAGGGACCGGAAGCGGGGTTCGGGGCCAGTCAGGGTCACCCCTAACTGGTCTCATATTGGTCGCCTCCTGTCCATACTGGTCTTAAGTGCTGTTCACACCTGGAAACGGTTACAGAGGCAGCCCGGTATAATTCTCGGCCAAGGACTTCGAGGCTGCCTCCGAGCCGATCAGGTAGTCGAATTCCGTCCGCTGCATCCGCCGTCCGAAGGCATCGGTGTCCGGGAAGGCGTGGAGAATGGATGTCATCCACCAGGAAAAGCGCTCGGCCTTCCAGACACGGGCGAGAACGCGCACCGAGTACCCGTCGATGCCCGCTGAAGACCGCTCGTGGTAGAATTCGGTCAGCGCTTCGGCCAGCGCTCCCACGTCACTGACCGCGAGGTTCAATCCCTTGGCTCCCGTGGGGGGCACGATATGAGCGGCGTCGCCGGCCAGGAACAGGCGGCCGAACCGGAGGGGCTCAGCCACGAAACTCCGCAGTGGGGCGATGGATTTCTCGATGGAAGGGCCGGTGACCAACCTGTCCGCCGTCTCCTCGTCCACGCGCCGGCGCAACTCGTCCCAGAAGCGCTCGTCGGACCAGTCCTCGACTCTCTCCCCGGAGGGAACCTGAACATAGTAGCGGCTACGGGTGGGCGAGCGCATGGAGCAGAGGGCAAAGCCCCGCTCGTGATGAGCATAGATCAGCTCGTCGGCCACCGGTGGCCGGTCGACCAGGAGGCCGAGCCAGCCGAACGGATAGACGCGCTCGAAGGTGATCAGCGCCCCGGCCGGAACGCTGGCGCGGCAGACGCCGTGGAAACCGTCGCATCCCGCGATGAAGTCGCAGGCGATCTCCTGCGCGGCGCCATCCCTCACGAAGCGGACCTTCGGCTTGTCCGTGTCGTAGTCATGGATCGTCACGCCATCCGCCTCGTAGAAAGAAACCTCTCCCGAGGCGTCCCGGGCCTGCATGAGATCGCGGGTGACCTCCGTCTGGCCATAGACGGTCACCGTGCGTCCGATCAGCTCCCGGAAGTTGAAGCGGTGCCTGTCTCCATCGAAACAGAATTCGACCCCGTCATGCACCAACCCCTCGGCGCGCATCCTCTCGCCGACGCCCGCCCTCTCGAGGAGCCCGACGGTTCCCTGCTCCAGCACACCCGCACGGATGCGGCCGAGCACGTAGTCCCGGCTCCTCCTTTCGATGACGATCGTCTCGATACCTTGCTTGTGCAGGAGCTGCCCCAGCAGGAGACCTGCTGGACCTGC
This sequence comes from Microvirga sp., assembly GCA_031181145.1. GTDB lineage: Bacteria > Pseudomonadota > Alphaproteobacteria > Rhizobiales > Beijerinckiaceae > Microvirga. The sequence continues at coordinate 4,182 of JAPSLB010000081.1, forward strand.
GCCGATGATCGCAACCTTGGTGCGCATTGTCCTTCCCTTCCACGCGACGTCGTGTGCGACGCCTTTTGTTCTTGTGTCGTCCGCCGTTGTCGAGGCGAACCGCCGACCGCCCACGGCGTTCACCCGCAAAGGAGACACGGGATGGGCGGTAAAAACGTGAAAAACCCCGGCGACGAAGATGTCCCCGGCACCAAGCAGACGGCTGAGAACATCTGCCCCACCTGCAACGGCTCGGGCCATCTGGACGAGAGGCCTTGTCCCGATTGCGGCGGAAACGGCAGAGTGACCGTCATCGTCGGCGATGCCTAATGATCGGCTGGCGAGGGCGGCAGAAAGCCCATGCTCTTCACCAGCGCCTGCGCCTTGTTCAATCCGGCCGCCGTTGCCACCACCATCTGAGGCAGCACGAGCCATTCCAAAGTCCATGCCGCGCCCGAACGCTCGTTCTCGTGTACGAGGGCCTGATGGAGGGTACCGAGCAGACCGGCATTGTAGCGGGCAAGCGTGACCAGAACCTCCGCCTGAACCGGATTGGACTTGTGCGGCATGGCAGACGACCCGCCGCCGGAGGCGAGACGCACCTGCCCGATTTCGTTCTGTGCCATCAGGACCAAATCCTGCCCGATCTTGCCGAGGGCCCCTGACAGAAGCGAGAGAAAGGCCGCGAACTCACCGATCCGATCCCGCTGGGAATGCCAGGACGGGCCGCAGCCGAGACCGAGGATCTCCGCCATGGCGTCGGCCACCGCATCGCCATGGCTCTTCATTTCGCTGCGAGTTCCGATGGGTCCGCCCAGTTGCACCACCAGAAGACGGGGCGCAAGGTTCTCCAGGAGCTCGGCATGGCGCTCCAACGGCTGAAGCCAGGTGTCGACCTTGTCGGCCGCCGTGAACGGCAGGGCCTGCTGCATGCGCGTGTGAGCCATCAGCGTCACGGCCCCGTCCCGCGCGCGTAGATCGCGGAGAGCTGCGGCCAGGTCCCTCATGCGGCGGCCCAGGATCTCCACGATGCCTTTCAGGCGAAGGACGAGAGCCGTGTCGATGATGTCCTGGCTCGTCGCGCCCAGATGCACGGCCTTCGCATGAGGCTCGCCGACTGTCGCCCGCAGCTGCCTCACGAATGCGGGAACGACCACCCCATCCTGCGCGAGCCCCTCCGCCAGCCCGTTCCAGTCCGGTCGAAAGCTGCGGCAAGCCTCGGCAATCCTCAGCGCGGCTTCGTTCCCGATCAGCCCGACCTCGGCCTGAGCCCGCGCGAGTGCGGCTTCCGTCTCCAACAGGGCAGAGACCTCCGCCTCGTTGGTAAAGAAG
>JAPSLB010000081.1:5592-7829 GCA_031181145.1 Microvirga sp.
CCCTCCTGGGCGGCGGCGGCCTTCTGCTGCGAGCGCAGGGCGAAGGCATCCTGATCCTCGCGCGAGACACGGTAATCCTCGGCCACGTTCTCACCGGTCTCGGGCATGGAATCGACGCCGTACTGGCTCTTCATCAACGGGTTGACGAAGCGCCAGCCGATGGTGGTGTCGTAGATCTCCGCGGCACGGGAGAAAGCCGTCTCGGCCTTCGGCATCACGAAGGGCGCGCGCGACATGGACTCGACGCCGCCCGCGATCATCAGCTCGGCCTCGCCGGCCTTGATGGCGCGTGCTGCCGCAATCACCGCATCCATGCCCGATCCGCACAGGCGATTGATCGTAGTGCCGGGCACGGAATCGGGCAGACCCGCCAGCAGCACGGCCATGCGGGCGACGTTGCGGTTGTCTTCCCCGGCCTGATTGGCGCAGCCATAGATCACGTCATCGACGGCCTCGAAATCGATCCGCGGGTGCCGTTGCACGAGCGCCTTGAGCGGGATGGCCGCCAGATCGTCCGCGCGCACGCTGGACAATGCTCCGCCATAGCGGCCGATCGGTGTGCGCAGATAGGCGCAGATGTAAGCGTCACGCATCTTCAGCTTCCCTTCTTGCCGCCATGGGCGCGCTCGGTCCGGGCCTGGAGCTCGCGCAAGGTGGTGAGTTCAAGTTCGGAAGGCGGCTTCGTCTCTTCGAGGTGGTCGGAGAAGCGCACCTTCCAGCCGCAGGTATCCTGCACGTGCTCCCGCGTCACGCCCGGATGCAGGGACACCACGGTGAATTCCTTGGTCTCCGGATCCGGCTTCCAGAGCGCGAGGTCGGTAATCAGGAGCGTCGGCCCCTTCGTCGTGATGCCAAGGCGTTGGCGGTGATCGCCGCCATCCCCGTGGCCGAAGGAGGTGTAGAAGTCGATCTTCTCCACCATGCCGCGCGTCGCCTGCTTCATGGTGATGAACACCTCCTTGCACGACGTGGCAATCTCCGGCGCGCCGCCGCCGCCGGGCAGGCGCACCTTGGGCTTGCGGTAATCGCCGATCACGGTGGTGTTGATGTTGCCGAAGCGGTCGAGCTGGGCGGCCCCCAGGAAACCGATGGAGATGCGCCCGCCCTGAAGCCAGTAGCGGAACATCTCGGGCACCGAGACGGTGGTGAGCGCCGTCTCGCAGAGCTCCCCGTCGCCGATGGAGAGCGGCAGGACGCTCGGCGCCGTGCCGATGGTTCCGCTTTCATAGATCAGGGTGATGTCCGGCGCATGGGTGAGCCGCGCCACGTTGCACGCCGCCGACGGCGCGCCGATGCCCACGAAGCATACGTCGTCGTTGGACAGAGCGCGGGAGGCCGCGATCGTCATCATTTCGTTGGGAGTGAAATCGGTGATCGTCGCCATGGTCACAGCCCTTTCACGCGTTCCGCGAAGGCTTGCGGCCCCGCCTCGAGAACATTCGTCTTCATCCAGTGCATGAACAGGTCGCGATCCGCGGATACCTTGTCCCATTCGAGATAGGCCGCATTGTCGCGCTCGTAGTAGCCATGGGTGTAGGACGGATGCGCGCCACCCGGCACATGGGAGATGGACGTGATCGTCCAATGGGGCAGCACGCAGAGGTTCGGATGAAGATCGTCGAAGTCGTCGACGATCTCCTCGACGGTCACGACGGATCGCTTGGACGCGAGGACCGCCTCCTTCTGCACGCCGACTATGCCTTCGATGAGCACATCGCCGCGCCTGTTCGCCTTCTGCGCATGGATGAAGGCGACGTCCGGGCGGTGGGCGGGAACAGCGGCGAGTTCCTCGCCCGTGAACGGACACGTGACGCTGCGGATCTCGGGATTCACATCCCTCAGGCCCGCACCGCGATAGCCGCGGAAGACGGCGCATGGCAAGCCGGCTGCCCCGGCCTCGTAGGCGTTGGCCATGGCGGCGTGGCTGTGCTCCACTGTCTCGATGGCACGCGGCCATCCGTTCTCGATGGCGTCGCGCATGCGGCGCAGCAGGCCGACACCCGGATTGCCCGCATAGGAGAAGACGACCTTCTTCGCGAGCCCCATGCCGATCATCTGGTCATAGATGATGTCAGGGGTCATGCGGATCAGCGTAAGGTCCTTGCGCTCCTGACGGATCGCCTCGTGGGCCGCCGCATGCGGGATGAGATGGGTAAATCCCTCGAAGGCGACGGTGTCCCCATCGCGGAGATTGTCCCTGACGGCCTCGTAAAGGCTCTGAAACTTGGCCATGCTGC
>JAPSLB010000082.1 GCA_031181145.1 Microvirga sp.
CCATTCCCGTTCCCGGAATTGCCGTTCCCGCCAGCATTTCCATTCCCTCCGCCACCAGCCTTGGCGAAGGCGGATGATGGCGTAAGTTGGAGGTCAACAGGTGAGCTGTAATCGACGTGGAACCGAACAGGTGCTGCAATGGCTACGCTTCCCGCCAGTATCACCAGGTATCGCCACCAACGCGCCATCGCGGTTCCTCACGGCTCTTTTCCGGCATGCGCAGGCCTGAGACGCTCGCATGAGCCGGAAGGGGCATGTTGCTCTGTTGCGAAGTTTTTCAACCCGGTATCGGACGCTTCGCTCGTCCGAGCGGCAGAGAATGATATACTTGGCGTATGGTCATGTCAGGACAGATCAATAACCATAACGATACAGCCCGACTTTGTATCCGGCGGGAATAAAACGGGCTGGAATCCGTTCTCGTGATTAAGAGGGCGACGCGCGGAGCAGCAATGCCAACAGCCATCGGACAGGAACTTGTGGCGCTTCTGCCACGTCTGAGGCGCTTCGCCCTGGTGCTTTGCCGTTCGTCGTCCCAGGCAGACGATCTCGTGCAAAGCGCTTGCGAGCGGGCACTTGCCAACGCGGATCGATGGACCCCCGGGACGCGCTTCGACGCATGGGTTTTCCGCATCATGCGCAACAACTGGATCGATCACCTGAGGCGGTCAAGGACCGAAGGCATGAACGAGGATGTAACGGCACGGACGGAAATCGTCGGCGATGCAGGCGAAGAGCCGATTCTGAACAAGCTGCTGCTGGCGGAGATTCAGCAGATCATCGGCGAAATGCCGCCGGAACAGCGGGAGGTACTGCTCCTCGTCTGTGTCGAGGATCTCGCCTATCGGGAAGCGGCCGAGATTCTCGGCATTCCGATCGGCACGGTGATGAGCCGCCTCGCGCGAGCCCGCAGGCGGCTCGTTGAGATGACGGCTGCGGCCTAACGGAAGCGCCTGCGGGGGAGATGCCGATGGCACAGGTTCATTTCAGCGACGAGGTTCTCATGGCTTTCGCTGACGGAGAGCTCGGCGAACCGATGGCAGCCGCCGTCGAGCAGGCCATGGCGAACGATCCGGCGATTGCCGGAAAGATCGCGGAGTTCATGCGCAGCCGCCGGCTGATCCGGTCGGCGTTCCCGGAGGAGACGGCATCCGACGTTCCGCCTGAACTGCGGGCCGCGGTTCAGACACAGATCGACCGGTTTGAAGGGCATAGCCGCGAGCAACCGCCATCCGGTCCCCCCAGTCTCCAGGCCCCGCGGAGCGCGCTTTTCGCCGGAAGGCCGCGATCCGGGATGGCTCTGGCGGCAAGCGTCGCGGCACTTGCTGTAGCGGCAGTCGGCTATCTTGCGGGGCGGCAAGGTCTCCCGCCCTCGTCGTCCGATCCCATCATGCACCTTGCGGATCCGGAGGTCCGGCGTGTCCTGAGCGAAAGTCCCTCGGGACGGGAGCGGGACCTTTCCTTCGGGCGAATGCGGGTAATCTCCACATTCCGCATGGCGAACGGGAAACTGTGCCGAGAATTCAAGCTCCAAGCGCATTCCGTTACGTCGGACGCGGTCGCCTGCTACGATGGCGACTGGACGATTACCTTTGCGCTCGCGTCGACAGATTCGAACACGGCTTATGTCCCGAGCGGCGGATCGGATCTCATGGCAAGCTACCTTGAGAACTCCGGGGCCGGCGAACCGCTCACCGATGGCGCCGAGTTCCAGGCTCTAGAGGAGGTGCGGCGCCGGGTATAAGGTGCGGCGAGCGTCCCCGACACGGAATTTTCCGATCTGCCGGAATAATTCGGAACGCCATCCGTTCTGCTTTCAGACAGGCGAAGGAGTTCCACAATGCGGATACGACTCATCCTGCTCGCTGTCGTGTCGTCGCTGGGCGCTCTGGCGGCCTTTGACGGAGCGGGTATCGTCCCGCAAAGCTCCGGTGCCAATGTGGTCTCTGCACAGGCCGGAACTCTCACGGGGGCGGTCGCTACGGTTCGAAAGATTGGGGCACACCTGTCGGCCGACCAGAGGACCCGGGCATGGTCGGAGCCGGCAGCGGAGGATGGGGATATTCCGCGGCTCAAGATCGGCGAAACGCTCCCCGAAGGAGTCGATCTTTACGCGGTCCCGCAGCATGAATCCTACCGATATGCGATCGTTCAAGGACACAGGGTCATCGTCGACGCGGCTTCGCACCAGATCGTCTACATCATCCGGTGAAGCTCATGCCGCACCACGCAACAATCTTCCTGCTGTGAGCTGAAAGCTGCCCATGTCACCTTCTGTCGCCAATCAGGAACGAGAGCTTGCCATGAGCGCCGGAGAATCGTGCGCCATCAAGGCTCACATTTATGCCAGCCCGCTGCTTCATGCGGGGATGGAGCAGATCTTCTGCGGCCCACGTTTCGTCTTATCGGATGCAGCAGCTCAGGACCTCCCTCGGACAGCGGCTCTCGGGAATGCGGCGTTAGAGCTCTTCATCGTGGATGAGAAGTACTGCCCGACCGCAATCCCCGAATTCGTGGCCGAATTGAAAGCCCGCAATTCGGCCGCGCGTGTGGTTGTTCTCGCCGATCAATTCGAGCTCAACGCCATCATGGCGGCTCGTCATGCCGGCGTCGACGGGTTCTGTCTCACGACCAGCAATCGCGATGTTTTGGTCCATTCCATCGCGTTGGTGCTTCTCGGCGAGGTCGTCGTCCCGTCAGAGCTGCTCCTCGCATTGATGGGTGACGGCATGCGAGGCATCGAACACCCGCATGGGCTTGTCGGTGAAACACTCGACGGCTCTGCTCCGCAGAGACCCCTGTCCGCCCGGGAAATAGAGGTTCTGGGCTGGCTGAGAGAAGGCGTCCCGAACAAAACCATTGCCCGCAAGCTCAACTTGGCCGAGACGACCGTGAAGGTCCACGTGAAAGCAATTCTCAGAAAGATAGGGGCCGTCAACCGGGCGCAGGCGGCTATCTGGGCAGCGTGTCATCTGCCGGCCGAAACGGCAGCCGGTGAGCGTTGATCGCGACCACGCGATCAACGGCTTCTCCGACTTGCCCCACGAATCACATGAGACGAACCGTTCGCAACACGACAGACGCGAGACGCACGATGCTTACGTACAACCTGTTCCGGCACAAGAGCGAAGCGGATCTGTACTGCGCCGTTCCTGAGGACAGACCTGTTCCGACATTCCTGACAAGGGATGCCTGGGCATATGCGTGCTCGCTGAACACCATCGTCACGCCCGATTTTGATACCGCGGCGAGCAGAACCGCCAAGGGCAACGACTTCATCCTCTTCCACCAAAAGCCACAAAGCGTCGTTGATGGACCGAAGCCGGGAGCGCTCGATTAGCATGAGGGCACGCTACCGGCCCAATACACGAAGAAGAGGCGGCCCTGCCGGCCGCCTCTCCTATCGTCCGAAACCGCTGTTCAGCGGATAACCTGCACGATTTTGCGTGTGCTCGGCTCAACCAGAACCGGAGTGTCGTTCACCACCGTGTACCGGTAGCCCTTCACCTTGTACTCGGCCGGCACCTCGTAAAAGGTCACGCCGGTTTCCGGCAGAACGGCACCCACGCGCACCTCTTCCTTGTAGGTGTAGGAAGGGACGTTCTGTGTCGTCACATACTGACGGAACTCCGGCTGCTGCTGATCGGCGATGCCGCCAACGATGGCGCCGGTCACGCCGCCCACGGCCGCACCAACCGGGCCGCCCACGATGGCTCCACCGACAGCACCCGTGGCGGCACCGGCGGCCGCGCCGCCGGACTGGGCCAATGCAGCCGCAGGGGCGAGAGAGGCAAGAATGGCGCCTGCGAGAAGGATTCGCTTCGACATGGGATCACTCCTGAATTGAACACTCGGGCTTACCGCCCGTCTTTAGTCAAACGTGCTTCCTACGAAGTAGTTTCAAGAGGAAGGTTAAAAGAGAAGAAACTAAATTAGTATTCATGTTGATGAATATGCCGTTAATGCCGTGAGGTTGCTCAATCCCTCCGCGCAGACACGCCGGCTTTCAGGAATTAGCCTCGGCTCCGGACCCAATTGCCTCCATTCGGGCATGTCCTGTCGCAGCTTGCTTGCTTCATACGCTGCTCCTCATCCTGCTGCTTGAGTCTGTGAGGGGCACGAGGCGCGAGAATGGAGAGAAACGACGATAGGTGGATGCCGGTCTTGAGGCTGAAACTGCGGACGTGCGACAGCGATTGACATGGCGGGAAAGCCGCCGATTGAAGCGATGCCCGATAGCCCTGCCTCGCCTTTTCGGACAAAGGCTGGAGAAGCCGTATTCCCTAAATGAGGAAGCGCCTTGGTCGGTCTGCTTCCGGTCAAGTCTTAGCACGGACAGGTTTCTTCACCCTGTTCCGGATTTGCGCCGCATCTCCTCTGAACTGCGGAGAACCATCCGGAACGCGATCAGGAGGATGTTGAGCACTGAGAAAGTTCGGTCTTTGGGCCGGCGGCGGGATGCGTATGGCAGGAGGAGACCCGCGGATGGGGGCTCCTCCTGCGTTTTGAAGGTATCGATAACCTCTAGTCCTCACCCAGGCCGCGCAGGATTTCGCGTTTGCCGGCATGGTTTGCGGGTCCGACGATGCCCTCCTGCTCCATGCGCTCCATCAGGGAGGCGGCACGGTTGTAGCCGATCTGCAGACGCCGCTGGATATAGGACGTCGACGCCTTCTTGTGCCGAAGGACGATGCTGACGGCCTGCTCGTAGATGTCGGACGTCCCCAGCATGACATCGTCATCATCCGGAGGAAGCTCCGACGCCTCCAAATCATCCGTCTCCTCGTCGTCGGCCGTGACGGCCTCGAGATAGACAGGCTCGCCCTGGCGTTTGAGATGGTTGACCACCTTCTCCACCTCCTCGTCGGAGCAGAAGGGGCCGTGCACGCGGGTGATGCGCCCGCCGCCGGCCATGTAGAGCATGTCGCCCTGGCCGAGCAGCTGCTCGGCGCCCATCTCGCCGAGGATCGTGCGGCTGTCGATCTTGGAGGTGACCTGGAACGAGATGCGGGTGGGGAAGTTCGCCTTGATCGTGCCGGTGATCACGTCCACCGACGGGCGCTGGGTGGCCAGGATCACGTGGATGCCGGCGGCGCGCGCCATCTGGGCCAGGCGCTGGATCGCGCCCTCGATCTCCTTGCCGGCCACCATCATCAGGTCGGCCATCTCGTCCACGATCACCACGATGTACGGCAGGGGAGTGAGATCGATCGTCACCTCTTCGTAGACAGCCTTTCCGGTTTCTTTGTCGAAGCCGGTCTCGATGGTCCGCGTAATCACTTCGCCTTTCGCCTTCGCCTCGGACACGCGGGCGTTGAAGCCGTCGATGTTGCGCACACCCAGACGAGCCATCTTCTTGTAGCGGTCCTCCATCTCTCGCACTGCCCAGCGCAGAGCGATGATCGCCTTCTTGGGGTCGGTGACCACGGGCGTGAGCAGATGGGGAATGCCGTCATAGACGCTCAATTCGAGCATCTTCGGGTCCACCATGATCAGGCGGCACTGCTCCGGCGTGAATCGGTAGAGCAGCGACAGGATCATGGTGTTGATGGCCACCGACTTGCCCGAGCCGGTGGTGCCGGCGACGAGCAGGTGCGGCATGCGGGCGAGGTCCGCGATCACCGGCTCGCCGCCGATGGTTTTTCCCAGGCAGATCGGAAGCTTCTGCGTCGAGGCCTTGAAGTCGGCAGCCTCAAGCATCTCGCGCAGGTAAACGGTCTCACGCGTCTCGTTCGGCAGCTCGATGCCGATGGCGTTGCGGCCGGGGATCACGGCCACACGGGCCGAGACTGCGCTCATGGACCGGGCAATATCCTCGGAGAGCGCGATGACGCGGGAGGATTTGACCCCGGGTGCAGGCTCCAGCTCATAGAGGGTGACGACCGGGCCCGGGTGGACATGGATGACCTCGCCCTTGACGCCGAAATCACGGATGACCTTCTCGACCCTGCCCGCCCGCTCCTCGAGGATATCTTCGGTGAGGATGTCACCTTCTGTCTCGGGCGGTTCGGCCAGCAATTCGATGGACGGAAGCTCGTAGCCTGTGCCTTTCGCACGTTCCGGCGCAGGGAAGCTGATCACCTGGGCAACCGGCATGTGTACAGGCAAGGGAGAAGCCTCGGGGAGAACGGGGCGGATGTCGGCCGGCGCCAAGACCGCTTCCGTTGTCTCCTCTGCCGCTTTGGCCAGTACGGGAGCCGGAGCGACCTCTTCCCCATAGAGGGCCAGATAGCCAGGATCGAATTCCTCTGCGGGAGGCTCTGCGACGGTCGCCTGCATGTCGGAGACGGTCTTCTCCTCAGGCTCGTTCCATTCGGGCACATCCTCCGAGATCTCCAGGGGGGCGGTGAATTCGGCCTGCTCCTCCGCCGCCGAGCTTTCATCCGCCGCAAAGCTGTCATCCGCAAATGCATCCTCCTCCGGCAGTTCGATCGAGAAGCCGGATTTCAGGGAGATCGCAATCCTGTACAGGCCGGACTGGAATGCGAATGCGGAAAAGACCGATCGCGTGACTTCCATCGGAACAGGCAGCTGCGGGGCGGCCGGTTGCTCAAGACCAGCCTCATGGACTTCCGGATCAACGGTCGCCGTTTCGGCGCTCCCGCTGCCGAGCACGGCAGAAGCCTCCCCCTGGCTCTCGGGCAGGGCGCACGCTTCGGCATGGGGCGTCGGCGCACCGGCCGGCCCATCGATCGCCTCGGCGGGCAAGGCGACCTCATCCATCCTGTCCGCCCCAGATGCTGCACCCGTCGGCTCCGCAGCCGGCGGGCAATCCGCCTTGGGCGCGGCAGGTGAGAAGATCGTGGTTTTGGTCTCCATCGCGGCCCGTAGCCTTTCCAGGCGTCTGCGGATCGCTTCCTCGCAGGACCTGTCCGCCGCACGGGCAAGACGGACCGCATTCATGGCCTCACTGGCCGGAAGAGCCACCACGTTGGTGTCCGGCTGCTTTCTGATGAAGCGGTCGGGAGTGCGCGTGGCTCTCACATCCTTGTCGAGCGCGAAGGCTTTCCACCAGCCGGGCTCCGTTTCCCCTGCAGAGGACCAGGGGGCTTCCCAGACAGACTTATCGCTGCTCGGTTGCACCGAATCGCTTCGCTTGTGAATCTCCGCTTGATTCCCGGGGATCCTGCCGTCTGGCTGGGCCGCAGCTGGAGCGAAGTCGTTGGGCTTTAATGGCTTACGCATGAGAACTGACAAATCTGTTGGAACTGGAAACAGGCCACCGCGGGTGCGGTCCGGCGGACTCTGACCAACACGGGTAAAGACACCGTTATTGAACCGGGCCGCGTCGGTATTTCCTGGGCCGGGCGAGCCCGGTCATCCGCCTCCCGAGCCGGCCCTTCCTTGTATTGCGGGGCACGGCCCACGATTTTCCAAATGTGTGCCCTGGCGATCCGCGGGCGTTCTTCAGGTTCAAGTATCGCCCCTTTGTCTCGCCCGCCGCATGGGTGAGGAACCGATCGTGGCTTGCGACGATTCCCGCTTGCAATCGCTGGGAAATCGATTATGTGTCGCCTCCCCGCGCCACCTCGACAGAAGGTGGAGCGCCTTTTCCGGATACGCCGACTGTCTGTTCCTGGGTTCACGCTCGGGAGCGGCGTCGCGTGTTTAGAGAAGAGACACTCGGGCCGTTGCAGGTTCGAGGGTATCGCCCGGAGTTTTATCTCTGGCGTGTTCCATGAGCCGAGGTCTGCGAGATGTCTTGCGGTGTTTTGGGCTCCTCTGGAGGCAAGATCCAAGTATTGGCTGAGAGGCTTTGGCTTTTTCGGCGGTTCGGCTCGGAAGACATGGGT
>JAPSLB010000037.1 GCA_031181145.1 Microvirga sp.
TTGTCCCGTCGCCCCAGGCGATGCTGACCTTGGAGGCTGCCCCCACCCCGAGCGTCGCCTCCACGTAACGCCCCTCCACGATCGCATGCCGGTGCGGCAGATAGGCCGTGTCCACCAGGAAGATGTCCTGTGCAAAATCCTCATCGCCCGGCAGAAGGCGGGAGCGGCTCTGGAACGCCACATAGCGTCCGTCGGCGCTGATCTCGGATCGGATGTCAACTCCTGAGGAGCCGTCCCCCTCCGAGCCGTCGGCCCTGACCGAGAGGCGGGTAATCGCGCCTGTCTCAAGATCCTTCAGGAAGATGTCGCCCGGAAATCCCGTCAGATCGCCCGGCACGAGATTCGTGGCTTGGCTCGTAAAGGTCACATAACGTCCATCGGCGCTGACGGATGCAAAATGACTGTTGCCGTTTCCCCCCTCGCCGTTCGGGTTGGCCGAGACCTTGACGATCGAGCCGTCGGTCAGATCCTTGCGGAAGATGTCGGACGTCCCCGTGTCGCCTGGGACGAGGGCCGCATTGCTCTCGAAGAACACATAGCGGCCATTGGCGCTGATCCGGGCATTGAGGCTGTCCCCATCCTCCTCGGCCCCGTTGGCGTTGGTGGACGCGCGGCTGATCGCGCCCGTCGTCAGGTCCTTGACGAAAACGTCCCAATCCCCGTTCGTGTCCCCCGCCACCAGGTTGTCGGCACGGCTTTCGAACACCACGAACCGCCCGTCCGGCGTAAACTGCGCATTCTGGCTGGCGGCATTGCCGCCCTCGCCGCTCGCCGAGACGGATACGCGCACGATCGCGTTCGTGAGGACGTCCTTGAGGAAAACGTCGGTGGTCGATGGCGTATCGCCGGGAGCCAGGTTCGTGGCGTTGCTCTCGAAGAGGACATAGCGGCCGTCGGGACTGATCCGGGGATTGAAGCTGTTGCTGTTGGCTCCGGTCCATTGAGCGGAGGACACCAGCCGGACCTCGCCCGTCGCGAGGTCCTTCCAGAACACGTCTGTGTTCGCGGGACCGTTGGGTCCCAAATCGGTCGATTGGCTGGCGAAGACCGCGTAACGCCCGTCCGCGCTGAGCTGAACGGAGGTACTGTTGCCGTTTCCTCCGGTTCCGTCGGCGGCGGTGGAGATCCTGACGAGGGCGCCCGTCACCAGATCCTTGCGGAAGACGTCAACGAAACCGGAATCGCCCTGTGTAAGGCTAGCCTCCGTTTGGAAGGCCACATAGCGCCCGTCGGCGCTGAACACAGGATTATCGAAGGAGTGGCCCGTTTCATCCCCGAAGGCCGAGACCTGGGAGATGACGGACGTGCCGTCGAGCCGGCGGAAGGATTGGACGGAAAGCGTCAGGGGCATGGCAGGATCCGGGATCTGGTTTCCGAAGGGATGCTCGTCGGCCGAACGGCTACCACCTGATGAACGCTTATGCAATAACGTTTCGTGAAATCAGATCCTGCAAACCCGGTTCACTTCGCAACTTCAGCCCTTACCGCAGCCTCTCGCGCGACAGGCCCTTGGCGGCCAGCTCGTCGAGATAGGCCTGCCATTTCCGCTCGTAGCCCGCCCCGAGCTCATAGAGATAGTTCCAGCCGTAGATGCCCGTATCGTGCAGATCGTCGAAGACGAGCTTCACGGCATAGTTGCCCACGGGCTCCACGCCGATGATCTCCACGTCCTTCTTGCCGGGCACCGTCTTGCGCTCGGCCGGGCTGTGGCCCTGAACCTCCGCCGAGGGGCTCGTCACGCGCAGGTATTCGGCGGCCAAGTCGAAGGAGGCTCCATCGTCGAAGACGACGCGCAGGCTTCGCCTGTCCTTGGCCAGGCGAAGCTCCGTAGGCCAGCGCTCGGGTGTCATGGGATTTCGACCTCATCTCGGCTTTGTGGTTTGACGAGAGCTGCTTGAATCCTAAATTGAAAGCAAGGCATCATACCCAATTATCGAGGACAGCGCCCGATGCAGGGAGCACCGATCCAGCTTCAATCGCCCTCCCCCGGCCCTTCCCTGCTGGATCCCTTCGGGCGCGCCGTCACGTACCTGCGCGTCTCGGTGACCGACCGCTGCGATTTCCGCTGCGTCTATTGCATGTCCGAGGACATGGCGTTCCTGCCCAAGCGCGATCTCCTGAGCCTGGAGGAGCTGGATCGCATCTGTACCGCCTTCGTCGGGCAGGGCGTCCGCAAGCTGCGCATCACCGGCGGCGAACCGCTGGTGCGGCGGGACATCATGAGCCTGTTCCGCTCCCTCTCGCGCCATCTCGAATCCGGCGCCCTCGACGAGCTCACCGTCACCACCAACGGCTCGCAGCTCGCGCGCTTCGCTCACGAGCTCGCCTCCTGCGGGGTGAAGCGCGTGAACGTCTCCATCGACACGCTCGACCCGGACAAGTTCCGCCGGATCACCCGCTGGGGCGACCTCTCCAAGGTGATGCTGGGACTGGACGCCGCGCAGGCCGCAGGCCTCAAGGTCAAGATCAATGCCGTGGCGCTCAAGGACGTGAACGAGGGCGAGATCGAGAGCCTCATCCGCTGGACCCATGGCCGCGGCATGGACCTGACGCTCATCGAGGTGATGCCGCTGGGCGAGATCGATGGGCAGCGCATCGACCAGTACCTGCCTCTGTCGGAGGTGAGACGGCGCCTCGAAGAGCGCTATACGCTGCACGATCTTCCCGACCGCACCGGCGGCCCGGCCCGTTACGTGAGGGTGGCGGAGACCGGCGGCAAGCTCGGGTTCATCACGCCGCTGACGCACAATTTCTGCGAGAGCTGCAACCGGGTGCGGCTGACCTGCACCGGCCAGCTCTTCATGTGCCTGGGCCAGGAAGATGCCGCCGATCTCCGTGCGCCCGTTCGCGCCTCGGAGGACAACAAGCTGCTCGATCAGGCCATCGTCGCTGCCATCGCCCGCAAGCCCAAGGGGCATGACTTCATCATCGACCGGAACCATGCCCGTCCCGCCGTCAGCCGCCACATGAGCATGACGGGCGGGTAAACCGCTCCTCGACGGGAAAGCCGAATTCGTGCGTCTTTCCGTCGATTGACTGCCGCACCCTTTTCACGTGATATCGGCGCTGACCTAACAGGCTGAAGAACTGTGCGCGCGTTCGATCCGGGGCGAAAACTGGCAATTCTTGCGGCCCTCCTGGCGGGGCTTGTTGTGCCCCTTGGCACGCCCATGGCTTCGGCTGAAGAAGCGGCGCCTCCATCGAAGCCTGCAATCCGCATCGCAATGGAGGGCGCCTATCCACCCTTCAACTTCATCGACCCCAACACCAACGAGCTGCAGGGCTTCGAGGTCGATCTTCTGAGGAGCCTCTGCGAAGTGATGCAGGCCCGGTGCGAAATCGTCCAGCACGAATGGGACGGCATCATCAAGGGCCTCATCGATCACGAATACGATGCGATCATGTCCTCGTTGGAAATCACCGAGCGGCGCCAGAAGCGGGTCGCCTTCACGGATCCCTATTATCGTATTCCCGCGGTTTTCGTCGGCCCCAGGGAGGTGACGCCCGGCGAGGTCACGCCGCAGGCGCTCGCAGGCAAGAGGATCGGCACGACCGAGCGCAGCGATCACGAGACCTATCTCAAGACCTTCTACAAGGAGTCGGAGATCGTTCTCTATGCGAGGCCCGACGAAGCCAATCTCGACCTGCTCGTGGGACGGCTCGATGCGGTCTTCGGGGATGAACTTCTGCTTTCGAAGTTCCTGAAGAGCCGAGAGGGCGAGTGCTGCCACGTGCTGGGCGACGCCCCGGCCGATCCGGCCTACCGCCGCGAGCTCTACGGCATCGCCCTTCGCAAGCAGGACGAGGATCTGCGCGCCCGGTTCAACCACGCCATCGCGCAGGTGAAGGCAGACGGCACCTATGACCGGATCCGGGCCGAATATTTTTCCTTCGATATCAAATAGAGCCGTTTGACCCCTGCCCAGTCTGTTCCTAGAACCAGAGCACGGGACGTAACGGGAGCACACGATGGCGAAGGTCGCTTTTCTGGGTCTGGGCGTGATGGGTTATCCCATGGCACGGCATCTCAAGGACAAGGGTCACGAGGTGACGGTCTACAACCGCACCAGGGCGAAGGCCGACAAATGGGTATCGGAGAACGGCGGCCGCGCCGCCGGGACGCCACGCGAGGCCGCGGAAGGCCAGGAGATCGTATTCGCCTGCGTGGGCAACGACGACGACCTGCGCCAGGTCACGCTCGGGGAGGACGGCGCCTTCCACGGCATGGGCGAGGGCACGATCTTCGTCGATCACACCACCGCCTCGGCCGAGGTCGCCCGCGAGCTCCATGCCGCCGCGAAGGACAAGGGCTTTTCCTTCATCGATGCGCCGGTCTCCGGCGGTCAGGCCGGTGCGGAGAACGGTATTCTCACCGTCATGTGCGGCGGCGATGCCGAGGTCTATGCAAAGGCCGAACCCGCGATCATGAGCTTCGCCCGCGCCTCCCGCCTCATGGGCCCGGCCGGCGCCGGCCAGCTCACCAAGATGATCAACCAGATCTGCATCGCAGGCGTGGTGCAGGGTCTCGCCGAGGGCATTCACTTCGGCAAGAAGGCCGGGCTCGACATCGAGGCTGTGCTGGACGTGATCTCCAAGGGCGCCGCCGGCTCCTGGCAGATGGAGAACCGGGGCAAGACCATGAACCAGGGCAAGTTCGATTTCGGATTCGCCGTGGACTGGATGCGCAAGGATCTGTCGATCGTGCTGAATGAGGCCCGCAGGAGCGGTGCGAGCCTGCCGCTGACGGCCCTGGTCGATCAGTTCTATGCCGACGTGCAGAAGATGGGCGGCAATCGCTGGGACACGTCGAGCCTCATCGCGCGGCTCGAGAAGTAAGCCGGGCCGCCCTTTCACCCACGGACATCCCACGAGGACGAAGAGCGCCGGGGACTCGCGGGTCTCCGGCGCTCTTCGTTAGCGCATCGTGCGAGGAAACGGACCCGGCATTTTTCGCACGATGCGCTGCTTGAAGCCCGGAGCATCGGATGGCTCCCGAAGGTGCAAATCCATTTTCGGGTCCGATGCTCCAGTCCTCGTTCAATTCTCGCTCAGTCCTCTTGGCAGGGCCTTCCGGGCCTGCAGGCCGGCCTGTTCTGCGCAGGGGCCGACGGCCTCCGGATCTCTTCGCTGGCCGAGGGCATCCGTGGGGCCGAAGGCCGGGCGGCGGGCGCCGGCCGGGGCTGGGCCACGGATCTCTCTTGCGGAGCCGGACGAGGCTCGATCATCGGCTGAGGCCGCCGGATCTCACGGATCTCACGCGGCTGCCGCGCAGCGCTGTCTGGCTCGGCTTGCGGCACACGCGGACGCGCGGGCTGAACAGGACGCGGCACCTCGATCCGAGGCTCCGGCCTCGGTTGCGCGGCAGGGCGAGGCGGACGCGCACGTTCCTCCTCGCGGACGACCGGGCGCGCGGGACGCCGTTCATCCCGACGATCGTCGTCCAGTCGAGGCCGCGAGGGACGCGGCAGGGCAGGACGCTCCTGCTCGATATCCGGGCGCAGGCGCGATGATGCAGGCCGCTCCCGCTCGACATCCGGGCGCAGGCGCGGCGCGGCAGGCCGCTCCCGCTCGACATCCGGGCGCAGGCGCGGCGCGGCAGGCCGCTCCCGCTCGACGTTCGGACGAGGCTGACGCGCTGTGGAAGGCCGGTCCTGCTCGGGACCCGGACGGGGAGCACGCGGCCGCGCATCCGGCACATCCCGGGCTGATGGGGCGGAGGGCGAACGGTCGAGCCGTGGCGCAGCCGGAAGCGTGGGCCTGGACGCCCGGTCCTGCCTGTCATCCCCGGCCGGGCCGGGCCTTCCGGGAGCGCCCGGGACGGGAACGGCCGGGCGGGGAGCCGCAGGGGCAGGACGATCCGCCTCCGGCCTCGCAGCCGCCGGTACCGGAATCGGGCGGCTCGGCAGACGGGGCCGGGACGGGTATCCCGAAAGCTCACGGGCAGTCGGCCGACGTGGCTCAGCCGGACGCGCCGCGACCGGGATCGGCTCGGGCTGTGCGATCAGCCCGGGCTGGCGCGGCACCACCGGCTCCGGCCGGAAACCGCGCGGCGGACGGGGTGCATCCTGCCTGCCTATCAGGGGGCCGGCGATGGGTGGCGGCGCCACGGGAATGGTAACCGGGCCGCGAGGCGTCACGGGCGCGATCGGCTGGTAGAACGAACGCGGCGGACGAGCATAGCGCGGCACCGGGATCGGAGCCGGGATCGGCAGCACGCCGACCAGGATCGGGGGCGGAGGAGGCTCGCGGATGATGGTGATGAACTCCACGTCCTCCTCATAATAGGACCGGAAATAGACCGGCGGAGGTGGAGGCGGCGGCGCATCGCGAATGATCGTCACGACCTCGATGACCTCGATCCGCTCCACCACGGGAAGCGGAGGCGGCAGATCCTCATAGATCACCTCCTCGAAGACGGGCGGGGGAGCGATCGGCGCGGACAGACGCACGAGCCTGCGGCGGCAATCTGCGGCATGCGGGCCGTTCGGGTAACGACGCAGATAGGTCCAGTAGGCTTCGCTCGTGTTGCGGGTCACGGTGCGCCGCCAAACGACGGCTTCGCGGCGGGCGGCCAGCAGCGCCGAGACGCGGCGGGCGAACGGATGATCGGGATAGCGGCGCAGGAACGCCTGATAATCCTGGATCGTATCGCGCTCGATGGCGAGGTTGTAGGCCTCCTCGGCGGAAACCTCCTCGATGCGCCGCACCTCGCGAACCGGAGGCGGCACAGACGCCGATTCCTCCGGCTCGAAGAACGTGAAGGCCGTCTTGCCGAGATTGGCCATGTGCCAGGGGGTCTGCAGGCCCTGGGTGGTTTCGTGCGTGCGCAGGCGAACGCGGCTGAACACTTCGTTCACCGGCACGCCAGGCTGGCGCATCGTCTCGGCCAGGGCCGTGGCGTAATGGCCGTAGGGTCCGGGCGCATCGCCCGTGGTGATGTTCGGCCCCGAGGAGAAAGCAATCAGGAATCCGGTGGGCGGCTCCATGAGAGCGAGGCCGCGGGCGACCGGATCGCTGCCGGCGGGCAGTGGAAAATCGCGCGCCATGTCGGCCACGACGATGCGGGTTTGGGCGGCGATGCGTTCCATCGAGCGGACCAGATCCGACAGGCGGAAACCGTCGATGGGAATGTCCGTATCCCGCTGGATGCGGGCATCCACCGGCAGGAGATAGTTCTCGCCGTCGAGCTGGAGACCATAGCCCGAGAGATAAACCATCGCGGCGCCGTCATCGCCGAGCTCCTGGGCCTTGTCCAGGAAGTCGCGCACCACTCCGCGCAGATCGTTGGCGTTGAGATCGCGGCCCTGGATGACCTCGAACCCGGCGCTGGTGAGCGTCTGGGCGATCAGGCCCGCGTCGTTGGCCGCCGTGGCAAGCTGGCGGCCGTCATAAGAGCTCTGGCCGATCACCAGGGCAAGGCGCTGTTGGGCGGAGGCGGAAGGGGCCGCCCCCGCAGCGGCCGTCAGAACGAAGACGGCGAAAACGATAGCACGTTTCAGGTGGTGCACGGTGCGCGAACCTTCTTGCGCCCGGAAAGCGGGCATGACGCAGGAAAGCTAGGATGATCCTCTTGAACGTCCCGTGAACAAACCGGGGCGCGTCCGGACGCACTACCGCCGCGTCATGGTCAGGTAGACGACGAAAGCTCCGATCCCGAGGGCGAGCAGCATGAGGACCATATCGCGGGTATCACCCGTGAGCGCCACGTTCCGATGCATCTCGGACAGGCGCGCGGCGTGTTCGGGATCGCGGCCCATGAAGAGCCCGATCACGATGGCCAAGGTTGCGAGGATGAGGATCCAGGGCATGCGGCGCATGGTTTGCTCCCTCACCGGCCTTCGAAGCGCGGCGCACGCTTCTCGCGGAATGCGGCGACGCCTTCGGCGAAATCGCGGCTGAAGCCCGCCTCCCGCTGGAGCCGGGCTTCGAGATCGAGCTGAGCCTGCAGATCGTTCGAGAGGCTTTCCGCCACGGCCCGTTTGGTCAGGCGCTGAGCCAAGCCGGGGCCCGCGGCGATCCGGGCCGCGAAGGCGGCCACGTCGACCGCGAAGGACGCATCGTCGAAGACCTTGAAGACGAGGCCCATCCGCTGTGCCTCCTCGGCAGGGACCGGTTCGGCGGTGAGCATGAGAGCGAGCGCCTGCTTGGGCCCGACGAGGCGAGGCAGGATCCAGGTGCCGCCCGCATCCGGCACGAGGGCGATTCTGGCGAAGGCCTCCTGCAGGTAGGCGGAGCGCGCGGCCAGCACGATGTCGCAGGCGAGCGCGATGTTCATGGAGGCGCCCACGGCCGGACCGTTGAGGGCCGCGACGGTGATCTTGGAGTAATCGGCGAGCTTGAGGATCAGGGGATTGTAGTCGCGGGCGAGCGGAGGTCCCAGATCGACGCGGCCCTGCCCGTCCTTCGGCAGATCCTCGGTCAGGTCCTGGCCCGAGGAAAACGCCCTGCCCTCCCCGGTCAGCACCACCACGCGCACGGCATCGTCCCGCTCGCACCTGTCGAGGGTCTCCCGCAACTCGGCATGCATGGTGCCGTTCAATGCGTTCAGCTTGTCGGGCCGGGCCAGCGCAATGGTGGCGACCGGGCCTTCGATGGTGCAGCGCAGGGTCGTGAGACTCATGCTTTCCGGGCTCCTGAATGGTCGAGCTTGAACATAGAGCGAATTTCGGCGCGAAGAACAGGCAAAAGCTCCTCTTCGAACCAGGAATGGGTCCTGAGCCAGCCATTGTTGCGCCAGGAGGGATGCGGAAGCGGCAGGATGCGGGGCCTCTCCGGACTGGCGAGAAGCTCCCGCCATCGCCGGACCGTATGGGTCAGCCCGCCCCGAAAACCGTCGCCGAGATGCCAGGCTTGTGCGTATTGGCCGATGAGAAGGACGAGATCGAGATCGGGAAGCGTCCGAATGAGCGGCTGCCGCCAGGTTTCGGCGCATTCCCGGCGTGGGCCCAGGTCTCCGCCCTTGGCGTCCTGCCCCGGGAAACAGGCCCCCATCGGCACGATGGCGACCTTGGACGCGTCGTAGAAGGCGGCTCTGTCGAGACCGAGCCACTCCCGCAGCCTCGTGCCCGAACGGTCGTCGAACGGAATCCCGCTGGCATGGGCGCGGGTGCCGGGAGCCTGGCTCGCGATGCAAAGACGGGCAGAGGCGCTGCCCTGGACGATGGGGCGCGGCTCATGGGGCAAGGCCGCGCCATAACGCGGCATGTCCCGGCAGATGCGGCAGGCTCTCAACCGGCCAGAGAGGTCTTCGAAATCGGGTAAAGGATTCATCCGCTTCAGATGGGAATTCCCGATGGCTTTCGCGAGCGGAGGACGAGGGTCACGCGGTCGCGCCCGTTTCAATCGCCCACGCGGGAGCGCCGCCAATCCTGCGGGCGCTCGAACTCGCCGGCCCAGAGGCCCGCCGCACGGTTTCTCGCGCGGGCCTCCTGAAGGTCGTAATCCCGCCCATAGGACACGGCCCAGCCCTCCTCCACCATTCGCGCCCCGATGTCGGTGCCCTTCACCGTGCACCGGGCCAGAATGCGCTGGTATCGGTCTCGGCCGGCGGCACGGCATTGCACGTTCTCGCCGGAGACGAGATCGATGAGCGCCCGGCGGGCGGCGTCGCCGCAGCGATAGGTGCGGCCGGAGCGTGAGCAGGTCTGCTCCATCTCGGGCGCATCGATCCCCTTCAGGCGGATCCTGTGGTCGCCGATGCGGATCGTGTCGCCGTCCGTGACATGGGCACGCCCTTCCAGAGCCCGGCCGTTCGGCTCGAGGGCGACCACCGCCCCGCCGGCCAGCGCCAGGGCGACGACAAGGGACTGGATGCCGCTTCGGGAGCGGCCTCGGCGCCTTCTCACGACAGGCGCTCGGAAACTCCCGCCTGGCCGAAGGTCACCATGTCGCGATGAATGGCGGCGGCTGCCTTCACGATGCCCATGGCCAGAGCCGCCCCCGATCCTTCGCCGAGACACATGCCGAGGGCCAGCAGCGGGATCTTGCCGAGACGCGCGAGCACATCCTGATGGGCTCCCTCCGCGCTCAGGTGACCGGCCACGCAATGGTCGATGGTCGAGGGATGGATGGCATGGAGGACCGCCGCCGCAGCGGTCGCCACATAGCCGTCGAGCACCACGGGAATCCGCTGGAGACGGGCGGCCAGGATGGCCCCCGCGATGGCCGCGACCTCGCGGCCGCCGAGACGGCGCAGCACCTCGAGCGGGTCGTTCAGGTGGTCGCGATGGCGGGCGACGGCGGCTTCGACGGCGGCGATCTTGCGCTTGAGGCCCTCATCGTCGAGGCCGGTGCCGCGCCCGACCCAGTGCTCGGCCGGGCCGCCGAAGAGCGCCGTGTACATGGCAGCCGCAACGGTGGTGTTGCCGATCCCCATCTCGCCGACTGCCAGAAGATCCGTGCCTCCGGCGATCGCCTCCATGCCGAAGGCCATGGTGGCGACGCAGGCCTTCTCGTCCATGGCTTCCGCCTCGGTGATGTCTCCGGTAGGCATGTCGAGGGCGAGGTCGAACACCTTGAAGCCGAGACCGTAGGCGGCACAGATCTGGTTGATGGCCGCACCGCCCGCCGCGAAATTCTCCAGCATCTGGCGGTTCACCTCGGACGGGTAGGCCGATACGCCCTTGGCCGTCACGCCGTGACTTCCGGCGAAGACGCAGACCAGCGGACGATCCACGGTCGGATTGGGCTTGCCCTGCCAGGCGGCGAGCCACTCGGCCAGCCATTCCAGGCGCCCGAGGCTCCCGGCGGGCTTCGTCAGCTGCCGGTCCCGCAGGCGCACGGCTTCGATGGCTGCCTCGTCCGGACCGGGCATGGTCGTGATCAGGCGGCGGATATCGTCGAAGGGCGAGGATGCGGGATCGGTCATAAGGGGCTCCGGCCCGTCAGGGCATTGCGGAATCTGATGAGGCGTGACCTATAAGCATTTTCCGGCCGAGTGGACACCGGTTCGCCGCAAGAAAATGCGGCCCGTCGAAAGCGGCGTGACTGCGTTGGGGGAAGCATGTCCGAACAGACAGAAGTGCCGCAGAATGCGCCGACCGGCTTCTGGCAGGCCGCCACCGTCGATCTGGCCCATTGCCTGCGATTCTATTCGCGCCTGCCGGTACCGGTCCTTCCTTACGAGCAGAACGCCCATGCGCTGCCCGATTTCCCTCGCCTCGTGCGGGTCCTGCCCATCGCCGGGCTCGTTCTGGGCCTCCTCCCGGCCTTCGCCCTCGCCTGCGCCCACTTTCTCGCCCTCGGCCCCTGGCTCTCGGCGATCCTGGCCGTCGCCGCCGCAACTCTGACCACAGGGGCCTTTCACGAGGACGGGCTGGCCGATACCGCCGACAGCTTCGGCGGTTCAACCCGGGAGCGCCGGCTGGAGATCATGCGCGACAGCCGGATCGGCTCCTTCGGGGCCGCCGCCCTGTTCCTCACGCTCCTGCTCCGCATCGCGGCCCTGGCCAATGTGACCGCCCTTGCGGGATGGTCGACCGGCGTCCTGGCCCTGCTGATCACCGCGTCCCTCTCGCGGACGGCGGGCCTGATGCCTCTCGTCTTTCTCTCCCCGGCACGGGCCGACGGCGCGGCCTACGCGGTGGGGCAGCCGTCACGGGGAGGCTTTTGGCTCGCGGCAGGGCTGGCGGGAACGATCGCCGTCATCCTCGGCCTGATCGGACATTTGCCCCCCTCCGGCATCGCCCTGATGATCGCTCTCTCGGGCCTGACGGGCTGGGGCTTCGTCCGCCTTGCGGCCAAGCACCTCGGCGGCCATACCGGCGACGTCGCGGGGGCAGCGCAGCAAATGGCGGAGATCGCTGCGATGATCGGCCTCTTGACCGCGCTCCAGCCATGACGACATGTGAGGGACCATGGCCCGCGTTTCCAGCCCCTGCATCCGCGTCTGCACCCTCGACCCCGAGACGGGGCTCTGCGAAGGCTGCGGCCGCACGCGCGAGGAAATCACGCGCTGGTACCGTCTGACGGAAGAGGAGCGCCAGAAGATCATGGCCACGCTGCCGGAGCGGATGCGCGAAGCCTTCGCTCCGGAACGCGACAGGGCCGAATGATGCCGGGGATTCGGGGTGCAGGCGGGTTGCTTTTGATTGCGGCGCTGCTGATCGCGCTCTTCGCCGACGACAACATCGCCGACCTCTCCCCCCTGGAGGCCGCAGGTCTCCTCGGCTTCGGCGGCATCAGCCTGATCCTCGCCGCCTCCATCATCGAAGGGTTCAGCCAGCATTGGACCTATGGCGTGCAGGCGACCGCCGTGAGCGGCGGCGTGCTGATCGCGTTTCTTGTCATGTATGCCTCGCGCGGCGAATTGCAGACCGCGATCGACCGCGTCATCGGCGATATCTCGGCCGGTCGCACGGTGGTGACGCCGGACGGCGAAGTGGTGGCAGCCCGCAAGACGGACGGCAGCTTCGTGCTCCAGGGCAGGGTGAACGGTCATGACACGCGCTTCGTCTTCGACACCGGGGCGAGCACCGTGGTGCTGCGCGCCGAGAACGCGGTCGCCCTCGGCTTCAAGCCGGAGATGCTCGATTATTCCGTTCCTGTCGCGACCGCGAATGGCGGGGCGCTTGCCGCTCCGGTCATTATCGAGCGGCTTTCGGTCGGGCCGATCACCGAGCGCAATGTCCGTGCGCTCATCGCCCGCGAGGGCGTGCTGCACGCCAATCTTCTCGGCATGACCTTCCTGGAGCGCCTCGCGTCCTACGAGGTACGCGGCAACCGGTTGATTCTCAGGGCGAAGGACAGCGTCAGCAGCGCGGACTAGCGGACTAATCGTCACTCCGGGGTCTGCCGGATCACAACCGACTGATTGAAGATGAGGGCGCGGGAATCGGCCCGCATGGCTTCTTCGGTGCAGGCTTCCGGCCCCAGACGGCCCTTCAGGCGCGGGTAACGCTCCGCGAGCCGCTCGAGGGTGATGTTGCCGGGGATGCGCGGATGAGCGACGCAGACGGCTCCTTCCGGGCCCCAGGCCGCCTCGAACTCCATGCCGGCGGCCGGACCGGGATCCTGAATTCCGAACCGATCATAGAGATTGACGACGGTCCCGTTCCTCGTGCTCGGGCGGTCGTCGCCTCCATAATCGGCGCGGAGCAGATGGATGCAGGCCTGCAGGAGGTCGCCCATCGGCACGCCCTCCCTGCTTTCCCAGGGGCGGTATCCGAACAGGACGCATTTGCCTTCGGCGCCGCTGGTGCAGGTGAGATTGAAGCCACCCTTCCCGTCCGGGAACGCGAAGGCCGCGCGGCGTCCGCTCGGGTCCGGATGGCAGAGATCGGTCGCGCCGCCGTCCGGCTGTCGCGCCGACATGCGATAGAGGGGCAACGGCGAGCGAAGAATGCTCGTGTCCTCCTCGAAGCCGTCGATCCGGACCTCCAGGTCCTGCTGGCCCCTTCCGAGGATCAGCCTCACGCCGACGAGCTCGTCGCGGCGCAGGACCCGCCCGTCACCCAGCCTCAGGACGAGCTCCGTGTCCTCGAGCCGGACCTGCCCTTCGAGGGCACTCACCGGACGACTCCAGGCAAGGGCGCAGGCGAGGATCAGGCCGGAGGCGATGAAAGAAGGTCCGCGCATGATCAGGACGGCTCCCCCGGAGCCGGAGGAGCCGCTCCTTGTTAAGGCCTACTTGAGAAGGACGTGCGAACCGTCTTCGAGAATGACGGCCTCGACTTTGTCGGAGGCGAAGCCCTGCGCTGCGAGCCCGTTGATGACGAGGCCGTTGGCGCTCAGGCCGTTCGCTCCATTGGGCGGTGGTCTTTCGTCCTCGATCCCGGCGAACCAGGCCTGGGCCTCTGCGGCTGCAACGAGCCCAAGTCCCAATGCCAGGGCGGCTGATAGTGAACGGATCTTCATGATGGTCTCTCCCATACGTCCGGGTGACCAGCCCGAGCTTGGCCATTCCCGACCCCGCTACGATAAACTGGATAACATTTCAGTAAAGATCTTCGTCGTGTTTCCCGTAGTCGAAGGTGCGGCATGGCACCTGATCGGATGTCCCGGGGCCGAGTTCCTGCACCTCTGACGTAAGCGGCGGCCTGCCGGAGCGGTCAGGCCGCATCCGCCTCTGCGCTTGCCGAGCCGAGACGTTCCAGGGCACGGGAAACATGTGCCACCGCCTCGCGCAGGGTCCGGAGATCGGCCCCCGGCTTGACTGCCTGCGTCGCCAGATGGCGGCGATAGGCCCGCGCGCCCGGACGGCCCGTGAAGAGACCGAGCATGTGACGGGTGATGTTGCTCAGCCGCTCGCCCTTCTCCAACTGCTCCGCAATATAAGGCTCGTAGGCCTCGACCGCCTCGAATCCATCGGCCACCGGCGGCTCCTCGCCATAAAGCTCCCGGTCGACGCCCAGCAGGATCTCGGGTTCGTGATAAGCGATACGGCCCAGCATGACCCCGTCCACATGCTCGAGATGTTCGTGGATCTCGGCCCAGCTCTTGATGCCGCCATTGATCGCAACCGGCAGATCGGGCCGCGCCGCCTTGAGGCGATAGACCCGGTTGTAGTCGAGAGGCGGAATGTCCCGGTTCTCCTTGGGCGACAACCCCTTGAGCCAAGCCTTGCGCGCATGGACCGTCAATTCGTCGCAACCGGCCGCGACCACGCACTCGGTCAGGCGGTCGAGAGCCTCCTCCGTGTCCTGATCGTCCACGCCGATGCGGCACTTCACCGTTACCGGCAAAGAAACGGCGGCCTTCATGGCGGCCACGCACTCCCCGACGAGCACCGGCTCCTGCATGAGACATGCACCAAAGCGCCCGTTCTGCACCCGGTCCGAGGGGCAGCCCACATTGAGGTTGATCTCGTCATAGCCGAAATCGGCACAGATCTTCGCAGCCTGGGCGAGCTCGGCCGGATTCGACCCGCCGAGCTGCACCGCCACCGGATGCTCCGCCTCGCTGAATCCGAGGAGCCGCTCACGCGGCCCGAAGATCACGGCGCCCGTGGTGACCATCTCCGTATAGAGCCGCGCGCGGCGCGACATGACGCGATGGAACGCGCGGCAATGCCGGTCGGTCCAGTCCATCATGGGGGCTACGGTGAAGAATTTCTGGGTCATCGTTCAGGTGCGATCAGGCTCGGTCAGGGTGGTCTTTCTCCAATATGGAGACGACAATCACAAGGAAAATAAGCGGTCGCCTGTGTCACATGGGGATGTCCCCCATCCGGACGCTCCGCCAGCGCCAAGGATCAAGCCTAGCAAAATAATGTATAATTTATCATGCTGCAACGCTTGGAACCCTCTTTAAGGGCATACGTTCATCAAGTCCAATAACCGCACCCCTCAAGGAGCGTAATGATGAAGAAAGTGCTTGGTATTACTTGTGCCGCCGCCATGGCGATGGCGCTTCCTGCGGCTACGTATGCACAGAATTCTAACGGAAACACGAACCCGAACAGCGCTTCGCAATTCGCGCCGGGTCAGCAGATGAAGTCCGATACGTCCGGCTCCGTGACCGGTTCCGGCGCTTCGGGTTACGCCCCCGGCCAGCAGATGAAGTCGGACACCACCGGCTCGATCACCGGTTCGGGTGCCTCCGGCTACGCTCCCGGCCAGCAGAAGAAACTGCCGACGGATGGCAGCGGCCCGACGTCGACGGACCAGTAACACACCATTTCGCGGAGGGGAGCCGAACGCTCCCTCCGCCCCTATGACATCAGGTCAACTCCGCCACCTTGGCATTCAGCGCCGAGGCTGCATCCCTTGGCTTCAGCCGCACCTGCAGGCCACGCTGCCCTCCGTTCATGAAGACTTCCGGATGCGCGAAGGCGGATTGCTCGATGAGGGTCGGCACCCGCTTCTTCTGCCCGAAAGGGCTGATGCCGCCCACGTGATAGCCCGTGACGCGCTCCGCATCCGCGGGCTTCATCATCTGCGCCGCCTTGCCGCCGAGAGCGGCGGCGAGCTTCTTCAGGTTCACCTCCTTGTCGGAGGGAACGACGACGCAGGCGGGCTTCCCGTCCACCAGCACCATCAGGGTCTTGAGCACGCTGCTGGGGTCAGCCCCCATGGCCTCGGCAGCCTGCAGGCCGATGCGCCCCGCGTTCGGATCATACTCGTAAACGTGAACCGTGAAGGAAACGCCCGCATGCTGAAGGGCCTGCGTGGCGCGTGTCGTCTTGGACATCGGAGGGCTTCAGGACGCCGCGGGATCAGTGATCGTGCTTGTGATCATGCCCGTGGTGATGGTGGTGGCCGCATCCGCAACCCTGACCGTGCTCATGGTGGTGATGGTCATGGCCGTGCTCATGATCGTGCGCGTGGCCATGACCATGATCATGATGGTGGTGCTCATGGTCATGGCTGTGGCCGTGATGGTGGTCATGGTCGCAGACATGGGTGCTGCGCTCAGGCTTGAAGGGACGCTCCACCGGAGTGACGATGCAGCCCTGGCCGCGCGCCAGCTCCGCGAGGGCTGGGTTATTCTCGATGTAAAGAGCCTCGCCGGTGATCTCGGCGAGGCCGTGGTTGGAGCCGAGATGCCAAGCGAGGCGCATGAGGCGCAAGGGATTCTCCGCCCTCACCTCCAGCAGGGTTTCGGGCTTCGCCTTCACCTGAACGAGACTGCCGTCCTCCAGGCGCAGGGCATCGCCGTCATTGACGGTGGTCTCCATGTCGAGATCGAGCAGGATTTCGGTGCCGCCCTCCCCCTTCAGCGTCGCCTGCCGGCGGCTCCTCGCCTCATGGTCGAGGGTCACCGTGTCGACGACACGGTCGGCCTTCACGGCGGGCTTGCGGACGATGGTGGTGACGCGGGGCATGGCTGTGTCTCGGATGGGTTGCTTTGGTCAGTGTCAGATAGGAAGCGCAATCGGCCAAGATAATAGGTGATCTCAATATGCGATCTTGTCCGCCTTCTCCGCCCAAGCGTCGAAGACGGCTTTGGCTTCCAGGCTCGGCAGGTGGTCCATGGGAATGAGGCGCTCGGGGATCGACTTGGGGATCTCGTCGTAGATCAGGCTGTCGTCGAAACCGATCGCAGCCGCGTCCTGACGGGTGTTGGCGAAGACGATGCGCGACACCCGCGCCCAATAGGCGGCGGCCAGGCACATGGGGCACGGCTCGCAGCTCGTGTAGAGCGTCGCTCCTTCCAGCGCAAAATCGCCGATCTCCTGGCAGGCACGGCGGATCGCCGTCACCTCGGCATGAGCTGTAGGATCGTTGGCGGAGGTGACCTGATTCCAGCCTTCCGCCAGCACCGTGCCGTCACGGACGATCACGGCGCCGAAGGGGCCGCCGGCACCCTCCTCCATGTGCTCGCGGGACAGCTCGATGGCGCGCGCCAGATGGCGCCGGTCATGTGGGTTCATGTCGTTCATGGGGTTTGTGTATCGTCTGAGGCGGCGAGAGGCGAGAGATTTCGGTCGAACCGCCGGTGCTCCCGCACCTGAAGGAGCTGGGCGGTCGCGGAGGCTGCGATGACCGCCGGATCCTTGTCCGAAATGCCGGCAATCCCGATGGGACAGACCAGGGAGGCGATCCGATCCCGAGGCAACCCGAGTTCGCGAAAGCGCTTCTCGAACCGCGCCCGCTTCGTGGCGCTGCCGATCAGCCCCACATAGGGAAAGCCGCGCCGCAGGGCCGCCGCCGTGATCGCCATGTCGAGAGGGTGATCGTGCGTCATCACGAGGATCAAGGTTTCCGGTTTAGCCTCTCCGATCTCGGCCTCGGGGCTTCGCATGCGGACGGCCGACACATTCGCCGGAACATGCGAAGGAAAGGCATCCTCCCGGTCGTCGAGCCAGCGGACGGAGAAGGGCAGCGGCGCCAGCGCCAGGACGAGCGCGCGGCCCACGTGACCTGCGCCGAAGAGGAGAACGGGTGTGCGGTCCTCCCCATGGGTCTCGCGCCATTCGGAGCCGGGAGCGACATCCGCTTCCGATGCCAGCTCCCGCCTGACGCGCCCATCCTCCATGCGGCACTCGACGTCGAAGAGGCCGCCTTTGTCCTCCACCGCGACAAAAGGGGCGATATCGTCGAGGTCGCGGCGGTCGAAGGTCTCGATGAGGATCTTCACCCGCCCGCCGCAGCACTGACCGAGATCGGGGCCGAGCGCCTGATCGACGATCCGTGCGGGCCCGCGCCCGTGCTTCAGCATCTCGCGGGCGATATCGAGCATGAGGAATTCGAGCTGGCCGCCCCCGATGGTGCCATGGAACGCGCCATCGGGCCGCACGACCATATGCGCCCCCACCTCGCGGGGCGCCGAGCCCTTCACATCGTGCACGCTGATCAGGGCGGCCGTGCCATGCCGCGCGACGAAATCGGTGAGCTGCCGCCATACCCTCACCCCATCGGCCTCCCCCGCAAAGCTTCGCAGGCACGCAGGATCGCCTCGGGCGTCGCGGGAGCGTTCAACGGCACGGGCCTGGAGGGATCGAGCGAATGAATCGCATCGGCCAGCGCACAGAAGACGCTGTTCGCGAGCATGATCGGCGGCTCGCCCACGGCCTTCGAGCGGTAGATCGTCTCCTCCCGGTTGGTGTTGGGATAGAGCGCCACGCGGAAGTCGGCCGGCACGTCGGAGGCCACCGGGATCTTGTAGGTGGACGGTGCATGCGTGAGCAGGTGCCCGTCCTCGCCGAACACCAGCTCCTCCGTGGTGAGCCAGCCCATGCCCTGCACGAAGCCGCCCTCGATCTGTCCGATATCGATGGCCGGATTGATGGAGCGCCCGACATCGTGAAGGATGTCCGTGCGCAGAAGCCGGTTTTCGCCGGTGAGCGTATCGACGATCACCTCCGAGCAGGCCGCACCATAGGCGAAGTAGAAGAAGGGGCGGCCCGTTCCCTTCTGGCGATCCCAGGTGATCTTCGGCGTCTTGTAATGCCCGGCCTCCGAGAGCCGCACGCGGGCGAGGATGCACTTCTTCGCCAGTTCGTCGAAGGGAATGCTCTCGTTGCCGATGAACACGCGATCGTCGCGGAACGTGATCTGGTCCTCCGGCACGCCGTAGGTCTCGGCGGCATGGGCGATCATGCGCCTCTTGATCGCACCCGCCGCGATCTTCGCGGCCATGCCGTTCAGATCCGAACCGGACGAGGCGGCCGTCGGCGAGGTATTGGGCACCTTCGCGGTCGTCGTCGCCGTGATGCGTACGCGTTCCATGGCGATGCCGAACTCCTCCGCCACCACCTGAGCCACCTTGATGTAGAGCCCCTGCCCCATCTCCGTGCCGCCGTGGTTCAGATGAACGGAGCCGTCCTGATACACATGCACCAGTGCGCCCGCCTGGTTCATGTGGGTGAGCGTGAAGCTGATCCCGAACTTCACCGGCGTGAGCGCGATGCCCCGCTTCATGATCGGCGAAGAGGCGTTGAAGGCCGCGATCTCCTCCCGGCGCATGCGGTAGCGTGAGGTCTCCTCGAGGGTGCGCACGAGGTTGTGGAGCGTATCGGTCTCCTCCACCTCCATGCCGTAGGGCGTGAGGTTCTCACCCGGACGATAGAAATTGGCATAGCGCACATCGAGCGGATCGCGACCCGTCGCCCAGGCGATCTGATCCATCACGTGCTCGATGGCCAGCATGCCCTGCGGGCCGCCGAAGCCGCGGAAAGCGGTGTTGGAAACCGTATTGGTCTTCAGCCGCTTCGAGGCGATGTGGACGGCGGGCATCCAATAGGCATTGTCCGCGTGGAACATGGCGCGGTCGACCACGCCGGCGGAAAGATCCGCCGAGTAGCCGCAGCGGGCCAGGAGATCGACGCCGTAGCCCTGGATGCGCCCCTCTTCGTCGAAGCCGACGCGCCAGTCGCAGCGGAAGTCGTGCCTCTTGCCGGTGAGGATGAAATCGTCGTCGCGGTCGAGGCGGATCTTGCATGGACGCCCGGTCACGCGCGCAGCGAGAGACGCCGTGACGGCCCATTGCGTCGCCTGGCTTTCCTTGCCGCCGAAGCCGCCGCCCATCCGGCGGGTTTCGCATGTCACATAGGAATCCGGAATGTCGAGGACGCGGGCGACCACATGCTGCACTTCAGTGGGGTGCTGGGTCGAGGAATAGACGTGGATGTCCCCGTCCTCACCGGGAATCGCGAAGGCCACCTGGCCCTCGAGATAGAAGTGCTCCTGCCCGCCGACGCGGAACCGGCCTTCGAGCCGGCGGGGCGCACCGGCGACCGCAGCATCCACGTCGCCGCGCCCATATGCGTAATCCGGCAGCACCGTCTCGCCGCGCGCCAGGGCATCCTCCACGGTGATGCTCGGCGTTTCGGACTCGATCTCCATCACGGCCTTCTTCACCGCGCGCCGCGCGATGTCGCGGCTCGTTGCGACGACAGCGAACACGGCCTGACCAAGGAAGCTGATCTCGCTGTCGACGAACAGGGGATCGTCGCCGAAGGCGGGCGATACGTCGTTCTTGCCGGGGATGTCGGCGACGGTGAGAACGGCCACCACGCCGGGCATGCTGCGCACGGCGGAAACGTCGAGCGAGACCAGGCGCCCGCGCGCTTTCGGCGCCTGACCGATGGCGACGTGCAGCGTGCCTTCGGGCTCGCGGATATCGTCGATGTACTGCGCGACACCCTGAACGTGCTTGGGACCGGAATCGTGCGGCAGGGGCTGACGGACGTGGCGAAGTGTTTCGGCCTCGATGGGTTTGGTGGGTGCGTTCATGGCCTTACTCCGCCGCCTCAAGCGCCTCGCGCAGGCCGATGATCCGCGTCGCGCGGGTCTCGCCCGAGGCCGTCTCGCTCAGCGCCTTGAGCACCAGGTTGCGGGCCACGGTGCTCCGGTAGGCCGCGGAGGCGCGGTGATCGTCGAGGGGCTGATAATCACGCGCGATCGCGGCCATCGCATCGCCCCAGGCCGATGGATCATCGAGCGAGATCCCGGCAAGAGCGGCCTCGGTCTCCGAGGCGCGTTTCGGAATACCCGCCATGCCGCCGAACGCGATGCGGGCCTCAAGGATCCTTCGGCCCTCGAGCGTGAACTTGAACGCGCCCATCACGGCAGAGATGTCCTCGTCGAAGCGTTTGGAAACCTTGTAGGCGCGAAAGGCCTCGCGGCCTTTGAGCTTCGGCACCGCGACGCGACGCACGAACTCGCCGGGCAGACGATCCTGCTTGCGGTAAGCGATGAAGAAATCTTCGAGGGGCAGAACGCGCATGCTCTCGCCCTGGCGCAGCTCCAGCGTGGAGCCCAGCGCGATGAGTGCGGGTGCGAGATCGCCAATGGGCGAGCCGTTCGCAATGTTGCCCCCCACTGTCCCGGAGGCGCGCACCTGGGCCGAGCCAAAGCGGCGCATGAGCTCGCCGAGATCGGGGTCTATCGCGCCAAGCCTCCTGAAAGCCTCCGCGTGAGTGACGGTCGCGCCGATGGTCAGCGCATCCTCGCCGTCCTCGATCCGGTCGAGACCTGCAACGCGTCCGAGCCAGATGATCTTTTCGAGCTCGGCCATCCCTTTCGTGATCCAGAGGCCCACATCGGTGCAGCCGGCGACCAGCGTCGCATCGGGATGCTGCGCATAAAGAGAAGACAGGGAAGCCTCGCTTGCGGGCGCTGCGAAGAACCGGGCCTCGCAGCCGATGAAGACATCCTGACGGTCCACCAGCTCCGCCAGGGCGCGTGCGGTTGCCTCACCGGCCTGTGCGAACGCGTCCTGAGGCGAGCTTGCACATGCGTCGAGGGCCGCATCGACGATCGGCCGATACCCCGTGCAGCGGCAGAGGTTCCCCGCGAGGGCATCGTTGATGCGCTCCCGGCTCAAAGGCTGCGGGTCCTCGTGGTAGAGCGTGAACAGGCTCATGACGATCCCAGGCGTGCAGAACCCGCACTGGGATCCGTGATGCGCCACCATGGCGGATTGAACCGGGTGCAGCTCGCCCGAGGCCGCCAGGTCCTCGACGGTTACGAGCTCGGCACCATCGATCTGGCCGAGCAGCAGGATGCAGGCATTGACGGGCTCGTAACGGACGCGCCCGTCCCATACGCGTCCGAGGGCAACGGTGCAGGCTCCGCAATCGCCCTCGGCGCAACCCTCCTTGGTTCCGACCCGGCGCTCCTGAAGTCTCAAGTAGTCCAGGAGCGTGGTGCGCGGGTGAAAGCCAGAAACCTCGATGGGCTGTCCATTCCGCCAGAAGCGGATTGCATCTCGTGCCAAGATCTTCCTCCGCCGGGTTCTTCCCGGCCTGTTATGGTGGGCCGGGAAGAATGACGGAGCAAGGGCTTTTCGCCAAGAGGGCTCTTCCCAAAAGGGGGCCTTCTCGGGGCTCGCGAAACTTTCTTACCAGGTGCCCGTGTTCGGCATGGACGCCCAGGGCTCCTGAACGGGCTTGGGCTCGCCCCGCTGCAGCAGTTCGATGGAAATGTTATCGGGCGTCTTGATGAAGGCCATGTACCCGTCCCGGGGCGGGCGGTTGATGGTGACGCCGGCCTCCATCAGCTTCCGGCAGGTTTCGTAGATGTCGTCGACCCGATAGGCGAGATGGCCGAAATTCCGGCCGCCGGAATATTCATGCTCGTCCCAGTTGTAGGTCAGTTCCAGAAGCGGAGCCTTTGTTTCCTGGGCTCTCTCCACATCACCGGGAGCCGCCAGGAACACGAGGGTGAAGCGGCCCTTTTCGTTCTCGGTCCGGCGAACCTCGACGAGACCGAACTTGTTGCAGAAGAAATCGAGGGATTGCTCCAGGTTCGAGACCCGGACCATCGTGTGGAGGTATTCCATAGACCATCTCCCATATGAGCCTGGACCACGGTGATGGCGCATTTGGCGGAGAGATCAAGGCTTATGCTTTATACCCGCGGAAAAAGCCTTGGAATTGTCCAAGTGGGCGTGACTTTCATTGCCTGTCGATTCAGACAATCTTAGCCCTGACCGTCCAATTCATACCTTTAACGCAATTAAGTTTCATAGAGAGCAGCAGATGCGCACCGATGTCGCTCAGATTGTCCGCCTCGAGGATTACCGGCCCAGCGATTTCCTGATCGATGAGGTCGAGCTGGATTTCAGACTTCATCCGACGGCAACGATGGTCACGGCGACGCTGTCCATGCGGCCCAACCCGGCCGGGCGCTCGGACGTCCCCCTGGTGCTCGACGGCGACGAGATGAATCTGAAGTCCGTCGCTCTCGACGACCGGACGCTGGAAGCCGGCGAGTTCGAGGCGCACCCCGAATCCCTCAAGATTTCTCAGCCGCCGCAACATCCGTTCCGGCTCACCATCGAAACCGAGATCAACCCGACGGCGAATACCAAGCTCATGGGCCTCTACAGGTCGGGCGGCAATTACTGCACGCAATGCGAGGCCGAAGGGTTCAGGCGCATCACCTACTTCCTCGACCGTCCCGATATACTGGCCGCCTACACCACCCGCATCGAAGCCGATTACGAAGAAGCTCCGATTCTCCTCGGCAACGGCAATCCAGTCGAGAGCGGCTCCGTCGAGGGCACAAACCGACATTACGCCATCTGGCACGATCCGTTCCCGAAGCCGTCCTATCTCTTCGCGCTCGTTGGCGGACGCCTCGGCCGTGTCGCCAAGCCTTTCACGACCATGAGCGGGCGCCAGGTGGAGATCGCGGTTTACGTGGAGCCTGGGAAGGAAAATCGTGCCGGCTATGCGCTCGATGCTCTCGAGCGGTCCATGATCTGGGACGAGAAGGTCTTCGGCCGGGAATACGACCTTGACGTATTCAACATCGTCGCAGTGTCGGATTTCAACATGGGCGCGATGGAGAACAAGGGCCTCAACATTTTCAACGACAAGTACGTGCTGGCAAGCCCGGAGACCGCGACCGATGCCGATTATGCCAATATCGAGGCGATCATCGCTCACGAGTACTTCCATAACTGGTCCGGCAATCGGGTGACCTGCCGCGACTGGTTTCAGCTCTGCCTGAAGGAGGGCCTGACGGTATTCCGCGACCAGGAGTTCTCGTCCGACGCGCGGTCCCGCCCCGTGCACCGCATCGCAGAGGTGAAGACCTTGAGGGCGCGGCAATTCCTGGAGGATTCGAGCCCTCTTGCCCATCCGGTGCGACCGAGCCAATACCGAGAGATCAACAACTTCTACACCGCAACCGTGTACGAGAAGGGCGCCGAGATCGTCCGCATGCTCAAGACGATCATCGGCGAAGAGGATTTCAGGCGCGGCATGGATCTCTATTACGATCGATGCGACGGCACTGCCGCGACCGTCGAGGATTTCTTGACGGCCTTTGCCGACGTCACAGGCCGGGATCTCTCCCACTTCGCCCGCTGGTATGCGCAATCCGGCACGCCACGCGTGAGCGTGCACGGCCATTATGACGATGCCGCGAGAACGTACCGGCTCGACTTCAAGCAACAGACGCCGCCGACCCCCGGCCAGTCGACGAAGGAGCCGATGGTGATTCCCATCGCGCTTGGTCTCGTGGCCGAGGACGGGCAGCCGGTGGACACCCGTTGCGAGCGCGTGAACTCCCGTGGCGTGTTCGTTCTCGACAGAGCGGAAGACAGCATCACGTTCACAGGCGCCGCCTCGCGGCCCGTCCCGTCGGTCTTCCGCGGCTTCTCGGCTCCGGTGAAGATCTCCCTCGACCTTTCGGACGAGGAACTTCTCGTGCTGCTTCGGCACGACACGGATGCCTTCAACCGTTGGCAGGCGGCACAGACGGTTGCGATGCGCATGCTCGTTTCTCTCTCGACGGGCGCTTCGGCGAGCGATGTGGACATGGGCCCCCTGTCCGCCGCGCTCTGCGCGTTCATGAAGACGGACGCGCTGAGCGACCCCGCCTTCGCCGCGCTTGTCATGACGCTTCCCAGCGAGGCCGACATCGCCCAGGATATCGGAAAGGACGTGGACCCTGATGCGATCCATCGGGCCCGCAAGGCCATGCGTCGGCTCATCGGCAAAGCCTGCTACGAGCACCTGACGCATTTCTATCGCTCTCTTGAGCAGCCGGAACCCTACAGCCCGGATGCGGCGAGTGCGGGACGAAGAGCGCTGCGCAATGCTGCGCTCGACCTTCTGGCCGCCGCCGATCCGCGGATGGGGGAGCAGCTTGCAAGCACACAATTCGAGACGGCAAGCAACATGACCGACCGGCTGGCGTCTCTGGGTGTCCTCATGACGATCCCCGGCATGGTCCGCGAGAATGCCATTGCGAGCTTCGAGGAGCGCTACCGCGGCGAACCGCTCGTGATCGACAAGTGGTTCACGCTGCAGGCCGCGATTCCGGAGGACACGACGCTCGATCGCGTGAAGCGTCTGATGGAGCACCCCGCCTTCTCGATCAACAACCCGAACCGCGTGCGTTCCCTGATCGGCAGCTTCGCGATGCTCAACCAGGTGCAGTTCAACCGTGCAGATGGAGCCGGCTACGCCTTCCTGGCCTCCATCGTGCTGCGCGTCGATGAGTTGAATCCCCAGCTTGCATCGAGATTGCTCACCGCTTTCAGCACCTGGAGGATGATGGAACCCAGGCGTCGCTCTCACGCGCGCCGGGCGCTGCAATCGATCGCCCGGAAATCGAATCTTTCCCGCGACGTAGGAGACATCGTGAATCGGTCGCTTGAAGAAAATCCAGCGGACTAGGAGAGTCTGCGGTGCTGAACCGCCGCCGCGGGTTATCCCAAGCTATCCCCAGTTTCGAAAGGGAATGAGAATTTTTTATTAACCAATGAGGCTCCATAGCTAGACAAATCACCTGCCCGTGATTCTATTGTTGGTGATTCGGAGAGATGCGGCACGTCCTCCGAATGAGGACAGTAACGGTTCCGGAGGGAGCATCGCATGGCGGGGGCGGTGACCGCATGCGTACCCGCACGCGCGGGTACGATTCTGGGGGTAGCGCGTTCAGATGCGAACCCAGCTTATCGTCGGCTCGAGCAATATGAATCCTTGCTCAGACTTGCCGTTCCGGCTGTTCTCATTCTCTTTCTCGTGACTCTGGTCGGCAGCGCGTGGATGCAGATCCGCGACGGTCGCCGCGACACCATGCTCGATGCCATTCAGGACATCGACATCATTGCCTCGCTTTCGGCTGCGAAGCTCGCCAATCACCGCATCCCTGCCGAGCGCACGCAGGCCGCAGCGCAGCTCGATGCGCTCGCCAAGGAAATGCCGGCGAGCGCCTTGAGCCACAGGCGCAGCCTTCTTCTCGTCGATAAATCGGGCACGGTTCTGGCCACCTATCCGCAAACCGACGGCGCACCGCGAACCTTGGCCGAGGTTTTCGGCGACGCTCAGCCCCTGGCCCTGTTTGCCGACCGCGCAGGCGTGATGACGATCAAGATGCCCGGCGGCACCGAAGGCATCGCAACCGTGCGCGCACTTCCGGCTTCCTCTGGCCAGATCGCCGTCGTTCAGCCCCTGCCCCACGTTCTGTCCGGCTGGTGGACGCGCACAATCGGACACGTATCCCTGCTCGGCGCGACGATCATGGTGCTCCTCGGCATCGGCGTTGCCTACATGATGCAGGCCAACCGCGCCCGCGCAGCAGACGAAGTGTGCGAGAAGGTGCGAGACCGGATCGACTCCGCGCTGAACCGTGGCCGCTGCGGCTTGTGGGATTGGGATATCGGCCGTGGGCGCATCTACTGGTCCGACTCCATGTACGAACTGCTCGGCTACGAGCGGCAGGACGAGTTCCTTTCCTTCGGCGAAGTCAACGCCATGATTCATCCCGAGGATCAGGACCTCTATACCCTTGCCGAGCAGCTGGCTTCCGCCAGCACCTCTCTCGTTGATTATGAATTCCGCATCCGCAGCATCACGGGCGACTGGGTCTGGCTGCGCGCCCGCGCGGAGCTGATGAACGACCCGGACGATGCAGCGAGTCACCTCGTCGGCATCGCCGTCGACGTGACCGAGCAACGCGGTCTGGAAGAAAAGACCGCCCGCGCGGATGCACGGCTGCACGATGCCATCGAGGCGATCTCCGAAGCCTTCGTGCTGTGGGACGCCAACAACAATCTCGTGCTGTGCAATTCGAAGTTCCAGAAGCTCCATGAGCTGCCGGCCGACGCCAACCTGCAGGGCAAGTCCTATGCGGAGGTAATGGCGCTGGGCCGCCCGCCGGAAGTGCAGCACCAGTTCCTGCGTCGCGAGCAGCAGGATGTGGGCGCACGCACCTTCGAGGCGCGCCTGCAGGATGGCCGTTGGCTCCAGATCAACGAGCGTCGCACGAAAGACGGCGGCTATGTGTCGGTGGGTACGGACATCACGGCGCTCAAGCGCCACGAGCACCGCCTCGTCGAATCCGAGAAGGAACTCATCGCCACGGTTCTCGACCTCAAGCAGTCGCGCCAGAAACTCGAGGCCCAGACGCAGCAGCTGGCGGACCTCGCCGAGCGCTACCTCGACCAAAAGGCCCAGGCCGAGAGCGCCAACCGCGCCAAATCGGAATTCCTGGCCAACATGAGCCATGAACTGCGCACCCCGCTGAATGCCATCATCGGCTTCGCGGAGGTCATGCAGAGCGGCATCTTCGGGTCACTGGGGTCCGAAAAGTACGAGGAATATTGCGCGGATATCCGCTCGAGCGGCGAGTATCTCCTGTCCGTCATCAACGACATCCTCGACATGTCGAGGATCGAGGCAGGACGCACCACGCTCAAGAAGCAGCCTCTGGAGGTTCACGCGTCGATCCAACGTGCGCTGAAGCTCGTCAGCGAGCAGACCAAGGCCAAGAACCTCTCCGTGACGGTCGATGTGACGCCCGAGGACATCGTGGCTCCGGCCGACGAGCGCGCGCTCCACCAGATCCTCGTGAACCTGCTCCAGAACGCCACGAAGTTCACGAGCGAAGGCGGCTGCATCACGGTGCGCACGCGTCTCGCAGGCGGCGCGGTCAACATCTACGTCGAGGACAACGGAATCGGCATTCCCGACCATGCCCTCCACAAGCTCGGACAGCCCTTCGAGCAGGTCGAGACCGAATTCTCGAAGAGCTACAAAGGGTCTGGCCTCGGCCTCGCCATCGCCCGCTCGCTCGCCGAGCTTCACGGCGGCAGCCTCCGCATCAGGAGCCAGGAAGGCGTCGGCACCATCGTGCTCGTCCACCTGCCGCTGGCGGAAGCCACGAATGCCGACATCGCCCTCGCGGACGCGGCTGCATAGCCCTCGGACGTGCGGCAAGCCGGGCCATGGCGAGAGAGCGCCATGGCGGAGCGACGAGAGCAGACGCTAAAATCCGGTCAGTTCAGAACACGGTCATAGATGTCCCGCACATGCTCGCGCATCGCATTCAGATGCGTCAGCAGAACCTTGGCATCGGGCAAACCTGCAATGGCCGCGAGGCGCTTGAAGATGGCAGGCGGCACCCGGTCGGGATCGAAATCGCCTTCGATCGCCAGCCGCTGCCATTGCAAGATCGCGTTGAACTGCCGATGGGCCTCTCTCAGGTCCCTGGCGTCCTCGTCCGAGATCAGGCCCGCTTTGGAAGCCTCCAGGAACGTCTCCTCCGGCGAGCACCCGATGAGGGAGACATGTTTGCTTGCGTGCGTGAGAACGAGCGCCTGGGCGACGAAATCGAGATCCGTCAGGCCACCTTTCGCAAGCTTGAGATCCCAAGGGTTGT
The DNA here is from genome assembly GCA_031181145.1 of Microvirga sp. GTDB lineage: Bacteria > Pseudomonadota > Alphaproteobacteria > Rhizobiales > Beijerinckiaceae > Microvirga. Next base: position 28,503 of record JAPSLB010000037.1, read on the forward strand.
CGTCGCCCTTCTCCTGAGCGATCAGGTCGCGCATTGCGCGAACCTCGGACACCACATGCCGCGGGTCACGATCGGTGCCGACAATGCGGCTGATCGCATCGCCGACAGGTGCCGCGAAATCCGGATCGGCCAACAGGATGCGTGCACGCGTGAGAGCCATGTGCTCCCATAGCTCGGCTTCGCTCTGCTGATAGGCGATAAAACCCTCGAACTGCGAAGCCACCGGTCCTTTGCCGCCCTGGGGCCGCAGGCGAAGGTCCACTTCGTACAGGAGCCCGCGACGGGTCGGCACGGTCAGTGCTGCGACGAGGCGCTGGGTCAGGCGCGTGTGATAGACGACGGCGTCCAGCGCGCGCGGGCCCGTGCTCTCCCGCCGTTCCTCATCGAAATCGTAGATGACCACCAGGTCGAGGTCCGACCCGGCCGTCAATTCTTTCGTGCCGAGGCGTCCGAGCCCGAGAACCGCCACCTTGGCTCCGGGAACGACGCCGTGCTCGGCTTCGAATTCCCGGCGAACGCGCTCGAACGACGCGCGGATGATTGCGGCCGCAATCGCCGCATAGGCCTCTCCCGCCTGCGCCGGGGAGATGATGTCGGAGAGAAGTCGCGCGCCTGTGATGAAGCGCATCTGCCGGGCCGCATCGCGGGCACGGTCGAGAAAGTCCTCATAGCTCTCAGGAGTCCCGATGATCTGTCGCACCTGCTCCTCGATCGTGGTTTCATCGACAAGAGGGATGTTGAAGGCCGGGTCGATCAGAACATCGAGCACATGCGGCGACTGAGCCACAGTGTTGGCGAGGCGCGGAGCCGTGCCGAGGAGGTCCGCGAAGCGAAGGCGCAGCTTGTCGTGAGATTGCAGGATGGTGAGGAGTTCGACGGCGGCCGGCATGCGGCCGAAGGCACTGTCGAGCGCGGCCAATGCACCATCGGGATCCGCCGTGCCGCCGATGGCGGACAGCAGCGCCGGCGTGAGTTCGGTGAGCACCTCGCGCGCACGCGCACTCGTGATGGCGGAGCGTCGCCCGAAGTGCCAGCCGCGAACGGTCTCGGCCGCTTTCTCGGGCTCGCGGAAGCCCATGCGCTGAAGGGTGGCAAGGGTCTCCGGATCGTCGCTGGCCCCGGTGAAAACCAGGCTTCCCACGTCGGTGGCGAGTTCAGGCCCCTCCTCGAAAAGCAATGCGTAATGGCCTTGCACGATCTTGGCCTGTTCCGTCAGGGCTTTCGAAAAGACCTTGAGGTTGGGATACCCGCAGAACCTGGCGAAGCGCTTGAGTTCTTCTTCATCCGAGGGGAGCCGCTGCGTCTGCTCGTCGGCCACCATCTGCAGCCGGTGCTCGATCGTTCTCAAGAAACGATAGGCATGGGACAACTCGTCCCTTGCCTGCGCCGTGATCCAGCCTTCGTTGTGAAGCTCGACCAGCATGTCGAGGGTGCGCCGCCCCCGAAGCGCAGGGCGCCTGCCGCCGAACACAAGCTGCTGCGTCTGCACGAAGAACTCGATCTCGCGAATACCCCCTCGTCCGAGCTTGATGTCGTGCCCCGCCACAGCGATCTGGTCATGCCCGCGCACCGCATGGATCTGCCGCTTCATGGCGTGCACATCGGCGATGGAGGCAAAATCGAAGTACTTTCGCCAGATGAAGGGCCGCAGCTCCTTGAGGAAATTCTCACCCAAAGTCAGATCGCCCGCGACGGGCCGCGCCTTGATGAAAGCCGCGCGCTCCCAGTTTTGACCGAGCGTCTCGTAATAGACGTAGGCTGACGACAGGGACATGGCGGTGGGAGTCGAACCGGGATCCGGGCGCAGCCGATAATCGACGCGATGCACGTATCCGTCCGGCGTCCGCTCCTGAAGCAGACGGGCCAGTTGCTGGGCGATGCGGGTATAGATGGTCGTCGCCTCGGCCCCTTCCCTCAGCGCCCGCGTCACGGGATCGAAGAAGATGACCAGATCGATGTCGCTCGAATAGTTGAGCTCCCCTGCCCCGTGCTTGCCCAGCGCCAGCACCGTGATGCCCGAGCCCTCGCCCGGCGCATCCGGGTCCTGAAGCGTGATGCGGCCGAGATCCGCGGCCTCCGTCAGGATCAGGTTCAAGCCTCCGGCAACGGAAGCGTCGGCAAAGGCGGACAGAGCCTGCGTGACCTCCTCGGTGCTCCAGAGGCCGCCGATATCGGCAAGGGCGACGAGAAGCGCATGGGCGCTGCGGTTGCGCCGGAAGGCCCGCACCGCATCGTCATGGGTCATCTCGCCCGCGCGCGCCCGGCGGAACAGGTTGGCCTGATCGTCGACGATCGAGGAATGAACGGCCTCGGGCGCCTCGAGCGCGAGCCTCGCCGTGCGGGCCGGATCGGCCAGGACAAGCTGCCAGAGGAAAGGAGAATAATCGGCCAGGGCCAGAAGGAGATCACGAAACGCTCCCTCCGCGAGACTGGGCAGAAGGACAGTTGCCTCCGCCTCCTCGCGCACACGCTCCATGAGGTCCGCCAGACCGGCCTCGGCCTTCTTGGGATCGGAAACGGGCGGGGCCTGCGTGAGGCGGTCGATGAGGGAGCGGTTCTGGTCCGGCACGGCCAATCCATTCATGTCCTGAGATGGCCTGAGTGTTCATGCCGCCACGCAAGAGGCAACCGAAAAGTGAGCCGTTTCCCTTCGACTTCGAGCTCAGGCCGCGGACGGGAGGGCCGCTTGCGGCGCCGGAGCCTCCTTCAAAGGCAGGAACAGGACGACACGCAGGCCGGGGGCGTTGTCCTCCAGCACGAGGCGTCCCTCGTGAAGCCGCGCCACGGCGGCCGCAAGGCTGAGGCCGAGACCGAAGCCCGGGCGCGAGCGGGCCGTTTCCAGCCTCACGAAACGCTCCAGAACGTGGCTGCGCTCCTCCTCCGGAATGCCCGGCCCCCGATCGGCCACGGCGATTCTCACCTCCTGACCGATGCGCTGGGCCGACACGGCGATCGTCTGCGCGCTGCCATCGGGAGCGGCGCCGTATTTCAGCGCGTTGTCGAGGAGATTGGCCATGGCCTGGCCCAGCAGTTCGCGGCTGCCGTGGATCGGCAGCCCGCTTTCGACGGCCACGTCGAGGGTGACGCCGACCTCCTCCGCCACCGCCTCGTAGAGTTCGGCCACGTCCCTTACGGCTTCCGCCGCATCGAAACCGGCCAGAGCCTCGCGGGCGTTGCCGGCCTCGAGCCGGGCGATCATGAGGAGCGCATTGAAGATGCGGATGAGATTGTCGCTTTCCTCGATGGTGGCTTCGAGCGCGGCCTTCAACTCGTCCTGTGTCTTGGCGGTCCGCAGCGCCTCGTCGGCCTTGTTGCGCAGGCGCGTCAAAGGCGTCTTCAGGTCATGGGCGATATTGTCCGAGACCTCGCGCATGCCGCGCATCAACTCGCCGATGCGATCGAGCATGTCGTTGAGGTTCTGCGCGAGACGGTCCAGTTCGTCTCCGGTCCCGGCAACCTTCAACCGTCCGTCGAGATCGCCGGCCATGATGTCGCGGGTGATATCGGTCATGTCGTCGACGCGCTTGAGCACCCGCCGCGCGATGAACCAGCTGCCGAGGCATCCCAGAACGCCGATGAACAGCAGGGAATAGCCGATGGCCTTGTGGATGACGTCGCGCAGGCGGATGCGCTCCTCGATGTCGCGGCCGACCAGCAGACGGAATCCGCCGGGCAGGAGATAGACGCGCACCAGGGCAACATTGGGCTTCGTGTCCGTCTCGTCCGTGCGGTTGTAGAACGTCTCGAACTGCCCCACCCGATCGATCACTCCGGGAGGCAAGGCCCCGACATTGCCGACAACCCGCTCACCGACATTGGTGGTGACGAGATAGAGCGAAGCACCCGGCGTCCGGGAGCGCCGCTCGACCACGTTCACCAGACGGCGAAGGCCGCCATTCCTGTATTGCTGGGCCAATCCGTTGATCTCGGATTCGATGGTCGAGACGAACTGATCGGTGAGGAGCTTCTGGGCGCTCCAGGCGACATAGCCCAGCGTCACGAAAGCGAAGAGCGTGAAGACGACCAGATACGCGAAGGACAGTTTGAACGCGGTGGTTCGGAAGAGTTTGCCGAGGCCGGTCATACGGACATGCTCATTCCTCATCCTCCATCGAACCGACCCGGACCATGTAGCCCGCGCCACGGATGGTATGGATGAGCGGCTTGTCGAAGCCCTTGTCGATCTTCGACCGCAGACGAGAAACGTGAACGTCGATCACGTTGGTCTGAGGATCGAAGTGGTAATCCCACACATGCTCCAGCAGCATCGTGCGCGTGACGACCTGATTGGCGTTCTTCATCAGGTATTCGAGCAGCCTGAACTCGCGGGGCTGCAGCAATATTTCCTGGCCGGAGCGCGTCACGCGGTGGGACAGCCGGTCGAGTTCGAGATCGGCGACGCGGTAGACGGTCGGCTCGGCGCTCGGAGCGGAACTGCGGCGCCGCGAGAGAACCTCGACACGGGCCAGAAGCTCGGAGAAGGCATAGGGCTTCGGAAGATAATCGTCGCCGCCGGCCCGCAACCCCTTCACACGATCGTCGACCTGGCCAAGCGCGGAGAGAATGAGGACCGGCGTCTCGACCTTCTGCTCGCGCAGGGAGCGGATGAGAGAAAGGCCATCGAGCTTCGGCAGCATCCGGTCGACCACGAGCACGTCGTAATCTCCCGCCTCGGCCATGGCGTAGCCGTCCAGCCCGTCGGCGGCGTGGTCCGCCACATGGCCCGTCTCCCGAAACGCCTTCACGAGGTAGGAGGCCGCCTCTTTGTCGTCCTCGATGATGAGAATCCGCATGGCCTATCTATAATGCAATCCAAGCCCAGCGGCAGACCGGCCCTGGAGGGGAATGAGGCCAGCCTGCCGCGGGCAGAAGACACCAGGTGTCGGGGGCAATCAACAGTTAAGATCCCGGTGTCCCATTCGTTGCCGAAGGATCAGACGCCCTTCGGCTGGCTGGCGACTTCGAGGGTCACCGTCCGTTCCTTGCCCTCGCGCCAGAGCGTGAGGGACAGGGTCTTGCCCGGCGCGACCTGGGCGACCTTGCGGGAAAGGTCCTTGGCCTCGTTGATCGGCTGGCCGTCCACCGCGACGATGGTGTCGCCCGTCCGGACGCCTGCCTTCGCGGCGGGACCGTCCTTGATCGCTTCGGCCACGAGGGCGCCCTTGGCTTCCTTGAGGCCGATCGCCTCTGCGATTTCCTTGGTCACCGGCTGCATCTGCACGCCTATGAAGCCGCGGGTCACGACGCCCTTGTCCTTCAGCTCGGTAACGATCTGGTCGACCGTGCTCGCCGGAATCGCGAAGGCGATGCCGACATTGCCGCCCGACGGCGAGAAGATCGCCGTGTTCACGCCCACGACCTCGCCGGAGAGATTGAAGGTCGGACCGCCCGAATTGCCCTTGTTCACCGAAGCGTCGATCTGGATGAAGTCATCGTAGGGACCGGCCCCGATATCGCGGTGCTGAGCCGAGACGATTCCGGCCGTGACAGTTCCGCCAAGCCCGAAGGGATTGCCGATGGCGACCACCCAGTCGCCGATGCGGGCCTTCTGACCGGCGAGGCGGACATAGGGGAAGTCGCTGCCTTCGACCTTCAGCAGGGCCAGGTCGGTCTTCGGATCGGTTCCGATGACCTTGGCGTCGAGGGTCTTGCCGTCATCCATGGTGACCTGCACCTCGGAGGCATTGTCGACCACATGGTTGTTGGTCACCACATAGCCGTCGGCCGAGATGAAGAAGCCGGATCCAAGGGCCTGGCCGAACTGGCGGGGGCGCTGGCCGCGGCCGCCCCGCTCGCCCGGAAACTGGTCGCGGAACTGACGGAAGAAGCGTTCCATCGGATGGCCGGGCGGCAGATCGGGCATCGAGAATTGGGGCCCGTCGTCCCGGCTGGCCACGTTCTGGACCTTGACCTTCACCGACACGACGGCGGGCTTCACCCGCTCGATCACATCCGCGAAGGAGGGAACGTTCTGGATCGGCTGCGACATGGAGCGCAGCTCGGCATGGGCAGAATTGGGGGCGACGAGGCCGCTTTCGACCGCACCACCTGCGATCAGGGCCGCGACAGCCGCAGCGCCGACCCACTTGGCCGCGCGCTTGCGGATGGGAGTAGAAACCTTGTCCGACATCTCTTCTCTCCTGAAAGAACCTTTCGGCTCGTGTTGGGAGGAAGATAGGGACCTGAGCCTTACGGTACTCTCACCCGCAGATGAAATGTTGGTAAGGTTTGGTCAGGAGGCGGATCGATCCTGCTTGAGCAGCGCCTCCAGGGCCTTCTGCTCCTCCTCGCTCAGGGTTTCCGGGACCTGCGGCCGGCGCCTGAGGGCTGCATAGGCTCCTATGCCGCCCATGACCAGGACAAGGACCGGGGCCAGCCACAGGAGCATGTTGTGGGCGCTGAAGGTGGGCTTCAGGAGGACGAACTCGCCATAGCGCTGCACCAGGAAGTCCTCGACCTGCCGGTCGGTGTCGCCGGCCACGAGTCGCTCGCGCACCAGCAGCCGCAGGTCCTTGGCAAGCTGCGCATCGGAATCGTCGATGGACTGGTTCTGGCAGACGAGGCAGCGCAGGCCCGCGGAAATCTCTCTCGCTCGCTTCTCCAGAGCGGGATCCTTCAGCACCTCGTCCGGCTGCACGGCCCAGGCCGGCACAGCGAAAACCAAGGCCGTCAGCAGGGTAAGGACAAAACGCATCGCTCACTCCGCGGGCACGGCGGCCGCCGGGACCATCTTGGCCCGGACCGGAGCGCCGATCCGCAGCCGCCGATCCATCAGGGAGACGCCGCCGCCCAGAGCCATCACCAGCGACCCGATCCAGATCAGCAGCACGAGGGGCTTGTGGTAGAGCCGCACGCCCACCGAACCGTCGGCCGCCACTTCGCCCAGGCTGACATAGACCTGACCGAGACCGACCGTCATGATGCCGGCTTCCGTGGTCGGCATGCCGCGCGTCACGTAAAGACGCTTCATGCTCTCCAGGGATCCGAGTTCCCGGCCTTGCCGGAAGATGGTGAAAACCGCCACGTCGTCCCGGTAATTGGCTTCCATGCGGGGCACGACGCGCTCGAGCCGGGCTTCGTAATCCCCCGCCTTGATGCGATCGCCGACCCTGACCGTTGCGAGCCCTTCGACGCCCCAGGCCGTGGCCGCGATGCCGATGACCGTCAGGCCCACGCCCGCATGGGCCAGCACCGCTCCCCAGGTGGAGCGCGGCAGGTTGGCAGCCTTGTGCCAGGCCACGGCCAGGGGGGTCCCCCTGGACCAGGAGCGCGCCACGATCTCGTTGAACGAGCCCAGCACCAGATAGACCCCGAGACCGATTCCGAGAGGCGCCGCGACGGGCCCGCCATGCTCGAAGGCGAAGATCGCCATCGTCACGACCAGAGAGATGCCGAACACCATGTAGAGGCGCTGCGCTGTGCCGAGAAAGTTGCCGCGCTTCCAGGCAAGCGTCTGCCCCAGCGGAAGCAGCAGCAGCAGCGGAATGATCAGCGGCAGGAAGGTGAAGTTGAAGAAGGGCGGGCCGACCGAGATCTTCTCGCCTGTCACGACCTCAAGCGCCAGCGGATAGAGCGTGCCGATCAGAACCGTCGCGCAGGCGGTCGCCAGGAAAAGGTTGTTCACCACGAGCGCGCTCTCGCGCGAGACGGGAGCGAACAAGCCGCCCTGCTTGAGCAGGGGCGCCCGCCAGGCGAAGAGCGCGAGGGAGCCGCCGATGAACAGGATGAGAATGACGAGGATGAAGGTGCCGCGTTCCGGATCGACCGCGAAGGAGTGCACCGACGTCAGCACACCCGAGCGCACGAGGAACGTGCCGAGCAGAGACAGGGAGAAGGTGAGGATGGCCAGAAGGATCGTCCAGACCTTCAGGGCATCGCGCTTCTCCATCACGACCGTCGAGTGCAGAAGCGCCGTGCCCGCGAGCCAGGGCATGAGCGAGGCGTTTTCCACGGGGTCCCAGAACCACCAGCCGCCCCAGCCGAGCTCATAATAGGCCCAGTACGAACCCATGGCGATGCCCAGCGTCAGAAAGGCCCACGCGCCCAGGGTCCAGGGACGGACGATGCGCGCCCACACCGCATCGATCCGCCCGTCGATCAGCGCCGCGATGGCGAACGCGAACGAAATCGAGAAGCCCACATAGCCGATGTAGAGAAGCGGGGGGTGGATCGCGAGGCCGGGATCCTGCAGCAATGGGTTCAGATCCTGCCCCTCGGCGGGAGCCGGGACGATCCGCGTGAAGGGATTGGACGTGAGCAGGATGAAGAGCAGGAAGGCGATGGTGATCGCCCCCTGGATGGCCAGCGTGTTGGCCTGCAGCCGCAGAGGAATGCTGTTCCTGGCAAGAGCCACGACCGCCCCGCACAGCGCGAGGATCAGCACCCACAGCAGCATGGAGCCTTCGTGGTTACCCCACACACCCGAGATCTTGTAGATGAGCGGCTTCGCCGAATGCGAGTTCTCGACCACGTTCACGACGGAGAAGTCGGAGGTCACGTAGGCGATGGTCAGGGCCATGAAGGCGAATGCGATGCAGGCGAAAACCGCCAGACCCGTCGCACGCCCGACCGACATCAGGACCGGATCGTTTGCACGCGCTCCCCAGAGCGGCACGACGAATTGGATCAGGGATAACCCGAGCGCAAGCGCAAGCGCGAAATGTCCAGCCTCCACGAACACCAGGCTCTCCCTCGTTACTGTGTCTTCGGCGCGGCGTCGGCCTCACCCTGCCAATGGCCCTGCTTCTTCAGGGTATCGGCCACCTCGCGCGGCATGTAGTTCTCGTCGTGCTTGGCCAGCACGGAATCGGCCCGGAACGAGGTAGCGCTTTCCAGCACGCCCTCGGCCACGACCCCCTGTCCTTCGCGGAACAGATCGGGCAACAGCCCCTTGTAGTGTACCCGAATCTCGCTTTGGGCATCCATCACTTCGAAGGTGATCTGCTGGTCATCGCCTCGCTGGATGGAGCCTTCCTTCACCAGGCCGCCCAGGCGAAGGCGCGTCCCCGGCTGCACGTTCTTGGCCTGAATGTCCGCCGGGGAGTTGAAGAACACGATCGTGTCGTTCATGGCGTAGAGGACAAGACCGAGGGCGATCGCCAGGACGCCTCCCGCGAAGCCGATCAGGGTCAGACGTCTTTGCTTTCTGGTCATGGTCCCGCGTCAGTCAGTTTCAATTCGCGCGCCGTCGCGTCGATGGCCTTCAGCCCGGCATCGTCCTGCGCCAGGACTTGCCGAGCGCGCTCGACCGTAGCCCTCGCCTTGTCGTGTTGCCCGAGAACCGCGTAGGAGCGGATCAGGCGCGCCCATTCGTCAGGAGATCCGCCCTGGGTCTCGAGGCGTTCCGCCAACCCCGACACCATGCGGGCTATGTCGTCCGCCCCTATCTGGGGAGCGTTCTCCTGCCCGGCAACGACAGGCTGCGCGACGCCAAGACCGGCCAGGCGCTGCTTCACCACCTCTGCCCACGGCGCTCCTTCCGGCGATGAGGCCAGAAGATCGGCGTAAGCCTGCTTGGCTTTGTCGAGCCGGCCGTCCTGCTCGGCGGCGACGGCCAGATAATAGCGGGCCTTCGGCGAGGTGTTGTCCAGTTCGACCGCCTGCTCGAAGACCTTCTGGGCCTCCGACGACACGAGGCCGTCCTTGGCGAGCACCATGACTTCGCCGTAGTTCGACAGCCGGTCCGCGCTGGGGCCGAGATAGCGGACCGCCGCCTCGTAAGCCTTCACTGCGTCCTCGATCCGGCCCATGCGGAGATAGACCGGAGCCACCACTTCCCACCCCCGGCCGTCCTGAGGGTTCTGAGCAAGATGAGCCTCGATCTGCGAGACCGCGGTCACGAGATCGAGGCTGCCCTGCTGGCCTTCAGCCCGTTCCCTGGGCGGATGCGTCAGGAGTTGCGGCGAACCATATGCGCCGTAAAGTGCGAGAGCGATGATCGGGATCACAGAAAGGGCCAGCGTGGAGGCTGCCCTGCGGCGGCGCAGGGCCGGTTCGCCCAAGGTGGCAGAAGCATCTGCCATCATGCCGGTGGCCCGCAGGAGACGCCGTCCGGCCTCGGCCTTGGCGGCTTCGGCCTCGCTGGCCAAGAGCACGCCACGCTCGCGATCCCGTTCGATCTCGGCGATCTGCTCCCGATAGAACTGCGTATCCGGATCCAGCTGCTCCGCCGTGGGCGTACGGTGGCGCGACAGCGGCCAGAGGACCGCCATCACGGCTGCCGCCGTCATCAGCAAGAGTATGATCCAGATCACCATGAAACCTCAATTACTCCGAGTCCCCGTCAAGCACGACGGTGGCACGGTGTCACGCGTAAAAATACATAGAGTTATCCTCTATCCCCCGGGAGCTCCAGCACGGCCCGAAGGCCGCCAAGAGGCGCGGCCTCGACCTTGAGCGAGCCCCTGTAGAGGGCGGCAAGATCGCTGACGATAGACAGCCCCAGGCCGGAGCCGGGCTTCGTCTCGTCAAGGCGGCGGCCGCGCTTGAGGACCTCTGCCCTCGCTGTCTCCGGAAGGCCCGGACCGTCATCGTCGATGAGGAGGCGAAAGCGCGGACGATCATCGTCCTCGCGGATGATCTCCACGGAAATCTCGATTTTCCGGGAAGCCCATTTGGCGGCGTTGTCGATCAGGTTGCCGGCCATCTCCTCGAGGTCCTGCCTCTCCCCCCTGAACCGCAGGTCCTGCGGGATCGCGAGCTCGACCGCCAGATCCTTGTCGCGATAGATCTTGGCGAAGGTGCGGGCGAGGCCCGCGATCACGGGCTCCACATCCGTGAGCGTGCCCAGGGTTCCGGCGAGAGCTGCGGCCCGGGCGCGGTCCAGATAATAGTTCACCTGATCGCGCATCAAGGTCGCCTGTTCGCGCACGCGGGCCGCGACCTCGTCAGGGGCGTTCTCAGCCTCGTTCATGATGACGCTGAGAGGCGTCTTGAGGGCATGAGCCAGATTGCCGACCTGGGTGCGGGCGCGTTCCAGGATTTCCCTGTTCGTGTCCAGCAGAAGATTCAGCTCGCTCGCGAGCGGAGAAATGTCACGGGGATATTCGCCGACGATTCTTTCCGCCTCGCCGCGCCGGATGGCCCCGAGTGCACTGCGAAGATTGGCCAGCGGCCGTAGGCCGAAGCGGATCTGCAGAAGAGTGGAAAAGCCGAGAGCCAAGCCGAGTAACGCGAACGTGATCGTCAGAGCGAAGAGGAAGTCGCGGATTCCGATGTCGATCTCATCCGCAGGGCCCGCGACCCGAATGATGTAACGGCCGTCCTCGCCCAGGTCGATATCCCGCTCGATGATGCGAAGGTTGCGCTCATCGGGCGCCTTGCCGTAGCCGCGGCGGATCTGACCGAACCGGTTGTCGGGTCCTACGGTGAGGCTTGGGATCTGCCCGCCGAAGAGCGACTTCGAAGAGCGGATCTCGCCGGGTCTCGCATTGGGGCGCGCCACCTGCCAGTACCAGCCGGACAAGGGAAGCTCGAAGCGCGGATCGCCGATGGGACCGAGGTCCCGGTCCGGATCGCCCGGAGCCACCAGATTGGAGGCCAGCGTATTCGCATACACGAGAAGGCGCTGGTCGAAGGCCCGCTCCGTATTCTCCCGATAGAGGGTCTGCAGGATGAGTCCCGCAATGAGCAGGATCGCAAAGCTCCAGAAGACGGAGGAGACCGCGAGCCGGACGGCGATGGGCCGGCTCGAGAGACCTTTGAGGATCGGGCGAAAGCCGCTCACGGCTTCGGATGGCTATGGCTCGCGTCGAGGAGATAGCCCAGGCCGCGGACGGTCTGGATGATATCCACGCCGAGCTTCTTGCGCAGGCGGCCGATGAAGACCTCGATCGTGTTCGAGTCGCGATCGAAGTCCTGGTCGTAGAGATGCTCCGTCAGCTCGCCGCGCGAGACGATGCGGCCAGTATGATGCATGAGATAGGAGAGGAGCCGGTATTCATGCGAGGTCAGCTTCACGGGGTTGCCGTCCACCGCCACCCGGCCCGAGCGGGTATCGAGCTTCACCGGGCCGCAGGCGATCTCGCTCGTGGCGTGTCCCGTCGCACGGCGCAGCAGGGCGCGGACGCGGGCCAGCAGCTCCTCCATATGGAACGGCTTGGTCACGTAATCGTCGGCCCCGGCATCGAAGCCCTGAACCTTGTCGCTCCAGCGATCGCGGGCCGTCAGGATGATGACGGGCGTCTTCCTGCCCTCCCGGCGCCATGCGGTCAGGACCGAGACGCCGTCCACCTTGGGCAGGCCGAGATCGAGAATGATGGCGTCGTAGGGCTCGGTATCCCCGAGGAACTGCCCCTCCTCGCCATCGAAGGCCGTATCGACCGCGTAACCCGCCTGTTCGAGGGCGGTCACGATTTGCTTATTGAGGGTCTTGTCATCCTCGACAACGAGAAGGCGCACGTTTCGAGCTTTCTTTTCACTGGACCGATTTGACCCGCCCGGACGAGCCGTCGATCGTCACTTGAACGATGCGCCCGTCCTTTTGCAAGGCCATGATCACATAAACCAGGGTATCGCTGCTGCGGCAGAGGCTGGCCCGCACCACGTCCGCGTTGGGGACCTGGCGGCGGGCCGTCATGACGGCAGAGGCTGGCGCGACGACGCCCTTGGAGGCCACGGCCTCCTGCATTTCCCGGGGCGGCAGGCAATTCTTGAGGGCCGCCGTCGCGCTTTGCGCGGACGCAGCTCCCACCATTCCCCACATCGCGATGACCAGCCAAACCAGACGCATGGGCGCCTTATGCCTTTGCAGCACTGAACGAACCCTGAATGTTCAATCTAGTTCTCGATCCTCCTTGTGGCCAGGATCCGGAAGACCGTGGAGGCGATAAAGCTCGCGGCCGCGATGAACTGGACGAGGGCCTCCTGGAAGGCGCTGCCGGTGAGTCCGGAGGCATCGAAGCCGAACAGGCCGAGAATCACGGCGGTCAGTCCGATCAGATTGGCCCAGACCGTACGGCTCGCGAGAATGGTTTTGGTATCCAGCATGTCAGGGTTTCCTTGGAGAGGGTGGGATGAGGACGCGAGCCGGATTGCCTCCCGCTCCGCGTCGAGGACCCGCCTGCGCCATCCGCCTCCGAAGACGGGCCAAATGGCGAGGCGGGAGAGAAATCCGAGGCGTTCGCGCGTCAGGCCATGGATGGCCTGGACGGGATCCGTGCGGCGGGCCGCCCCGAGCGTGACGGGACCGATCAGTCCGTCGGCCTCGACCCCAAGAACCCTCTGCAGCAGCACGATCGCGCGGGTCGGGCCCGAGTTGACGGCAAGATCGAAGAGCGCGAGGCCGAGCCCCCGCGGGAGTTCGTCGGCGCGTACGGCCTCCCAGTAGAAGCGGCGGTAGATCGCTGCCGCCTCGTCCGTCGTGAGACGGCGGATATCCTCGTCGGTGACCCGGTATCCCCTCGCACGGGACAGCGTTTCGAGGGTGATCCCGTAATTCGTGGCCCCGCCGGGGTCCCGAGGGTGCCGAGAAAAACCGCCCTCCTGCCGCAGGACGAATGCGAGGGCCTCTTCGAACGGTGCGGACCTGTCGGCCGGCATCGCTCAGAGCTCCGCCTGAAGAGCCAGGACGGCGGCGTTGCCGAGATAGAGGTGGCCGACAGAGCCGGCCGTACCGGAGAACGATCCCAGGGCCTGCAGCCTCAGCGTCGCGGCGGAGGGGCTCGCCGGCACGACGGTCGTGACAAACACCGCCCCGGAGGTCGTCGTCCAGGACGCGTTGCCGTTGTTGAAGAAGGCGAGCTGGTTGCCGCTCGGCATGCCGCCCGCCCAGGCCGCGCCGCTCGTGATCAAGGTCGGATTGGCCCGCATCGGCGTCGGCAGAATTAGCGGAATATCGATCAGGTTCACCGAGACCCTCTGGCCGAGAGCCCCCAGGACCATGAGCGACGAGCCGCCGGCAGGCAGAGGCTGATAATAGCGTCGGCAGTGAAACTCCTCCCGGTCGAGCGGCTCTCCTGTCCATGGCGTCGCATGAGACCCGATCTCCAGCTTCGCATTCCTGAAAGAGCACGCGGCCGGGGGATCGAGCCGGACCGTCACATGCCCCGTCTCCGTCCCGTCGAGCACGACGGACACGGCGCGGCGGCCGGACCCGCCCGGGATCGTCGCCGCCTTGGTGCCGATCAGGACCGGGATCGGCCCGGACGGATCCTGCACCGAAAGGGTCAGGGCGGTACCGGCGAGATTGGCAGCTCCCGCGAGCGCGGAAGCATGCGCCACGTCGACGACCTGGTCGAGAGCCCCGATCAACGTCATCGTTCCGTCCGCCGCGCGCGTGAGCGAGCAGCCGCCGGGGCCCGCCTTCCAGCGGTCGAAGCCGTAAGCGCCCTCGGCGAGAGCCCCGCCGCCGAAGCCGCGCTGGTTCACGCGGAACGAGGAATTGATGAGCAGATTGGCTTGCGGCAGGTTCGACAATCCCTGCGGAAAGGTTCCCACACCCGTATTGCCGTCGAGGTGGAAAGCATCGATCCATTCCGCGCCATCGGACGAGACACGAATGGTGAAATCATCATTGCCGATGAGGCCCGTCTCCGCGCGACCGCTGAAGCCGCGCTGATAGAGCTGCGAAAGGACATTGTCCGTCGCGGCCTTGTTGAGCACGAAACGCAGATCACCCGTTCCGCCCTCCTCCACGCCAAGCGCTGCAAACAGAGCCGCGTTGAGCTTCGCCGAGATGCGGTTCAGATCGTCGGGCGTCGTTCCGATGCCGAGGCGATCCAGATTGCCGAGGATCCGGCAGTAATGGCCGAGATCACGCCACTGCTCGCCGTCGAACACGACGATGATGTTCTCCGCCCCGACATAAGCCCGCCAGCCGGGACGGGGCGAAAGAAAGCGCCACGCTCCCAGGTCGAAGAGAGCGATCTCGCTTCCGTGCCCGGCAAAGGCGCCCGAGCCGCCGGGTCCGACGAGATAGCGGTCTCCCTCGGCTGGCGTGGCGGGAGGAGCCGTGCGTCCGCGTTCCAGGACGGCCAGGTGGACGAGGGCGTCCAGGGACGACAGGGCTTCGTTGTGGGTGACGTGCTTTTGCGCCTGCGCTGCGGCAAGCAGCGGCAGAGCCAGATGCGGCGTTGTGCTCATCGATCGATTTGCCGTGAGATGCGTGAAATACGTGAAATGAACGTGTGAAGAAGTGTCGCCCCGGGGATCCCCGCCTGGATGGCGCTGCGGGTCCTGAAGACGTGGATGGCCGGGCCTGTCCCGGCCATCCCGATCCGGAAACGCGAGCGCTTCATAGAAGCGGGATCACCGGCACAAGGCCGGTGACGACACGGGGTCCGATGCCCTAGAGCACCGGCAGCGTAAGGTTCGCCTCGAAGCCTCGTCCGGCGACCGCGCTGATTTGCGCGATGCGAAGACCGAGCACTGCTTGCGGAGCGCCGAAATCCTCCATCTCCTGCGCCGCGGAATACAGCACGAAGGGTTGCGGGCTTGCGAGCCTGCGAACGGCATCTTCCCCGTTCAGGATGTCGAGCTCATAACGTTCCGCATCCTCCGCGAGCGGAACATCGACCGCCTCCCATCCGTCGCCGTTGCGCCTGGTTCGTCGCACCCAGGCGATGCGCACCCCGTCCGCTTCGCGGCGCAGCGTTACGCGAACCGGGCTCCGGGGCCTGAGGGCCTCGCGCCCGACGGTCGCCGTGACTTCGACCATCGCCGGATCGGCATGGTCGCGTCCCGAAGGCCCGATCCTGTAGCGCCAGGTGTGCCCCATATCGGCCAGGTCGGTGACCAGGGGGACAACCGCCTCGTCGAGACGGACGACGGGAGCCCCGGCCGGCACGGTCAGTCCCGCCTCCGGCTCCGTTCCGGCGAGCCCGCGCAGAAAGCGGGACAGACGGAAGGTCCGCTCGCCGATCATCTCGGCCCGGGCGGCCGAGATGATTTCCCAGCGCCCGTTCGTTCCTTTGACGGCGAACAGATTGCCGCCGGCCAGTGCCGCCTCGTCGTCCAGAGAGCCGATGGCGCCGGAGGAGATCTCAAGATCGAGAACCGCCTTCCGGTCCCATCGCCACAGCGGCCCGGCGGGAAGCATCGTCCTCGTTCGCCCCGTCACGGCGGACAGGGTGACGATCCGATGCGGATTGAAGCTCGCACCGTTGCCCGACCGCCAGACCGTCACCGCGCCGGGCCACGGATCGGCGGCAACCGCGATGTATTGCAGCGGCTCAGGATCGCCGAGAGCGGCGGGCAGATCGAGGACGACCACCTGCGGCTTGCCGGGAATGGACGGCGGGCGGCGCGGCGGCCTTTCAACCGAGGAGCCCGGCCTCTCGAAGACGGCGGGCTCCACGGCCCTTGTGCTCACCCTGCGCGTCGCGCCGTCGGAGACCCGCACCACGCGATGCAGTTTCGGGCCCGCATCGGTCGGAAGCGAAATCACGTCCCCGGGCTCCAGATCGACCCGCCGCGGCGACAGGTCGAATTCCGCTCCTTCCCGCCCCGCCCACAGATCCTGCAACCAAGCGTCGGCGAGGCGCTGCGCTTCCGCCCGCCTCGTGACGACGGCGCAATCGGTGCGCGATTCCCGGCGGCTCGATCCGGACAGGCGGCGGGAGGCCACGGCCGCGCGGCGGTAATCGAGCTCGCTTTCCGTATAGCCGATCTCCACCTGCTGAGGCAGCTCCGTTTCCTGGGAGCGCGTGAGCTTGAGGGACGGCTCGCCCTCCCTCATCACGAGGTCGTCCGTCGTGAGCGTGATCACCGATCGTCCGCCGCGCCCTTTCCAGGCGATCCTGCCGCCGCTTGCAACGGCATCGACGCCGAAAAGGCGCATGAGCGGCTCGAGCGCTCCTCGCGCCGACATGGGGCGGTCCACGACATAGCCGTCGACGAAGCCGTCGACCGGGATCGCGCCGGGATCGCCGAAACCGAAATCCTTGAGGATGGACGCGATCAGGCGATCGAGCGGCGCTCCCTCGATCCGCCCCGTGATCCAATGGCCGGTTTCCCAGTTCGGCCCGTCGCTCCAGACGGTCTCGTAATCGGGAAAGGCCGGGAAGGGCCGCGCGTCCCATGCCCAGACGAAGATGCCCGCCGGATCGACCATGCGTCCGCCATAGACCGGAGAGACGGGGTTATACGCGGCCGCGAAGCCGCGCTGCGCCGGGTCGAACCGGGAGAGGATCGCCTCCAGGGCGCGGGCCTGAACGAGGTCGTCGCGCACGCCCCGCGAGAATGGAGGATAGGCGGATTCGGAAGACTTCGGATCGGGAAAGACGTTGGGCCCGTTGGGTCCCTTGTCGACGGCCGGGATTCCGATCTCGGTCAGCCAGATCGGTTTCGACTTCGGCACCCATTCGGTTCCGGAGATTTCAATTCCATTGTGCCTTTCGACGTGCGGGTTCGACCACCAGGACACCAGATCCTTGGGCCGGAACACCCATGGCTTGGCGTAGGCGCCGTCGGTGATGGGCGTGCGGTTCTGGGATGCCCGGTCGGATGCGCCGGCATAGTACCAGTCGAACGCTTCGCCGCCGCCGAGCCGCCTGCGAAGATAATCGGTGTCGTAGACGCTGCGGGCCTCGGCCAAGTCCGCGTGATCGGGGCTGTCGCGCCAGTCCGAGATCGGCGGGTAATAGTCGATCCCGACCGCGTCGATTTCAGGATCCCCGAAGAGCGGATCGAGGGGAAAACGGACTTCGGAACCGCCATTCAGGACATGTGCCCCATATTCCGTCCAGTCCGCAGCATAGGCGAGCTTCGTATCCGGCCCGACGATGGTGCGGATCTGCGCGACGAGAGACTTGAAACGGCTCACGGCAGGGTAGTTTCCCGATGAGGAGCGCACACGCGTCAGTCCCACGAACTCGCTGCCGAGAATGAAGCCGTCCACACCTCCGGCAGCGCGGGCCAGCCGAGCATGATGCAGGATGAAGGCGTCGTATCCGTCCGGGCGGGTGAACCATTGACCGATCTGCGTCGCTGCGGCGCTCATGCCGTCGACTGAGCCGGGCCGCCCGGGCGCGGGGTTGCACGTGATGCGCCCTCGCCAGGGATAGGGCGGCTGGCCCGTGCCTCCGTAAGGATCTGGCAACACGTTCTCACGGGGGATATCCATCATCACGAAGGGATAGAGCACCACCTCCAGCCCCCTGTCCTTCAGATTCCGGATCAGGCGTCTGACGGAGGCGTCCGAAGGCGTCCCACCATATGCCGGCGCGCCATCGACCTGCGAGACGGCGCGCGCCGTCTCGCGCGTCACGCTCCCGACCGACCAGGTCGCGCCATCCGTCGTCTTCGTCTCGACGTCCACGCGCGGCTCGATCCGGCAGGAATCGGCCCTGAGATCCGTGCCGAACCAGCT
>JAPSLB010000038.1 GCA_031181145.1 Microvirga sp.
ACCCCGCACCCCGCCCGCCTCGCTGGTGCGTGCGGTTTGACTGTTGATGATGGCGCATGAGATTGTGGAGCGCGACCAGCAACAGGCGGGCTCGGGTGCGTGAGGCATCGTTGATGTGCCGCCAGGTGCCACGTTGCCGCCATCGCCGAAAATGATCGTACACGCTTTGCCGGGGCGGAAACTCGTGCGGCAGCAGGCGCCAGGGTTCACCGCCGCGTAAGATGCAGAGGATGGCGGTCAGCACCAGCCGCAGGCCATGTTTGCGGGGCGCCCGCGGCGGATTGTGGCGGGCCGGGAGAGGCGCCGGGATTGCCCACTCCGCCATCGCTCAGGTCTGTGTCGCAGAATGAGGCTGTCATGCCCCTTCAGATGGGCGCAACCCGTTTTCCAGACACTCCCTAGAATGCTGTGAGGATGCTGCAAGATCGCCCTGAACCGCCCCCGAAGGTCAGGCTCAACGGGCGGCGCGGCTATGGCGAGTGCGATATTCCCTCGCCGGACCGAACTCCTGATCGCGAGTGATCGAAGCCCGCCCTAACACGAGACGAGATGTGCCGAGGTCTCGCTGTCACGCTGTTATTGGCTCGGGTGTAAATGGCGAGCGCTCTACCAGGAGGACCTGGGCAGTCACACCGACAGATCGCAACCCCTCCAGAACGTTCCGCAACGGCTCGGATGCTTGCGCCCTGCGAGCATCATCCACGGTATGGAACTCCAGCATGGTGATCGTGTCCGGACTAGCCCCATCAGAGGTGCGATAGGCCATGAACGACACTGCACCCGGGATTTGCAGAAGTTGTGCGATCCAGTCTCTGACGTGCTGGTTGTAGTCGTTCCAGCGATGCGAGTCGGTTGGGCGGTCATACTGAAAAAGGATATAGGCCATGGGATATCTCCCCGAGAGCTCACGCCAGCACACCACAGGGGTGCAATCATTCATAAGGATTGGATGGGATGTGCTCCTGCTCCAGTTGCGTGCTCAAGCGCGGTCAGCTGAAGCGCCGGCTCGCCTTGAGTTCGTTGGTGTTGGTCACGCGGGCAAGGAGGTCCTGCAGGGTCTCCCGCTCACGTCCCGAAAGCGGCGCCATTACCTGATCCCGCACCGCAAGGATGGCCGGGTGAAGGCGCTTGAAATGATCGAGACCCGCTGGGGGTGAGGCTGAGCAGCCTATCTCCCTGCCGCATTCGCCCAGCGTCTGGCTTTCCGGCTTCGTGACCTCCAGCAGAGCGCGGTTCAGGATCGCGTGAAAGCGCCGTGCCAGGTTGAACTCGCTGCGGCGTCGCATGATTGATGGGCGCTTGCTCATCATCGGGCACCGTCCTTCAATAACCTGCCCAGACGCTTTCCCCATCGGTACACGCTTACGGTCCATGGAAACGCTGGCTGATGCTGGGTCTCACCTCCATCGGACAGGCTTGGGAGAGCCCGTCGTCCGGATCCGCGCTCCCCTTATCGATGGTAGCGGATCGTGAGCGTGTAGACGGCGAGAATCCCGGCCATCAGGAGGAATGCAATCAGCGCCTGGGAGAGCATTACATGAACCCCAGGACCACGGCCCCGCAGAAGAGGAAGGCCAGGGCAGCCACAAGAAGAGCTTCGTTCTCGAAGGAAATATAGGACCTCATTCTCTTGAACATGATGTCCTCCTAACTTTATCTGAGTATACTCTTTTGGCTGGTGCAAACATATCATTTCCGCGATGCGGAAAGACTTTTCATGTTCCGGCGCCGTGACAAGGCTAATCTTTGACCTAAACCGGACTGAGCCTGTCTCCTTGCCACCGACGCGTGCGAGCGCTGGAACAGTCCGGTGTCATCAGGGACTATCCGGCGCATATCGACCCGGCCAAGGTCGGTCTGACCTTCTCGGCCATCACCTTCGCCACTCTCCGGGAAGGCAGCCGCAATGCCGTTCAATCCTTCGAAGCCGCCTTGTTGGACGTGCCTGAGGTCGTCCGGGCCCAACGCCTCTTTGGCGATCCCGACGACATGCTTCATGTTCTCCGCCTGGACCTGCCCGCCTTCCAGGAACTCTACGACGAGCGCCGGACAAGCGTCGTCCAGAACCGACCTCTCCCCTGTCGAAATCAGAGCGCGTGCGCACTTTGACCCCGAAAGTCCCCTCCTTTCAGGCCCGCATCCAACCCCTCCTGGCTGCTCTCAGGGCCTAGGGGCGAGGCCTTACCCGCGTCCTCCAATCCGGAGGAGATACCGGGCCTGCCGCTCACAGGCGATTGGAGGCTCATTCAGCCAACGATCAGCTGCCTCGCATCCACCGCTGATGTGGACGGATCTGAGACGCTGCATGCCCCAATCCGCCGTCTGCCGCAGCGCTCTTACACGACCAAGACGCGAAGCAGCCTATGGACCGAGCCCGTGTGATTTGGATGGCTCCGCCAAAACTTAGAGCATCGGACGTGAAATGAGGATTCGCGCTTTTCACGTCCGATGCTCCCTTCTTGAATGAGCGCATCGTCGGGGGCGGACCCGAAGGGCCGCGGCAGCGAAAACCGGGGCCACTTTTCCGCACGATGCGCTAGGTTCTCATGCTGGCGCAATCACCGAGGGTAGGTAGTGGACGCACGGTCGCCGGGACATATGAATCCCTGGCCTTGGGCACTTCAACCCTGCAAGACGCTCCCTCCGTACCCGATGACCTCAGCGAAGATTGCAAGGACCACGCCCATGGCCACCAGGATCAGGCCTGAGAGAAAGATCCGGATCGACCAGTCATAGCGTGCAGCGACGAGGGAGCGGCGTGACAGCATGTTGGCCAGGGCCTTGATCTGAAAGGCAATACCCAGCGTAATCGCCGCAACGGCGACGAGATCAGCGTGGGTCCATTCGCCCGGTGTCCCGGCCCAGCGGCTCAGAAAGCCCAGCGAGAATCCTACCACAACACCGATCGCCGTGAGCGAACCATTGCGAAATGTCGCGTCTATGGCGGTGCGCTGGGTGTCTGTCCCATCACTCTTCGAACGTTTGTCGGCCATGGAAAAGTAGCCTGTCGCTGACGGTCGTTGTCACTGCTCTGGCCTGAGTTTCCCGTAAAAACGCCCCTCCGAGGTCGGACCTGTACGGTCCTGACAGGCGGAACGACCGGTGATTTCGATGGCCTCCGCTCCACAGACGGCGTCACCGCGGTGCAAGTTCACCGATGAGATCGTTGACCTCCTTGGCCATCGTCATGGCGGCCGAGAAATTGAACCGGTTGATCGCCACAAACACCCCGATCCCCTGGGTTGGCGAAAAGGCCGTGTAGGCAAATACGCCTTGCAAGCCGCCTGCCTTCTGAAGAATTAAGGGCCTGCTGCCCTCCGGCTGCATGATGATCCAGCCAAGTCCCAGGGCGTCCATGTGACCGGACTCGTCGAGACCGGAAACAGGACGCAATCCATCGCGCGAGACATACGCCGCGTGGTCGAGGAGGCGAACCTCGGCATCGGGTCCATCCGTTCGATCCAGATGCCAGGCCAACCAGCGCAGGATGTCGTTTGTTGACGAGTAGAGGCCCCCCGAGCCGACCGCCATTGGGCTAGTGGGAACCACCGGCAGGGGAGTTCCGTCGAAATCGTGGCCTTGCATCAGGTTAGAGCGTTGGGCCTCGGTGAGCGAGAAGGACGTCGCTGTCAGCCGCGCAGGCCGCAGAACGCGCTCACGCAGCAGATCCTCGTAGGGAAGCCCGGCCGCGGAGGACAGGGTAGCCGCGAGAAGATCGAAAGCGAAGTTCGAATAGAGCGCGCCCGTTCCCGGAGTGAAGAGAAGCCGATCCTGTTTCAGATTGGCGATGAACTCCTCTTTGGTGAGGGTCCGCATCGGATCTTCGGGTGGGCTCGGGGAGCGTTCGATCTCTCGGGGCAGGCCGCTTGTGTGGGTGACGAGGTCGATGAGGCGGATGTGCCGACCATCTCGGGCCGGAACAGAGACGTTCCAGTCGAGGTGCTTGTCGAGGCGATCGGTCAATTGCACCGTCCCGTCAGCCGCCAAGCTCGCCAGAACCGCGCCGGTGAAGACCTTTGTGATCGACCCTACGCGCATCAGAGTATTGCCGTCGGGAGCCCGATTCAGATCGTCGCTGATGCGGCCAAAGCCGGCAACGGCGGTCTGACCGTTGCGCACAGCTCCGATGACGAGACCAGGAACGCCCAGGCTATAATGGAGGATGGCGCCTGTGAAGTTGACAGTCTCCTCGAGAAGCGGGTCCTGTGCCCTTGCAGGGGGGGCCAGACTGATCGCAACTGCGGCAACGGCGATGGAGACCCACATTCTCATGACAGGCATCCTCCCAGATCGAGTGCCGCCATGTTAGCAGATGCCGGCCGCTTAAGCTTGGTAGGGAAGGTTTGGCCTATCCTGAATTGCCAGAATATGCGCTCGTGCAAGGTCATCTTCTGGCACGGGGCAGCCCGTATTCGGATTTCCGCGTTGCTGACCTAAGCGGACCTTCCCACGGGTGTACCCAAAGGCGTCCTTTCACCGCGAAACTACCCTTCGCGATCTTGTCCATCCCGGTGGTGACTGCTAGCTAAGGTCTTGGAACCGCCCGGATTATGGTGTGAGAGACGAGCACTCTGACCGTAGGCACACTCAGAACGGAACCCGAGCGTTCATTCTGCGATCTCCGGGTTGAGAGGCACCCGCCCTTGCCCTTGTGGCGGCAAGGCTTCTAAACAGCGGTCATTGTCTGGGCTATCGCTGTATGTGGTGAAACATGCTTTCATCGAATTCTTTCGCGCTGTCTCTCCGCACCTATGGCGCTGCCAGTGAACGGCATTGCCACGACTTTGCACAGCTTGTCCTGCCTCTGGCAGGATCACTTTCCATCGACATCTCAGGACGTGAAGCGCTCCTGGATCGCCGCCTTGCCGCCTATGTCGACAGAGACACGCATCACGAACAGGGAAGCAAGCAGACAAACCAGTTTCTGGTCGTGGATTTCGATCCGGAGGGCCTCGATCCGCGCCTTGCCGAGCGACTGGCAATGCGCCCTTTCATGCCGCTGACCCCGGAAGCCAACAATCTGATCGACTACATGGGCACATCGCTTGCCAAGGGTGCAGCATCGCCATCTCGGGTACAGCTATGGACCCCCCTTTTGCTGGACGCCTTGGTCGGGGACGAGCCGCAACCATGTTCGCGGCTCGCAGGGCTGCTCGCTGCAATGGATTCTGACCCGTTTTCCGATTGGACGACGGCGCGTATGGCCGCCGAGTGCGGTCTCAGCGTCAGTCGATTGCATGCACTGTTTCACAGGGAGTTGAACACGACACCAGGCACGTGGTTGTCCAATCTACGCCTAAGCCGGGTCCGTACCTGGCTTGCCACCACCAATCTGCCCATCGCCGAACTGGCCTATCGCGGCGGTTATGCTGATCAAAGCGCCCTTACCCGTGCCATGAGGAAGGCGACGGGCTTGACCCCAGCGGCCTATCGACGACAGGCGCAGGAGTTTCGATCCAAAGAACGCGAGTCCTGATCAAGAACCAGAATGTTCGCAGCTCTAAGGTCTCCGGCTAGTGGAGACGCGCATGTTGGATGGAAAGCGAACATTGGTGGGGATTGCGTGCGGCGTGGGGGCCGGCGCCCTATGGGGACTGGTGTTTCTGGCGCCGGAGTTGGTGAGCGCGTTCGCTCCGCTCCAGCTCACCATCGGCCGCTATCTCTGTTACGGCCTCTTGTCCGTCATCCTGATCGCCCCACGCTGGCGCAAGCTCACTGATCGACTTGGCCGCCCGGAATGGCTGGCGCTGGTTTGGCTCTCCCTCGCAGGGAACACTCTCTATTATGTTCTTTTGTCGAGTGCGGTGCAGATTGGGGGCATTGCTATGACCTCCCTCGTTATCGGCTTCCTACCAGTCGTGGTGACAATCGTAGGAAGCCGCGATCAAGGTGCCGTGCCTCTGCGACGGCTCCTACCATCTCTCCTTCTGTCCGTGGTCGGCGCTGTCTGCATCGGGTGGCAGGCTTTGGCAATGCCGGGTGATAGGTCGATTGCCGCGCAGGTCGTCGGCCTCCTCTGCGCTGTTGGCGCCCTCGTATCGTGGACGAGCTTTGCGGTCGGCAACAGCCGCTGGCTTGCTCGTCTCAGTCACGTTTCGGTTCAGGACTGGAATCTGCTGACAGGCGTCGTCACTGGCGCACAATCACTCGTCCTCGTTCCCTTGGCGTCCATTCTCTACGGTTCGGATCACAGCGCCGCTGCATGGGCGCAGTTTGCTACCGTGAGCGCAGGCGTGGCGGTCCTCGCTTCCATCCTCGGCAATGCGCTCTGGAACAAAATGAGCCGCTTGCTGCCACTGACGCTCGTTGGACAAATGATCCTGTTCGAAACCTTGTTCGCGTTGACATACGGTTTCCTGTGGGAGAGGCGCTTTCCGGCTCCTCTGGAGGGAGCCGCCTTTATGCTAGTTGTTCTGAGCGTCATGTCGTGCATATCGGTTCACAGGAGACCCGCAGTCACGGTCACGAGTGCATGAGGATCATTCAGGTCGATTGCCTGATCACGTGCAGGTCGAGCTCCCACTGGGAGCCGAGATCCCGATTCCATATCCGCCTACGATATGGATCATACGGGCAGCAGTTCTCGTCACATCAGCCGGACAGCGGACGAACCTTGCCAGGGATGAGCTTGTGATGGCCGCTTCTGGCACTACCCAGACCGATGAGCTTAGTCCGCTGCAGCGATTGAATGCTGACGTCCCAGGAGCGGCTAGAGTGTGAAGGTTCGACCGAAGTCGACATTCGCACCCTCCTAATCCGTTCGAAATCTCCCAAGGGCGGATTTCCGGGTTTCCGTGTGAGCACGAACTCGGCTTGCAGTGCCTAAGACAGCTTTCTTCTCTATACTCGTCCTTGGAAGCTGGCTGCGGGAGAACAGGGGAGCCCCTTGTCGGCGGAGCATGTAGACCGGCGACTGATGGCGATACTGGCGGCTGATGTCGCCGGCTATAGCCGCCTTATGGGCACGGACGAGGAAGGTACGCTGACGCGCTTGAAGGAGCTTCAACGGGCTCTGATCGAACCCAGGATCGCCGATCACCGCGGGCGTGTCGTCAAGACTACTGGCGACGGGATTCTGGTCGAGTTCGCAAGTGTTCTAGAGGCAGTGCGCTGCGCCGTCGAAATCCAGCGCGGTATGGCCGAGCGCAACGCCGCCGCTCCGCCCGGTGGCGGGATTGAATTCCGCATCGGGATCAATGTCGGGGATATCATTATTGAGGGCGGGGACATCTTCGGGGATGGTGTCAACGTAGCTGCCCGGCTCGAGGGGCTTGCGGAGCCCGGCGGCATTTGCGTCTCAGGACGCGTGCAGGAGGACGTCGACGGAAAGATCGATGCGGCCTTCGTCGACATTGGCGAACATAAACTCAAGAATATTGCGCGGCCGGTGCGCGTCTTTCGCCTCCGCCTGAACAGTTCCAAGCCGAAAGCGCACATGGGCCGATACGGTGCATTTTACTCTGCCCTGGCGGTCACTCTCCTGCTACTCCTCGGGGGGCTATGGATCGGGCAGCGTCTCCAACCGAGCCTCTTTGGCACCCTCGCCCCCGGCACTCGACCGACGCGAACGGCTGAGTTTGGCGCGAAGCCCGTGCTCGCCGTTCTCCCCTTCGTGAACCAGAGTGGCGATGCGGCGCGAGACTATTTTGTCGACGGATTGACCCAGGATCTCATCAGCGCCCTGGGTCGGTTTTCCACCATGACTGTGATGTCGTGGAATGCCGTGGCACCCTACAAGGCCAAGCCTGTACGTCCCGGGGAAATCAGCCGCGCTCTCGGGGTCAGATACCAGGTCGAGGGAAGCATCCATCAGACCAGCGACCGGGTGCGGGTGGCGGCCCAGCTCGTCGACATGGATGGCCGGGTGCTGTGGTCCGCTCGCTTCGACGAGGCCTTCACTGATGTCTTCGCCTTGCAGGACAAGATCACCTCGCAGATCGCAGGCGCGCTCGCCATCGGAATGGCCGAGATTGAACAGCGCCGCGTGCTGGCGAAGCCAACTGACAATCTCGAAGCTTATGACTACGTGCTGCGGGCCAGGCCCGCCTTGCAGCGCCCGACGCGCTCGAACATCGTCGAGGCTCGCACGCTGCTGCGACGGGCCATCGATCTGGACCCTGGCTATGCTGCCGCTTACGCGGCCCTGGCCGAGACCTATCTCATCGGCACAGCGATGGGGTGGGCGCAATCGCCGACGACATTTCTCAATCAGGCGGAGGGACTGGCCGGCAGGGCGTTAAGCCTCAACGCATCGGAGGTGCGCGCTCGCGTTGTCCTCGGCCGCATCCACATCTTCCATCAGCGATACGAGCAGGCAAAGGCGGAGATGGACCGGGCGCTGTCCACGAACCCGAATGATGCCGACGGTCTGTCCGGCTATGGCAACATCCTCATGTGGCTCGGGCAGACCGATGCGGCCATTGAAGCGCTGGAGCAGGCGCAACGGATCAACGCTGAGCTCAACGCGCTTGACCGCAATGCCCTCGGCCTCGCTTACTATCTCGAAGGACGATACGATGCGGCGGTGGAGCAGGCGCAGATCAATATCCGTGAGGTGTTGGGCGCACACTTCAGCTATGTTCTGCTGGCAGCCGCTTACGCCCAGCAAGGCCGATCCGAGGATGCCGCCGCTGCCGCTGCCACCCTCAGACGCGTCGACCCCATGTTCGATCCGCAAGCATTCGGCAGCAAGCTCCAGAAGCCCTCCGATCTCGAGCATTTGCGCGACGGCCTGCGCAAGGCCGGGCTCTACGCTCTGCCTTCGCCCGCTCAGCGCTGAAGATTCTCGACAAGTTCACGGTTCTGGTTTGCCCTGGCGACGTTCTCGGCAAGGGATTGCTGAAACAGGCGCGGTCCCTCGGGCCCTCCGAAGATGTAGAGCTTGCCATCGCTGATCAGCCAAATCTGTGGGTCGGCCTCAACGATCAGGCCCTTGGCGAGCGCCATGGCGCAGAAGTTGGCGAACTGCGGCGCATAGCGGGCGGGATCGGCCTTGAAGAGCTCCCTGTGCTCGGGGCGCGAGAAGCGGTAGCGGTGCTCATCCCACTCGAATTCAAGCTCCGGCAGCCCAAGCGTCGGTGTTCCTGTGGTAAAGTAGGCGACGGGATCATAGCCTCTGATGGCGAGCGGCAGCACGTCGGATGCGAAGGAAGGGGGCGCGAATAGGGCGGCTGAGACGACCAGAATAAGGCCAGTGGCCTCTCGTCGTGAGGGATTATGCATGGGATCGCTCCCTTGATCCTGTATGTAGGCCCGTACCATCTCCCGAGAAGGCGTCTTGCCGGACCGCTTGAGCCGGCAGCCCGGGACGGCAACGCGATTATACGCTCATGTCCGCGACCGGCCTTCTCAAATCTTTGAGGATCAGGTGGCCGGGCCTTGCCCGCAGATCTGTCGGCTGTCGGCACATCCCGGAAATGATCCTGATGTCGGTTGAGGCGAGGACACCGGACATTCTTGAGGGTAGGGGATCGTCACGGATTTCATCTGCGCGTGTCGTGTCCCCTGACGATTGCCGCTCACATCGGGCGGCCCAACAAGCCGAATGTCCGATGACGCAGCGGACCCGAGACATTCCCGCCGACCAGGGATTCTCCTGGATCGACGCGTTCCTGACCTTCACTGATCGACTCTCCCTGCGTATGAGTGCAGGGATAGCCTTCCGCGAAACTCCACCTGCGAGGGTGGGATGCCCCTTGATGACGCTCCCTCAGGGGCTCGAACGTGAGAGATCGGCCCGAGGCAGCCGTTGATCGGTTTGGGGCTCGTCGGACGGTCCTCGTCGCGAATGCCCACCCCGCACGGATCAACCGCTCTTCACTTCGTCAGCGTCTCTCCATGATGACATAGAGGCCGGGTACCGGACGGCCTGCCTCGAGCCGGATGTTGCTTTCCGCGACCTCCAGGATAACGAAATCGAGGGCTGCCGCCTTGAGATGGTCAAGCGAATGAGCAAACCGGCCGGAGGGTTGCAGCGTGAAGCCGTCTCCTGCGGCGACCTCGACGCTGAAGGCGAACAGCCCCCCTTGCACCATCGCGCCGGCAGCGGCCCGTAGGAGCGGTCCGAGATCGCCAAAGTAGATCAGCGAGTCCGCCGCGAAGATGAGATCGAAGCGGTTCGGTGTCGCCTCGAGGTAGGCAACTGCCTCCGCCTTGACGAGTTCGGTGTATCCGCCGCGCTTGGCCGCCTCGGCCAGCATGCCCGAGGAGAGATCGACCCCGGTCAGCGTTGAGCCGAATGGCTTCAGCTCCTGAGCCGCAAGGCCAGTGCCGCAACCCAGGTCGAGCATGTTCTGGAAGCCAGCCCGGTGGCCGGCCACGAGTTTCGCCATCTGGCACGGGGCATTGTACTGGAGCGTCTCAAGCAGTTTGCCATCGAACTGGGGCGCGAACTGATCGAAGTAGTTTTCGATGTAGTCCGTGGGAGCGGCCGTCATGCTCCGCCCCAGGACGGCATCGAGCAGATAGCGCCGGACCGGATCGTCGGGCTTTTCCGCCAGACGCATCCGGCCAATTTCGGCGGCCGCTGCGAGGTGACCGGAGGCGCTGAGGACCGAGAAAGCATCCCGCGCGATGATGTCGAGGTCCTCGCGGTCCTCGCCTGCGATCACGCTGTAATTCTGAAGGGCTTCCTGAACGCGACCCTCGATCATGGCCTGGAACGTCAGTGCCCGCGCCCGCTTTTGCCGGGTCGGCGGATCGAGCTCCAGCGTCAGCCGGGCGGCTTCGTCGAAGGCTCTCACGCAGCTCGCGAAATCGGATGCGATGAAAGACAGGTGGCCGAGGGCGTAATGGGACAAGCCATTGACCGGGTCGAGCTCAACGGAGGCTCGCACTGCGGCCAAGGCCCCGTCGTAGTGTTTTTTTCTGAACAGCAGAAGGCCAAGCCCAAGATGGGCAGCAGCGGCTATCGGATTGAGGGCGATCGTGCGGCGGTAGGCCGTCTCTGCCGTCTCGGCGTCGTCTAGCCGGTCCGCCACACTGGCGAGGGTCTGCCAGGATTGAGCGCTGTGCGGATCGATCTCCAGGGCCATCCGTATCGCCGTCAGCGCCTGCTCGTCGCGATCTGAGGCGCTGTAGACGCTCGCCAGATCGCGCCAGAGGTCAGGATCTTCGGGCACGAGGGAGAGTGCGGCCTCGAATGTCCGGGCAGCCGTATCGAAACGTCCGTTCTCCCAATGAACGAGACCGAGTTTCCGCAAGGCCGGGGCCGGGTGCCCGAACTGATCCACGATGCGGCCGAAATCCGGCAGGCTTGCCTCTAGGCTGGCCACCAGTGCCAACGTGACGCTGACGTCGGGAAGTTGGATGTTCGTCATGGAAAGGATCCGAATGCGGTTTCTGCCTGGAGCCAGGTCAACTGACGCAGGACTTAAACGAGCTAGCTTTGCTAGACCTTGCAGGTTGATGCGGTGTGCTGCCGAGACTGGAAGAATGCCGCAATCGCCGGAGGGGGCTCCTTCTGGCGACCTTCATTGTCGCAGGACAGCCGGGGAGCATGGCTTCCGCCAACATCACGCGGGACCGGGGCCTCCGGCACGGTCCATAGCGCATCGTGCTGCCATCTCGTCGGCTAAGGAGCGACATCCAGAGCCATTTCCGCTTACTGCGGTTCATATCCTGCGGTGAAGTCGTTGGCGCATTCCTCGGGCGAGACCTCGTCCGGCAGCTTGCCGATGGCCTGCCGGCGCGCCGTCACTGCGCCGGATCGGGCGCGGCGCGCCCACCGAATGGCAGCTGAGACGCCACCGCCACCGCGGGCGGCCTGCCGCACCAAGACGCCGCCTGATGCTGTCCTGATCGCCCGCTCACGCCGGTCCTGACTGGCAGCGCGTGCCATGCCGGGCCTCCATGTCCGGAGACAAGCAGGCCATGTCGGATCTCAAACCGGCCCCCTCTGACTCGGAATAGCCGGAAAAGGCTCTGGTCGAGAGCGGCGTTGGATATACGATCCTCTCCTATTCAAGCGTGCACCACTTCGTAATCGACGAACGCATCAAGTACTGGCGAACGGAAAATCCTTCCCTGCACCGTGCACTCCTACTCGCGACATCGAGCCAACGTCCCATGACCGCGGCTATACGAGCATTGACCGACAGCGTATGGAGCAAGGTCAAGAAGCCAAAGGAACAGGGAATTTGGGATCCTTCTGACAGTCTATAATGCGTCCTGCAATCGGCGAAGGGCTTGGCCATTGAACAGGCCGCCGCCGGACAGGATCTGCTTTCCTGCGAGTTCGCTTACGCAGAGGGGAAGCTCGGGACGGTTCCGAGGATCGAGATCAGAGCGAGTAGAGATCCAGGGCGCCGCTGAACCGGGTCCGATACTGCTCCAGCCGATGCCCGTCTTTCTCGTCAGCGGCCCGCTCGACGAAGGGCGCATAGTTGATGACGTTGAGCGCCTTCAGCACCGGCGCCATGTCGCGCACCTCCTTCTCGCTGATGCCGTAGCCGCCGAGAAAAGCCTGCTTGGCGTCGACGGAGAGATCGTGCAGCGCCAGCGCCAAGTCCCAGTAGGGCGCCACGTTGGAGGCGCAGAACTCCCAGTCGATCACCGCCGTGATCTCCCCCGCCTCGTCTACCATGACGTTCTTCAGCCGCATGTCGCCGTGGTTCAGGACCGTGTCTGCCTCCAGACTCTCGATCTCGCGCAGCGTCGCGTGAAGCGCCTTGAGCTGGGACTTGGACAGCATCCTGTTCGCCCCCAGCACCGTCAGCCGCTGCTCGATGTTGAGCTCGCGCTTGAGGTACTCGGCCCAGGTTTCCCTTCGCGAGAGCTGATTGCTCGACCAGTCGAAGGTATGGCCGAAGCCGCTGGTCGGAACGGTGTGGATCAGCGCAGTAAGGCGCCCCATCTCGCGCAATATCGCCATCCGCTCCGGATGATGCGTCGCCTCATCGCCCGGGACCTTGCGTGAGACCATGTACGGGATCGGCACCACGTCGGCGCCGACCTCCAGCACTTGGGACACCTGAACGCCGACCTCGTGCGCTCGAGCCATGGCCCATTGCTCTTTCAGGTACTCTTTCACCTTGGCCGGCTGCGGGCTCATCCGGATGATGAAGTCGCCCTCCGGGTGGCTGGCCTCGTACACGAAGTTGGTGATGCCGCCGCCCTTCGGGCTGACCCGCTTGGGTTTGGACCCGAAATGGTGGGTGATGATCGCTCGCGCCATGGCCCGAGCCTCGCGCTCGCCGATGCTTGGCGGCTCCGGCATCAGGTTGTTCAATGACGTTCTCCGTGCAGCAGATGGCCGAGCCGGGTGAGCAGGCCGCCGAGTTCCAGGGAATCCCGCACCTTCACCGTTCCGGTCAGGCCTTTGTACTCAAGATCGAGATCGCCGACATGGACGGCGAGGCCGATGCCCTTGAGGAAGCTGTCCATAGGGGTGTCGCCGGCGCCCACCGCATGGGTGAGATCGAGCCCGAGATGGCCGGCCATCGCCTCCAGGCCCGACAGCTTGTCGATACCCTCATGCGTGACGAAGCTGGAGCGCTTGGCATGCTGGTAGGCCATCAGGCGATCCTCCTCCGCATTGATCAGGAGGAAGATCATGCAGATCTGTTGCGCGTGGAGTTCCGCCCTCAAGGTCTCGACGGGAAACGAAGTGACGCGCGTCGCGCTGAGATACTTGGCCCGGACCTCTGCGAGCCTGTCCGGGGCAGGGGTCCAGATGAGTTCCCCTTGGGTCCAGTCGCGGGGGTAGTAGAACAGGACAAGATCATCGACGCCGCCGTCGACGAGTCCCTGCACCCCGACCAGCACCTCGTCGATCTCGGTCGCTGTCAGCGGAAACGCCTGGATCTCCTCGAACGCGATCTCGCCCTCCCGTGTCTCAACGAGGTGGCCGATGGTCCCGCCGTTGAGGGAGACCAGCGGCAGCGGGGCATTGGAGATCGCGTACCACTCCCGGCCGAAGGTGCGGATGACGTTCAGGGGAAAACGCAGCGAGTTCAGGATCACGGGACGGCCGCGGTCGCGCAGGTGCTTGAGGCTATGGGAGACCGCATCGGGAATGACGATGTGCCCCTCGAACTCGTGCACGGCCGTGCCGTCGAGGTCGGTGACGACCGCCCCCTCCTTGGCAAAGCGCGAGCCCCGGACAAAGTCCCGCAAGGTGTGATCGATCAGTTCGTGTAACATTGTGGCATATGCAGGCTCGGCAGGCACGATAGGAATGCTCCGCTGACCAACTCCCGAATCCTGCCTCCGTTCATGCGACATGGGGATAGCAGGGCAATCGGAGCACAACTCGATGGCTTTGTTGCATTGCCCCGCGACTTGGTGGTGAAGGGATTTTGGCAGGTGCGCTAACGCACATCAGGATCGCAGGCTGCCGCCTCGCGACGTGCTTTTCATACCGCTCGATCTAAAATGTTCTAAACCCCCCCTTTCGAAAGCTACCGACCGGTATTATACCAAGCAGTACAGTACCGACGCCACTTAGGCCACGTGTTGGCCCTTTCAACGGATCGCTCACTCATGACAGTCCTCTTCAAGTCTGTTCCACGCACCTCCTTGGGGGTGATGACTCTGCTCCTCGGCGGCGCAGTATTCTTGACGGCGATTGGCAGCACGACCACCCAGGGGGGCGACGACCAGTCTGCGCCGTCCGCGACCCCTGCGACTGTCGTCGCCGTGGACAAGCATGAGCTTACGCTATGGCAGGAGTTCTCAGGCCGCCTTGAGGCCATCGAGCGCGTCGATCTTCGTCCCCGTGTCCCGGGTGCCATCCAAGCCGTACATTTCAGGGAAGGATCGTCGGTAAGGCAGGGTGACCTTCTCTTCACCATCGATCCCGAACCTTATCGTGCCGAAGTCGCGCGGGCGGAAGCGCAGGTCAGCGCAGCCGAGGCAAGGATCGCTTTTGCCCGCAATGAACTGGATCGCGGCATGAAGCTGACGGCCAACCAGACGATCACGCAACGTGACCTAGACACGCGCGAGAACAGCCTGCGCGAGGCGGAGGCTGGTTTGCGGGCGGCGCAAGCGGCGTTAACGACGGCTCGTCTCAACCTGTCCTATACCGAAGTGCGCGCCCCGATCTCCGGACGGGTCGGCAAGATCGAGGTCACTCCAGGTAATCTCGTCAATGGCGGATCCGGTGCACCGGTCCTGACGACGATCGTCTCGACCAACCCGATCTATGTGAGCTTCGATGCCGATGAGCGGACAGTCCAGCGAGCTCTCGAGACGCTGCCCGCCGGGAGTGACCGGCGTGATCATCTGGCCCGCATCCCGGTCGAGATGCGTTCCGGGCCGGAGGCCGGGGTCGCGCGCGGCAAATTGCAACTCATAGATCACACGGTCAACGGCGCCAGTGGCACCGTTCGGATACGGGCGGTGTTCGAGAATGCGGACGATCGTCTGATGCCAGGCCAGTTTGCACGCATTCGTTTGGGCCAGGCCAAGACGACCTCTGCGGTGGTCGTGCCTGAGAGGGCCGTCGGGATCGACCAGGACAAGAAGTACGTGCTGGTCGTCGAGCCAAATCACAAGGCAATTTACCGCGAGATCAAGCTCGGGGCTGCCGTGGACGGAGGGCGCATCGTCACCAGCGGCCTCAATGCAGGGGAACGGATCGTTGTCGACGGGCTGCAGAAGGTCCGCCCGGGGGCCCTGATCGCGCCGCAGACCGATGCATCCGCCGCGCTTCAGACGCGCAATTCCACCGCTTCCGCGGAGAACTGATCTCACTCCACAGGCTTGAGGGCCGACGCTATGAACATCTCCCGCTTCTTTATCGACCGCCCGGTGTTTGCCGGCGTCCTGTCGGTGCTCATCTTCGTGGTCGGACTGCTGGCCCTGAGGGTCCTGCCGATCTCGGAGTATCCCGAGGTCGTGCCGCCCCAGGTGGTTGTCCGAGCGCAGTATCCAGGCGCAAATCCGAAGGTCATCTCCGAGACCGTGGCCGCCCCGATCGAGGAGGCCATCAACGGCGTCGAGAACATGCTCTACATGGGCAGCCAGGCAACCACGGATGGCGTGCTGACACTCACCGTGACCTTTGCTCTCGGCACCGATCCTGACAAGGCGCAGCAGCTCGTCCAGAACCGGGTCTCGCAGGCAGAGCCCCGGCTTCCTGAGGAAGTGCGGCGCTTGGGCGTCACCACGGTGAAGAGCTCACCGGATCTGATGATGGTTGTCCATCTGCTGTCGCCCGACAGCCGATATGACGTGACATACCTGCGGAACTACGCCGCACTCAATGTCAAGGACCGGCTTGCCCGCATCCAGGGCGTCGGTCAGGTCCAGCTGTTCGGATCCGGCGATTATTCCATGCGTGTCTGGCTCGATCCGCAGAAGATCGCAGAGCATGGCCTCTCCGCCGGCGACATAGTCAACGAAATCCGCGCCCAGAACGTGCAGGCAGCCGCAGGCGTCGTCGGCGGCTCGCCGGGTCTGCCGGGAGTCGATCATCAACTGTCGATCAATGCGCAAGGCCGCCTCCAGGACGAGGAACAGTTCGGCGACATCATCGTCAAGACCGGTGCAAACGGGGAGATCACGCGTCTGCGCGACATCGCTCGCATCGAGCTGGGTGCCGCTGACTACGCTCTGCGGGCTCTCCTGAACAACAAGCCGGCCGTGGCCATTCCGATCCTCCAAGCCCCCGGATCGAATGCCATCGAGATCGCCGACAGGGTTCGGGCCGAGATGGCGGACATCAAGGCCAACATGCCGGAGGGCGTAGATTTCCAGATCGTCTACGACACGACCGAATTCGTGCGCGCTTCGATCGACGCGGTGGTCCACACATTGCTCGAGGCCGTGCTGCTGGTAGTGCTCGTGGTGGTTCTGTTCCTGCAGACGTGGCGCGCATCCATTATCCCGCTCGCCGCCGTTCCGGTCTCGATCGTCGGCACGTTCGCAGTCCTGCATGTCCTGGGCTTCTCCATCAACGCCCTGACCCTGTTCGGCCTGGTGCTGGCCATCGGCATCGTGGTTGACGATGCCATCGTGGTGGTCGAGAACGTGGAGCGGAACATCGAGAAGGGACTGAGCCCGCGGCAGGCCACCTACCGTGCGATGCAGGAGGTCTCCGGGCCCATCATCGCGATTGCGCTTGTGCTCGTCGCGGTGTTCATCCCGCTGGCGTTCATCAGCGGCCTCACAGGACAGTTCTACAGGCAGTTCGCCGTCACCATCGCGATCTCGACGGTCATCTCGGCGGTCAATTCCCTGACCCTGTCGCCCGCCTTGGCGGCTCTTCTGCTTCGGGATCATCATGCGCCCAAGGACCGCCTGACCCGGATCATCGATGCGGTGTTCGGCTGGCTGTTCCGCCGCTTCAATGCGCTCTTCCACCGGGGCTCCGATGCCTATGGCACCGGCGTGAAGCGGGCGATCTCGACAAAGGCTTTGATGCTGGCGGTCTACGTTGCCCTGCTGGGTGCGACCGGCTTCCTGTTCAAGACGGTGCCGGGGGGCTTCGTACCTGGACAGGACAAGCAGTACCTTGTCGGCTTCGCCCAACTGCCGGACGCGGCCACCCTCGACCGGACGGAGGACGTCATCCGCAGGATGACCGACATGGCCCTGAAGCACCCCGGCGTCGAGAACGCCGTAGCGTTCCCAGGTCTGTCGATCAATGGGTTCACCAACAGCTCGAATGCGGGCATCGTATTCCTGACCCTCAAGCCGTTTGAGGAGCGTCGGGACCCTCGCCTCGCGGCCGGAGCGATCGCAGGTCAGCTGAACCAGCAGTTCGCTGCAATCTCGGAGGCGCTGATCGCGATGTTTCCACCCCCGCCGGTGCAGGGCCTGGGCACGATCGGCGGCTTCAAGCTGCAGATCGAGGATCAGGCCGGCCTGGGCTACGAGGCGCTCGACCGGGCCACGAAGGAGTTTCTGACCAAGGCTGCGGCCGCACCCGAGCTCGCGGGCTTGTTCTCAAGCTATTCGATCAACGTTCCCCAGCTCTATGCGGATATCGACCGCGCGAAGGCCCGCCAACTCGGGGTCCCGGTCGCCGATGTGTTCAGCACGCTCCAGATCTATCTCGGTTCGGTCTACGTGAACGACTTCAACAAATTCGGTCGGACCTACTCGGTGCGCGTTCAGGCTGATGCTCCCTTCCGGGCGCGTGCCGAGGACGTCGGCTACCTCAAGGTCCGGTCGATCTCGGGCGAGATGGTTCCGCTGACGGCCCTGCTGAACATCCAGTCGAGCGTGGGGCCGGAGCGCGCCATGCGCTACAACGGCTTCCTGTCGGCGGACGTCAATGGACAGGCGGCTCCGGGATACTCGTCGGGCCAGGCGCAGGCGGCGGTCGAGCGGATCGCGGATGAGACCTTGCCGAAGGGGTTCAGGGCCGAATGGACCGAGCTGACGTACCAGGAGATCCTGGCCGGCAACTCGGGGATCCTGGTCTTTCCGATCGCCATCCTGCTCGTCTTCCTGGTGCTGGCGGCGCAGTACGAGAGCCTCACGCTCCCGGTGTCAATCATCCTGATCGTGCCGTTGGCGCTGCTCGCGGCTTTGGCCGGTGTGTGGCTGACTGCGGGCGACAACAACGTGTTCACCCAGATCGGGCTCATCGTCCTGGTCGGCCTCTCCGCCAAGAACGCGATCCTGATCGTGGAGTTCGCCCGTGAGCTCGAGTTCGAGGGCCGCACTCCGGTGGAGGCCGCGATCGAGGCCAGCCGCCTGCGGCTGCGGCCGATCCTGATGACGTCGCTCGCCTTCATCATGGGGGTCGTGCCGCTCGTGGTGTCGACGGGCGCGGGCGCCGAGATGCGGTCCGCCATGGGCGTGGCCGTGTTCTCAGGGATGATCGGCGTGACGGCGTTCGGCCTGTTCTTCACCCCGGTCTTCTACGTCCTGTTGCGCCGGCTGACGGGGAACCGCCGTCTTCAACATCAATCTGAACAGGCCGCACCGGATCGGGTGACGAATCCGCACCCGGTGAAGGAACCGGTGAGCTGAGTGAAGGCTCGGGGCGCTGCTTGAACCGGCGCCCCTCTTCCAATCTGCCCTTGCAATGGAACACCACCATGGATCGACTCGAAGGAAGCCTCAGATCCGCTATGGCGTCTGCCCTGCTGCTCGCCATGAGCATGCTGTCGGAAAGCGTTGAGGCCGAAGAAGACTACCGGATTACCAGTGATGTTGTTCTGACGGATGTGCGCGTCTCGCCTGTGAAGCCGAGCGGCCGGGCAGAGATCATGTTCGTGCTGGAAAACGGGAGCGCGGAACGGATCCGCTTCGGCGGAATAGCGGTCACGGGCGCCCGACGCTCCCGGATCGTCGCGTCACTTGGGAATGGGGCGACGACAACGTTGGATTCGGTCCCTGTGGCTCCGGGTGAAGTCCTTTCAGCGGATGGCGAGGCGCTTTGGATCGAGGTCGACGGTCTGCCCAGCCCTCCGGGCGGTATGATCGAGGCCACGGTGAAATTCGGAACGGCCGTCATCCCGTTCAGCCTTACGGTTAGCCGGGAGAGCAAGCCGTCGGGCTGAAGAAGGCCGCAGGAGCAACCGAGCCTTCAAGCCGGTACCGTTGGCCAGCCCCGCATCGCAAAGTCCACTACGCGATGGAGCTCCTCGCGCGAGGCCCCTGATGCGGCCTTGACCGCCATTCCAAGGCCGATTGACACGACATACCGCGCCCAGTCGGTCGGGTCCTCGTTTTTGGGAAAGTCGCCGTTGGAACGTGCCTGCTCCAGGCGGTCGCGAAGGTTGTTCTCGTTGACCATTCGGCGCGCAATCAACTCCTCGCGAATGGCTTCGCTCGCCTCGCTGCAGGCTACGGCTCCGTTCACACCGAGGCAGCCGGGAGGGTTCGTGGGGTCGGTGAGCACATCGGCATAGCCGCGCAGGAGCCGTTCGACCGACTCCTGTGCCGTTGGTGCCTGAAGCGCCGCGTGCGCAAAGCACAGGTGCTGACGCTCATAGAGATCGAGAGCCTGGCGGAACAGGTCTTCCTTGTTCCCGAACGCGGCATAAAGGCTCGGGCGTGTGATGCCCATGGCGTCCGTCAGGTCGGAGATGGACGTGCCCTCATAGCCCTGACGCCGGAAGACCTGAAGCGCGACATGCAGCGCCTCGTCAGGATCGAATTCCCGATGGCGACCCATGATTGTCCTGTCCCCCTCACTCCAATGCCTCACCGAGGCCAAATGCAACAGCGAATTATACCGGTCAGTAGGATAGTTGTTTTACGTAGATTTTCAAGGTCTTAGGTGAAGTGTAGCGACTGGCGCCGCAGCGGTCCGGCGTGGCCTCTCCCGAGGCCGGAACAATAGTCTGCTCACCGCTGCTGCAAGGCGAATGCCATGGCCGGCAGTGCATCCGTCGTGGTCAGCTGCTCCGGTAGCGGCCGAGCTTGTTTCGGCCGCAGCTGCCGGCGGAGCATCTGCCACGGCCTCGTTAGAGTGCTCCTCCCTGGCCGGCAAGTTCGCGCTCCGCTCAAGACCAGTGGTCTTCCGGGACTCTGTTGAATTAACCGGCCAGGCCACAGGATATCGTCGCGGTCCCGGTCGGAAGACACGCGACAGATTGTGCCTCCCGCAGTTGATGCAACGCCGCCAGGCAAGTCCAGGAGTTCACCGCCATGGGATCGGGCGCCCGGTCACTCTGATCAATGCACCCTCCAATCCCGGACTGCGACGGCATCGGCCCGGACACGAGCCGGGGACTTGGCGAGATCCCGAGGTTTTGACACAGGTGGGCCTCACTGACGCCCTCTCTCCGTCACGGATCACCGATCTCGAACATCCAGCCTACAAGTCTCACCCGGAAGCCGGATCCGGGCTCCTCAATGGCGTTGCCATCAGGGATCGGCTTTTCTGAATCCATCCGGGTCGGAAGAAAGCTCGTTCAAGAAAGCAGCATTTCCAATCCCCGACCGGCCTTCTGAGGCAGCTCTTAGGATCAGAATACGCTTCTGGCGAAATCGCCCGACGCCCGAATGCGACCTTGGACTCAAAGGGATCGCGCAATAAGCACTTTCATGATCTCATTCGTGCCGCCGTAGATGCGCTGTACGCGGGAATCCACGAAGCGGCGGGCTATCTCGAACTCGCTCATATAGCCATATCCACCATGAAGCTGCAGGCACGCATCGGCGGTTTCGACCTGCTTGTCCGTGGTCCAATACTTCGCGACCGAGGCCGTGACCTGATCAAGATCGCCCATGATCGCCTTCTCGATGCACCAGTCGAGAAACACGCGCGCGATGAGCGCTTCGCTCTTCCTCTCAGCGAGGGCGAACGCTGTGTTCTGGAACTCCAGAATTGGTTTTCCGAACGCCTTGCGGTCTTTCACGTAGTCGGTCGTCAGCTGAACCATGCGCTCCATAGCGGCGACCGCCGAGACGGCAATGGCAAGACGCTCCTTCGGGAGCATCTCCATCATCTGATAGAATCCCCTGCCTTCCTCGCCACCCAGTAGGTTCTCGGCGGGAACGAGGGTATGGTCGAAAAAGAGCTCCGACGTATCGGAGGCATGCATCCCGATCTTGTCGAGGTTGCGGCCCCGGCGGAAACCGTCACTTCCCTCCGCCTCCAGCATGAGGAGAGAAATTCCTCTTGTGCCCTGTTCCGGGTCGCTTGTGGCCGCGACAATAATGAGATCCGCGATCTGCCCGTTGGTGATGAACGTCTTCGAGCCGTTCAGCACATAGGCGTTACCTTCACGACCAGCGCGGGTGCGCAAAGCCCGGAGGTCGGAGCCGCCGCCCGGCTCCGTCATGGCAATCGCTCCGACGAGCTGGCCGGTGACCAGACCCGGCAGCCAGCGCTGCTTCTGTTCGTGCGAGCCGAAATGCATGATGTACTGCGCAACGATGGCGTTGTGCACCGCCACGGGAAGGGCCATTTCCGGCAACTCGTGCTCAAGATCCTCGATGACCGCAGCGACATGCGCGAATGTGCCGCCAAGTCCGCCGTACTCCTCCGGTATGTCGGGACACAGCGCCCCCATCTCGCCGAGAGCCAGCCAAGCATCTCGGTCGATCATTTTGTCGGCGCGCCAGCGTTCCGAACGGGGGAACAGGGTGGTGGAAAGAAAACGCCTGAACGTCTCGCGAAAGATGTCGAGATCGGCGGTCATCCAGGATGAGCGGTATGTCACGGACGTTCCTTCCATCGTGCTGAAGAGACGAGGCTGGGGCAGGCGGGGCTGCCGAGGCGCGAGTAGGCAGACACGATCCCGTCAGCCGGTCGCATTCCATCCTGCGCATGGGGCAATCACCCGCCGGTCGTGGCCTGCATCCTCCGGATTTGCTTGTTCTACCCAGCAGTAGCTTTATGACTGAAACGTAAGCCGCCAAGTTCTTCCCCGTCAAGCGCCGCTCGGGATACGGGGCGCCGGTCTGTTCGGCCAAAGGTAGGGTTGCGGGCTTCGCCTTTCGAACGAGGGAGGGCGTGTTGACTTCTACTCGCGGGTAGGAATACGATCTGAGAGTAGGCCAAGCGACCTTTGGTCTCTCAACAAGAAGCCGAGAGTGCCGCAAAGAAGCATATCCGGCCACCAGGTCAGACGTCGGAAAGAAACGACTTGTCCTATGGGAGGAAGTGCTGGTGGTTCAGAGCTCCGACTCGATCACCTTAAGCGTTGCCGACGCCGTCGCAACGATCACGCTCAATCGACCGTCGGTGCTCAATGCTATCGACGCAGCGATGGCCGGAGCCCTCCTGGGCGCTCTCAAGGCCATTGCGGAGCGCACGGATGTGAGAGCCGTCGTCCTGCGTGGGGCAGGGCGCGCCTTCTGCGCCGGCGGTGATGTTTCCCGTTTCCGCGAGGGCGACCCCGAAGCTGCCATCGACGCGATCATCACCCCATTCCATGAGGCATTGCGAGTGCTCGACAGCCTGCCGCAGCCTTCAATCGCAGTCGTGCACGGCGCGGCAGCCGGTGCGGGCTTCAGCCTCGCGCTCGCCTGTGACTTTGCCATTGCAACCGAGACGGCCAAGTTCACGCTGGCCTATGCGCGCATCGCCGTCAGCCCCGACGGTTCCTCCACCTATCATCTTCCCCGGATTGTGGGCCTGAGAAAGGCGAAGGAGCTTGCCCTGCTGGCCGATACGATCGATGCGCCGGAGGCGCTCCGGCTCGGAATCGTCAATCGGGTGGTGCAGGACGCAGAGCTCGATGCCGAGTGTCAGCGCCTCGCCATGCGCCTCGC
Organism: Microvirga sp.; assembly: GCA_031181145.1. Lineage (GTDB taxonomy): Bacteria > Pseudomonadota > Alphaproteobacteria > Rhizobiales > Beijerinckiaceae > Microvirga. The sequence goes on from JAPSLB010000038.1 coordinate 23,128, forward strand.
GGTCGGCCCGACGGCAGCCTATCGGCGCATCCGTGAACTGTTGACCTCGTCCTTCGAGAGGGACCTCGACGCGCAGCTCGAAGCCGAGCGCCGGGCCTTCAAGGCATTGTCCAGCACACAGGACTTCGCAGAAGGCGTCTCCGCCTTTCTCAACAAGACCCCGGCTCGATTCAAGGGACACTAGAGCATGTCAGACGGCCTCAACCGATCCTCGCGCGAGACCGCCGCTCCCATCTTGAAAGTCGACGCGCTCTCGCTGTCCTTCGGGGGCTTGCGCGCGCTTTCAGGTGTTTCATTCGATGTGCAGGATGGCTCCATCACTGCGCTGATCGGACCGAACGGCGCAGGCAAAACATCCATGTTCAATGCCATCTCCGGCTTCTACAGGCCGAGCCAGGGACACATCGTCTTCGACGGCCAGGATATCAGCCGGGAGCGGCCGCCCGCACGGGCCAAGAGGGGGCTTGCGCGCACATTCCAGAACATCGCCCTGTTCCGGGGCATGACGGTGCTCGACAATATCAAGCTCGGGCGCCATGCGCATCTCAAGACGAATGTCTTCGATGCCCTGTTCTACAGGGGGCGGGCACAACGTGAAGAAATGGAGCTGCGCGCCGAGGTGGAAGAGCGCATCATCGACTTCCTCGAGATTCAGCACATCCGCCACGCTCCCGTGGGAGCGCTGCCTTATGGCTTGCAGAAACGTGTCGAACTGGCCCGCGCTCTCGCCATGCGTCCACGGATTCTCATGCTCGACGAGCCAGTCGCGGGGATGAACCGCGAAGAGACGGAGGATATGGCTCGCTTTATCCTGGACGTGAAGGAGGAATGGGGCATCACCATCCTCATGGTCGAGCATGACATGGGCATGGTGATGGATATCTCCGATCACGTCGTCGTCCTCAATTTCGGGCAGGTGATCGCACAGGGGCGTCCGTCCGACGTGCAGAATGATCCGGCCGTGATCAGCGCCTATCTGGGCTCGGGCGATCTCGCACAGCGTATTCGCAAGACGGAGGCCGCATGATGGATTGGCTTTATCTGGCGGAAGTCGCTCTCGCAGGTTTGGGCGCAGGAGCTCTCTACGCGCTGACGGGCGTCGCGTTCGTGCTGATCTACAAGGCGACCCGCGTGGTCAATCTCGCCATCGGCGAAATCCTCATGATCGGGGGATATGTGTTCTTCGGGCTTGTTGCGGGCGCGGGCCTCTCCGTTTGGGCCGCAATTCCCCTGACGATCCTCGCGGGAGCCGTCTTGGGTGTGCTCGTGGAGCGAACGCTGATACGGCCCATGCTGGGCGAAAGCCCCATCTCCGTCTTCATGGTGACCATTGGCCTCGGCTCCATCCTGGCTGGCATCGTCGAGCTTGTCTGGGGGGCTGATCCGCTGCGCCTGCCGGAGTTCATTCCGAACACCCCGATCTTCCTGGGCGAGGCCTATCTCGCGCCGAAGGTCGCCTACGGAGCGTTGGTGGCCGCCCTGTTGATCGCCGGGGCGGTTGTTGCCCTGAGATTCTCCCGCGGGGGCGTCGCTCTCCGCGCCACGGCACGGGATCAGGGAGCCGCCTATTCCATGGGGATCGATGTGGGGCGGGTCTTCTCACTCTCCTGGATGGCAGCCTGCGCCACGGCCGCGGGAGCGGGCGTGATCGTGGGAGCCATCGGCGGCATATCGCCGACCATGGGCATCTTCGGCCTGTCCGTCCTCGTGGTCGTGATCGTCGGGGGCCTCGATTCCATGGCCGGGGCGTTGGTCGGAGGCCTCCTGATCGGTCTGGTCGAGGCGCTCGCAGGCAGCTTCCTTGGCGGTGAATTCAAGCTCCTGGCGACATTCAGCCTGCTGATCATCATCCTGATGATCAGGCCTTACGGCATTTTCGGCAGCCACGAGATCGAGAGGCTTTGATGCGGATCGGAACCCTTAAGCTCTCCTATGCGGCCGATGAGGCCCTGTTCGATACCAGGGTTCAGTGGATCTGGCTCGGGCTTCTCACGCTTGCGCTGGCGCTCTTTCCCTTCGTGGCAGGACCTTACTGGATCTACATGGCCTGCCTCGTGGCCATCAACGTTGCCAGCGCCACGGGCCTCAACATCCTGACAGGCTATACGGGTTTGGTGAGCCTGGGACAGGCGGCCTTCATGGGGGTCGGGGCCTACACAGTCGCGGTGCTCGAGACACGTGTCGGCACGCCGTTCGTCATCAACCTGTTGCTGGCGGGAGGATTGACCGCAGCGGTCGGCGTCGTGTTCGGCATTCCAAGCCTGCGGGTGAAGGGGCTCTACCTTGCGATCGCCACCATCGCGGCGTCCATGATCCTGCACTTCCTGTTCGCCCATTGGGAACTCACGGGCGGAACGCGCGGCCTCTCCATGCCGCCCGCGAATCTTTTCGGCATCGCACTCGATCAGCCCCAGAAGCTCTACTGGCTCATCATTCCCGTGACGGCCCTGATGGTCCTGGGCGCGGCGAACCTTTTCCGCACCCGGGTGGGGCGCGCCTTCATCGCCATTCGCGACAGGGATATCTCGGCCGAGGTGCTCGGCATTCCGCTGCTTCAGACGAAGCTGACGAGCTTTGCTCTTTCATCATTCTACGCCGGCGTCGCAGGCGGTATGTGGGCCTATTTCTTCCGCGTCGTGACGCCGGAGAGCTTCCCTCTCATCAACTCGATCTTCTACCTTGCGGCCATCATCGTCGGCGGCATGGGCACCATTCTGGGCGGCATTCTCGGCGCCACCTTCATGACCCTCGTGCCGGAGTTTCTCAAGCTCGTGGTCGGCTGGCTCACACCCTGGGTGCCGGATGCGCTCAGCCTGCTCGCACCAATCCGAACCATCGTGTTCGGTGCTCTGATCGTCGGGTTCCTCATCTTCGAACCACAGGGCCTTGCCGAAATCTGGCAACGAATCCGGCGTTTCTTCCATCTCTGGCCCTTCAGAACATAAAGACCATCGGGAGGAAATCATGAAACTCACCTTATCGCGGAGAAGCCTCATAGGCGTGGCGATGGCAGGGCTCGTGCTTGGCGCCGTCGAAGCCAGGGCTCAGAACGAGGAGATCGTCCTCGGCGGCTCGATCCCGCTGACCGGCGTCTTCGCCTTCGCGGGCGTCGGCATTCATGCGGGCATTCAGGATTACCTGAAGATCGTCAACGACGCAGGCGGCATCAAGGGCCGCCCGGTCCGCTACGTGGCTGAGGACACCGGCTACAAGGTCGATGCCTCCGTGGCGGCCTTCAACAAGATCACCAGTCAGAACAAGGTGTCGCTCTATTACGGTGACTCCACCGGTTTCGCGAAGACGATCAATCCCGAGCTCGAGCGGAAAGGCACGATGATCATGGCGGGCGCGTCGTTTGCGTCCGAGCTGAACGATCCGAAGAGGTATCCGCTGCAGTTCCTGCCGGGCCCGGACTACACCGAGATGTTCGGCATTCTCATGCGCTACATCGCGAAGGAGAAGCCCGGCGCGAGCGTCGCCTTCGTCTACTCCGACACGGAGTTCGGGCGTGACCCCATCGCTCCCAGCGAGAAACTTGCGACCGAACTCGGATTGAAGGTGGCCGAGAAGATCGTGACGCCACCCGGCAGCGTGGACGTGTCCACCGAAGTGCTCAAGCTGCGGCGCGCAAGGCCCGACTTCACGATCTTTCACGGCTATGTCCTCGCGCCCATTCCGGAGTTCATCCAGCAGGCCAAGCAGATGGGCATGCAGAGCCGCTTCATGGGGACCTTCTGGTCCATGGACAATTCCATGGTGCAGCAGATGGGCGAGGTGGCGGACGGCTTCATGGGCGTGATGCCCTACCGCTACTACTACGACAAGGAAGGCACCTCGCCGATGTTGGATAAGATCCGGCAGATGCGGCCGGAATACCAGTCCACGGCCTATATGCAGGGCTTCCTGACCGCCATGCTCATGACGGAAGCGGTGAAGCGTACGCTCGACGCCGGGAAGGAACTCACCGGGCCGAACATGAAGGCCTCGCTCAACACCATCGAGAATTTCGATACCGGCGGCATCATCGGCGTTCCGGTCTCCATCCCGGGCAACTCCGTGCCGGTCGGCCGCATCTACCGCTTCGACGCGAAACAGAAACAGATGCTCCCGGCATCCGATTGGATCCAGCTCGGAAAGTAGAGGCCATGGACGCGGAGATCCTTCTGAACGTCAACAATGTCGAGGTCGTCTATAACCGGACGATCCAGGTTCTCCGCGGCCTGTCCCTGCGGGTTCCGAAGGGCCAGATCGTCGCCCTTCTGGGGTCCAACGGAGCAGGCAAGTCGACAACGCTCAAGGCAGTTTCCAATTTGCTCGAGCTGGAGGACGGAGCCGTCACCGCCGGGCAGATCGAATTCGACGGAGCCGATATCGCATCCCTGTCGCCGCACGGTCTCGTGCGGAGCGGGCTTTTCCACGTGATGGAGGGTCGCCGCATCTTCGAGGACCTCACGGTGGAGGAGAACCTCACGGCCGCGACCTTCTCGCTTTCCGGGCGCGGCCTTCCGATCACGCCCTTCGATCTCGTCTATTCCTATTTCCCGCGCCTGCATGAGCGCCGCAAGGGGCTTGCGGGCTATCTCTCCGGCGGCGAGCAGCAGATGCTCGCGATCGGCCGCGCGCTGATCTCGAAGCCGAAGCTCATTCTTCTCGATGAACCTTCCCTGGGCCTGTCGCCGAAGCTCGTAGAGGAAATCTTCGCCATCATTGCGCGCATCAACGCGGAGCAGGGCGTCTCCATGCTGCTCGTAGAGCAGAATGCCGCCGTCGCCTTTTCGGTCGCGCATTACGGCTACATCATGGAGATGGGCAAGGTGGTTATCGACGGTCCGGTGGAGCGGCTCGTCAAGGATCAGGACGTGCAGGAATTCTACCTTGGCCTTGGTGGCGGCGGCGCCCACAAGAGCTACCGGGACGTGAAACATTATAAACGGCGCAAGCGCTGGCTGTCATGAGGACCACGATGCCGCAAACTCCGCACCGCGACAGCATGACCCTTCCGCAGCTTCTGCGCGACAACGCCCAGCGCATGCCCGACCGCATCGCTCTGCGGCAGAAGGATTTCGGCATATGGCAGCCGATCACGTGGGCGGAGTATTATACGAGGGCCCGGCACTTCGGACTCGGCATGCTGGCCTCGGGTCTGACATCGCGCGGGCATGTGGCCATTCTCTCCGAAAACCGGGCGGAGTGGGTTATCGCTCAGTTGGGCACGGGCCTTGTGGGAGGCGTGAGCATCGGCGTCTATGCCACGAGCCCCGCCAACGAGGTTGCGTATGTTCTGGCCCATTCGGACGCGGAAGTGGTGGTCTGCGAGGACCAGGAACAGACCGACAAGGTGCTGGAGTGTCTGGGCGAGCTGCCGAAGCTGAAACGTATCGTCGTGATCGACCCGAAAGGGCTGCGCCACTACGGCAGCGACAAGCTCGCAAGTTTCGCCGAGGTGGTTGAAAAAGGGGCTGCGTACGAAAAGGACCATGGGAACCTGATCGACACATGCCTGGCTGGCCAGAGCCTCGCCGACATAGGCCTGATGGTCTACACGTCCGGCTCGACCGGAAAGCCAAAGGGGGCGATGCTCAGCTATCGCAACATGCGGGCCCAAGGGGCAGCCGTCATCGAACGGCTCGGATACACCCGGGACACCACGAATCTTTCCTATCTTCCGCTCTGCCATGTAGCGGAGCAGATGCTGACCGTGATGGCGCCGTTACAGGCGGGCTCCTGCGTCAGCTTCGGCGAGTCCATTCGGACGGTTCAAGAAGATCTGCGCGAAGTCGCGCCGACCCTGTTCCTCGGCGTGCCGCGGATCTGGGAGAAGCTGCACTCGGCCATTCATATCAAGACCATCGAGGCAAAAGGATTTCGCCGCAGACTCTTCGAGAAGGCGGTCGCCCTGTGCGAACCTTTCGCCGAGAAGGCCCCGGGGAACCGCTCGCTTCGCGAAAGGCTGGTGTTCGGGATCTGCTATCTCCTGGTGTTCCGGGCGCTGCAGAACTTCATCGGCCTGCGCCGCGCAAAGGTGGCGCTCACGGGTGCGGCCCCCATATCGCCTTTGATCGTGCGCTTCTTCCGCACGCTCGGTGTTCCCCTCATCGAGGTCTACGGCCTGACGGAAACCTCCGGCATGGTCACCGGCCAGCGCCTCGATGCGCTGCTGCCGGGCGCGGTCGGGCCGGCCGTTCAGGGGGCTGAGGTGGATCTTGGCCCCGACGGAGAGTTGCTCGTGCGAGGCGAAATGGTCTTCGAGGGCTACTATCGCAACGAAGAGGCGACTCGCGCGTCGATCCGCAATGGATGGCTCCACACCGGCGACGTGGCCAGGATCGAGGCGGGACAGGTCAAGATCGTGGACCGCCTCAAGGACATCATGATTACCGCGGGCGGCAAGAACCTCAGCCCGTCGGAAATCGAGAATACCGTCAAGAGCAGCGCCTTCGTCAAGGAATGCATCGTCGTCGCCGAAGGACGACGCTACCCGGCCGCGTTGATCCAGATCGACGCGGAGACTGTCGGCAAATGGGCCGAGGAGAACCGTGTCCCGTTCACGAACTACAAGAGCCTTGCCGAGAACCGGCGCGTTCGCGAGCTGATCGACGGTGAGGTCGACCGAGCCAACAGGCAGCTGGCGCCGGTGGCCCAGATCAAGAAGTTCCATCTCCTCACGAAGGAGCTGGATCACGACGACGACGAGGTGACTGCCACCATGAAGGTGCGGCGTGCGAACATCTATCGGAAATATGCCGCTGAGATCGAAGCGCTCTATCGTGAAGCGCCGGCGGTTGCGGCGGAATAAGACAGGCAGGGTGAAGGAGTATTCGGGATGGCACACAGCGTCGTCATTACATCGGGGGTTCGCACGGCCATCGGCACGTTCGGCGGTACGTTGTCCAATCATTCGCCGACGCAGCTGGGAGCGCTCTGCGTCGCCGAGGCCCTGAAGCGGGCCGGGCTCGACGGAGCGGATGTGGACCACGTGGTGTTCGGCAACGTGATCGTGACCGAGCCGAAGGACGCCTATCTCGGGCGCGTTGCGGCTATCGAGGGCGGCGTTCCCATCGAGGTGCCTGCCATGACAGTGAACCGCCTCTGCGGCAGCGGCGTCCAATCCATCGTGTCGGCCGCGCAATCCATCATGCTGGGCGACGCGGAGGTTGCCGTCGCAGGGGGGGCGGAAGCGATGAGCCGTTCGCCGCACCTGCTGCATACGGCGCGGTTCGGCCAGCGGATGGGGGACGCCCTGGTGGTGGATCACCTGACGGGAATCCTCACCGACCCGTTCGGCAACGGCATCATGGGCATCACGGCGGAGAACGTTGCATCCAAATGGCAGATTTCCCGTGACGCGCAAGACATGTTCGCGGCGGAGAGTCAGCGCCGCGCGGCGCTGGCCCTCAGTGAGGGCCGGTTCAAGGACCAGATTCTCCCCGTGGAGGTCAGGAAGGGACGGGACGCCATCTCCTTCGACACGGACGAGCACCCCAAAGGCGAAACGACCCGCGAGGCCCTGGCGTCTCTTCGCCCCGTGTTCCGCAAGGACGGAACGGTCACCGCCGGCAATGCCTCGGGCATCAACGACGGTGCGGCCGCTGTCGTTCTGATGGAGGAGCGGCGGGCGGAGCGGGAGGGGCGGAACGTCCTTGCCCGGCTCGTCGGCTATGCTCACGCCGGTGTGGAGCCGGGCGAGATGGGCATCGGTCCGGTTCCGGCGGTGCGCAGACTGCTTGAGAAGACAGGGCTGAAGGTGAGCGACTTCGATGTGATCGAGTCCAACGAAGCCTTCGCGGCCCAGGCCTGCGCCGTGGCGAATGAGCTGGGATTCGATCCCGAGCGCGTCAATCCGAACGGTGGAGCCATCGCGCTTGGTCATCCTGTCGGAGCGACAGGCACCATCCTGACGGTCAAGGCGATGTACGAGCTCGCCCGCACGGGGGGGCGATACGGCCTGATCACCATGTGCATCGGCGGCGGCCAGGGAATTGCCTTGGCCATCGAGAGAGCTTGAGGCCGTCCAATTCGTCCGAGGCTTGTGCCACGAGGAAACTCAATGAGGAACGCGCCTGCCCTGGACGTTCAGCCGAGCGGCCGTTACACGAGCGGGCGATCAGAGCCTCTTTATCGATCAGGAAACCTATGACGGCATCCCCGTGGAAAAAGCCCGCCGATCGACAGAAGGAGCGCGAGGTCAAGCGCGATGCCGTGTTGCGTGCTGCCGCTCGGGCCTTCAACGAGAACGGCTTCCACAAGACCTCGCTCGACGATGTCGCAGAGCGTCTGAACGTCACGAAGCCGACGATCTATTACTACGTCAAGAACAAGGATCAGATCCTCTTCGAATGCGTCCGCATCGGATTGGGAATGCTGGAGGATGCCTCGGCCCAGATCGAAGGAGCCAACGCCACGGGGCTCAGCAAGCTGATCGCGCTCTGGCGAGTCTATGTGCAGATCGTCACCGAGGATTTCGGACGCTGCCTGATCCTTGTGGGTGAGGATCCGCTCCCGTCGGGCACCCGCAAGGAGCTGCGCGCCCTCAAGGGCCGCATCGACAAGCGGTTCCGCTCGGTGATTGCGGAAGGCATCGAGGATGGCTCCATCCGGCCTTGCGATCCCAAGATGGCGGCATTCGCCGCGGCGGGAGCCCTGAGCTGGATCGCGCGCTGGTACGATCCGCGCGGACCGCTCAAGCCGCAGGAACTCGCTGACCAGATGATCGATCTCCTCGTCCACGGTGTCGGGGGAACAGGTCAGGTGAAGCGCAAGACGAGCGACAAGACTGGCATGAAGCTCGCTGCGGCGAACGCACCCGCATCGTCGAAGCAGCCCCGAAAGTCTGCCGGGCGGACATCGTAGAGGCCTGTGGCAGCGCGGGAAAGGAGCCGGGCCATGAACGCAACCGAGCAACGCCTTCATCTCAGCCCGGCCGAATACGTGGACAGCGATCACCCCGCAATCCGCAGGCAGGCCGAAGTGCTCACGTCCGGGATCGCCACCGCCGCGGAGCGGGCGAAGGTGCTCTACGAGGCAGTGCGCGACGGCATCCGCTACGATCCTTACGTCGACTACACGGATCGGGAGAGCTTTCGGGCCAGCAGCGTCCTGGCTGCGGGGCAGGGCTATTGCGTCGGAAAGGCCGCCCTTTACGCAGGCCTGTGCCGCGCCGCCGGGATTCCGGCCCGGCTTGGATTGTCGGATGTGCGGAACCACCTCGCGACCCCCAGGCTGCTGCAGGCGGTTGGCACCGACATATTCTCATATCACGGCTATGTCGAAGTTTACCTCTGCGGGCGCTGGCTGAAGGCGACGCCGACCTTCAATGCGAGCCTCTGCTCCAAGCTCGGTGTGGAGCCCCTTGCCTTCGACGGAACCAGCGACGCGCTGTTCCAGCCTTTCGACGGAGAGGGACGGGCTTTCATGGATTACGTGGTCAATCACGGCACGTTCTTCGATGTGCCTGCGAAATTTCTGATGGCCGAAATGGCGCGGCTCTATCCCGCGCTCTGCAGGCCAGGCGGATACCGGGGACAAAGCATGGAAGACGAAGCCGGGGCGGTCGCCGCCCCGGCTCGTGACATGCCTTAGTTGCGCAGGGGCTTGCCCGTATCGAGCATATGCTCGATACGCTTGCGCGCTGCCGGGATCTTCGCAAGAGCAACCACCGCATCCCGCTCCAGCGCCAGCATCTCCTCCTCGGAGGCGCTTTCGCCTCCAATGTCGGCGCCGCTGAGAACGGTCGCGAGAGCTTGTGCGACAATGACGTCCGTGTCTGTCAGACGGAGCGCCTCCCGGTGCTTTTCGAGGCGCTCCACGAGGGCAGTCCTGCCGGCCGAGCCGGTGAGCGCGATCCTTGCAGGGACCGGTGCGCGATATCCCTCGGCCGCCATGGATTCCGCGCGTTGGATGGCGGCTCCCAGCAGGCGATCCCGGTTCATCACGATGTTGTCGGTGGAGCGCAACACACCCTTGGCCCAGGCGTCGAGCGCCGACGATGAGGGAGCCCCGGATAGAATGATGTCGAAGGCCTTCCCCGTCGCGTCGGGGCTCGCCTCACGCTGCTGCCATCGGAGAAGGAGCTGCGTGCAGCCACCCCATCCCGGCACGATGCCGACCTTCGTCTCGGGAAGCCCCGCGGCCAATTCGGCATGGGCGACAACCGCGTCGCAATGGAGCATCATCTCGCAGCCGCCCCCAAGCGCAAGCCCTGCCGGAGCCCCGACCACCGGGAAGCGGCTATATTTCAGTCGCCGAAAGAGATCCTGTCCGCGGGAGAGAAAAGCAGTCAGCGCCGTCCAATCTTCTGTGCGGACGAGGTCCACGAAGTAGGAGAGATCGGCGCCCGCGGAGAATGCGCGAGGGTTGTCATTGCCGATCACCAATGCGCGAAACTGAGATGCGGTCGTGTCGATGCTCTGCTCCAGCATATCGAAGACCGCCGGCGTGAGGCTGTTCATCTTCGTGCGGATCTCGAGCAGCGCAATCCCGTTGCCGGCGTCCCAAAGAGAGGCCGCCTCGTTGCCGAGAACCCGCTCGCGGCGCGACTTGATAGCTTCTAACGTGAGGACGCTGCCGTGCTCCACCAACTGTGCACGTGCACCGTTCGTGCGCAGCGCCAGTCCTGTATGTTCGTCGTAGAATCCGTTGTTCCGCATCGCCGCGTCGAGCAGCGATGGAACGACGGCTCCGCCCTGCGCCAGGCGCTCGGCCAGGAGCGGCAACCCGCAGCGTTCTGCGAGCCTGAAGGGGCCTTCACGCCAAGCATAGCCCAGCTCCATCGCGGTATCGATGGCTGCAACGTCATGCGCGATTTCCGGGCCGACCTTCGCGGTATAGGCGATGAGCTGGGACAAAACCCGCGAGGCGTAGAGACCATGCTTGCCGTCAGCCTTCAAAAGCGCCTGCAGATCACGCCCCTTCCCAGGCAATGCGGCCGCGTCGACGGGCGTCTCCGCCCGGTACCGGCCCGTGACGAGATCCAGAGCTTCGCGCGATTTGTCGGGATTGACCCTGTAGAATCCGCCCTTCGCCTTCCGGCCCAACTGTCCTGCCGCAATCATGCCCCGGACAGTCGGATCGCAGGGCAAGTCGTAGGAGTGGATCCCGTCGGAGGCGGGCAGGGCGCTCATGAGGCTGCCCCACACGTGCGGGATGAGGTCTATGCCGATGAGATCGAGCAGGCCGAAGGCGCCCGTCCGCGGCATGCCGAACGCCGCCATCACCGCATCCGCCTCCTCGACCGTGAGGCCCAGGTTTTTCGCCTCGAGCGCGGCCACCGCCAGCCAGTAGCAGCCGATGCGGTTGGCGATGAAGCCCGGGGTGTCGTGGCAATCCACGACGGTCTTGCCGAGAACGACTTCCGACGCCGCCTTTGCACGCGCCACCAGACCAGGTGAGTTTTCCGATGAACTGACGATCTCGACGAGCCGCATGACCCGCGGCGGATTGAAGAAATGCGTGATCAGGAAGTCGGCTGCGAATGCGGGGGCGAGCCCAGCCACAAGGTCCGAACGCGGAATCGTGGATGTGTTGGAGGATACGATCGATCCCTGCTTCCTGACCGTATCGACCTTGCGATAGAGATCTCGCTTGACGTCGAGTCGCTCGACAACTGCTTCGATGATCCAATCGGCCTCCGACAGCCGCTGGAGATCATCATCGACATTTCCGGGACGAACGAGTTTGACGGCATCGGGATGCATAAATCCGTTCGCCTTCAGCTGACGCGCAATCCCCGCTTCGGCAGGTCCGTCGGGCGAGACGTCAGGCCCTCGAATGTCGAGCAGGTCAACCGGCACGCCGGCATTTGCAAACTGCGCAGCGATGCCGGCTCCCATTGATCCCGCTCCGATGACGGCCGCACGCTTGATGCCGGTCTCCTGGATGCCGACGACTGGGGGAAGGTTAAAGAGCCCGTTCATGCTATCTCCAAAAGTCGTCCGTTATCGATCGGCCCCGTCGCCTCGCGAACCGCGTATGAATCATGCGTGTAGTCGAACCGCGCCCGCTCTTCACATGCCCGCGTCGTGGTTCCTCATACAGACAGTACTATTCCTACCGGTCGGTAACCCCTTGTCAATGAGGTTGGGTCGGTGGCGGATGCGGCGAGCAGATCGAACAGCTCCGCAAGTGAGGACTGCGGATCGCCGGCATGCTTCGCCCATTGCTTACACATCATGTGAACCGTTTCGTTCCCGCCCAGGATCACCGGCCAGCGACGGCGGGCTTGAACCCGAGCATCGGCCGGATCCGTCGCTGGAGAGCCCGACGATCCTGCTCGACATGATTGTTCAGCTACGTCGTGATCGGTCCCCGAGCCGAGCATGATCCCGCAGAACCTCCATTTCGTGGTGCTTGATCAAGGCATTGCGCTTTGCTCGCGAGGAGCGAACCTTCCGTGCCGATTTGTCCTCGAAGGCCGCCCAGTCCTCGAAGCGATGAATAGTGCGAGCGCAGCTTGGGACCGGCACGACCACGCCGCGCTCAGGTGTGCGAAGCGCCTTCCGAGGATCGACGCAAGTCTTGGCCGGTCAGCCGCCGCTCCATCGAGGGAAAGCTCAGGGCCGAGTGGTTTGCCGAGGGTGTGCTCAAGCGCAACCGCACAACTGGATGTCATTGGAGAGCGACTTCGAGAAGAGAGCGATGGCGGATCAGCCAGGCGACACTGCGGGTCTGCCATGCGATGCCCCACACGCGAGGAGCATGCTCAGTGCCGGGTTCGATCTGCTGCTCCATGACCTCGTTCGCAGCGCTCTGGGCCGCGAATTCGATGATCCGATAGGCGAGCTTCTGGCGGTTGGCGCGAGGCAATCCATAGGCATCGGCGAAAGCGCGGACCTGTCGGATGCGGGTGGCAGCGTCTGGCAGCCCGTTCAAAGCAGCCACGTCATCGTCATAAAGCTGGGCGTTGTTCCATGCGACCATGGCCAGTTCGGTCAAATGATCCACGGGGCCCGCGACTTCCCAGTCGATCAGACCGATCGGCTTGGCGTTCCTGGAGACGATGTTCCAGGGAGCTGCATCGCAGTGACCGATGATGTTGGGTTCGCCGACGTCACGACCGAACCACGGGCGCCAGATCGCGCCCGCAGGCGGGACGAATGACGCCGTCGCATCGTGAAGCCGCCTGATCAGGGCGCCGAGTTCTGCGATGGCATCGTCGGACCATGGAGCCGGGTTGATGATTTCCCCTTCCAGAAACGAGAGGATCTCCCGGCCCTGCCCGTCGAAGCCCGAGCCGACGACCCGTGGCGCCCCTGAAAAGCCTACCCGCTCCAGGTGCCGGAGCAGGGTGTGGACGGATGGGGCCCAAGGGCCGGTCTCCCGTACGACGACGTCGCCTCGGCGCGAAACGGCCGTTCGACCGCCACCGGAGAGCGGTTGATCGTCGATATTGTTCTGATGAGTCATCGGCACGACCACACCACGTTCGCAGTAACTGTGCTGAGCGATGCCCACGGGCGACATTCGCGCCCGTCGGCTCATGACCGACGGGCGCGAGCCGAGATGTTGGTCCCGTATTCGGACAGGATCCATTCATCCTGCGAAGCGCCGCGACCGCTCTGAGCCCTCAATCGACCTTCATCTGTATCAGTTGAATGAGATTCCCGCAGGTGTCATCGAGCACGGCCATTCGGACAGTTCCGGCATCCATTGGCTTTTGGGTGAACGTGACCCCAAGTGAACGAAGTCTGGCATATTCGGAATCGATGTCATCGACCTGGAATGACGTCGCCGGGATTCCATCCTCGAGGAGCGCGGCCTTGTAGGGTTGGACCGCGGGGTGGTCGCCCGGTTCGAGAAGCAGTTCGGTCCCTTCGGGGTTTTCTGGCGAGACGACGGTGAGCCAGCGATGTTCTCCCACAGGCACATCATTCTTCAATTTGAACCCGAGCACACGTGTGTAGAAGTCCAGGGCTTTCGTCTGGTCGTCTACGAAGACGCTGGTAACATAGATCCGCATCGGGTTCTCCATTCTAGAGGTGGTTGCGAAGCCACAGGTTAACCGCTTCTCGCAACGGACCGGGATCGAGGGAGTGCATCTTGGTTCGGCCCGACCATACGACACGGACAAGTCCGGCTTTTTGCAGCATATCGAGGTGCTGTGTTATCGCCTGACGCGAGAGCGCCATCCCGTCCTCCGCGAACAACTGGGCACAAATTTCGAACAACGACTGTTTTGGACGCTCGCGCAGACGATCTAGGATCCTGCGACGGGTCGGGTCGCCAAGCGCCTTGAATATTCGATCGAGTTCAGCATCGTTCATGCGATCGAATATTCAATAATAATATTGCATATCAAGAAATCGTCAATCGCTGCTGCAAACGCCCAAGTAAGGACCGATTTGTCCGGCATTCGGTAGCAAAGACCACCACACACTGGATGAGTGGCAGGCCAACAAGAGGAATTTTGTTTCGTCGGGGCTGCCGAAATTCTAAGATGAGCCGACGGAAAGCAGTCGCGGCGCTGGCCTAGCTCATGTAATCGTTGGTGGTGTCGAAGCCACAAGACGGCCGCGGTGATAGCTTGCAGCCAGCAGGAGACCAGCGAGAGCGAAGGCGGCACCCAAAAGCGCAACCGACGAAAGTCCAAAGAGGCGGATGGCGAGACCACCAAGCCCAGCACCAAGTCCTTGCCCCAGATAGTTCATGGACCCGTTCACAGCGAGCACCATCGCGGCTGCACCTGGAAAGATCGACACGAGCCTCGCTTGGACAATTGGCATGATCGCGAACAGGGCGAGCGCTGACGAAAAGACAGCCCACCCGACCAGCATCATCGTCGGCAAGCCGCCGGGAGCCCCACCTTCAATCTGGGCGAAATGGATAAGCTGTGCAACCAGGATACAGGCGAAGGCCCCGGCAATCGCCCCGCGGACGGCCTTGCTATTGGCGGCTCGCCCACCGAGCATAAGACCCAGCAGAGCCCCAATCCCGATGATCGCCTGAAAGATGCCGACCGTTCCGCCCTGGATTCCAGTTTCCACCGCAAGCACTGGGCCGATGTAAGAGACGACAGCCATTGTCGAGGCGAAGGAGAGCAGGGTCATCATGACGAGTGGAACGACACGTCCCCATTCAATGCGGGTGTTCTCCGTAGGCACGGCATAGGGAATGCCCGGCAGCCACATCGCGCTCGCCACGCACGCGATGCCCGAAAGTGATGCGGCAAAGAGGAATGTCGCCCTCCACCCGAACAGGTCTCCGACCAGGCTGCCTACAGGGATTCCAAGCAAGAATGCGAGCGTCATCCCACCGAGCACCATTGCAATGGCAGATCCACGCCGGGATGCTGGGACAAGGGCTGCGGCGGCCGCAGCGGCGGCAGGCATGACGATCCCGCCCGTGGCACCGGCAAGAACCCGGAGGAGCACGAGCAGTTCGAAGCTCGATGCAAAGGCGCACCAGGCGGTAAGTCCGGTGACAGCCGCCAGCGCGAATACGAGAAGCCGCTTCCGGTCCATCCTTCCGCCCCACATGGCAAGGAGGGGGCCTCCGACGGCGGCCGAGATTACAAAGGCGGTCTGCAACTGGCCTATCGCAGCCACAGAAACTCCGATGTCTCGCGCCATGGCATCCAAAAGACCGCCAAAGATGTAAGCCCCCGATCCGAAGGCCAGGGCGGCCATCGTGAGAAGAAGAATGCGTGGATCCATCAATCGACTCTCCTGCATGATGCATGGACGGTCTGGCGAGCAGGCGAACCACAGCGAGTGCGGACCTGGCTTCAGCTCGGAGGCTGAACGCGACATTCGCCACCCCAGCTTCTTCCGTTCCGCCAGAGGTTGGTCGATCATTGCTTCGGCAGGAGTGAAGGTCGATTACGCGTGAGGTAATGGAAGACCTCTGTCGCCGATTGCTGCCTCAACAACGCCACAACGGCACCGGTCATCGCACGCTCCACTCGGCTCGAATTGTGCAAGATAACCTTGCACAAGCGGCTGCGGGCATTGCCTGGTCAGGTCGACGAGATCTGGTGGCGTTTGCCACCAGTCTGATCGTCAGCACGGCTTGGGAAGCCAAGGCGGGCATTGTGGCTCAAGACAAGTGGCTCGCAAGAATATCCTGACTTCGACCGCTCTGGTCTGGCTCAACCACGCGGAAAGGTGATGGTGGATACAGGGCAGAGTGCGGCCATTTACGCTCGTTGGAAATGGCGATAGTTTGGGGCATGCATTCAATACGCTACATTGCGTCCGGTCGCGCGGAACTTGCAACAGAGGTCGTCGGCAGCGGCACTACCATCGTCTTTCTTCATGCCAACGTGTGCGACCGGCGCATGTGGCGCGACCAACTCGATAGCATCGGCACCACCCAGAAGGCGGTCGCCTATGACCGACGCGGCTTCGGCGAAACCCGCGCCGAACCGGAGGACTTCTCCGCCCTCGCAGACTTGATGGCGGTGCTGGATGCTACCGCAGACGGCAAGCCCGCGGTCCTCGTTGGCTGCTCTCTTGGGGGGCGCATTGCACTCGATGCCGCCCTCCGGCACCCATCGCGCGTTCGCGCCCTGGTTCTGATCGCTCCCAACGTCACAGGTGCGCCGGACGCGATCTATCCCCCAGGAATCGAGAAGCTGATGACGCAATCGAAGGATGCTGAGCCATCCGGCGACTTGGAGCGTTTGAACGCGATGAAGGCGCGTCTCTGGCTGGACGGGCCACTGGCCCCCGAAGGCCGCGTAGCCGGTCCTGCACGCGATCTACTCCTTGAGATGAACGGCATCGCGCTCCGCTCCCCGCCTTTCGGAGCGGATGTTGACGTGCCGCCCCTCTTCCACCGCCTCTCTGAGGTCGCGGTGCCGACACTCGTGATGTGGGGCGACCTCGACTTTCCGCACGTGCAGGAACGGTGCCGTCACATCGCAGCGACGGTGCCGGGTACGGAGAGTTATGAAATGCAGGGCGTCGCCCATCTGCCTAGTCTGGAGCGCCCAGCGGAAGTTACAGCCCTTGTTGCCGGGTTCGTTGCCCGGAGCGCAGGTTCAGGTCGCAGACGCACAAGTCTTGGGGAGGAGCCCGGGCAAGTTTTGTGAGGGGCAGTATACGACTCCAGGGGAACGCGGTCGATCACTCGAAAGGGATCTTTGTCCTTGAGCGTAAAGGTTCGTCGTATCAGTTTCTGGCCAGGCCGTTGGTGGTCTTTGCTACCGAATGCCGGATTTGTCCGCGTCCCGGTCTACCGCCATCGCTCCGATAATGCCCTTCATGGAACTGCGAACCCAGTGCCGAGCGAAGCGTTGATTGGTGCAGTTCTCAACCGCCGGAGCGCCAGTGCCTCGTTACTTCTTCGACACTTACGACGGTGACAGCTTCTTCCCTGACGAGGAGGGGCAAGAGTTGGCAGGCATCGAGGCGGCCAAACTCGCGGCTCAAGCTGCCCTGCCGGAGATGGCGCGAGACAAGCTCCCGGATGGGGACCAGGGGGTTTTCATTGTCAGTGTCAGGAATGAGGCGGGTCAGGTGGCGTTGCGGATCGCTTTGTCGCTCGTCGTAGAATACGGCTCCGGCAGCCAGGCACTCTCCTGAGGCTGCCCCCCGTTCGACCGGGGTTTGCGTATCCTCAGTCGTTCTCCCGTGCCGCCGCATCCGTTGGGCTCCTCCGTCCTTACGAGCGAGGCATGGGAGGGCCCTGTACGCGGTTTCAAGTGGGACCGTCACGGGCCTCAGGACGTCGAGCCGCATGACCGTATTTCGGCATTGTTCCGTTCAGCAGCACTGGGAGATCTCCGCCCGGCCGGACCGGGCGGAGCACCCTCGTCAATGTCCCATCACGCTGGAATTCGCCTGTCGTACTCCGCCTTCAGGCGTTTCCAGCCGTCCCAGAAGGGCTCCGGGGTCGCGTTGCTCATCCGGGCGGACAGGACGTCCAGGTGGAGGTGCCAGCCGGCGCTGACACCCAGCAATGTCGGACGGTCGGGCAGGCGGCGGTGTGTCAGCGTCAGCAGAACCTTGGTGCCGATGGGCTCCAGCTCGATGGAAACGTCGCCGCTGTCGCGCCAGGTGAAGGCGATCTTTCTGGGCGGGTCGAGCTCGGTGATCCGGTTCTGCATTCGGCTCTCTTCGCTGTAGCCGGCCGGTCGCTCGCCGGGCGGATCGGTGAGCTCGTGGTTGCGCCAGACGAACTCGAAGGGCGCGCCTACCGTCATCTCCATCGTGCCTGCGGCAAGCCACTGGCGACGGAGGTCGCTTTCCGTCAGATAGGCCCAGACGCGCTCGACAGGGCCGGGCAAGACGCGCTGGATCGTTAGGGTATCGGGCTCGCTCAGCACGCCATAGGCGTCCAGGGCTGCAAGATCGGTCATGACTTGTCTCCTTCGGGGCTCTGGGAGTTGCGGGCCTCCTCCTCGCGGAGGAGCCGGTCGAGCACATCCAGACGGCTGGTCCAGAAGCGTTCGTAGAAGCCCAGCCACTCATGGGCGCGAGCGAGCGGGCCGGGATCGAGGCGGCACAGATGCGTGCGGCCGCGCACCTCGCGCCGGATCATTCCCGCATTCTCCAGCACCTTGATGTGCTTCGAGGCTGCAGCGAGCGAGATCGCGAAGGGTCCGGCCAGCTGACTTACCGTTCTCTCGCCTTGGGCGAGCTCCGAGAGCATCCGCCGGCGGGTGGCGTCTCCAAGGGCGTGAAAGACGGTGTCGAGCTGGGATGTATGATTCTCAACCATGCGGTTGAATATAAGCGCGGACTTTCAGATAGTCAACCGGTCGGTTGAATGATCCGGGGGGCCGGAAGCGCAGGACGCATGTCGAGCCGATGAGAGATGCATCGGGCCGGAGCGCAAAAGCACGGAGCGGGAACGTGCGGGGCGAGGGTCCGGCCTCGATCAGGCCGGCGGACCGGAAGCCCGCTGCAATGCCCGTCGCCACGGCTCAGGCGGCCCGGGACGCGAAGGCTCGGGCAGGGGACTGGCGACGCCAGCGGCGTCGGAATTCGCAGGATGAAGGGTCGATTTCATCCCGAAGGACATCGCGGATCGACGCCGATCAGGTGCAAACCCATTCACGGATCTCGCATTGCCCGATGTCGGAAACGCAGGCCTTCAGAGCAAGGTCTTCCGCGTCCCTTCTGGTCGTCGCGGACATGGCCGCCCAGCGGGCCGTCCCGGAAGACCGGTCCTTGCTCACCGCCAAGGCGCCGCAATGATTGTATGGAAAGCCTGTTCCGTCATCGTCGTCCCAATGACGGTGGTTGCGGAAAACGACGACGGCCGTGCAGTTTTGGCCACCGGCCCGCTCGCAATGCGCGAGAGCGTTCCTTTCAGCATCCGACCGGTCGGCGGCGCCCCAAAAGAAGCCGTGCTTCTGGTCTTCCGCCGAATAGGCGATCGCCGCCCAGATTCCCTTCGCCTCCGCCTGATTGGGCCGGAGGCGTGGTTGCGAACGTGTGGGGACATCGGCCGCAATACCCATCTGGCCCGATGCCAGGAGAATGCCGATCGCGGCAACCAAAGGTCTCAACCTCATAGACGATCCTCTCGACAGACGGGTGTCCCGTTGCTTGTTGTCCCGCATCAGATCACCCGGCAGCCACCGCAATCGACACCACGGTGCAGGCATTGCCGGAGGGAACGAGCAGAACCTGGCCGCCATTGTTGGCCAGCTCGTAGACGGCCACCTGACCCAAGGTGTTCTCCAACCTGCTTCCCTGGGCGAAGGCGGCCGGAATCTCGCTGCATGCGTTCGGAAAAGGCGTGATGCGAACCATCGTGCCCTGACAGGCCGCTCCATTCGGAGCCGCGAACACGATGCCGGCGGCCGGCCCGGAATAGCCCTGAGTCGCGTAGTCGAGGCCGACGAGCGCCTGCACCGCGTGCTTGTCGGGCTCGGAATTCTGCCATTTGGTCTGAACGTTGTACGTCGATCCTTCCGTCAGCAATTGTCCCAAGACGGGGAAGACGGTGGAGCATGCGCTCAAGCCCGCCTGTTTGACATGGGCGAGAAAGGGCGTGTTCGGGAGCGACGGATCGGGAGCGGCGGTCTTCGCGCTTGCCGAATGCTGGAACACGGTCAAGACCCCAGCATACTGCATCGTGGCCAGGCCGAGCCCGGCCACCGCCACGAGGCCGACGGCCGACAGAAGCAACGCCGACATTCTGCGCTTGGATCTGAGCGGAGGATGGACGGCTTCATCGGCGGCCTGGCTGCCGTGGGACCGGGACATGATCCTGTCGTGAATGGATTGCTGACTCATATCAGTACTTTTCGTTATTTGAGCGCCTTGAGGGCCGTCGCGAGACCCTTGAGTGGTGCGGGGACGGTGACGGTTGCGCCAGCAGCTGTCAAATAGGAAATCCTCGGCGTCCCTGCCTTGTCGATCTGCTCGCGGAGAATCGGTCCGACCGGCAGCATGCCGACACAGACGACCTCGTTGCAGCCGTCGAGGCGAACGTCGACCGGTTTGGGCCGACCTTCGAACTGCAACGACACCAGTCCTTTGCTCCCGAGTGTGGGCGGGGTCCGCAGGATCATGTAGGGCTTGCCGTCCTTGGTCGCAGCCAGCGACCAGCTGAAAGCCATCTGGCCCGTCTGATCCTCGACCACCTGGGTGACGTTGCAGACCATCTGACCGGCCTCGAGATTCTCATCGCAGATCAGGGTCCAGTTCTCGAAGGGGCGAATGATCCTGCGATACTGACCCAATTCTACGTCAGGCGGCACCACGACTTCGGACGGCTTGATCCTGTACGTCTGCGACGAAGGTTGCTGACCGGCGGCCGGGGAGGCGCCGGTCAGCAGCAGGCACGCCAAGAGCATTAGGGGAGGGGCATGATTGACGTGCCAAAGCATGACCGCCTCAGTTCAGCGTGATGCTGAGCCCCGCACCGGCGCCCCATTGCCCGCCGGCGGTCGAAGCCGACACGTTGGCTCGAACCCGGCCGTCCTCGCTCGTGTAGCCGGCACCGAGGGCGAAGGCGCCTTCGCCCCGCCAGACGCCTCCGCCGACGGCAGCGCTCAGCTTGCCGGGACGGTCGTCGTAGCGCAGAGATGCGGCGGCAAGGCCGATCGCCGCGGCCTGGCGCGCTTCCTGGCGGATGGAGCCGAACTCCTGGTTGAGCTGGCTGAACCTGGAATCGGTATAGTCCTTGGCCTGGTTCAAAGTCGTCTCCGCCACCTGATCGGTGTAGCTCTTCGAGGAAGCTATCCCGTCGTTCAGCTGTTTCACATTGACGGCATCCGTATCCTTGACGCCTGCCGCGACGTTGGAAATCAGCACAGGGGCGTTCGGGTCGCCGCCCTGCAGCACGATGCTGTTCTTCTTGCTGCCATCCGCGTTGGTTTCGTACTGGACTGTGTTCTGCACCAACGATCCGACGCCGGCGGTCAGGTCCTCGATCGCGGTGTTGGTGGCGTAGAGCTGAGACCCGTTCACGGCGTCGGTGCTGGTGGCCGATATCCGGCCGGCAGCAACGTTGGTGATCGTCCTTTCCGCGCCGACATCGCCGACGCTGACGGTGCTGACCGGTGCGGTGCCCGCGAACGCATAGGTCTTGCCGTTGATGGTCGTGGAGGACGTGCCGACGGCGGCCTGAGTCACGGAGCCCGCGCCGAGCGCAACGCTGCCGGAATGATTGCTCACGGCGCCCGCGCCGATCGCGACGGACTGGACGCCGCCGGACTGGGAGCTGGTTCCGAGGGAAATGCCATCGGCCGCGATGACACGGGCGTTCTGGCCGATGGCGGTGCCGCCGGGCGCCGTTGCCTCGACGATCGCGCCGTTGCCCATGCCGATTCCGTTGTTGCCGTTGACCACGGTCCGCGGACCGACGGCAATCGACTCCAGACCGACCGCAAGCGAATCCGGCCCGGACGAATTGGCGTGGAAATACTGCGTGGGGGTAACGGAGACCGACGCGATGGCGCCCTGAAGCTGGCGGATCGTCACCGCATCCTGGGCCTGCGTGCCGTCCGCCACGTTGGTGATCTGGCGATACGCCCCGGCCCGCCCCACGGACACCGCGCCGAGCAGGATCTGGTCCGTCGTGTTGTACTCGATCGTGGCAGGTCCCGCCGGGAGCGTTCCGGTCGAGGGCGCGAGCGGACGATCCACGAGCGAGCCGGCGCCGAGCGCGACGCCGCCGACGATGTTGGCCTGCGCGTCTCTGCCGAGGGCAAGCGAGTCGGCCGCGGCTGCGACCGCGTCATATCCGACCGCGCTCGCTCCCACGCCCTGGGCGAACGCATCGGTCTGGGCGAGGCCGGTCTCGTTGGTCCGCACGTAGCGGATGCCCATGCCGTTGGCGTCGACATAGCTCGCCGAGGTATCGCCCGCGATGTCGGTGATCGCGCCGCCCAGATTGGCGATGGCGGTGGTGTTCGCCGTGACCTGCTGGTTGGTGGCAAAGAGCTGGCTGCCGTTCACCGCGTCGGTGCTGCCTGACGTCAGCCGCCCGGCCGCGACGTTCTGGATCTGGCGCTCGGCGCCCGCCGAGCCGACCGAGAAGGCCCCGCTCGGGGTGGCGCCCGCGAAAGCGTACGTCGTCCCGCCGATCACGGCGCTGGCGACAGCCGTCGTCGTGGTGGTCGTCGAGCCCTGGCCGATGGCGACGTCGCCGACATTGTTCGCGACGGAGCCGAGGCCGATGGCGACGGAGCCCGCCCCGATGGAATTGGCCGTCGGGCCGACCGCCACGCTGTTCAGGCCGGTGGCGGTCGAATCCGCCAGCGTCGAGTTGGCGTGGAAATATTTGATGCCGCCGCC
>JAPSLB010000083.1 GCA_031181145.1 Microvirga sp.
GCGCTTCCGCGGCGAGCTGACGATCCTGGACGGGCGCTCGGGCGGCGGCGCTTCGGAATACGGCGACGAGGAGCCCGGCCAGATCAGCCGCGGCGGCGATTTCGGCAGAGCATCCCCCATGGAGCGCAGGCCCGAGCCGGCGAATGCAGGCTCCCGCCGCAGCGATTTCGACGACGACATCCCCTTCTGATCGAGTGAAATCCGCTCTTGTCGATCCGGGCCTCGCGCCCGGATCTTTCGTTATCCTGCCCTATTCTCCGGGACCGACAGAATCTTTCTGCGCCGCTTGGCGCGCGCGTTGCGCCCGCTCCAGCTCCCGCAACTTGCGCGCCCGCTCCTGAAGCTCGTCCCGGTCGGGCAACCACCAGCCCCTGCGCTCGCGCAATGAATACTCCTCGGCTTCGCGCGCAGGCCGCGCCCGGTAAATCTCCTGCAGGGTTGGCATCCTCCAATGCGCCCAGACATATCGGCCCGAGCCTTCCGTCGCATGAGGATAAATGCGGCTGTCCAGCGCCTCCCCGATCACATGAGGGTCGATCTCCTCGAACACCACGACGCCCCAGGAGAATGTCATGAGCGGCGTCTCGACAGGCGGAAGATCATCCCCGGGAACCGGGTAGCGCCTGCGTCGACGTTCGATCTGGATCGGGCTCACGGGCGATGCGCCATGCCGCCTCTGCTCCTCGCGTCGCTTTTTCCGTTCGGCCGGTTCGTTACGCCGGGCCGCTTCCTCGATCACGGGCCACTTCGATCGCAATTCCTCATAGGAACGGAAGGGAACGTGCCAGACCTTTTCGTCAGGATTCCATCGAGCCCAGGGAATGGAGCGCAAGGTCTCGACGATCGTGCGCGAATACGGAGTCCGGATTCTCAGGTCGTCTCCGATCGTGAGATAGGCGCTTTCCAAGGGCTCGAAGAGATAGGCATCCCGCCCTTTTGCGTCCGCATGACGATCGAGGGTCTCGAGCTCCTGCCCCATCCAGGTATCGAGCCTCCGCACCGCCGTGGTTCCCGCAACGAACCATCCCTGCTCCTCGCCGCGCCAGCGCGCGCGGGGGAACGCCTCGCGGAACCGACGCACGAGGTCACGGTCGTAGGGGAAGATAGCGAAGGCACCGGGGCGCTTGCTGTCCGACGGGATGATCTGGAAGGCGGATACGAACTCCATCACGTGTCCCTGCGGGGGTTCTCTTGAGAACCCCCGCAGGGACAACAGACGATGGACCGAATGGATCCTGGACCTGCGGTCAGGCCGGTCTGAGTGCTGTCCTCGCGCGCGCCTTCAGAAGCTGGGACACAACGACAGGGCTCGCGATGGCGAGCCCGGTCAGGGTGGTCTTCAGATCGGGCGCGATGATCGGCAGGGATGCCATGCCGATGAGCCACCGTTCCCATGACCGCATCTCCGTCAAGGCATAGCCGGCGAATGCCATGGACAGGAACAGGATGCCGACGATGGCGCCCGCGGTCACCAGGAGGAAGCTCGTCCAGGTGAAGTCCGGCGTCACCAGCAGCATGGCCGGGCCATAGACGAACACGAAGGGCACGAGGGCCTTGCCGAGACCGAGCCGGAACGCGGTGTTGCCCGTCTTGAACGGATCGGCGCCCGCCATGCTTGCGCCAGCATAGGCCGCAAGCGCCACGGGAGGCGTGATGTCGGCGAGCACTCCGTAATAGAACACGAAGAAGTGCGCCACGATAGGCGTCACGCCGAGCAGGCCCAGGGCGGGAGCCGCCACGGTCACCATGATGATGTAGTTCGCGGTCGTGGGCACGCCGCAGCCGAGCAGAATGCACACGACGGCCGTCATCAGCAGCGTGAAGAACAACGTCATGCCCGTTACATCCATGAGCCACACGGGAAGAAACTCGCTCATGGTCTGCGCCATCTGCGCGGCAAACGACGTCACGATGAAGGAGATCTTGAAGCCCACACCGGTGAGCGTCACGATGCCGACGATGATGCCGACGGTGGCCGCGGCAGCACCCACGCTGATGGCGTATTTCGCGCCCACCACGAAAGCGTCGATCAGGTCGATGACCTTCGCCCTGCCGGCCTCGCTCGCCACATAGGCATACACCATCAACGCCAGCACCAGCAGCAGAAGCGGCAGTACGAAGACGGTCTGCGTGAGAAGGCCGGTCGCGATGGCGACCGCAACGGCGGCGAGAAATCCGAGCGTCACGGCCGGAATGCGGCTGACGCCGACCACGATGCATCCTGTGATGCCCCAGAAGGCCGCAAGATAGGGCGTGAAGCCGGAAAACAGCACCATCAGCAGAACGGCCAACGGCATGATCGTCTGCCACCCCTCACGGATCACCCTGG
This sequence comes from Microvirga sp., assembly GCA_031181145.1. Lineage (GTDB taxonomy): Bacteria > Pseudomonadota > Alphaproteobacteria > Rhizobiales > Beijerinckiaceae > Microvirga. The sequence continues at coordinate 2,330 of JAPSLB010000083.1, forward strand.
CGGCGTTCGGAAGCTCCTCCGCCGGCAATCCGCGCAGACCGGCGCGTTTCGCCTCGAGATGCACCTGCATGAAGACACCGAAGAAGTGCATGCAGGCGGGAACGAGGGCCGCGAGAATGACGGTCTGATACGAGACGTTCAGGAACTCGACCATGAGGAAGGCGGCCGCCCCCATGATCGGCGGGGTGATCTGTCCGCCTGTGGACGCCGCGGATTCGACAGCCGCCGCGAAATGGCGCTTGTAGCCGACGCGGATCATGGCGGGAATCGTGAGGGAGCCGACCGTCACCGTATTGGCGATGGACGAGCCCGAGATCATGCCGAACAGGGCCGACCCGAAGATCGAAACCTTCGCGGGGCCGCCGGCATAGCGCCCGGCGAGGCATGTGGCGAGATCGATGAAGAGCTTGCCCAAGCCGACGCGTGTCGCGAGCACACCGAAGAGCACGTAATGGAAGACATAGGTCGCCACGACGCCGAGCGCGATACCGTAGATGCCCTGGCTCGTGAGGTAGAGATGGTTGACGATGTTCGACCAGGAAGCGCCGGGATGCTGCAGGATGCCCGGCATGGAGGGGCCGAAATAGGCATAGAGCATCATGCCGATGGAGATAATCGGAAGCGGCCAGCCGACGGAGCGGCGCGTGGCCTCGAGCAGGAGAACGATGAGGATCGTTCCCATCGCGATGTCGGTCGGCGTTGGATTGCCGACGCGGAACGCCAGCTCGGTGAAGATCCACGGAACGTAAAGGCTTGCAACGGCAACCGCGACGGCGAAAGCCCAGTCGATGAGAGAAATGCCCCCCGGCCGCCACAGGCTCGATGGGACGACCCGGTCCTGATCGGTCTTGAAGGCCGTGAACACGAGGAAGATCAGGCCGAGCACGAAGGCCATGTGAATGCCCCGATGCGTCGCCTCGCGCATCAATCCGAAACCTGCCGTGTAATAATGGAAGAGCGAGAGTGCGATCAGCAGGCCCGCGACGAGCCAGGCCGTTCCCGGCAGGAGAGGCCGGAAGCGCATCTCGGGATCGAACTTCTCCTCGAGGCTGCGGTTCTCGATCAAGGCAGACGTGTCTGACGTGGACATGGCGGTTCTCATAGTCAGGCGGCTCTGCGCATTCTCGCGCCGCCACTCTTCAAAACGAACTCGGCGCACATGCCTGTCTCTCGGCTCAAGCGGATACCGCAGGCAGGTGCTTTAAAACACGATGCCTCCCGCGTCGAAGGCGCGGGAGGCTGATATCGAATGCTTCCGGAGTCAGCCCTTGAGCAGGCCGGCCTCCTTGTAGAAGCGCTCGGCTCCGGCATGGACCGGAATGCCGGCGCCCGCAAGTGCGTTCTCCTTGCGGATCATCTTGCCCTTGGCGTGGCCGGCGTCCAGAGCGGCGCGGGCCTTGTCGCCCCAAAGGCCCTTCGTGACCTCGTAGACGACTGTGTCCGGCACCTTTGCGGAGGTGATCCACTGGGCGCCGACGGCAAGCGTCTTCACGGCGCCGACGTCCTTGTAGGTCCCGGCCGGGATCTCGTCGGCGGCAAAGAAGCTGTACTGCTCACGAATGGCATCGGCCTCAGGTCCGGAGAGAGGCACGATGTCGATGCCGCCCCCGGTGGCCGCAAGCTCCGTAATCGCGCTCGTCGGATAGCCGCCAACGAAGAAGAAGGCGTCGAGTCCGCCGTCGCGCATACGCTCGGCAGCCTGGTTCGGCTTCAGGAAGTCCGCCTTGACGTCGCTTTCCTTGATGCCCCAGCCGCCCAGGATGATCCGGGCGTCCACCAGCGTTCCCGAGCCCGGCTCGTCGAGCGAAACGCGTTTGCCCTTCAAGTCCGATACGGACTTGATGTTGGCCGACTTGGCGGCAACGAGATGGATGCTCTCCGGATAGAGGTTGGCGATGAGGCGCAGATCCTCCATCTTGGGCTTGCCCTCGAACAGGCCCGTTCCCGTATAAGCCCAATAAGCCACGTCGGCTTGGCTGAATCCGGACTCGAGGGCGCCTGAGGCGATGGAATTGATGTTGGCCACGGAGCCGTTGGAGGCCTGGGCCGTCAGGACGAGCTGCGGTGGGTTTGAAACGGCGTTCGCGATCAAGCCGCCGATGGGATAATAGGTTCCTGCAGTACCGCCAGTCCCAATACGGAAGAAGGCCGGCGCCTGCGCAAAAGCGTTGCGCCCCAGAGCGGCGGCAGCGCCCATGCCAAGACCGAGCTTGGCCAAATCGCGACGGGTCAGTTTCATAGACATCGTTTCCCTCATGAGGCAAAACCGCTGCAATACGGTTCGGCGCCACTCTAGCGCATATCTGCGTCCCGTCCATCGATGGAGGTGGTAAGGTTTTGGATAAGTGCGTGCTCTAACGAAGGAAATCCCTATCCGCATCCCGCGACTTTCCGCTCGTGAGGTGCACAAGGCGTGGCCCTCCCCCTCGTCTCCGTCCGGGTGTCGGCATTCGGTGTCGGGCGGGCTAACACTCTGCGATTGAGACGACCACAAACCTCGAAGGACCCATTAGCTCGTGACCGCGACCTCTCATGTCGTCTTTGACCGGGTCAGCTTCTCCTATGGAGATCGGGGCGTCATCCCCGATCTCTCGCTTGCTCTGAACGAGCGGCGGGTGGGGCTGATCGGTTCGAACGGATCAGGAAAAAGTTCCCTTCTCCGCCTGATCCACGGCTTGGCGCAACCCACCAGCGGAACCGTAACCACGGTAGGCCTGAACACGAAGACCGACCGAAAGAAGATCCCGACCCGCGTCGGGTTTCTCTTCCAGGACCCGGACAAGCAAATCATCTTTCCAACGATCGGCGAGGAAATCGCGTTCGGCTTCGAGGAACAGGGAAGGACGCGCCGGGAAGCGCGGCGGGAAGCCCTCTCATGGCTGTCCCGATACGGAAAGAGCGACTGGCTGGAGCGCGGTGTCCAGGAATTGTCTGAGGGGCAGAAGCAGCTGGTCTGCCTCATCTCGGTCATCGCCCTGCAACCCAGCCTGATCCTGCTCGACGAGCCCTTCGCGAGCCTGGATCTGCGCACGCGGCTTGCATTCGCGAGACAACTCGAGGCCCTGCCCCAGCCACTGATCATGGCAAGCCACGATCTCGACTTTCTCGCCGGATTCGACCGGGTTCTCTGGCTCGAGAAGGGGCGCATCCAGGCAGACGGTCCGCCGGAGAAAGTTCTGACCGCCTATGATGCGGCTGCGCGCGCGCAGCCGGAGGTCATTTCATGATCTCGAGCTATGTCTCTCGCGCCACATGGCTTCACCGCGTACCCGCTGGGCTCAAGCTCATCGCGATCGCGGTCCTGAGCCTCGCCGTTCTCCCGATGACCGACTGGCGCTGGCTCGCTCTCGGCCTCGGTGCCCTGCTGCTGGTTTATGCAAGCCTCGGGCGGGATATGCTCGGTCGCCTCGCCCTGCTCAAGCCCCTGCTCCCGTTCCTGGTCATGATCGCCTTGATCCAGGCATGGATGGAGTCTTGGACCGGCGCCGCCGTCTCGGTGCTGCGCATCCTTCTCATGGTAGCCGCGGCGAACCTCGTGACGCTGACCACGACGATGCAGGATCTGATGTCGGCCATTGCGCCGGCGTTCAGGCCCCTGGCATATCTGGGCGTCAATCCTCGGGCCCCTGCCTTGGCAGTTGCCCTTCTCCTGCGGTTCGTCCCTGTCCTGCTGGAGGCATGGAGCCAGCGGGAGGACGCCTGGCGGGCCCGGACGGCACGGCCGGTCTCCTTTCGCCTGCTTGCGCCGTTTGTCTGGGATGCTATGCGGATGGCCGACCAGATCGCCGAGGCCCTCGAGGCCAGAGGCTTCGATCCATCCATCTCCTCGAGAAGGAAGCAGGAAGGCCAGCATGACCACCCGTAGCCTTGTTCGTATCGCCCTGTTCGCAGCCATCATCGCGGCCCTCGGCCTGCTGCCGAAGTTCGATCTGCCCTTCGCCGGCGGCGTTCCCATCACGGCGCAAACCCTGGGCGTCATGCTGGCGGGTGTTCTCCTGGGCCCCCGCCAGGGAGCGGCAGCCGTTCTGCTCGTCATTTTCGTGGTCGCACTCGGAGCCCCGATCCTGGCGGGCGGCCGCGGCGGCCTGGGCGTCTTCGTCGGCCCGACGGTCGGCTTTCTCCTCGGATGGCTTCCCGGCGCGTTCGTGACGGGCCTCGTCTTCCAGGCTCTTCCCAAGCGGCTGCCGGTCGGCGTCTCGGCGGCTTTGGCCGCCTTCGCGGGCGGCGTCCTCGTGATCTACGCCTTCGGCATCGTGGGCCTGTCGATGATTTCCGGGATGTCGGTCACGCAGGCGGCCATCGCGAGCTTGGTCTTCCTCCCGGGAGATGTCGTGAAGGCGGTCGCAACGGGAATCGTCACCGCCGCGACACCGGCGCCGATCCGCATGAGTCGGCCGGTCTCGTCGGCATGATCCGAGGCGCGCGAGCGCCCCTGCCCCGTCACCACCCGGTGTCCGGCTTGCTCGAGCGCATGCATGCCGCCAAATGTCGGCAGCTGCACCCCTTCGGGATCCGGACGTTCCCTCCCGGGGGAAGCGCGTCACCGGCAGCGGCCGTCGCGACGTGATCCGTTGATCTGGTTCCGGAACCAAAACGGCCACGCGGGTTTCATCCCATCGTATGTCGGACCGATGGAGGCGCGCTCCGGACGCATGGCCACCCGTGCTGGCGCGCCCTCGCCTCTCCGCCTCGCAAGCCGCCAACGGCAACACACGGGCGATCGCAAGACCCCGCCCCATGCCGTGCGGTTCTTCTCGCCGCCTGGCCTTGGCTGGTGCGGGGAGGGGGCGGCTTGCGAGTTTTCTTTGGGTTTTGAGTGTTGGGTTTTGATGCGGGGAGGCGCTGGCGGGTGTTGCTCGGAGGGGGTTGCTCGGGCTTT
>JAPSLB010000039.1:0-19938 GCA_031181145.1 Microvirga sp.
GTCCAGAAGATCGCCGCCATGATGATGGCGAGCGACGACAGGCCAGTGCTGGAGCCGTAGAGCCAGGGCTCGATGACGTTGTTGCTGACGAGCTCCGCCAGGAGAAACAGCCCAACGACCCAGAACAGCATGGTCCAGCCGGGATCGACGGCGACCGCCAAGGCGATGGGAAAGAGGGCTGCCAGGAACGGTCCGAGATAGGGGATGAATCGCAGCACTGCCGCGAGCAAGCCCCATAGAACCGCGTTGGGCACGCCGATGAAGTAAAGGGCAAGCCCGATCGGAACCCCGTAAGTCAGGTTCACCAGGAGCTGCATCAGCAGATAGCGGCTGACCCGGGCGGCCGCATCGTTGATGGCCTGCGTGCTCTTCTGGAGATCGCCCGCGCCGGCGAGCTTGATGAAGCGGTCGCGCAGGTCCTCCCGCTCGAGCAGCACGAAGATCACGAAGATGATGACTAGGCCGGCAGTCGCGAGCGGCGCCAGCAGAGGGCCGACGATAGTCTGGATCATCTCCAGCGGGCGGGGGCCGGGAGGCTCCAGCCTGACAGAGATCGGCTCCTGCGGAGTGCTTCCGCCGAGCGCGGAGCCGGGTGTCTGCGCCGGCTTGTCCTCGGGTTTCCCCTCGCCGGAGATTTCCTTGCCGAGATCCTGGATCGTGGTGGTGACCCTTTCAACAACACCGCCGCCAGGCGCTGAATGCTGCAAGGATCGGATCTTCTGGGTGATGGTCGTCTGGTAAGACGGTAGGTTGTTGGCGAGTTGGACAAGTTGACTGCCGACAACGAAGCCGATGCCGCCGATGGCGATGAATGCGAGGGTGACGGCAACGAGCACCGCGGCAATCCGGGGCAGCTTCAGGCGCCGGAGCCAATTGACCAAAGGTGTAAGCACAAAGCTCAGGAGTATGGCGAGGGCAAAAGGGATGAAGATGTCTCGGCCGACGTAAAGCCCTCCGATGGCCAGGGCGATGCCGCCAGCGGTCAGAACAGGGGAACTCGCGGGCTGTGCAACGGGTGGGGGAGGGGCCGGACCAGCCATGATATGGTGCTCTAAGCTTAGGTTGTTCACTGGACAACCCGGCGTTGGCTCATTGGATCCGCTCCCTTATCCGAGTGCCGCTTACCGGCAGGGAAATGGCATGCGAAAAGCAGGATCGCGATCTGCGCCAGGCTGACCACATGCAAGACGCACAATCTAAAACCCAGATGAGCCGGAGCCTCCCTTAGATCAGGTCGCCTGCTGTCTCAAAAACTCTGACGACGGACATCGTTGATCGGGTAGACGAGAAACCCTGCCTTGAACGTGATGATCACAGCCAGGGATTTTTTAGAGAAGCCAAGTAATGGAAATCAGCCCCATCGAGGAATACGATGGGGCATTTGTAGACCAAGCTAGGTAGTGATTATTTTTTAAGAGCATCCTTTACACTGCCTACGGCGTTTTGAAGTTTGCCTTTGGCTTGATCCATCTTGCCTTCGTTTTGGAGCTTGGAGTCGCCTGTCATATCGCCCCCAGCTTGTTTGATCTTGCCGCCTGTGCGTGTAACCGAGCCTTTGATGCGATCTCTGTTCATGACTTCCTCCTGAGAGCTAACGCCTGTTGACGTCACAAGAGGCAAGTGTTGGTGGAGAAGATCGTTCCTGTGGCATGGGCGCACCCCATCAGCCAGGAATCCTATGACCAGGACAATAGCGGACGATCCTCCTAAATCGGCCACTATCATGAACAATATTGGGGGAGACTCGCTTCAAGGATCAACGCCAATGCGCTCTTCAGCTCTTATGGTTCTCATCACTCTCGGCTCGGCCGGTGTGGCTCAAGCTCAGAATACTCCGCCAGCCTCCGGTGCGCCGCAATTCATCACGATCAGCAACAATGCCATCCTTAGCTCAAGGCTGATCGGTCTGGATGTCCAAAGCGCCAGCGGCAAAGAAATGGGCAGGATCGAGGATGTCGTCTTTGAAGGCGGCAATATCTCCGGCATCGTTCTGTCGGTTGGTGAAGTGCTAGGCGTCGGCCAAAGGTATGTAGCCGTCGATCCTTCATCGATCTCGATCCGGTACATGGAGAGCGAGAACAAGTGGCATGCGGCCATGAATGCAGACCTTGACCAACTGAAAGCCGCCCCGGAATTCCGGTATGAAGGCAAGTGGAGGCGTTGATTCCTCACCGGTTACGATCCTGCCCCACATCGGGAGCCATATGCTTGCACGGCGATCGATTTCGCAGCGCCGGTCCGGCTTGTCTTCTGGCCTGAACGTGACGGAGCGATCAGAAGTCAGGAATTCCCGCCGTTGGCCAGAACCCTTGCGGCAGTACGGCAAGACTGCACGCTCTGGGTCCACTGGATCGTGACCGGCAGCGGCATGATCATCCTACCCTGGCATATTCCTTCCCTGCTGACACGCCATCGTATTCGGCTGTCCAGCCGAGAAGCCGGGGGCGATGAGCAACTTAAACCTTAGCCGCTCGGATTAGGCTATCGGGCCCGCGCCAATGGAACGCCTTGAGGGCAGATAGTCTGGCGCCTAAGTTGCCACGAGGCCCAGACTTGGGAAGCGTATCGTTTTTCTTGCGCTCTTTTCTTCATTCAGGCGCACCGTCCCCTCGCGCCGAGATCGTCCTGGAGTTGGGACTCCCATACGAAACTGCCGTAGTTCTGGCCGGCACTTCGGATCTGATATTGCGGCTCCCGGTTCCCGGCGCGTAGCAGGAAGATGAACTTACGCCTCCATCTGGTCCTTAGGTGAACAGTTCGCAGCATGGCTGACATGCTGCCCGACAGCGTAGCGATGGGTTCTCATGATCCGCTCCTCTTGATGATCTTCATGGAATTGTCCGTGCTGGCCGCGAGCCACCATGGCCATCCCTGCACGCCGATGAAATACACAGCAATGGATGCCAGCACCAAACAGTAATGGGCGTCAGGTTTATGGGGTCGTTGGTCCAGGGCAGGCGGGATCGATCGAACATTTTTGCCCCCATTATTTCCGAGCGTCGGCGTGTTTGGTCGGGTTCTCTCGAATGCCGACTTCGTAGAAGAGAAACCATCCTGCAATCAGCAGCACCGAGATTGAAGTTTGGCCGAACATCGAAGGGCTCCTTACCCGGAATTCTGAAGCGGACTGCTGAGAAGCTATCCTAAGCACTAGATAATCTACTGAAATTCAGGAGCTCATTATATCTGACAATTGATGAATTTATTAAAAGGTTTCTATATTTATTCGCCGGTGATGATGTAAATTGAATTCATGTCCCCATATTATGAGGAGCGATATCTTTTTTATAATAGTGATTTACTTCTCAGCCAAGGCTGGCTCCAGAGGAGTTATGGGGAGGCTTCCATGTGTCTGAGCAGCCGCTTCATGTTTGATCTTCGGCACTACCAGCATCGCGATGGACCCGGCCTCGCGCCGTCCTTCGTAAGTGCAGCACAAGCGGAATGGCTGCGCTTGACTTGGCCCGAGCTTTTGGTTGTCCGGACCACTTCGGAGCTCATTGAACGAGTCGAGGAGAACTATGGTCTTCCTCATGAGCAGGCGACCAGGGAAGTCGAATACTGGGCGTTGGATAAGCAGCTATGAGCCGGTCGCTGCACCGTGAGGCCGGCTCTACCAATGGAGACTGTCATGTTTGGCTTTAGAGGCGGCGAAAGCAATGAGACCGTAACCCGCAAGACTGGGTATCGCAGCGATGCCAAAAGGCAGTGGAATTGCCTGACCACTTTGGATTTGTCGCAGATCAAGAACGAGGAGCAGCTCGTCGCTATGGTGAAGGTGCGCTATGGCCTGCCCTATGAGACTGCCAAGGCAGACGTCCAAAGTTGGATGGCAGGCAGACAGTTTTAGCCGTCATCTGCATATTCGATGCGTCTGGCGGGGTCTTTTGCTCCAGTGCACAGATCGGAGATTCGCCCATGTCGACTGAGTTTTACGTCGTCAAACATCATGGCGCCTGGCGGATCCGGGTTAACGGCAAGCATCATGGAGAATACGCTTCCCGCGTGTCCGCCATCAATGCCGCAGTGTTGGAGGCTCAAGCTGCCGGTTCGGGAGCTAAGGTCTTCAGCACAGGGATCATCAGTCAATACAGTCGTGAGCGGCTGGAGGGAGAGGGGTAGGCCCGCTTTTCTCCCCTCGTCGCGGGCAGGCTGGAAGGAGCCTCAGATGAGTGAACGGATTAGCCGCCTCTGCGACGAGCTTCGCATCAAGCTTCATGGCCTGGACCGCCGACTTGAGGCGCTGAAATCGAATGGCGCCGCAACCTTCGATCACTCGCAAGATGCTCTGGAGGCCCAACTCGACCGTGTCGAGCAACGTATCTACGACCATCGCGTTGCCGTGGAGGTGGCAAATGTCAGGGTGAAGGCGTGGGTGGCGGAAAAGAAATCCGGGTTCCAGGCTGGCCCAACTCTCAAGACAGAGCACGCTAAGATCCATCTGCTCGAAGATCAGGCCGATGATGCCGAGACTTACGCAACTGCCGCCTTCGAGCTGGCTACTGCCGCAGCGGATGAAGCCATAATGGCGGTCCTCCAAGCAGTCCTCGCGCGTAACAAAGCGGATCGGGCCGCTTTCCTGGGAATGGATACGTCCGGCTGAAAGTTTCTTATTGCCTGCACGAAAATCAGTACTCGCAAGCCGTCGGAATGGATTTGAGAATGAAGAATGATGAAACGAAACCGGATCATCGAGGCATGTACCTTCTCGGGATCCTCGTAGAACGAACCTCTGAATTGGTCGTGAAGGCAGGCAAGTTTCCACGCGGCTGTAGCGAAGCTCAAGCTTTGACGCTCTCTCGAGCCGGATACTTGATGTGCATACCTTATCACCTGGCCGATGGAACGGCAGAGGTAAGGTATGAAGTCACCTCCAAGGGACAAGCTGCCTGGAGAGCCTACCGGTTCGTCTAGCAAAATGGAGTGCTTGCGATGTTTACCATCGAGTTCTTCCGGATCAGGGTTGGAGACGATGCTCAGGCCATTCTGGATCGGGTTCAGCATGACACAGCCGATCTTGAGGATGCAAAGGTCAGAGCCCGGTCCCTCTTCGAGACACTGAACATGCCGCAAAAGCCGGATGCCTTGCGGATTCTGGATCAGAGCGGAGACGAGGTCTTCTGCTGGGAGCCAGGGGACATGTAGCTGTTGAGCATCAACAGCATGGTCAATCTTGTCAGTCGCGTACCGCCGACGAGGCTCAACAGTAATTCAGGGGAGTGGGATGCGCGCTGACCGGATCCGAAAAAAACTGAAGGCAGCGATCACATCCCCAAAAGGCCCTACCGCAGGCGTGTGAAGGTCTCATTCGGGGCGCCCTATTCCAGCTATGAATATTGAAGGGCCGAACGGTGGTTTACAGAAAAGCATTGCGTATAGCCGAGAGAACTCTTGTCGACGGGGCAACCTTGGCGGAACTCAAGAAGACGTCAAAAGATCTGCGGGCGCTCACTCCCTGCAATGCGCTGGCCGATCTCGTCGACATTGAGATCAGAGCCATTGAAGGCCAAAAGGGTTGCACTCCTGACCATGTCGGAGCTGGTCGTTAATCTGTTGCGGTTCGACCAGAAACCTGAGACGCCCCACACCAAACAGCGCAGCGCGCCCTGGAAAACCCAATCTCCCGCTTCAGATCTTCTATGCACTCTCAGCTTGCCTGTTGCGTTGGAGAGCCGGCAGCAGGGGCAGATTTCAACAACGAAGCATAGAACAGAGCCGTAATCGATGAAGTGGGACTACGACAAAAGAGAGATCCTAGCTGATGGGGTCATCCATACATTGGGAGTAACGTCTGGGCTTCTTGGAGTGTTTGCCTTGCTGGTAGCCGCAGCCCGCACCGTCACATGGTGGGAATTTGCGGCCGTCCTGGTCTATGGCGGGTGCCTGCTGTCGGTTCTCATCATCTCCGCAGTCTATAATCTCTGGCCGGTCTCGCCAGCGAAGTGGACCCTCCGCCGTTTCGATCACTCGGCCATCTATCTCCTGATCGCGGGAACCTACACGCCGTTCTTCATGAAAATGAAGGGGGGAGTGGAGTCGGTTGCGCTCATTTCGGGGGTATGGGCCACCTGCATCGTAGGGATCACCCTCAAGCTCCTCTTTCCGGGCCGGTTCGATCGGCTGTCGATCGTCCTATACCTTCTGGCAGGCTGGAGCGGCATCCTCTCCTATGAGGCAACCTTCGGTGCGCTCCCGGAATCTACATTATGGCTGCTTGCCGTGGGCGGCGGACTCTATACGGCCGGGGTGATCTTTCATCTCTGGGAGAGCCTGCGGTTCCAGAACGCGATCTGGCACGGCTTCGTGCTTGCCGCCGCGGCGTGCCATTATGGAGCCGTTCTCGATTGCATCGTGCTCACACGGGGTCAGCTTTAGCGGGTGCCCGCACCCGCGTCCAAGTCGTCGTCACGGACGGGGAAATGCCACGCGGGAGCATCAATGGCTTCGAGCCGGCCCGCAGAGTGCGGGAGGATCGGCAGGATATTGGTGATGTGATCGGATCGCGACGCGTAGCCCCCGCACCCGGGCAGTTTGCCGGAGGGGGCTTACTTCGTCGAGAAGCCCATTCGCCCTGAAAGAGACTGCTCGAGCTGATCCGAGTGCTGCTCGCTGCTCCTTCAGGGCTGAGAGCGCCGCGAACGCGCGCTCGTGGCGCTGAGGCGGGGCGCAAGCCTGTACCTTGGCTACGGGCGGCCTGCAAAGAGCGCATCGTTCCGGGTGCGCCATGCTTCGTCCGACAGCCACTTGTAGTCTTGGTCGGGCATGTGCGGGACAGTCCTTACCTCCGCCTTCGGCATGGGAAGAAAGTAGCTGTCACGCTCCTGTGAGACCTTGAGGGAGCGGATCGGGACGACGATGCTGTCCGTGCCGGGTGTAAAGAACCCTCCTGATGCCACAATCGCGTAGTCGCGGCGGTCTTTGGTGCCGAACACGATGTTCCGGACTTCTCCCACGATCTTGTCATCGGCACTTCGCACCTCTGCGCCGATGATCTGGTCCGCCCTCAGGCTCGGGGTGAGCTCGTCAACGTGGACGAGCGGCTTGGCGTCCTTGTCAGCACGACGACCTTGAGCTGCGCCGCGCTGGACCTTTGGCTCGCGCGCGCTGATCTGCATCTCTGCATCCTCCTCGTCGTTGCCGCCCAAGGAGTTCATCGGAGGTCCGGCGAGGAGTTCGCGGATGTTGCCCAGGAGGCGCTCGCAATCGTCATGGCGTCCGTAGGACCAGAGCGTGATCGCGGCGTCGCGTAAGTTGCGCAGATCACGAACGGTCTGGCGATTGGCAACCCCGCGAAGTTCGGGCTTTTGCAGGATGGCTTCTTCGAGTTTGGCATCGCCGATCTGGCAGTCTGCCAGGGCTGGCGTGACACCGAGCGGGCTGAGGAGGGCGACCGTAAGGAGAATTGCTGGCGGTTTCATAGGTGGTCCGTTCTGTAGGAAAGGCAGGTTGCTGGATAAAAGCTGTCCGCTGCCGCCCGCGATGCGAACCTGGGACAATGAGCGGTGGTGCGATGTCGGTGCAGGCCGGATGTTGAGATCAAGATAAATGCTGAGCTGGTATATGTATTTATTGAGAGTCGCATATGGCTTATGGGGCGATGTCTATGCATCATGCACATTTTTAGTAACATTAAAATATAAAAATACTACATATTACATTATTGTTATTTTGCCTCTGCCCTCAATAAGCCATCGTATGGATCGTATCCTTCGGGACGAAAGCACAGGAAGGACCATGATATGGAACGGCATGCCGATGAGACACAGGACCGGATAAGACAGCGCGCCTACGAGCTCTGGGTGCAACATGGCAGCCGCGAGGGCCGTGAGGCCGAGTTTTGGCACCAGGCCGAGCGTGAGCTGAAGGGTGAAGCGAGCAGTGACGACACCAGCAAAGGCGTCACCGCGAATGCTGCTTCAGCTAGAAGTGGTTCCGGATCCGACGGGCCAGGCTAGAGAGCGGAAAACGCGCTGAAGTTCATACTCAGCGGATCGGTTCGGAGTATCCTTCGTGATCTTCACGGCTGGACTTTCGATCACGGTTGATCCTCGCCCGGACTGCGCCGACAGACGCCCCGGGTGTGCTTCTCGATGGCAGCTAAAGCGGCATCAAGGGATGCGAAGGGTCCATGCTCGATGCCGGCCATGGTCTCCAGGGCATGGCCGGCCGGATGAATTGTAAAATGCTGTGCGGTTGCCTCCGTGATCCGGCCCATCGGACGGCCGAGCAGGTCCGTCAGGTTCCATGTCCGGCCGTCGTCGGTTGGCGTCACGATCACGTCCAAGCCTACCTCCAGGCCCCACACTGCGCATGAGTCCATATCGCCGTCATTCTCATACTTAAATCTCGCAAACGCAGCGTGTTTCCGTGCATTTCCAGCCTGCGGGGATAGGATCGATTGGCTGCGCCCCAGAACTGCTGCCTTCTACGGGAAGGCTGCTCCCATACAGAGAGGGCGTCTTTGCTCTCACCGGATGGGCGCATTAGACATAACACGCTGCACGTGCGGAGCGTTGCGCCTCCCTCATGATTGCTGGTCGCACTCCGCAGCGTCGGCCGAGTGCCTTCATTAATCCCTGATGGTGCGAAGGTCATCCTATGAGGCTGGTTTTCCAATCAGCCATCGTGGAATTCCGAAGCATCTCGCGCCTGCGCGGCGTCGAGAGCTTCCGGAGTGATCGAGATCGCTTGGAAGGATCCTGGCCCACCCCGGCCGAGGGGTAGAAAGATCACAGTGGCAACACGGCGGTAGGCCAAGAACGACAAGCCCTCAAGAGGCTCCTCGTCGGTCTGGATCGTGTAGGTCCCGGCTGGTTGAATGTCGTCCAATCCAACCAGCGAGAACGGCTGTCTAAACGTGATCGTTCTGGATGTGGTGCGCAGGTTCATGGCCGTTCTCCTGTCTTACTAGGGTTTCCCTGGATCCTAACCTCGTCAGCGCATGCGATTGCGACAAGGCGATTGCCTTCGGTCGGTCCGGGTATGGTCGCCCAGCCGTTCTTCATCACGAAATCGCCCGCTCGTAGGACGCGCCCGCCTTCAGGAGCGCGAGCCGCTCGGCAAGCTGCGGGCCCCGCTTGGACTGAGCGACGCCCATCGAGGCCAGGGCCGTGACCAATTCGTCTTGCGGTTGCTCGGTGGCCATCTGGCGAGCAGTGCCGCCAGTCACCCGCCCCGGTAGAAGCCGATCGCCGTCACGGCAATTGCACCGCAGGCCACACCGTAGCGACCTGATTTCAGGCATTCCAGGGTTGCAATAGGATTTTGCCCTGGAATGCGAAGGGCGCATAGTCGTTTCTGTAAGTAAAAATCTAGCACGAATAAATATATTGCCCTAGAATTATTAACATATCTGGGCTCTGGTTATTGAGTTCAAAGAGCCCCATATCTTATGGATAACTACAGAAAATTTCCACATGTGAGATGAGCATTGTCTCACATACCGCTCAGGACGGCTTGCGCCGAGCCTTGAGCTCTCACTTGAGAAGCTCCGTATGGAGGAGGCTGCCATGAAATTCCTGGTCCAGTTCAAGAGGTACCGACGCGGTGTCCTCGAGGTCATTGGAACCCTGCCCATCGCCGCTACAGATGGCGCCGCAGCTTTGGGAGCCGCCCAGAGCCCCTCCGGCATGAGACGCTGGCCACCCCGGACCGATGCTCTGCGTGTGATGGACGAGGGCGGCCGCACGCTGCTCGACTGGACAGTCCCGGCAGCGATCGCACAGCCGGTCGCCTCGCCATCCAACCGTGTTCCCACCAAGCCCGCCGGCAAAGAAGCGCGCCCAGCGCCTCTTCTGATGGCCGAGCAGCCAGAAGAGAACCTAACGACACACCTCGCTGGCCGCCACCGTTTTGCTGTGGGACAGGCCGTTTCCTACGCGGAGGATGGTCAGCCCGAGATTTGGAAGGGCGGCTACGAGATCGTCAGGCTCGATGACCCCCGCGACGAGCCGCAATACGCGATCAGAAGCGCTGATCAGTCGTATGACCGGATCGTGCACGAGCACGAACTCCGCGAGGACTTGGGCGCCCGCGCCCGTGGCCGGTGAGCCTCCACCTCCGGTTCGCCGTCCGGGCCGGCCGAGAACCTGCACGAAGCTGCGGCGGAAGCACGACCAACCCGAGCGGTTGGCTGCACGAAGGAAAGCGAGCGGGGCATGGCCCAGGGCATTCTCAGTTTGGCGAAATCGATCTTGCGCAAGATGTGGGGCGCGTTGACGCCTGCCCCAGCTCCCGCCGTGCAACCCCGCCCGCAACTTGATGGAAGGCGAGGCTACGGGGACGACAGCATCAAACCGCTCGACTGAGGTCTGAGAGCACAGCCGCCCGCACGAGGGCGGCTCATCAACGTCTCGCGTCGCTGAGCGAAGGCCGCAAGAGGCGAAATACGTCAGTGATAGTTGCCGAGATTCCGCAGCCTACGATTCTGTGCCAGGTCGATCTGTCCCGCTACAGGCCAGCTCTAAGGGCCACAGACCGTACTACGGCGCTCGGGGCTGCCTCGTTTCGCGGCGGATATTTTCCAGCTCGTTGCGGGTATGTTCCATTTCCCGCCGGACCGCCCCGATATCGCGGCGTAGTTCCTCGATCGAGCGCGTAATCTGTTGCGTCATCTCCCGCAGGTCACCGCGAGTGATCGATGCGTCCGTGCTGTCCTGCTGAACGCTCGCGCAATCGGGTGTGCCGTCACGGCGATAGCGCAGGCTCAGGGTATCTCCAACCTTGAGATACACGCACCGTGTGTCCGGGTCGCGCCACGTCGCTGGCGGGGTTTCCTGTGCCGTTGCCGAGGTGGCGAGGGCCAACAGCCCAGCCATGATTGCGATTTTGTTCATCGATCCTCCATCTGAGAATGTGGGGTCGGGTGCCGGAAAGTCCATGATGGGCCAGACGGCACTGCCGTAATGAAAGAGCATGGCGTCCGCTGTGGCGATGAGGCTCCCGTTCGTTGAACGGCGCGCCGAACGACAGACCTGTCCCTAACCTTGGCTTCGGCTTCAGCGCTCCTGGTCTGGAGATGCGGTTTCCGGAACAGGGGAGGGACTGGTGGTGTTACCCTCAGGGTAGTCTTGGAGGTTGATATGAAGGACCAGGATATGGTGCTCTCTATCATCGTGAACGCCATCCAATTCCACCTCCAGCACGCGCGAATGGATTCCGGCGAACCGGGAGGTGTCCTATCGCCCGAGCAGCGGGTGGACCTCGCAAGAACAATTTTGGCGGCCCTATCCGAACAGGGTTTCGAATTCACACGGGCGCCGTCGGAGCCGCGCTGATCCACCAACAGACGAAAAGGGTTCGGCAAAGAGCACTCCTTGAGAAGGATACGAGCCGATGACCGCGAAAACTCGCCCAAGCCTGCCCAAGGGCAAGCCCAAGAACGGCATCTCACAGTGGGACAACGAGGGAGGCGCTCCTTCATCCGGCGACCGTTCGCGCAAGCAAGGCGGCAGGCCTCAAGACCGCGACAAGCCTGCCAAGAAGGCGTCCTGATCGCCCACAAGATCCGGCGGGGATCTCAGATCCTCCGATCCAGCACCAGGCTCATTATCGCTGTTGGCCGGCTCATGGCAGAAAACGTACCTGCCCTCGAGTCTTCCCATGGGTTCAGACGTGGTCCGGAGCCCCGCCAGCTCTGCCGCCGCTAGCCGCAGCCGGGGGGCCAACGCCATCCGCACCGCGTGAGGGAGACAGGGGCGTCATGAACCTGAGGGCGCAGGTGGGATCCTCCCACAGCCTCAATCCAGGCACGACCCTCCGGCGGCGATTGCCGGTCCTGCGGATAAGGGTTGTCTCCAGGTGCAATATCAGGCGTGTGGGGCCCCGACATGATCTGCCATGTTGGCGCCGCGAGATCCGAGGGGCTTGGATGGGCCTTCCGTGCTGTCTTTGGCGGTCTGGTGTTCCATCTCGGCATTGAGCGCGGCACCGAGCAGAACAATCACCACCGACAGCCAGATCCAGATCATGAAGCCGACGCCGGCGCCGAGCGAGCCATAAGTCTTGTTGTAGCTGTCGAAGTTGGCGACGTACCAGGAGAACAGCATCGACGCCGCAAGCCAAAGCATGGCCGCCATGGCGCTGCCCCAGGACACCCATCGCCACTTGGCATCTTGGCGGCTCGGGCCG
The DNA here is from genome assembly GCA_031181145.1 of Microvirga sp. GTDB lineage: Bacteria > Pseudomonadota > Alphaproteobacteria > Rhizobiales > Beijerinckiaceae > Microvirga. The sequence goes on from JAPSLB010000039.1 coordinate 12,130, forward strand.
TAGCGGTAGATGACGGCAAGCCAGGCAAAGACGATAACGAACAGGACGGGCCAGCGCAGAATGCTCAGGAGCCGTCCGGCCGGGGTCACGAAGCCCATGAAGGTGAAAACGACAGGCGCCACCACCACCGCGCCGATGGCCAGGATAACGACGCCAACCATGCCGAGCGTGAGCAGGAACGTCGTGGCGTAGAAGCGCAGCAGGCCGCGCTTCTCCTTCTCGCCGTAGACCACATTGAGCGCATCGAAGAGGGCCGCAACGCCCGAGTTCGCGCTCCAGAGCGCGACCAGAAAACCCACCACGAAGGCGAGGCTGAGCGTGTCGCTGTCTTGGGCGATGATCAGGCTGATCTGCTCGCCGATCAGCTCCAGCACGCCGCCGGGCAGAATCCCGGCGAGAAGCGACAGGTGACCCCTGATCGTGCTGGTATCGGCAAAGAGCCCGTAGAGCGACACGACAGTGGCGACTGCCGGGAACACCGCCAGCAGGGCGAAGAACGCGACCCCGCCCGAGGTCGACAGGATCCGGTTCTCCGGTATCGACCAGAGCGTCCGCCAAAGGATATCCCTCCAGCCACGCGCCGGGATATCCCCGGGCGTGTTCGCCTCGCGCCCCCGGCCAGGCTCACGGGCTCGGACGAGATCGTCCGATGGCTCGCCGTGGGCTTCCTTCCCGCCGACGCTGGAGCGCCAATCCTCTGCCTGTTCATTCATCGGAGCCATGGCTTCTTGATCCAATTTCGGCAGAGTATCAGGTTTGGAAGCTCTTTGCTGCTCGAACCCGACGCAGCAGAGTGGAACCCGGCCGAGGGAAATGCAGGCAGGACTGGAACCGCCGTAACTCTTGGAGGGCCTCTCATGGAACTCACGCTTCGGATCGTCGGTCTTTCCCCGGATCGGGTTGGATGCCGTTGGAAACAGTTGAATGGAACAGATTGAGCAGTTGCGGCTTCGCTCAGGCGACCGAGAGCATTACCGGGAACGCGCCGGAGGCGCAGGCACAGACCGCTCAGATGCTGGACGGCCGCATCGCCTTCGGCGAGACCTACCTGTTCGTCGGGCATGGCTACAAGTGGCCCTCCCGAGACGTGGGAGCTTGGTCCGCTTTGGCGGTTGAGAGCCGGCGTTCGTTGGTTGGTCGCAATGTAAACGTTCGATCCGTTTCTGACTTTCCGACGGTAAAGGATTCCTTGGAAGGTCGCCCTCGGTCCTGAACACGTACCGCGGACCCGGAAGGAGGGGCTGCCGCTAAAGCACAGGGCACGAGCCGGAACGGCCCAGTCGGCAAGGCGTTGTCACTGAGAGACTTTTGCAGGAGAGAAGCTATGGATCGCGATCGGGTCGAAGGCAGCGCCAGGACCATTGGCGGGCGTGTGAAGGAGTTCTTCGGGCGCATGTTCGGCGACAGCAAGCTGCGTGCGGAGGGCAAGATGGATCAGGCCGGGGGGCGGATCCAGAATACGGTCGGTGGACTGAAGGACAGCCTGCGTGAGGATGAGCGGCGCGAGCCGTGACAGCGCATGCCTGGGCCACTGTTCCGGGAAACGATGCAAGTGGATAGCTGAAACCCTCTTTCCAGGATCGTGAGTTCATTCTCAGTCCAGCCAAGGGGCCTTGATGAACTCTTGATGGTTCCCAGGAGGATGCCGCCTTGCACAACCCGCAGCATCCAACCGATGCCGCTGAACCGGCAGTCCGAGCAGGCATTTTCCCCACCTTCTTCCTATCAGGGTTCGAGTGCTCCACCTTCGTCTGGAAGGACCAGGGGCGGCGCGATCTTACCGCTGAGACACAACACCATCAGCATGTAGATGAGGATTATGCCTTCCTGCGCTCACTAGGTATTGCGGTTGCCCGGGAAGGCATTCCATGGCCTCTGGTCGACAAAGAGGGAGGCTATGACTTCTCCGGGCTAGATCCCGTGATTGCGGCCATGAACCGATACCGGATCCTGCCTATCTGGGATCTGTGCCACTATGGCTACCCGGATGATCTTGATCCCTTCGATCCTAAGTTCGCCGAACGGTTTTGTGCTTATGCTCGAGCGGCTGCCGAGTACGTAACCTCCCGTGTGCGCGGCCCGCATTTCTTTACCCCCATCAACGAGATTACCTTCTTCGCCTTCATGGGCGGTGAGTGGGGTTGGACAGCGCCCTTCGGCACCACGGACAGTCAAAGACGCGATCTGCGTCTTGCTCTGTGCCGGGCCGACATAGCAGCCGTTAAGGCGATCCGTAGGGTCGATCCTGAGGCACGGATGGTCCATATCGACCCGCTGATCCTGGTTGTCCCACCCCGAGACCGGCCCGATCTGGCTGACGAGGCGGAGCACGAGACGTTTGAAGATACGTTCTATGCCTGGGACGTCATCGCGGGTCGGCGCCATCCGGAATTGGGTGGATCGCCGGAGGTGCTCGATATAGTCGGGGTCAACTGCTACTCATTTGGCCAGATGGAATATAGGGAGGAGGGGCCTCATGCTTCACTTGAGCCGCACGACGAGCGTATCCGACCTCTGGGCGATCTCCTTGCCTATGCTTGGGAGCGTTACCGTCGCCCGATGATTGTCGGCGAGACGAGTGGCCTAGGCGAAGGACGCCCTGCTTGGCTGTGTGACATCATCGAGGAAGCGCTTGCGGCCGTCCTGAAGGGCATCGACCTGCATGGAGTATGCCTGTTCCCTGCGGTGGACATGCCTAATTGGCACACGGGTGAGTGGCTTCACAATGGGATTTGCGATCTGGTGGATGAGAACGGGCGCTTGAGGCGGGTGCCGTTCCAACCCTACATCGACGAATTGCGGCGGTGGCAGAAGCGCCTGAACCGGGTGACCCAACTCGACGAGGATCCATTCAGCGATCCCGTCAACCTTGGCGACATCAAGGCTGCTGCTGAGCATATGCAACTTACATCGGACAAGGACTGGCAAGGGCAGTAGGAGGCCGCCGAAAGCAACCTGTGCGAAGGGCTGGTCCTGGCACAAGGCCGACTTTAACCGTGCTTCCGCACTGCTGGGACGAGCGGACCTCCGCACAGACACCCGCTACTAATTTAGATTGGCCCTGAGCGGACCTTGGAAGTCATTCTGCGACCCTGTTGAGCAGCACTGCTCGCCAGGCTATTGGCAACCAGCCACGCGAGCTTTAGGTCGCGTGGCCGCTTTGTCTTATCGGAGATCTTCTCGAAGGCGTTCGCTGTTCTCTCGGTTAGAGCATCGGATTTATCCCAAAAGTGCGAATCCACTTTTGGGTCCGATGCTCTAGTTTGAGTTCCGAGAAGTTCTTCAGCCGAATGGGGCAATGAGCGAGCATTGCGATCATCAGACCATCGCGGCTCTGACCGGCTTGCCCGATCGGCCGGCGTCTGCGAGCGACCTGAGTCTCCTTGATGAGTGTGAGACCGGCCGTGATCAGAGCCTCGGAGGTCACAAAGTAGTCGAACCGTTCCAGCGGATAGGCAACGAGATCAAGGTCATTGGCGATCTCGGTCAGTCAGTCGAGATCTGAGGCAGGGGCCAGGATCCCTGCCATGCGCCGCAGTTTGTACACCGAGCGGGCGAGACACAGACGACCAGCCCGCCTGGACGCGCTCGATGTAGCAGCCAACGTTTTCAGGCGTCACGAACTGGCTAGCATCGGCCCCAAGATCCGGGATGCCACGCTCCCGGAGAGACTCAAGGAAATTGCCGTAGCGGCGCTGGAGATCTAGTCTGGCGATCGGCTTCAGGCGGGACGTGGCCTCACCGCGCCTCCCTTTGGGCCGGGCTCGCACGCCCGGAGCCAAGCGAGCCCGTCGGCAGCAGGCCAACCATCAAGAGGCAAGGAGGTGATCGTGCCCGCTCCTCCTTGCCATCAAGAGAGGCGTCGACGATTCCATCGAAGCGCTCGGTCGCCGTGGTTGACCCGAACGGGGCTACTGTTCCGAACTCGTGCGCATGAAACCGATACTACAGCCGCTATCCACATGCCTGCTGTGAGGGCCAGAGCAAACGTTTTAGGTGGTAAGCATCCAGTGGAGTGGGATTGAGCCTTGGACATGTGAGGTCATGCAGCTACAGCATTTGAAGCAAGCCCGAGGACGTGGCTCCCCCAGATCTGAAAGGCGTCTTCACGCTCCAAAAGAAACTCATGACGCTGGTACACTGCGGCAACTCCTGGGATAGTGCCAGTCTGGTGGTTCAGGATTTTGTCTGCCACATGGGGGCAACGCCAAGGCGAGCCATACCAGAGACAGCAGTCCGCCGCAGGTCGTGCAGGGTCCAGTCTGTCACACCGGATCTCTCATCCAGCCGTTTCTTGGCTTTCGAGAAACCTCTGGAAGAGGACCTTGCCATCGACTGAGAATGCTAAGTCTCCCGTTCGGGGTATGCTCCTCAGAGCTGAAAGGCAGGGCTGGTTTCAGCGTGCTCGCCTGGGACTACCCAAATCGGTCGTTCAAGGTTCAGAACTGCCCAAGTCATCCGTCCAACCTCGTCTCGGCGTTGACCGGTTAGAATGAGTGTCTCAACGATTGAACCGAATGGAAAACCGATCGCCCGGGCAAGCCTCAAGCACCACGGTAAGCTCATCGTCGGTCAGCGTGCGATGTCGAGCCTGCTCCTGGGGCGGAGCTGTAACGCCAGAGCGCGGCGATAGGTCCAAGATGCCGCGCCCGATGCACCAGTTAAAGAATTTGCGCAAGACGGCCTGGACGCGGTCGGCCATGATAGGCGAGCCACGCTCCCGCACCCGATCCAGAAGGGCAACGACGTCACGAAGGCCACGTTCCAGGGGTTCCTTGCTCGCGCAAACAACGATCTCGCAATTCGCATCTTTCCTTTGCATTCACGCTTGCTTGCGTGGAATCCCACTGGGGTACAGGCGAGATCTTTGGACTTGCACCGGGAAAATATTGAGGGCCTGTCCTACGGTCCGTCCCTGCATCACCGACCCTCGTTGGCTCTGGAGGATCTGTTGGATGCGGCGGGAGCCCTATTGCACGCGGTGAAGGATTGTTCGAGCACGGCTGTGGGTATGGCTCGTGGGCTCTCCATAGTTGGACGGCAGCCGTCCCCGCAGCGTCCCTGCCAGCCAGGGAAAGGGCCTCAGGCGCGCTTTGTTCCCAGACTGGGCAACCCTGCCTCTCGGCTGCGCTCCTGCGGATCTGAGGCGTCGCGAGCCGCAACGGCCTGACGCTCGGATGCGCCGCCAAGGTGAGCCAGAAGGTCGGTGGGCAGCGGAAAGATAATGGTCGACGAGCGCTCGCTGGCGATATCGTGCAGTGCCGCGAAGTAGCGGAGCTGCATCGCCTGTGGCTCAGCCGCGAGCAATCGACCCGCCTCCACGAGCTTTTCGGCTGCCTGCTGCTCGCCTTCGGCGTTGATCACCTTCGCCCGCCGCAGGCGCTCCGCCTCTGCCTGTTTTGCAATGGCGCGGATCATGTTCTCGTTGAGGTCGATATGCTTGATCTCGACATTGGCGACCTTGATCCCCCACGCATCCGTCTGCTGGTCGAGGATCTGCTGAATGTCGGCATTGAGCCGGTCGCGCTCGGCCAGCATCTCGTCGAGCTCGTGCTTGCCCAGCACCGAGCGCAGCGTGGTCTGCGCCAATTGGCTGGTTGCGGCCATGTAGTTCTCGACCTTGAGGATGGCCCGCTCGGGATCAACGATGCGGAAGTAGATGACGGCATTCACCTTCACCGAGACATTGTCCCGTGAGATCACATCCTGGGGCGGCACGTCCTGGACGATCACCCGCAGGTCAACTCGGACCATCTGCTGGATGAAAGGAATAAGGATGATCAGTCCGGGACCCTTAACCCCCGTGAAGCGGCCAAGGGTGAAGACGATGCCCCGCTCATACTCCCTCAGTATCCGAATTGCCGCGGCAAGGAAGCCGACGATGAGCAGGGCCAGGATCAGGTAGGCGACATAGTCGAAGATCATGGCTGTCCTCCAGGACTCGCTACCAATTCGGGCATGCGGCGCACCTCAAGCATCAGGCCCTCGATTCTGGTGATCGTAACATGCTCGCCCGGCATCAGATCCTGGGAGGCTCGCGCCTGCCAGCGCTCCCCAAAGGCGAGCACGTGCCCCTCCTGGCCTGACCAATCGAGCACCTCTGCCGTCTGCCCGAGCATCGCAGAAGCGCCGGTGCGAACAGGCTGATGGCGCGCGCGCCAGACATAGCCGAGCGTCAGGGACAAGAGGCCGATGCTGGCCAGCATGGCACCCCCGATCACCGTCCAGGAGAGCTGGAATTCCGGCGCATCGGTGTCGATCAGCATCAACGCTCCGAGCAGGAAGGCCACGAGCCCTCCCGTTCCAAGCACCACGGTCGGGTTGAACGCCTCCGCGACCAGGAAGGCGAGCCCAAGCAGCATCAGCGCAAGCCCGGTGTAGTCCACCGGCAGCATGTTCAAGGCATACAAGCCAAGGACAAGGCAGATGGCGCCGATCACGCCAGGCGCGACTGCCCCAGGATTGCTGAATTCGAAGATGAGGCCGTAGACGCCTACGATCATCAGGATGAAGGCCACGTTGGGATTCGTGATCACCCCGAGCAGCCGGATGAGCCAACCCGGCTCCTCTGTCCTGGTCGTGAGATCCCTGGTGGCCAGACGTCGGCGCTCTCCCCTGACCTCGACTTCACGACCGTCAATGCGAATAAGGAGCTCCTCAGGGCTCGTGGCGACGAGGTCGATGACGCCCTTGTCCAATGCCGCCAGGGACGAGAGGCTCGCCGCCTCCCGAACAGCCTGTTCCGCCCAGTCCGCGTTCCGGTGCCGGAGTTCGGCCAGGCTGCGGATGAAGGCGACCGCATCGTTGGTCACCTTCGCCGTCATGGCATCGCCAGATCCCAGCGACGGCCGATCACCGCCTTCCTTGTCCTTCTCAGGCTCCCGGGAGGCGGGTGCAAGCGGGCCGCCGATCTGCACTGGTGTTGCTGCTCCCAGGTTAGTGCCCGGCGCCATGGCGGCCACATGGGTGGCATACAGGATGTAAGTGCCGGCGCTGGCCGCATGGGCGCCGGCGGGGGCCACGAAGCCGATGACCGGCACGGGCGAGGCCAGCACGTCTGCGATGATCTCACGCATGCTTGTCGCCAGTCCGCCTGGTGTGTTGAGGCGCAGGATGACCGCCTCCACGTGCTGCGGATTGGCGGCGAGAAGGGTGTCCCTGACGTATTTGGCCGTCGCGGGTCCGATGGCTCCGGTGACCGCGATGGAGGTCACGTACCGGTCCGCAGCAGGTTTGAGCTCGGTCTCCGAAGCGCCCACTGCCGTCGATGCCATCAACACGACGACGGCGGCCATCATTCGGGTGAGACGCTTTCGGAACACGTACCAGTCTCCGCGACTGAAGGTCCAGGTGCCCCTTTCATTCACCATAGCATCAAACCGTCTCGCGGGCCATCAAGCTATGCGGAATGTCATTCCTCCAAGCAGAGACGTGATGTACCTGATGACGCGGGCGGCGGAGTTCGCTTGCGGCCCGTAGGAGTCCGGTCCGCGGCCAATCGCTGCGCGCATCTGTACCGCCAAGGGCCTGCGGCGGTTTCCCTCGATCCTCCCGGCCGTCGGGAACCGAGCGTGAAGGATTGATCTGCGACGGTCGTCGGCCGGTGCTATCATGCCTCCCGAGGCCCAAGCTAAGATGTGCCTTCAGAGCTGACCAGAGTGTCCGAATGCCGTCCGGAGTGGAGGGAGGGACATCATGCTGCCGAGGAACGATCCGAGCACCGTCCAGGTTCTGCGCCACACCGTCGCCGCATCGGTCTTCCCAAGCACATCAACCGAGTTCGTCAACGTTGTGGCGCGCTACCATCGG
>JAPSLB010000039.1:20038-44926 GCA_031181145.1 Microvirga sp.
CGGATCGACCGCACCACCGACTGGGCCGTTGCCGTCGTGGCGGCCATGCTGTCGGTCTTGCTCTCCACGCCGACCGCTCACCATGGCGTGCTGCTCTTTGCTATGGTGCTGGTTCTGCTGCTTCTGGTGATTGAGGCGCGCCGCTATCGCTTCTTTGACGTCTGCCGCAATCGCGTGCGCCGCATGGAGCCGCAACTACTTCGCTCAGTTCCTCGCCTCTGAAGAGGGCACAACGGACAGCTGAATCCACGAGTTGGGGAATGATCTCATCCGGCCCTTGTTTCTGGCCAGTCACAGCCGGGCCATCTCCCGCCGCATGCGGCGCTAGCCGAAAGGGGAGGGCGAAGTGTCCTTCGCCAATGTCCATGTATGACAGGAGTGACCCTATAGGATCGCCGTTGCCCCAGTGGCCTGAAGGCACTTACCCAGACCTGCGCTTCTGTGGCATGAAGAATCAATGCGCATGAAAAGGGCATCGGATCCTTTAGGCAGCCGTCTCTGTCCGATCCGGGTGCTCGTCGTCATGCATCACCGACGGGCCAAGCTCGGAAAACCGAAAAAGCCGGAAGGCGCGGTCGCCGTTGACGTCGAGCACCCGCAGCTCATCATTGTCGCGGGCATCGTTCAGAACGACCTGGAAGTGACCGCCGTAGCGGGCTGCCACCGTCTCGAGCGGAAGCTCGTGCGCGATAAACTTCGCGACTCCATGGGCCTTCAGGGCGCGAAACAGGCCAGCGTCGGACAAGGACGGGTACGACGTCAGGATCACAATCGGTCCACTACCGGTAAACACCAGAGCTGCTTTCATCGTGCTTCTCCCTGCTTGAGCAACGCCCTGTCAGGCCCCAGGCCCGCCTTCTACCGCCCGAGCCATGCATTTAAGTGCGGGCGCTGAAGGATCCGTGCTGGGCCTGAGGATTGAGCCGGGCGAACTCCGCCCCGTTCACATGGACCAGCGTCGCATGGTCTCCACCCTCGAAATACAGCTCTTGCTGCTGGTCGATGCTGGTGTCGATGATCACGTCCAGCCCATAGCAGGCGCCCACCGGCGGAACCGCGCCGAGCGCACAGTCACGGAACACGTCCGCGGCTTCCGGCTCAGTGGCCAAGTGAATCTCATGCCCGAGTTCCATCGTGAGGTCGGACAGCCGGAGATGATGCGAGGCGGGGAGAACGGCGAGCTTGTAGCGGCCACGGTCGCTGAGCAGGACAGCTTTGGCCAGCCTGTCACTCGGGATGTGACCTGCGTGGGCGGACCCTAGGGCCGACAGGGTCGGTTCATGCGGGACGAGATCGTACCGGATCCCTTGCTCGTCCATGTACTTTCGAAGTGTGGGTGCGATGGTCATGACGTGCCTCCAATGGGCAAGGTGTTCCTTGCGTCACGGGGCATGTCCTGATCGACCGGCGCCGCGTGGCGCGGCTGCTTGGAAGCTGTGTATTATACACCCCTGCCACGCGGGCGACAAACGGACTGCTGGTCTGGTGATCCGCCGCGGTGGCGAACCGGATCACCCCAGCCTAGTGCCCCATCAGGACCGGAACAGTGGTGTTGGCCAGAATGTGGCTGGTCGCGCCGCCAAAGATGAGCTGCAGCAACCGGCTCTGGGTGTAAGCGCCCTTGACCAGCAGATCGCACTCAAGCGACACAGCCGCCGACAGGATAGCTTCGCCAGCATGGCCATGCGGGTTCGGAACAGTTCGGGTTTCGACCGGCGAGCCGTTGCGCATGAGGGTGCGGCTGAGACCCTGGGTCGAGGGTCCGGACAGGCCCCAGTCCTCGAAGTCGACCGCCACGATCCGCTGCGCCTGGGCTAGGAGCGGCATCGCCAGGGCTGCCGTGCGGGCCCCGTCTCCGTGCTCCGGTTCCAGGCAATCAGCACGGTTATGCCAAGAGCGGCAGGCGGGGTTGGCGGCACGAGCAGAACCGGGCGGCCGCTCTCGAACAGTGCCGCCTCGATTGTGGGCGGGCGCGACTCATCGCCCGGGCGTCCGAGAACAATGATGTCGAAGGTCCGCGCATAGTGGCCGACGAGGTCGTCCTCCGCCAGGGCTCCGCCGTGCCGGCCGAAGCAAAGCCCTGAGGCCCCGGTTTCGAAGCAGGGAACCCCTCGGGCCGTCATGAACGTGTCGAAGCGACGGCGGGAGGCCTCGGCCCGCTCGCGGCGCACCGCAGGATCCGGGCTGACCAGCGATGTATCTCTGAGCCCCGGTCGTTGATGTCGAGAATGGCGGTGTTGCCAGCGGAACAACCATGGGTGAAGCCGGCCGCAGCCGACATCAGTTCGATGGCAGATGCACTGCCTCTGTGCGAAGCGCATCAACGCTATCCGGTCGAGCACCTTGGAGAGGCGCTCGCCGAAGGACTCACGACAGGTCATCCGGACAAGGTTTTTGGGTGTGAGTTGCGCCCTGGCGTGAAACCAGAGTGATAGCGCTCGGAACGGATGGGGCAGCGAGGGATTGATGGGCATGAGGGGACGACGTTGAGCTCCGATGCTGTGTTGAGCCATCGCGAGTTGCGCGGGCCGGATTGCCAGAATGTTGTTCGGCCATCGTCCGCGGCGATCGATTCTTCAATGTCGTCACGGCTGCCGAGGCATTTGCTCCGCAGTCGGTTTCAATGGGCGTGAACATGGGCGGAGCGTTGGATTTTCGAACCGGGGAGGACGACCATGACGTCAGACCTTTGTGAGGCCTTCCGTCGGAACTTCGATGGATCCTGGACCTGCATCAAGCCAAGCGTGCTGACGGTTGGCGGTGGCCAAACGGTCACCATTGATGTCGACCAGACAGTCAGCCCCGGAGAGCTCCTCGCTGGCTATGACCTTGCAGCCTACCTGGAGCAGACCTGCGCTCACAGCGACACTGCCGGGTGAGGGGCCCGTCGGGCTGTTGCTGGGGGGCCTTATGCCACGTCCTCTCGTCCTGATCACCGGATCCAGCGGCTTCCTGGGACAGGCCATGGCTGCGCGTCTGGCGCGGCATTACCGGGTGGTCGGGCTCGACACAGTCCAGCCGAAGAAGCCTGTGGAGGGCGTCGAGACGGTTCTGGTTGATCTGACATCCGACGACAACGTGCACGATGCCCTGGCTGGGATCCGCCGCCGGTTCAGCGCCCATCTCGCCTCTGTGATCCACTTGGCGGCATACTACGACCTCTCCGGCGAGCCCGATCCCAAGTATCAGAGCGTGACGGTGGAGGGCACCCGCCGTCTCCTGCGGGCAGTGAAACGTGGGTTCGACAAGGTCGAGCAGTTCGTCTTCGCCAGCACGATGCTCGTTCACGCTCCCACGCAGCCGGGACGGCCGATTTCCGAGGAGTGGCCGCTCGCACCCAGATGGGCCTACCCACAGTCGAAGGTGGAGACGGAGCAACTCGTCCAAGCCGAGCATGGCTCGATCCCTGTCGTGATCCTCCGGCCGGCCGGCGTCTACGACGAGCGATGCCGCTCCGCGTTCCTCGCCCAGCAGATCGCCCGCATCTACGAGCGTCAGCCCACCAGCTACCTGTTCGCCGGCGATCCTTCGCACGGCCAGCCTTCGCTGCACCTCGACGACCTCGTCGATGCGGTCGAGCGTGTGGTGAACCGGCGCGGCGATCTGCCGACCGAAGTCGCCTTCCTCCTCGGGGAGACCGAGACGCCGAGCTATGAAGCCTTGCAGCGGCGCATTGGCGAACTCGTGCATGGCGAACCCTGGCCGGTGGTGACACTGCCCAAGCCTCTGGTCGAGGCCGGCGCCTGGGTCCAGGACGAGGTGCTCGCACACGACCCCTTCATCCGGCCCTGGATGGTCGAGATCGCCGATGACCATTATGAGCTCGACGTCAGCCGCGCCTATACGCTTCTGGGCTGGTCGCCGCGCCACTCCCTGCAGGCAACCCTGCCCACCATGATTGCCGCCCTCAAGGCCGACCCCACGGAGTGGTACGCGGATAACAAGCTCAATCCGGCCGTGGTCGCGGGTGCGGAGGAGGAACTGCGGGAGGTGGTTGAGCGGCAACCATCCGCCGACCACCCTGCGGTGCGGGCTGTCGACACCGCGATTGCGCAGGAGCATGGGGCCACCCTGTGGGCGCACCTCGCCAACATCGCGCTGGGCTTGTGGCTGCTGGTGAGCCCGTTCGCCTATGGCCTCTTCGACCCGGTCGGCCCTGTGCCTCCGCCCCCGGCCGCCGGCCACGAGCTCCCGCCGCCCGACCTGCGCAATGCCTGGCTCGCCTGGAGCGAGATGGCGAGCGGCCTCGCGGTGATCGGGCTATCGGGCCTTGCTCTCGCTCGCCCCCGCTCCTGGGTGCCATGGGTGGTTGCTCTGGTGGGGGTCTGGCTGCTGGTCGCTCCCCTGGTGTTCTGGACAACGAGTGCGGCGGCCTATGCCGTCGATACGCTGATCGGCACTCTCGTGATCGTGTTCGCAGTCATGGTGCCGCCGCAGCCCGGGCCCAGCCGCGAGGCCCTTGCCTCGCCCGCGGACGTGCCGCTCGGCTGGTCGTACTCGCCCTCGTCCTATGTGCAGCGCGTGCCCATCGTGGCACTGGCGTTTGTCGGCCTGTTCGTCTCGCGTTATCTGGGCGCCTTCCAGCTTGGGCACATCGACAGCCTGTGGGATCCGTTCTTCTCGGGGCATGGCGGCGGGCGCAACGGTACCGAGGCGGTTGTGACGTCAAGTGTGTCCAAGGCCTTTCCGATTGCCGACGCGGGTCTGGGAGCGGTCACCTACATCCTAGACATCCTGACCGGCATCATTGGCGATCAGCGCCGCTGGCGCACAATGCCGTGGCTGGTGCTGCTCTTCGGGCTGCTCGTCGTGCCGCTGGGGGCGGTCAGCGTCGGCTTCATCATCATTCAGCCCACGATCATCGGCGCGCTGTGCACGCTTTGCCTCGTGCAGGCAGCGATCACGGTTCTGCTGATCCCCTACTCGGTCGACGAGGTGTTCGCGACGATGCAGTACCTGTGGCGGAGCCGGCGCATTGGCCGCTCCGTCTGGCGCACCCTGATCTTTGGCGGTCCGGTGCTGTCGGAGCAGCGTGATCCCATACAGGGTTTGAACATGCCCCTCGGCCAGATCGCCTGGGAGTTTCTCAAGGGTGGCGCGACATATCCCTGGACGCTGCTCGGCTGCACGCTGATTGGGCTCTATCTGCTCTGCACGCACCTTCTCTTTGGCGTTCGGCCGCCCTTGTACTTCAGCGATCACACCGCAGGTTGCGTGGCCATTGTCGTCGCGGTTACGGCTTGGGCAGAGGTGGTGCGACCAGTGCGGCTCCTGAACGTGCCGCTCGGGCTGTGGGTCGCAGCCTCGCCCTTCCTGTTCGACGGCGGCGGCACCGTCGCATTGGTTGCCGATCTGGTCGCGGGTCTCGCCCTCGCTGCATTGAGCCTGCCGCGCGGGACACGCAGCCAGGAGCACTATGGAGGATGGGATCAGTACATCCTGTAGTCTGACGGATCGGTTCGAAGTGGACTTGCTTCGGGACACTGGAGAGCACTTCCTATGATCGAGGAGGATCTCCAGGGTCACGATGCGGCCCTGGTTGTTGGCACCTTCCCCGAGATGTCGATCACCTGCCGGAGGACCTGAACACCGCTTGTCCGAAGCTGCCAGAATCTGAAATCGATAGCACCCGAGATGGATTGGAGCCGAAACGCTGGATAGGCACCTGAGCCAGACGGGCCGCGAAGGCGTGGCCGCCGGCAGGGTGCTCGACGATGGTCCAGGGGACAACCACCTGCTGGTAACCGCTTCCAGCCCATTCCACGTACGTTACCGCGATGCGCCCAAGCATGCCCTTGTGAATGGCCTCGTGCACCTCCGGGGCACGGAAGGCTTCGACGAAGCCCTGCCGCCGGAGCCCCGGCCAGTCCGGCTCCATGGACAAGGAGACATCGACAGCCAGCATCAGCGCCAAGCACCTGATCGGCTGAGGGGAACCTTGGTGGCTGTGGGCCGGCCTGAGCCGCTCAGGCCGAGGCCGTCAACTGGCGCAGGGGCATGTTCGTCGAAGATCGTCTCTGCACCTGGGAAACGCGAACCTGAACGGCAGGGCCTCCATCGGAGTCTGGAGCGAAGTTGCCGCCAGCCTTCAATTGCCGAACCGGTCCCTCCACCTCGCCTCGCCGGCAAAGCAGTCCGCCCGCCCGGTCGCATCCTCTTGTGCGGGCCTGATCAACGATCCTTTGGGCGGCACCACGCCAGAGACCTCCAGCAGGATCTTGGCCTTGATCGCGTCCTGGAACTGCGACTTGTCCCGGGCGGGCACCATGAACGCGCCCTGGCCGCCGATGACGCAGTCGTGGAAGTAGATGTCGAGGTCCGGATCGTCGAGGGAGCCCGGCTGTTTCAGCATGATCGGCAGGCCGTTGATCGTGATGCCGCGGGCAACGGCTTCATCGCGGGCCTGGGGGGCCGGTCGGCCCTGGTTGTTCACCCCGTCGCCCGAGACGTCGATCGCCTTGCGGGTGGCCTCCAGGCCGCTGACCTCGAACAGGTTGGCTGCCGCATCGATGGCTCCCGAGACTGAGGTGCGCTGCGCCCGCCGTAGGGGTGTCGAGGCGATCCTGTCGGCGAAGGCCATCAGGCTCTCGGAATTGTCGAGGATCGTCCAGGGAATGATTACCTTCTGGTCCGCCGAGCCTGCCCATTCCATGTAGGTCACGGCGATCCGGCCCAGCATGCCGCCCCGGATCGTGTCATGGACGAGCGGCGAGCGGAACGCGTCGGCGAAGCCGTCGCGCTGAAGTTCCTGCTCGTCCGTGTCCATCGAGTAGGAGATGTCCACCGCAATGACGAGGGCGAGATCGACCTCCGTCTGCGCCTGGGCGCTCGGGCGCCCTAGCAGCAGCAGAAAGGCCAGAGTGAGGGTTAGCGCAATCCCGGAACGATGTAACCGTGACATGGCCGTCTCCGCTCATCCTGGCGGAGTGTGCCAGCACGGCAGCCGGGACACAATCCGACGGCAGATGCACCCCGGCCCTCGGTTGCCCGCGTCCTCTTCGCCTAGAGCCAGCCCTTGCGCTTGAAGTACACGAACGGGATGATGGCCGACACCACCATCAGGGCCAGCGAAGCCGGATAGCCGCCGACCCATGCCAGCTCGGGCATATGCTCGAAATTCATGCCGTAGTTCGACGCCACCAGGGTGGGCGGCATCAGGCACACTGCCGCCACCGAGAAGATCTTGATGATCTGGTTCTGCTCCAGGTTGATCAGGCCGAGCGAGGCATCGAGCAGGAAGTTGATGTTGCTGGCGATGAAGGTGGCATGGTCCGTGAGGGAGGAAACGTCCCGCGCCAGGCTCTTGACATGCTCGCGTGCCTCCGTGCTGGTCCGAACCTGCTGGGCAAGGGCCAGGAACCCGATCATCCGGCCGAGACTGACAAGGCTCTCTCGCGCCTTCACCGTCACGTTGTGGTCCACCGCAATGGCATCGAGAACCTCTTCGAGCCCTTTGGTGGAAGCTGCCGAGTGCTTGGCCCGGCGCTTGCGCTCCAGGATCTCCTTGGAAACCCGGTCGACGCTGGCCCCGATCCGCTCCAGCACCTCGGCGGTGCGGTCGACGATGGCCTCCAACAGGGTCACCAGGGTCATGACCCCGCTGGTGCACAGGTCGGGCTGGGTCTTGATGTAGTTGGCGACCGTCCGGAAGGAACGCGGCTCGGCATACCGGATCGTCACCAGGCGCCCATTCGTCAGGACAAAGGTGACTGGGGTGACCTCGGGAGTGCCGACCTCCACGCCCCAAAGCACCCCTGCCGTCATGTAGGTTGCGCCGTTTTCCACGTAGAGGCGCGACGAGGGCTCGATGTCCTTCATCTCATCGGCGGTCGGCAGATCGAGCTTGAGGAGCATCTCGACCATCTGCTCCTCCCCGCTGGTGGGGCGGTCGAGGTCGACCCAGACGGCGCTCTCTGGCAGGCTGGTCAGGGAATCCGCCGGGAGCGCGTCGTAGCTGTTGCTGGAGCAATCGTAGACCCGGATCATGGCTCGTCCTGCTCAGCCGTGCTTGCCGTGGTGGCTGCGCTTGCCATCGACGGTCTGGGCATCGCTCGCTCCAGGAAACAGCACGAAGGCCACGTGCGCGCCGATGATGGGTGCGAACACGAGGAAGAGGATCAGCCAGAGCACGTATGCGAGGGAACGGTCCTCGTGAGTGCGTACGGGCTCGGCAGGCGCGCGCAGGGGCGCACGAAGACGAAGGGTGTGGAGGGTCATGGGGCTCACCTCGTTTCCGACCAGCCGTCGCAGGCCGGTCGCGGGTAAGCCGATCAAGCGATCAGGTGCCCGCGCGGGCCGGCAACGGCATGGTCAATCGACTGTGACTGTCGCTTGGCATGGGGTTCAGGGTTCCTGTGGGTCCGCAGCCCGCCGAAGCAAGCCGCGCATGACAAGCCAGATGCGCCCGATGCGGTTCCCGGTCAAGCCAAAAGTGGCGCCCTTCACAGGGCACCCAGCAGGAGCAGGCATTCCCGGCTCATGGCTGGGGGTGGAGGGCTGACAGCCCGTCGTCCCTCAGGTTGCGCCAGGCGGAGCAAAGAGGCAGAGGATCTTCCTGGATGGATTCTCGCAGAGGTGGAACTTGCCGTCCGGGGAGCCTTGGAGCGTCGCGATGGCGGTCATCGTGGCCGGAAGGGGGCTTCGGCGCGGCGGCAGCGATCCGCAACCGGATCGCGTGGAGCGGGAAGCCCTGGTGAACTCCCGTGTTCACCGACCTCCAACGTCCCCGGCGGCAAGGTTGTCGGGAGCCGCGGGGCCGACAATATGTCTTCTGACGAGAGGAGACACTCGCCGGAAAGGGTCAAGGAATGGGTGCCGGGGCACGGCTGAAGGATTGGGCGCGCGCCATCAGGAAGGATGTCGTCGCCCTCTACATCGCCGGCCGCGATCCGCGGGTGCCGTGGCATGTGAAGGCCATGGCCGTAGCGATCGCTGCCTATGCGCTCAGCCCCATCGACCTCATCCCTGATTTCATCCCTGTATTGGGCTATCTCGACGAGGTGATCCTCCTGCCCATCGCCATCGCCCTGGTGATCAGGATGATCCCCGATCCGCTCATGGTGGAATTCCGCGAGGAGGCGCAGCGGCGATCCGAGCGTCCGGTGAGCCGCGTGGCGGCAGTGGCGGTCATTGCTCTTTGGCTTGCCGCCGCAATGTTCCTCCTGCGGGCGTTCTGGCCAACCCCAGTTCCGTAAGGGGCATTCGCGCTATTCTCGGACGGTCTTGCCACGCATGCGCGGGGCTGCTTTGTGGGCCGTGTTCACGTAGCTCTAGGACATGCCCCAAGACGAAACCCATGCTCCACGCAATCTCCCGCTGGCCTTCGGCGGTGGTGCCGTCATCGGCGTCCTCGGCGGCCTGATCGGGCTGGGTGGGGCCGAGTTCCGCCTGCCGCTGCTCATCGGGCTGTTCCGCTTCGCGGCGCTGGAAGCAGTCATCTTGAACAAGGCAACGAGTCTCGTGGTGGTCGCCGCCGCTCTGCCGTTCCGCGCCGGAACGGTACCTTTCGGGCTTATCGTGGCCCATTGGCCCATCGTGCTCAACCTCCTGGCCGGGAGCCTTCTCGGGGCATGGGTCGGCGCCGGATGGGCGACCGGATTGAAATCCGAGACCCTCTACAAGGTGATCGCGGTTCTCCTGGTCGCCATCGCAGGAGTGCTGGTGTTCGGTCATGACGCGAGCGGCGGCCGGCCTCTCCTGACTGGATCGGCGCAACTCGTCGCCGGCATCGCCGCCGGGTTCGTGATCGGGACCGTGGCCTCCCTGCTTGGCGTGGCAGGAGGCGAGTTGCTGATCCCAACGCTCGTGCTGCTGTTCGGGGCCGACATCAAGCTCGCCGGAAGCCTGTCTCTGGCCGTGAGTCTGCCGACCATGCTCGTCGGATTCACCCGCTACAGCCGGGACCGGAGCTTCTCGGCTCTCGGCCGCAACCGCGCCTTCCTGCTCGTCATGGCTGGCGGTTCGATCACTGGCGCGTTCATCGGTGGTTTGCTACTGGGCGTGGTGCCGAACGGCGTCCTGCTTCCGGTGCTGACGGCAATCCTGCTGGTTTCAGCCGTGAAGATCTGGCGACACGGTTAGCACAATGAGGAAGCCCCCATGAAACTGCACTTGCCAAAGGCTAGCGGCGTCTCATGCGGGCAATCTACGGTGATACCGAAAGGCCACCTCCTGGCAGATGTCGTTGAAAATGTCGCCTGCGGCGATCTGGGCATCTATGGATTGTATGGAGCGATCAGCGTAGGCACCACATCAGATATGTTGGTGCTGCCCAAAGTTAGCATTTCGAGAGTTTTTTCAACGAAATCGGCACGAGACGGAAGGTGCTTATTACTTGAATGACAGGGGCGCTAGCAGATGAGGCAGGGTAGGGAACTTCAGCTTTTGACCCGTTAGCGGTCATTCCGGCCGTTCCACACCACGTCCGCGCATGTAGGCTTGAGGGCTGCATCCCATGTCGGTCCGGAATGCATACACGAAGGCCGATGTCGAGCTGTAGCCGAGTTCCATCGCCGCCCGGGTCACGTCCAGCCCCCCGCCCATGAGCTCGATTGCCTTGAACTGCCGCAAGCGCCGCCGCCATGTCCGCAGGCTCATGCCCATCTCCGTCTCGAAGCGGCGGGCGAGCGTCCGCTCCGACATCCCGATTTCCGCGCTCAATGCCCTTGGTCCGCGCGGGTCGGCCGGGTCTGCGTAGAGCGTTTCGCACAAAGCCGTCAGGGACGATCCCCCGCGTGGCCACGGGAGCGCACCCGCGAGGGGGCAGGCGCGCCGGAGCTGGTCCAGGATCAGGTCCGTCACGCGGCCAGCGTAGCCGTCACGATCCTCCTTTCCCTCGATAGCTGTGGCCTCGACGATGAGAGCCTTGAGCAGTGGCGTAACGCCGAACACGGTCGGGTTCTCAGGAAGGCCACGACCCGCCTCGTCTGCGATCCAGAGGCTGCGGAACTCGGCCCCGAGCAGAGATCCGACCCGGTGCCGCAGGCCTGTCGGCAGCCAGACGGCCTGCTCCGGTGAGATCACGAAGGAGTGCCCTTCTACCGCCACCGTCAGCACGCCGGAGATCGCGTAAACCATCTGGTTCCAGCGATGGGCATGCTCCGGGAAGAAGTGGCGCGCCGGGATCGACTGGGCCCGCACGGTCATCGGCTGGGGCGGTGCCGTCCCAGGCGGAGCCTCGATTGCTTCCCAAGCCATGCCAAACTCCAGATTGGCAGTTATTCTACATCATCTGGCAGTCTGTCAAAAGACGGACGATCAGCGGTCGAATATATTCGGTTCAACCAGGCGCGTATGCGCACCCGATATCAGACCGAGGACCTGTCATGACCCGCCTCGACAGCCGTGGCCTGCCACTCTCGACAACGTCCGACCTCGCGGCCGACCGCTACAGGGAAGGCGTCGACCTGCTCCTCTCGGCCTGGCCCGGCGCCGGGGAGGCTTTGGACGAGGCCATCGCGGCCGACCCGGACTTTGCTCTCGCCCATGCGGCCCGCGCCCGCCTGCACGTTATCCGGGCCGAACAGGCCAAGGCCAAGGCGCGGATCGCGACGGCGGAAGAGATCGTCGCCCGGCGCGGAACCGAGCGCGAGCGCAGCCATGTGGAGATTCTGTCGCTGGCCATCAACGCCCAGTCGGCCAAGGCTCTGGAGCGAGCGCTCGCGCATGCGGATGCCTGGCCACGGGACGTCCTGATCCTTTCGTTGCCTCTCGGTGCCTTCGGCCTCTTCGCCTTCTCCGGGATGGCGGATCACGATCAGGCGCGGGTGGATCTCTGCGAGCGCCATGCCCGGCACTTCGACGCCGACGATTGGTGGTTTCTCACCTACCGGGGCTGGTCGCACGCCGAGAACGGCAACGTGGCGCACGGCCGGGCTCTCACGCAGCGCGGCTACGATCTGCACAGGAACAACGCCAACGCGGCCCACGCGCTCTCGCATGCCATGTACGAGGGCGGCGCGCACGATGAGGCGGAGCGGCTGATCGCAGATTGGCTGCCGGGCTACGACCGCGGCGGCATCCTCCACGGCCACATTGCCTGGCACTCGGCGCTGGGCGCCCTGGAGCGTGGCGATCCGAAGCAGGCGCTGGCGATCTACGCCGACTACATTCAGCCGTCGGTCACGGCCGGGATGCCGGTCAATGTGATCAGCGATACCGCCTCCTTCCTGTGGCGGCTGAAAGCGTACGGCCACACGGTGCCGGCGGGGCTGTGGGAGGATGCAGCGGCCTATTCAGCGGGATATTTCCAGAAGGCCGGCTTCGCCTTCGCCGACGTCCACATGGCCCTCATCTCGGCGGCGACCGGCGACAGGGCCGCTGTCGAAGAGCGCGTGAGGGCCCAGATGGAGCTGATCGAGGCGGGCGGTCTGGCCGCAGGCCCTGTGGTGCCGGCGATCTGCCGTGCCGCCCTGGCTTTCGCTGAGGAAGATTACGCGGCCTGCGTCCGCATCCTGGAGCCTGTCGCGGCCGAGGTCGTGCGCATCGGCGGCAGCGGCGCCCAGCGCGAGATGATCGAGGACATGCTGCTGCTGGCCCTGATGCGCAGCGGCGAGGCCGTAAAGGCCGGTAAGCTTCTCGACCATCGTCTCCACCGCCGCCCGTCGTCGCGCGACACGCGCTGGCACAGCCTGCTCGCTGCCTGAGGATCCCTATGTCACATGCTGAAGCCACTGCAACGACCGGGGGCGTGCCCGCGGTCCGCTCCGGGGCTGCCGATGTCTGGAGGCTCGCGGTTGCGCAGGCGCTCGGAGGGGCGAACTCGGCGGTCGTGTATGCCACCGGCGCCATCGTCGGCAACATGCTCGCCCCTAGTCCAGCGCTGGCGACGCTGCCGATCTCCATCTTCGTGGTGGGGATGGCAGCCTGTACTCTCCCGGCCGGAGCCATCGCCCGGCGCCATGGTCGCCGCGCCGCGTTCCTGACGGGAACCGGATCCGGCGTCCTGACCGGACTGCTGGCTTCGCTTGCGGTCGTGCTGGGCTCGTTCTGGCTGTTCTGCGCCGCCACGTTCTTCGGTGGAGCCTATGCCGCCGTGGTGCTCTCGTTTCGTTTCGCCGCCGCCGATTGCGTCCCGCCGGCGCGACGCCCGCGGGCGCTGTCTTTCGTGATGGCGGGTGGAGTGTTCGCCGGGGTGATCGGTCCGCAGCTCGTCACCTATACCATGGATCTGTGGCAGCCCTACTTGTTCGCAGCAACGTATTTGGCACAGGCTGCCATCGCGGCCGTGTCCGCCCTCGTCTTGCTCGGCGTGCGGGTGCCGATGCCGACCGCCGCGGAGGTGGCGGGCGGGCGTCCGCTCGGCACCATCCTGCGGCAGCCCCTCTTCATCACCGCCGTGATCTGCGGTGTGGTCTCCTACACGCTCATGAACTTCATCATGACGGCCGCGCCCCTAGCGATGCGCCTGTGCGGCCTGTCGCAGGAATCGGCCAATCTCGGCCTGCAATGGCACATCATCGCGATGTACGGGCCCGGCTTCTTCACGGGTAAGCTGATCACGCGTTTCGGCGCCCCGCGGGTAGTGGCCGCCGGATTGGCGCTCACAGCGATCTCCGCCGCGATCGGCCTGACGGGCGTGGATGTGGCGCATTTCTGGCTGACGCTGATCCTGCTCGGCATCGGCTGGAACTTCGGCTTCGTCGGCGCCTCGGCACTCGTGCTGGAGTGCCATCGCCCCGAGGAACGGACGCGGGTGCAGTCGCTCAACGACTTCCTCGTGTTCGGGACCATGGCCGTGGGCTCGTTCTCGTCCGGGAGCCTGCTGACGGCCCACGGCTGGGACGCGGTCCTGTGGGTGTCGTTCGTCCCGCTCGCGGTGGCGGTCGCGGCCCTCATCGTGACGGCGTCATCCCGCGCCGGCCGCGTGTCGGGCTGACGATTCCCGACGGTGCCGCCAACCCGCGTGCGGTGGCGCCGAACCGGGTGACGCTGCCCTTGCCATACGTGCTTACCTCACCACCCGATCAAAGGACATGCAAGTGAACAGCCCAGTGACAGCCCTCAATCGTCGAGGTCCCGAGCGAGCCGACGAGGCTTTCGATTTTGACGAGGTCATCGACCGTCGGTCCTCGAACTCGGAGAAGTGGGCCTATTCCGGCAAATTGCTAACACCTGAGGAATGCGCCGCCGACCCGCTGCCGATGTGGATTGCCGACATGGACTTCAAGGCTCCCCAGCCCGTTCTCGATGCCATCACGGATGCCGTCCGGCACGGCTCTTCGGTTATCCCGGGGGCGTGCCGAAATCCTATGTCGATTCCGTCAGCAACTGGCAGGCCAGGCGCTTCGGATGGGATGTCTCGCCGGAATGGCTCCTGCAAACCCCTGGTGTCGTCACGGCCTTGAAGACGATCATCCAGGCCTTCTCCCAGCCGGGTGATACGATCCTGATCCAGCCGCCGGTCTACGCCCACTTCCATGACGATCCAATCGTGAACGGCCGGCGCCTGGCCTATGCACCGCTCGTCCTCTCGGAAGACGGATATCGCTTCGACGAGAAGGTCTTCGAAGCCGCCATTCGCGACAACACGAAGATCTTCATCCTGTGCAGTCCCCACAATCCCACCGGCAACGTCTGGTCCGAAGAGGAACTCCGGACCATGGGCGAGATCTGCGCCCGTCATGGCGTGCTGGTGGTCGCGGACGAGATCCATGAGAACTTCGTCCTGAACCCGCGGAAGCGGCATGTGCCCTTCGCGTCCCTGGACAACGCGTTCGTGCAGAACAGCATCACGTGCACGGCGCCGAGCAAGACCTTCAACCTCGCCGGCCTTCAGACGGCGAACCTCGTCGTACCGAACGCGCGGCTCAGGGAGGACTTGCGCCGCCAGCTCGAGAGAAACGGCTCCGGTCAGGTGAACGTGCTCGGAATGGTCGCGGCGGAGGCCGCCTACACGCACGGAGAGCCCTGGCTCGAGGCCATGCTGGACTACGTCCGCGCCAACCGTGAACACTTCGCGAGCGCGATCAACAATGCCACGGCAAGGATCAGGGTCCTTCCATCGGACTCCCTTTACCTGTCCTGGATGGACTGCCGGGGACTCGGCCTGACCGCACCTGAGCTCAGGACGTTCATGCTCACCAGGGCCGGGGTGTGGCTCGATCACGGCTCCAAGTTCGGCGTCGAGGGCGAAGGCTTCATGCGGGTCAATCTCTGCTGCCCGAGGGCCACGGTCGATGAGGCGGTCACCCGCATCACGCGTGCCGTCACCTCCCATATGTGACGGGGAAAGGGCGCCGGTCGTCTTGCTCGTTCCGCCGGTCCCGAAGCGGAACGAGCCCTGACGTGCGCGTGCCTTCCGTGGGATCTCCCCTCGATTACCTCGCGACCTCACGAACGGCGTCGACGATAAGCTTGCCGCCGATGGCACCGAAGGCGCATCCGAACAGAACCTCGACGCTCCGTGCAAATCGTGCATAGGCGCGCTTGGCCAAGCCACTCGAGAACAGCACGCCGTAGATTCCGTAGATCAGCACGGCCGATGCGAAGCCAATGGGAGCGAAGCCGAGTACCTGGAGGGTCGTCAGTCCCGATCCAAACAGGAAGGTCGCGACAGCACTCCACAGCAGGGCGGCTTTCGGGTTGGTGAGATTGACCAACAAGCCGCGGCGCCAGGCGCCGAGGGGCGTCCAATCCGCGTGGAGGGCCTGGATGCGCGGGTCGCCCCCACGCCAGGCCGCCGCCAGGGACTTCACCGCAAGGAAACAGAGATATCCGCCTCCAAGGAGCTTCATGACGGTCAGGAGGGATGGATAGAGCTTCAGGAGCGTGGCCAGTCCGAGTGCCGCCAGGGTGACCCAGATGAGGATCGCGGTCGCGACACCGAGCGTCAGGAAGAGGGCCGATCGACGTCCCTGACCGAGGGCCGCCCCTGCGACGGCCATCAGGTTCGGTCCTGGGGTGATCTGCCCGAGGGCGACGGCCGTGATCGCCATGAGATATGCTTGAAGCATGGATTTCCTTCCGAAGGATGCATGGCACGGGCGCCGTTGTTGCCCGATACCCCAAAAAGCCGGCATCGTTGGTAGCATTTTCCGGCAGGCGGTGCGACGATCCTTGGGGCTCCGGTGGGAACAGGAAACGGGCAGGCCGAACCCTGCCCGCAATCCTTGACGGTCGCGGCGGCTGCGCAGGACGAGACGGGCGTTGGCCCGCTTGAGCGCTTCCTCGACGATGGCGAGCCCCAGGCCGCTGCCGATCGGGCTGTAGTGGCGCCCTCGGAAGAACCGGTCGCTCGCCCGGTCGAGTTCGTCCTCAGGAATGCCGGGGCCCTCGTCCTCCACGGCGATCATGGGCGTGGCCGTCGATCCGTCGAGGAACCACCGTGCACGCCCACTCTTCGGGGAGTGCTGAACCGCGTTCTCATGCAGGCGGCCTGCGGCTCATGCCGGAGCCGCGAGGCCTATGGGGGCGTGATCGTCAGCGGCGGCTCGTGCTCGCGCCGCAGGGGTCATATTTAGACGCCGATCCCTCGCCTCAGAGGGTCAACATTGCACGCCCAAACACCGGAAAAGACCGGAACTGCATCCCGATGCTCTTCATAGGTGAGGCGCTCACCCTCTCGCGTGATCGGCCGTCACGTTCGTCCGCCGCCGAATCCCGGATATTCAGGCTGGCCACCGCTCACCCGAAGCGGGTGATGCCGTCTCTTGGACTCGTAGTCACGGCTGCTTCAGGTCGGACACTTTCCGGATGACCGATTTCTCCGGTCCGATTGGACGGCCATCCTCTGTCCGGACTTCGAGCCGGATTGCCTGACCCGTATCCCGTTCTACGAGTTTCGAGTGCTTCTCGCCCGGCTTAAACAGGTACTGCTCGCCCCACTGTCTGAGAGCCACCATGACGGGAAAGAGATCGCGCCCCATGGCCGTGAGGTGATATTCCTGGTGTGCGCCGCCGTCTGGGGAGGGGACAACCTTGAGGATGCCACGGTCGGTCAACGTGCGCAGGCGGTCCGACAGGATGTTCTTGGCAATGCCGAGGCTCTTCTGGAACTCCCCGAAACGGGTCAGCCCATCGAAGGCATCACGGACGATCAGGAGCGACCACCAGTCGCCGATCACGTCGAGTGATCTGGCGCTCGGGCAGTAATCACCCTGAAGACTCTTTCGCTTCACCATCATCCACCTCAGGGTCAAGCCAACCGACCCGGCCTGCCGGTTGCATCATAAAACTAGATCTGCTACCGATCAACCGGTTGCATGATGCAACCGGTTGATCGGGGAAGCACGACCATGTCGATGGACCGTACCGCGGCGCCCGCCGGCGTCGCGAACGATGATGCACGCTCTCATATGATGCCACAGCAGAGTGACGATGCCGGCAAAGGGGTAAGGGTTGAGCCGCAGCCGCCAGGCGCCCTTTCCTGGTCCGTTACCCTCCTCTTTGCGGCGGCAAGCGGACTCGCGGTCGCCAACGTTTACTTTGCCCATCCGCTGCTCGACATCATGGCCGATGATCTCGGCCTGTCCCGGGCGAGCGTGGGCATGATCGTTGCTCTAACGCAGATAGGCTATGGGGCAGGCCTCATTCTATTGGTGCCCCTCGGCGACTTGGTTGATCGTCGAAGGCTGGTGGTGGGACAATCGCTCCTGTCGGTCCTTGCTCTCGTTGCTGTTGGCTTCTCCACCAGTGATGTGATGCTCCTCGCATCGATGGTTGCGACGGGGCTACTGGCCGTGGCCACCCAGACTTTCGTTGCCTATGCAGCGAGCCTGGCCCTGCCTTCCGAGCGCGGTCAGGTCGTTGGGGTGGTGACGAGCGGAATCGTCTTGGGAATCCTGCTGGCCCGGACGGTTGCCGGAACACTGGCGGACTTGGCGGGCTGGCGTGCTGTGTATCTGGTCTCGGCCGTCCTGACGCTGTTCATGACGGTGCTGCTTTGGAAGCTCTTGCCTCGGCAGCGGACGAGTGGACCAAAGAGTACATACCTCCATCTGATCACCTCGCTCTTCACTCTCGTGTTGCAGGAGCCTGTGCTTCGCATCCGCGGCGTGATCGCGATGCTGATCTTCGCCAACGTCACGATGCTCCTCACGCCATTGGTGCTCCCACTAAGCGCACCTCCGTTCTCCCTGTCGCACACGCAAGTAGGCCTCTTCGGTCTCGCCGGGGCCGCGGGAGCGCTGGGTGCCTCCCGGGCTGGAGTATGGGTCGACCGGGGACTAGGTCAGCGCACGACCGGAATTGCCTTGATGCTGATGCTCATTGCCTGGCTGCCGATCGCGCTTCTGCCGCAGTCCATCGGGTGGTTGATTGTGGGCGTGATCCTCATCGACTTCGGATTGCAGGCCGTCCATGTCACCAACCAGGGTATGATCTACCGCGTGCGACCGGAGGCCCAGAGCCGTCTGACAGCCGGTTACATGGTGTTCTACTCGCTCGGAAGTGCGGTAGGCTCATCAGCATCCACCATGGTGTACGCTCATGCCGGATGGTCGGGGGTCTGTTTGGCCGGTGCAGGCATAAGCCTCCTGACACTCGTATTCTGGGCCATCACTTCCCCCATGACCCCCACTGTCGCTACTCGCCCGATCCGCAAGCCTTGACCTTTTCTCTCCCGTTGCACGGGTCACAGCTTGCGCTGACCTCATCCTCATCCAATCGTGTCCGAGGGGTGGGCGAGGCTCGAAGGGATGAACATGCAGGTTCGAGCGAAGGTCTGCCTGTGGCGCTCCCCGGGCCGAAGTGGTTAGTGCGCCTTGGCGGTTATGAGCGCAGACCTATTGCGAATCCGGAACGTGAAGGTTCGACCCGTAGGTGATCTTCACGTCGCCGGCTGGGCCTGAATTAAGTCAGGGCAGTTTTAACGGTGGACGTATTACGTCCCGCAACGAAGACGAGTATCGCCCTTGAAACCAACCGAGATCACTGAGCATCATGCGCAAAGGCGGATCTGGTTTTCGCGCAGGAATCCACGCGTTTGTATGAGGGGACGGAGCGTGCATTCCGATGTCGTCAGAATGCAC
This sequence comes from Microvirga sp., assembly GCA_031181145.1. GTDB lineage: Bacteria > Pseudomonadota > Alphaproteobacteria > Rhizobiales > Beijerinckiaceae > Microvirga. Next base: position 39,007 of record JAPSLB010000039.1, read on the forward strand.
TTTTCTCTGGAGTGGAAGTCATTCACCGCCTGGTGGGAGCTTTGGCTTGGACGCCTGTTCCCTAAAGGCGCTTCCACCTGAGGAAAATGGCCTCCGGCGGTTCTGCGCTTGATCAGCTCAGGAAGCTGGTCAAGTCTGGTGCCGGGGACGTGCCGAGCACTTCCTCAATCGTCAGTGCAACCGAAAGTGCCTGCACGTCAGCCCCCTCTGGACAGATGATCTGCAGCCCTATCGGGAGACTTCCAGGCTCCTGCGGCAAGGGGATACTCACGGCGGGACATGCGAAATAATTCGCAGGCTGGGTGTTACGGGTCATGCCTAGGGCAAGGTCGAGAGCTTTCCTTTCGTCGTCCAGGTCAGCCACAGGAGGCGGTGGCGTCGCGGTCGTCGGAGTGACCCAGCCGTCGAAGCCGGTGAACTTTTCGGACACGCTCTGGCGCGATCTGGCGCGCTGCGCTTCAAGAGCCAGATAATCTGCTGCCGTCACATCAAGGCCAGACATTGCGCGCTTCGCGACAATCGGATCCATCTGGTCGCGACCGGCAAGGAAGCGCTGCCGGCCAAGTGTCGCGATGAGGCAGGCCGGGAGGACAGCGGGGAAATAGCGCTCGCGTTCGCTCGCCTCGGGAATGGAAACAGGGCCCAACCGGCACCCTGCGGCCGACAGGGTCTCCAGCGCACCCCTGATCTGCGCTTCGACAATCGGGTCGAGATTGTCAAAAAAGTACTCCTGAGGAACCCCCAACCTGAGCGCCTCGACGGGAAGAGCATGGGCTTCGGGCTTGCCGGTGAGCGCAGCCACGGCCACAGCCGCGTCTCGCGCAGTGCGGGTCAGCAGGCCGGGCGTGTCCAGATGGGGCGCCAGGGGGAACGCTCCGTCGGTCGAGAAGAAGCCCGGCGTCGTCTTGAGCCCGAATACTCCGTTGAATGCGGCGGGGACACGAACCGAACCGCCCGTATCGGAACCAATGGCGAAAGCGCATAAACCCGCAGCAACTGCCACCCCCGAACCGGAGCTCGAGCCTCCAGGCAGGCGCGGAGTTCGTGCGTCCCATGGATTCACAGGAGTGCCCTGAGCGCTGGAGACGCCTGTGATCCCGAGGGCGAACTCAACGGTCTTCGTCTTGCCCAGGATGACGCATCCCGCCTGACGCAAGCTCTTGACCAGAGGACCTTCTTCACCCGCAATATCGTCGATTTTCATCTTGGAGCCCGCGGTCGTCGGCATACCGTCGACCACGAACAGATCCTTGACGGCGACCGGCACGCCCATCAACGGGCCAAGATCCGTGCCGGCCGAATACAGCGCGTCCATCGCGCGGGCGGTCTCGAGCGCCTGCTCGGCGGCAACATGCTGGAATGCCCCGAGAAGGGGGTCGAGCACTTCAATACGGGAGAGATACGCCCAAGTCGCCTGCTCGGATGAAATCTCGCCATTTCGAAACCGCCGGGCGAATTCCGGCAGCCCTCCTTGCCCAAGGGGATCATATTCCAGCGCGGCCATACAGCGTTCCTCGTTATGTTAAACCCAACGGCTTTTCGCAGTTGAGGCATGTGAACCGTGGAAGAGGTCAATTGGCAATCGAGGATAGTATCCGGCTTGGCGCTGTCGACAAAAAGTGTTTGGCAAGGCTCTTGCACGCGCTCTAGGGTGACGCGCTGCATGACGGGCTTGCCCGCAGCTAACAGCTTCCTGGTGAAGCGGATACAAGGTGAGGAAACAAATGAGGATTGCAATCGCCGCTGCATTGGCAGCCACTCTGTCCGTGATCGGCGCTCCTGCTCAGGCGCAAGTCGAGGTGGGCGTCATCAACAGCCTCTCAGGTAACTTTGCTGCATTCGGGGAACGGTATCGCACAGGCCTTCAGGTCGCACTTGACGAGATCAACGCGAATGGGGGCATCAACGGGCAGCAGCTTACCTTAACGATCCAGGACGACCGGTCTGAAGCGAAGAGCGCACTCGCTGCGGCAGAGAGCTTTGCAAGCAAGGGCGTTCCGCTTGTGATCGGCTCCTACGCCTCTTCGATCACAGGTCCGCTCGCACAGTTCCTGACGCGCCAGAAAGTCCCGATGATCGTTCTGGGCAGCGCGGACGACAGCATCACGAAGCCGGGTTCGCCGTGGGTGTTCCGCGCTAAGCACAATTCGACGATCGTCGCGAAGACGTATTTCGACTATTTCGATCATCTTAAGAACACGAAGAAGGACGTGCCTCTCGAGACAGTCGCTATGCTGTACGGCAACGGTGCGTGGCCGACCTCCCTTGCGAAAGAAGGCAAACGCCTTGCGTCCGAGCGCGGGTACAAGGTTGTGGGTGATCAAGCCTACGATCAGGGTGTCACCGACTTTCGGCCGATCCTGAACCGCTTCCGCGGCGCCAATCCGGACATCCTCTATATCGTGTCCTATGCGGAGGACGGCGTTGCGATCACTCGCCAGATGCGTGAGGTCGGACTGAACGCCAAGGTCATTGCGATCGATACCTCCGCGGCTCTCCCGAGTTTCGTTCAGCAGGTCGGAGGATCGGCGAATTACGTTGCAACGGCCGTAAGCTGGAGCCAGGACGTGAAGTACCCCGGCGCTCAGGAACTCTACGAGCGTCTGAAGGCCAAGGCCGGTGGTGAACCCTCGTTCTACGAGGCGGAAGGTTATCTCGCACTGATGGTCGCCGCCGATGCGCTGCGTCGTGCCGATCCGAAGTCGCGTGACTCCGTGCGGGAGGCGCTGGCTGCGACAGACATCACGACCCCCGTGACGACGGTGAACTTCAAGAGTGCCGATGGTTTCCAGGGGCAGAACCCGATCCGAAGCCTCATCCTGCAGATCCAGGACGGCAAGCACGTCACGGTGTTCCCGGACGATCTCGCTGCGAATCCGCCGCAGCACCCCACGCCTGAATGGTCGGCCCGCTGATGCAACCGGGCTGGCGGCACAGCCGCCGGCCCGACCAAGGCGGCAACGGGATTTAACAAGTGGCTCGCAGCTGTGCATTGCCGCGCAGCGGATAGATGCGTGACAGCGATCAGGAATAGGAATGGCCGGTTTAGATATTCTTCTCCAGAACGTCGCCAACGGCGTTCTGATGGGAGGCGTTTATGCCCTCATCGGAATTGGCCTGACCCTCGTGTTCGGGGTCATGCGTACGATCAACTTCGCGCACGGCGACTTCGTCGTGCTCGGCATGTACAGTGCCGTCCTCTTCAATGCCCTTCTCGGATGGGATCCGTACCTCTCTCTGCTTCTTGCGATGCCGATCGGCTTTTTCGCTGGTGTCGTTGTCGAGCGCTTCATCCTTTCACGGGTCGTCGATGCACCGCCGGAATCTGCGCTTCTGGCGACGCTTGGAATCTCGTTGATCATCGGCAATGCGATCCTGCTCACCTTCGGGGGCGAACCGCGCTCCGTACAGGTGTCGTATGCCTCGTCGACCTTCTCGATCGCGGGGGTCAATGTCTCTATGGTCCTGCTCCTCGCCGGCATCGCCACGGTCATCATGATCGCGGCGCTCTACGCGCTGCTGAACCGGACTGAGATTGGCCGCGCCATTCGTGGCACTGCGGAGAACCGGCTTGGCGCCGAGCTTGTCGGCATCGACACGCGGCGGATTCACAGCATCGTCTTCGGCCTCGGAGTGATGCTGGCGGTCATGGCCGGCGTCACACTCATCCCGCTCCTGTTCGCAACCCCGACCAATACTGGAGCCGTGTTCACCCTGAAGGCCTTCGTCGTGACGGTCCTCGGCGGCTTGGGGAACGTCGGTGCGGCAATCGCCGGAGGCATCCTGCTGGGCGTCGTCGAGGTTCTAGGTGCATCTTACTTCATGTCCGAGTACCGGGAGGCTTATGGATTGATCGCATTCCTGCTGATCCTGCTTTTCCGGCCCGAGGGCCTATTTGGACGGACGGTGAAGCGCGTATGATAAAGCATCTCATCGGACTGGGCGTGCTGCTTGCCGTCGGCATCGCCTATCCGGCCATCTTCCCTAACAACCTGACGATTGCGATCTCTGTCCTGCTGTTCGCCGGCTGGGCGACGTCCTGGGACCTGCTCGGCGGATGGAATGGCCAGGTGAGCCTTGGTCATGCATCATTCGTGGGTCTCGGAGCCTATTTCGTGGCGATTGGACAAAGCCAGTTCGGTCTTGCGCCATGGTGGACAATGGCAATGGCGGCCGCTTTTGCGGCGGTCCTCGGCTATTTCTGGGGACAGCTGACCTTCAGCCTGCGAGGACCGTACTTCTCGCTCTCCACCATCGCGGTTGCGGAAATCCTCCGATTGGTCGCCATCAACGAAGAATGGTTGACCGGAGGTGCTACGGGCGTGTTCATCGCGACCCTCCCCGAGCCGTTCGGCATCGATCTTTTCTCCAGAACGGCGCAATTCTATATGGCACTCGCCTTCGCCGCCATGGTGATTGCTATTGTCATCGCGATCTCTCGAGGCCGGTTCGGCTACCAGCTTCGGGCCGTTCGCGAGGACGAGGATTCTGCGATGGCCTCGGGCATTGATCCGACGGCGACAAAGCTGAAGGCCTTCATGCTCTCGGCTGCGCTCACGTCGATCGGCGGCGGAATTTACGGGATCGTGCTGGCTTTCATCGAGCCGCATGTCATTTTCGCCCTTCTCCTGTCCGTTCAGATCGCGCTCACAGCCATTATAGGCGGGCGAGGAACAATCTGGGGACCCGCGGTCGGTGCACTCGTGCTGGTCGGAGCGGGAGAGATGTTCCGCACCACCTTCGCTGAGGCGAACATGCTGATCTACGGGATCCTGATCCTCGTGGTCGTGCTTTTCCTCCCCCGGGGGATCGTCGGAGAATTGGCCCGCAGACATATTCGGAGGCTCTATGCCAAACGTGCTCAGGGCTGACGGCATCACCGTCAAATTCGGCGGGGTAACGGCCGTCAACAACGTTTCCCTGTCCCTTGGGTCCGGCGAGATCCTCGGACTGATTGGGCCGAACGGCGCGGGCAAGACGACCCTGTTCAATGCAGTGACGGGCTTCGCCCCGATGCATTCGGGCAGGATTACCTTGCTCGACAAGGACATTACGACGTTACCCGCATTCAAGCGGACTCGCTTGGGTTTCGGCCGGACGTTTCAGACCGAACGGCCCTTCGAGGAGCTGACGGTCCTGGAGAATGTGCTCGTGGCCGCTTTCCTGACGGCCGGTCGGCGAAGCGAGGCCGAGCGCCTTGCCATGGGCGTCCTCGAACAGGTGGGCCTGGCGGATCGTGCTCACCAGCCGGCGCTCGACCTCAATCTCGCCCGCCGTCGGCGTCTGGAACTGGCGAAGGCGCTCGCCGTGAAGCCGAAGGTGATTTTTCTCGACGAGATCATGGCGGGTCTGAATCCTCCTGCATTGCGGGAGATGATCGCCTTCGTGAGATCGTTGAGCGCGCAAGGTCTCGCGGTTCTGATGGTCGAGCACATCATGGAGGCGATCATCGAGCTGTCCGACCATGTCATCGTGCTCGCCAGCGGCGAAAAGATCGCGGAAGGCACTCCGCATCAGGTGACGAGCGATGAGCGCGTCATAGAAGCGTATTTGGGGACTGACTGATGGGGGATGCAATTCTGCAGGTCGACAGAGTCGACCTTGGCTACGGGACGCTGAAGGTAGTGTTTGGCGCCTCTCTCCATGTGAATCGCGGCGAATTGGTCGGCCTCGTCGGGGGAAACGGCAGCGGCAAGTCGACGATCCTCAGGGCGATCTCAGGCATGATTGCTCCCTGGAGCGGACGCATCCTGTTCGACGGCGAGGAAATCAAGGGAGCACGGCCTCACCAGATGGCCCGCAAGGGATTGGCTCATGTGCCTATGGGCCGTCAGTTGTTCCCGAATATGAGCGTCCGGGAAAATCTGATGCTGGGGGCCTACTTGCCTGAAGCAAAGGCTGCCCGGCACGAGAACATGGC
>JAPSLB010000084.1:0-2759 GCA_031181145.1 Microvirga sp.
TCCGTCAGCGTCTTGAGGGTAGCCGACATCATCGTGAAGACGAGGGCGGACAGGACTTTGAGGGAGATCCCCAGAAGAGGTTTCACGATCACGAGCCATTGAGCGAACGAATTGCACAAGAACCACGGGCAGCCCTTCAGGTGAAGCCCTCATGGAACAGAGCCGCCTGCGCCTCGCGCATGGCATAGCTAGGATCTGTCACAAATCCGCCAATGGATTGTCACGGGGACGAGATGCGAATCCGGTTCGGCTAAGGCGAGATCATGTCGAGAGGGAGCGCCGCATGCCGATGGACCTGGATACGATCCGCGTTCGCACCCTGTTCCTGTCGGATCTCCACCTGGGCACGAAAGGGTGCCAGGCGGAGGCGCTCCTGGATTTTCTCAGGCGCTACGATGCCGAGACGATCTATCTTGTCGGCGACATCGTCGACGGATGGAAGCTGAAATCGGGCTGGTACTGGCCCCAGAGCCATAACGACGTGGTGCAGAAGCTGCTGCGCAAGGTGCGCAAGGGTTCGTCGCTCGTCTATGTGCCCGGCAATCACGACGAGTTCCTGCGCGATTACGTGGGCGTCAGCCTCGGTGGAATCGAGCTGGCCGAGCATGCCATCCACGAGACGGCGAACGGCAAGCGCTATCTCGTCATTCATGGGGACCAGTTCGATCTGGTCGTCCGGCATGCCCGCTGGCTCGCGCTCCTGGGAGACGGAGCCTATACGGCAGCCCTGTTCGTCAACACGTATCTCAACATCCTTCGGCGCAAGCTTGGCCTCACTTATTGGTCTTTGTCCGCCTGGGCGAAGCTCCGGGTGAAGAACGCCGTGAATTTCATCAGCCGCTTCGAGGAGCTTCTGGCGGCGGAAGCGCGGCGGCAGGAGGTGGACGGCGTGATTTGCGGCCATATCCACCATGCGGCGATGCATGAGGATTTCGGGGTTTCTTACGTGAATACCGGCGATTGGGTGGAATCCTGCACCGTGGTGGTCGAGCACTGGGACGGCTCGCTCGAACTGATCCGATGGAGCGAGGCGCCCAGGCACAACTTGCTGGCTCCAGAGGTGAACGTTACGATGGATCGTCCCGCCATTCTCGACAAGCGGAGCGCCTGATGCGCGTTCTCATCGTGACGGATGCGTGGCGGCCCCAGGTCAATGGTGTCGTGCGCTCGCTGGAGTATATGGCGGAGCACGGGCCGTCCTTCGGCGCGGAGGTCACATTCCTGACCCCGGAGCGTTTCCGTTCGGTCCCAATGCCGACCTATCCCGACATCCGCCTGTCCCTTGCCGGAACGGAACGGGTTGGCCGGATCATTGCCGAAGCGGCCCCCGATCACGTGCATATCGCGACAGAGGGGCCCCTCGGGTGGGCTGCGCGTTTCGCGTGCAAGCGGCAGCGCCGAGGCTTCACGACGAGTTATCACACGCGCTTTCCCGAGTACCTGGCCGCCCGCCTGCCGATCCCGGAGGCATGCTCCTACGCTGTCCTGCGCCGGTTTCATCGCGAGGCGAAGGCCATGATGGTCAGCACGCCTTCGCTCGAACGGGAACTGAGCACGCGGGGATTCAGGAATATCGTGCGCTGGACGAGAGGCGTCGACACCGCGCTTTTTCGTCCTCGCCGCGAGCGTGTCCTGGACTGTCCGGAACCGGTCTTTCTCTATGTGGGCCGCGTGGCCGTGGAGAAGAACCTGCCGGCCTTTCTCTCTCTTGACCTTCCTGGCACCAAGGTGGTGGTGGGCGATGGGCCTGCGCGCCGCGACCTGGAAAGGCAGTATCGCGATGCCCGCTTTCTCGGCGCTCTGGCCGGGGAGGACCTGGCGCGGGTTTATGCATCCGCCGACGTGTTCGTGTTCCCGAGCCTCACGGATACGTTCGGGATCGTCCTGCTCGAGGCCCTGGCGTCCGGCCTTCCCATCGCGGCTTTTCCCGTGACGGGGCCGGTGGATGTCGTCGGCTCGTCGGGGTGCGGGGTCATCGGTCCCGATCTGCGAAAAGCCGCTCTCGCGGCGCTGGAGATTCCGAGAAGCCGATGCCGGGCCTATGGCGAGACCTTCACCTGGAGCGAAAGCGCGCGCCAGTTCTTCTCGCACATCAAAGCCGTCCACACGGTGTGACCATATCCCCCTCAATCGGCAAATCGGTGCGCGTCCGCTCTTGGCTGTTGCGGCCAGATATCTCTATTGAGAAATCTTTGCCGCTCACGCCGATTCCCGAAAGCGCCGCCCTTGACCTCCCCGACCAGAGCCCTCGAAATGCGGCTGGGTGCCCTGCAGGCAGCGAGTTTCGTAAGCCACGGCGTGTATCTGCCGTTCTTCCCCCTTTGGCTTCAGAGCAAGGCCTTGTCGCCTACGCTCATCGGGCTCGTGGTTGCTCTTCCGATCGTCGTGCGCATCATCGCCACGGCTCCGCTGCTCAGCCTCGCCGACAGGTCCTTCGGTGCCAGGCGGTTGCTGCTGGCCAGCCATCTGGGCCAGATGCTGTGCTTTCCGCTGCTGATGATGTCGGATCACAGCGTCACCATCATTGCGCTCGTAGCCCTGGTCGCTTTCGCCCAGGCCGCGATCATTCCCGGCAACGATCTCGTGTCGACGAACGCCGTCCAGCGCTATCCCGGGCTCAACTACGGGCGCATCCGGGGCAGCGGCTCCGTGTCGTTCTTCATCGCCAACATCCTGGCCGGCTATCTCGTGGGCGCCTTCGGGCCGAATGTGGTGATCCTCGCACTCACCCTCATCCCGGTCCTCGGCATCACGGCCAC
>JAPSLB010000084.1:2859-6996 GCA_031181145.1 Microvirga sp.
GTGCCGACCATGCAGCCGATCATCAGGGAGAAGCCTAGGGCCTCCGCCGCATCGGCAAGGGCCAACGCCTCCGTGAGGCCGCCCGTCTTGTCGAGCTTGATGTTCACCACGTCATAAAGCCCCACCAGCCGCTCCAGACCCGCACGGTCGTGGACGCTCTCATCGGCCATGATGGGCACGGGCCGCGCGATCTTGGCCAGGAACCCGTCAGCCTTGGCGGGGAGGGGCTGTTCGACGAGGGCGTAGCCTTCGTCGGCGCAGGCCGCCAGGTGCGCTTCGATGTTCGCTTCCGTCCAGCCCTCGTTGGCATCCGCGATGAGGGTCGCATCCGGCGCAGCCCCGCGTACGGCGCGGATCCGCTCGAGGTCACCTTCAGGGCCGCCGAACTTCACCTTCAGGATCGGGCGCTCCGCCGCCTTGGCGGCCGCCTCGGCCATGGCCTCGGGCGTGCCGAGGCTGATCGTGTAGGCGGTGGTCACGGGTTGCCAGCGGGTCAGGCCCGCGGTCACATGAGCGCGGATGCCGGAGCGCTTCGCGTCCAGGTCCCAGAGGGCGCAATCGACCGCGTTCCGGGCGGCGCCTGCCGGCATGACGGATTGAAGCGCCTCCCGCGTCAGTCCGCCCTCGATCCGGGTTCGGAGCGCCTCGATGGCTGCCGCGACGCCCTCGACCGTCTCTCCGTAGCGCGGGTAGGGCACGCATTCCCCGCGTCCGACGGCCCCGTTCTCCGTGATCGTGGCTGTGACCACGGCAGCCTCGGTGCGCGAGCCGCGGGAGATGGTGAACTTGCCCGCAATGGGAAAGCGGTCGATGGAAACGGTGAGCTGACGCATTCTCTCGGCTTCTTGCTAGAACTTCATCTCGACTTGTGACGCTGCTACACGCTATCACCACACGGAATCAATGCCGGAAGGATCATCGTGGCGCAGAGCACCCTGGCTCAAGAGCCGCAGCTGAAAATCGAGCGTGCCGGAAACAAGGTCACGGCGGTGCTGGCCGGTCCCTGGACCGCCGAGCACGCGCGTGTTGTCGAGGCCCTGGCAGGCGAGATCGCGGCACAGGCCGACCGGCACCACCTCCTCATCGACCTCGCAGGGGTGCAGCGGCTGGATACCCTCGGCGCCTGGGTCCTCGACCGCACCCGCCACGAACTCGGCGCGAGCGGACTCGCGTCGGATTTCGTCAACGCCACCCAGGAGCAGGATATCCTCCTGAACGAGGTCGCCTATCGCGGTTTCCAGGAGTTGCCGAAGCCGAAGCGTTCGCGCTTCGTCGACTTCCTGGTGGATGTGGGCCAGACCGTCGCCGAGGCCGGCAACGACCTCGTGCGGGGCGTGGCCTTCCTGGGCCAGCTCGTCTCCGCCTTCATCCGGGTGCTCCTCCATCCTCGACGCTTCCGGGGAACGGCGGTGGTGAACCAGCTGGAGCAGATCGCCTATCGGGGCGTGCCCATCATCGTTCTCATTTCATTTCTCGTCGGGGCGATCGTTGCCCAGCAGGGCATCTTCCAGCTGGTCAAGTTCGGCGCCACCCCCTTCGTGGTGGACCTCATCGGCATCCTGGTGATGCGTGAGCTGGGCGTACTGCTGACTTCGATCATGGTGGCGGGCCGGTCCGGCTCCGCCTTCACCGCCGAGATCGGCTCGATGAAGATGCGGGAGGAGATCGACGCCCTGCGGGTCATGGGGCTCGATCCCATCGAGGTGCTGATCCTGCCACGCATTCTCGCCCTCATCATCGGTCTGCCCCTGCTCACCTTCCTGGCGTCCATCGCGGCGCTGCTCGGCGGCGGCGTCACGGCGTGGGTCTACGGCGACATCAGCCCGGACGTGTTCCTGACCCGCCTGAAAGCGGCGATTGCGTTCAACACCTTCATGGTGGGCCTGATCAAGGCGCCTTTCATGGCCATGATCATCGGCATCATCGCCACGCTGGAAGGCCTGGCGGTGGCGGGTTCCGCCGAATCGCTCGGCCGGCACGTCACCTCCTCGGTGGTGAAGGCGATCTTCATGGTCATCGTGCTCGATGGCCTCTTCGCCATGTTCTTCGCGGCCATCAGGTACTGAAAACGATGCTCGAACGGCACCATCCCGCTACCCCCGCGAACCGCGAAGTGATCATCAGCGTGCGCGGCATCGAAGTGGGCTTCGGCGAGAGGACCATTCTCAAAGATCTCGATCTCGACGTCTATCGCGGCGAGATCCTCGGCTTCGTCGGCGCTTCGGGACAGGGCAAGTCGGTGCTGACCCGCGCCATTCTGGGGCTCGTGCCCAAGCGTGCGGGCACCATCGAAGTTCTCGGCCAGAATCTGGACGAGCTGTCCTCGTCCGAGCGCCGCCTCATGGAGCGGCACTGGGGTGTGCTGTTCCAGCAGGGCGCGCTCTTCTCGGCGCTCACCGTGAAGCAGAACGTCCAGGTTCCGATGCGCGAGCATCTCGATCTCTCCGAGCGGCTCCTCGACGAACTCGCCATGCTCAAGATCGAGATGGTGGGGCTAAAGCCCGATGCGGCGGACAAGCTGCCCTCCGAACTCTCGGGCGGCATGATCAAGCGAGCGGCGCTCGCCCGAGCCCTCGCCCTCGATCCGGACATCGTCTTCCTCGACGAGCCGACCTCCGGCCTCGATCCCATCGGCGCGGGCGATTTCGATGAGCTGATTGCGACGTTACAGCGGACTTTGGGGCTGACAGTATTCATGGTAACCCATGACCTGGACAGCCTTTACACGGTGTGCGACCGGATTGCAGCGCTGGGTGAGGGCAAAATTCTTGCGGAAGGCCCCATTGAGGCGATGCTGGCTTCGGATCACCCGTGGCTCCGCTCCTATTTTCACGGAAAACGGGCTCGTGCGGCATTGGCCGGCGGCGCGTAAGGGTCAACGATGGAAACGCGTGCGAACTACGCTTTGATCGGCATCTTCACCCTGGCGGTGATCGCGGCGGCGTTCGGCTTCGTCTACTGGTTCTCGGGCGGCGGCCGGGGGCAGGAGCGCCAGGCCGTCCGCATCGTGTTCTCGGGTTCCGTATCGGGTCTGTCGCAGGGCTCCATCGTGTCCTTCAACGGCCTGCGCGTTGGCGAGGTGACCCAGATCAGTCTCCTGCCCGAGGATCCGCGCCGCGTCGTGGCCATCGTGCAGGTGGACAGCAGCACTCCCATCCGGGCCGACACCCGCGCCCGCCTCGAATACCAGGGCCTGACGGGCGTAGCGAATATCGGCCTCTCCGGCGGCGAGCCCGGTGCTCCCCCGCTGGTCGCGGGGCCGGGCCAGCCCATGCCGACCATCTTCGCCGATCGCTCGGACTTCCAGGATCTGATCGAAACGGCCCGCAACATCGCCCGCCGGGCCGATGACGTGCTGGAGCGCGTGGGCCGGGTCGTGGCCGACAACGAGGGCTCCATCAGCCGCACCGTCCAGAACGTGGAGCGCTTCTCCCAGGCTCTGGGCGAGAACGCGGAAGGGATCGACCGTTTCCTGGCTCAGATCGGACAGGCCGCCGAGAAGGTCGGCCCCCTGGCCGAGAAGCTCGAGGCGCTCGCAGCCAATGTCGACGAGGTGGTCCGCGCGGTCGAGCCTCAGCGGGTTTCCCGCATCGTCGAGAATGTGGACAGCTTCACCCAGGCTCTGGGCGAGAGCCGTCAGGTGGTGAGCGAGGCCCTGCGCGATGCGGCTAGCCTCGTGAAGAGCCTCGACGAGACGGCCCCCAAGCTCGATGCCGCCGTGGCCGAGATTTCGAGCGTCGTGAAGGCGATCGACGCGAACAAGGTGAGCCGCACGGTCGATAACGTGCAGGCCTTCACCGATACGCTGAACCGCCGCAGCCCGGATATCGACAAGGCTATCCAGGAAGCGCGCTCGATAACCGAGAAACTCAACAAATCCGCCGATCGGATCGACGGCGTCCTGGCGGGCGCCGAGAAATTCCTTGGGTCGGCCTCCGGCGAGGCCGGCAGGGGCGCGTTCGACGAGATCCGGGCGGCAGCCGTGTCCGTGCGCGATCTGGCCGAGGATCTGAACCGGCGCACCAGCGGCATTGAGGGTGTCCTGTCCGGCGTGGGCCGCTTCACGGAATCGGGATTGAGGGAATACGAGGCTCTGGCCGTCGAAGGGCGCAGGACGCTCGGGGACATCAGTAGGGC
>JAPSLB010000085.1 GCA_031181145.1 Microvirga sp.
CCTTCGCCTCGATCCTGCATCGGAACGGCATTCGGTAGCAAAGACCACAAGGTGTCAGGCAAGTGGCTGACCGGGGCAGGTTCTGCTGCAGGCCACCGCGAACAGCTCCATATCACTGTCCGGTCACCTCATTCGAGCGGCCGCGCTCCATGCAACCGAGAGAGCTTGTCGGGATTGCGCATGATGTAGATGTTGGTGACGGCGCCACCCTCGTCATAGGCGAAGGAGATTGACGCCGTTGTCACGCCATCCTTCTGCAAGATGACGCCACGGCCGCCGTTGATCTCCGAGGTGATCCATTCATAAGTGCGCCACCATTGGCGAGCCTGGGCGAGGAACGCGAGCACCGCGGCCTTGCCGTGCAGAATCTGCTGGATGGTGGGAACCTTCCCGCCGCTGTCGGCACTGAGTTCGATCTCGTCCGAAAGCAGGGCTGCAAGGGGATCGGCGCTGCCGCTGGCGATGGCAGCCTCGAAGGCGGCAAGAAGCTCCTCCTGCCGCGCTGCCGGGGTGACGTGCCTGACCTTGGCCCGAGCAATGTTCTCGCGGGCTCGCGAGACGAGCTTGCGGCAGGTGCTTTCCTGAAGGCCGAGCGTCTGGGCGAGCTCGGGATAGGGCATCTCGAAGATATCATGAAGCAGGTAGGCGGCCCGCTCCTTGGGCGTGAGCCGCTCCAGCATCAGCAGGAAGGCGGTTGAGAGCGTGGAGGCGAGCGACAGGCTCTCCTCCGGAAACGCGCTGGTAACGGTCTGGATCGGCTCCGGCAGCCAGGGACCGACATAGTCGACCCTGGTCCTGCTAGGAGTTCTCAGCATGTCGATGCACCGTCGGGTGCAGGCGGTTGTCAGCCAGGATGCCGGGCTTTCGATCGGGGCCCGGTCAGCGGCTTGCCATTTCAGGAAGGTGTCCTGAACGGCGTCCTCGGCATCGGCCCAGGAACCGAGGATACGGTAGGCCAGTCCCAGGAGCCTGGACCTCGATTGCTCGAAGCCGAGAATGTCATTGCGGTCCAGTATCACACGGCCTCCTGGCGTCAGTTCGATCCACCCTTCGCCCACACCGGGGTGATGGCGCGGACCTCCGGCTCTCCGGCAATCAAGGGCATCACCTCCTCGATGTAGTCGGCATACCACGGCGCCTTGACGAAATCCTGCGGCGACACGCGATCCCTGTACTGCTGGAAGGCCAGTATCACATCGGGATCCTTGTCGTCGTAGCAGTAGAAGTAGGCTTCATGCGCCGGGTTGCTGGCAATGTTTGGCTTGAGGTGCCTCTCCCAGACCTGACGAACCGCGTCACGCTTTCCGGGAAGGGTCTTGTGCGTAATGAGAAGAGCGGCCTTGTTCATCGAAACCTCCGAGTTGTCCTGTGCGATGGTGAGATGTCTCACGGCTCGGCCGCAGCCATCTGCTCCTATGACGAACTAGCGTGCGGGGTTGTGACGCCTCCTCACAAAAAATCTCGCCATTTCGGATTGGGTATCAGGTCGGCATGACCGCGGCCTTCTGATTGGCCTTAACGGGAGACGAGCAGGCGTCCGCCCAGGACGATCAACAGGCCTCCCATGTTCCCCTCCATCTGCCGTCGGACACGGACATAGCCCTTCTGGACCACGGGCAGTGCGAAGAAGAGGGTCACGAAGCTTCACCAGGCGGCCGACACGAGGAGCGCCGTCGCAACGGCGGCCACGAACATTGCCTTGGGCGCATGCGATGGAATCATCACGCCGAACAGGCTGGCGTAGTACGCGATCACCTTCGGGTTGGAGATGTTCGCCGGGAACCCGGCACGCGCCGTCCGGCGATCGCGTGGCTCGTGACCACGACGAAGGTCGGGCCGGGGCTTGCGATGGCGAGCAAATGCACAGCCGCGATGCTGACGAGAATGGTGGCGATCTCCATCTTTGCTTTCCCCTTCAATACTCTCGGAAAGAGTTCAGACGGTGGAGCCGGAGGCTCCCTGAGGCGCCGGATCAAGCTTGGGGGGCGTTGCCGCCGAATGCCGCTCCGATGCCGCATCGGGACGGCGATTGGCGCGCTGCCCGAGCCAGATGCTGCCGATGACGAGAATGCCGCCGGCAACCTGAAGCGCGGTCAGCGTCTGGTCCAGGAACAGCCAGCCGAGCAGCATGGCGGTCACCGGGCTGAGCAACAACAGCGGTGAAACCACCGACGGGTTCAGGCGCGTGACCCCTCGCAGCCAGAGAACGTAGGTCAGGGCCATGCCGATCAGGCCGAGCCACGTCAGCGCGAGCACGTTGGTTATCGTCGGGACCGGAATGGCCGGTTCCAGAAGGAGGACGACAGGAACCAGGAGGAGGCCACCCGCGGTCAGTTGCCATGCGGTGAACGTCAGCAGGGAGACCGGCGGTTGCCACCTGCGGTTCAGCACCATCCCGCACGCCATGGAAGCGGCTCCGGCAAGTCCCGCCATGACGCCGATCGGATCGAGGGCGGCACGCGGGGTCAGCACAAGCAGCGCCACCCCTGCGGCCCCGACCAGGGCGGCGACGATCGATACCAGGCGGATCGGGCTGGCGAGCACGAAGTAGGCCAGAAACACCACGAGCAACGGCTGCACGGCACCGACCGTGGCGGCGACCCCGCCGGGAAGCCGATAGGCTGCGATGAACAGCATGCTCAGGAAGATTGAGAAGTTCAGGGCGCCGAGCACGAAGACGCGCGCCCACCAGATCCCGGTCGGCAGTTGCCGCACGAGCAGAAGCAGCAGCAGCCCGGCCGGCAGGGCGCGGAGCATCGCGACCGTCATGGGCGAGTAGTTCGGCAGGAACTCGGTCGTCACGGCATAGGTGCTGCCCCAGATGGCGGGCGCGATGGCCGTCAGCAGCAGATCGGAAACGTTCGGTCTCATGCGATATCCAGGACCTCGGTGAGCGGGCGGCGGGGCTTCTGCGGCCAGTTCCCCGGGGCGGCGCGGCCGATTGCGACCAGCATCACGGGCACCTCGTTCGGCCCGAGGCCGAACTCGCGCGCCACGCCTTCGGCATCGAACCCGACCATCGGCCCCGAGGCGAGGCCCAGCGCCTCGGCGGCATGGATCAGTGTCCCGGCTCCAAGGGAGGCCGAGCGCACGGCCTCGTCGCGGGCCGTCCGGGGATCGGCATACTGCGCGCGGGCGCCGTCCTGCCAGCCCGCGACCATGTCTGCCGGCATGTGCCCGGCCTGCACGAAAGGACGCAGCCGCTCCGGGATGGCAGCGTGGTCGGGCAGCAGACCACAGACAATGAAGGTGACGGCGGCGTCCGACACCTTGGCCTGGCCATGGGCGAGGGTGCGCAGGCGGGCCTTCGCCTCCGGGGTCCGCACGGCGACGAAGCGCCAGTTCTGGAGATTGTAGGCGGTCGGCGCCCGTGTTGCGAGGCGGGTCAGTTCCTCGATCTCAGCGTCCGTCAGCGCATGGCCGGCGTCGAACCGGTTGGCCGACACACGCCGCTCGATGAGGGCAATGGCAGGGTTGGTCATCATTCCGTCTCCGTAGGGAAGGGTGTTCGAAGATGATGATAGAAACTCGGCTGATGGTTGATAATCCGGTATGATGGAAACATATTGTTCACCGTCAGAGGATAATCCGATGGACCGCTTCACCGCCTTGCAGGTATTCCGCCACGTGGCCGAGCTGAACGGCTTCGCCGAGGCCGGACGGCGGCTCGGCCTGTCGCCGGCCGCGATCAGCAAGAACATCGCCGAGCTGGAGGCGCATGTGGGCGCCCGGCTCATCAACCGGACGACGCGGCGCATGGCGCTTACCGAGGAGGGCAAGATCTATCTGGAGCACGTCGTGCGTGGGTTGGATGCGCTCTCGGAGGCGGAGCAAGCCCTGTCCCCGCTCAGGACGGGACCGAGCGGCACCCTGCGGGTCAGCGCGCCGATGACCGTCACTCTGACCCGGCTCTCAGCGGCGATCCCACGCTTCTTGACCAGGTATCCGGACATAGTCCTGGACCTCCATCTCGACGACAGGCGGGTCGACCTCGTCCGGGAGGGCTTCGACCTCGCCATCCGTGGCAGCGACAGCCTGGAGGATTCCAGCCTGATCGCCCGGAAGCTCACCGTCATGCGGCACGTGCTCTGTGCGGCTCCGTCCTATTTCGAGGCACACGGCAGGCCGAGGGTTCCGTCCGACCTGAGGTCGCACGATTGCGTCCGCTTCAGCCTCTCGGGACACGCGGACGTATGGGAGTTCAAGAAGGGCGGGCGCACGGAGCGAGTCCCGGTCAACGCCCGGTATTCGGTGACGTCGAGCCTCGCCGTGCGCGACGCGTTGCGCGAGGGCTTCGGCCTCAGCCTGATGCCGAAGCCCTACGTCGAAGACGACCTGCGGGAAGGGCGCCTCCAATGCGCCTTGGAGGACTGGGGTACGGTGGAGACCACGCTTTATGCAATCTACCCGTCGCGGCAGCACCTCGCTCCGAAGATCCAGGCGTTCCTCGCCTTCCTTGCGGAGGAGTTCGGTCGGCCCTGAGGGCGGTCAGGTCGTCCTTCACAGTGGCTTCATTGGTTCCCTGCGAACGGGGAAATGCCAACCAAGCTGCCACTAGAGCATCGGACGTGAAAAGTGGATTCGCATTTTTGGGATCAATCCGATGCTCTAGCGAACCAAAACTACCGAAGGGCCTTCCACGATCAGCGGCGCTGAGACCGTATCCTTCACCGACGCCTCGAAAATTTCCATGATCGCAACCGGGAAATACTCTATCTGCCTAGGCACTTGACTGCTGCTTGGTGGTCGTTGCTACCGAATGCCGCTTCCAAGCCTCGTGTTGCTTCCCCCACTTTGACATTGCAGTCACAGCCTCGTTCAGGCTCAAGCCCAACGGCGTGACAGAGTATTCGACCCGCGGGGGTACTTCACCGAAGTCACGACGGGCAATCAACCCATCCGCCTCCATCTGTCTCAATTGCTGTGCAAGCACCTTCTCACTCACGCCAGGCAAGAGCCGACGCAACTCCGCAAACCGATGCGGTCGTAGGTGTAACTCCCACAGCAGCGAGATTTTCCACTTGCCGCCGATCGCTTGGAGAGCGGCGGCAAAGCCGCAGCTATCTGGTTCCTTGCTCCTCATTCAATAGCTCCTGAGTTCGACGGGTAGCTTACCTGAAGGTGCGTACTTCAAAACAATCCAGGAACATATATCTTCGAATCCGGCCGGCCACATCGAAACCGTTTCTGTCGAAACCAGCTTCAACTATCGGAGAAACTGCCATGAAACCGACAGTCTGCGTTCTTGGCGCGGGCCGCATGGGCTCGTCTATTGCTCGGGCCCTCCTGAGCCACGGCTATGATACACGGGTGTGGAATCGCACCGCAGCCAAGTGTGAGCCGCTGGCATCGCAGGGCGCACAGATTGCCCCCTCTGTGGTAGATGGAATCCAGGGGGCTGACGTCGTCATCATAAACGTCCTGGATTACGTCGCCAGCTCGGCTTTGCTGAAGCAGGGAAACGTCCTATCGGTCTTGGCTGGCAAGACTGTTGTGCAACTCACCTCGGGTTCGCCGCGCCTGGCGAAAGAGGAAGCCACCTGGGTGGGATCCCATGGCGCCTCCTACTTGGACGGTGCGATAATGGCCACACCCGACTTTATCGGCAGACCCGAGGCCACATTGCTCTATTCGGGGCCACGGGAGGTGTTCGAGACGCACAAGGACCTGCTGACAACTCTAGGCGGCGGCACGAGCTACGTCGGGGACGTCCCCGGGCAGGCCTCCGCGCTGGATACCGCCCTGCTGACCCAGATGTGGGGCGGCTTCTTCGGCGCCCTCCAGGGCATGGCCGTCGTCGAGGCCGAGAACCTCAGTCTCGAGACATTCCGACACCAACTCACTGCTTTCAAGCCGGTTGTCGATGGGGCGCTCTGCAATCTGATTGACCGGACTAAGGCACGGCGCTTCGCTGGTGACGACGCGACCCTAGCTTCGCTGGGAGCCCACTATAGCGCCTTTCGACACCTGCTCGAAGTATGCGAGGAGCAGAGCCTCGATGCCTCTCTCCCCAACGTGATGGATAGGTTCTTCCGTCAGGCGCTCTCTCTAGAAGGCCCAGAGGGCGATTTCGCATCACTAGCTCCCCTGTTCCGGGAGAATCTCACTGTCGCTCCATCCCTGGAGCCGGCAAATGCTTGACGGAGAACGGACACGAACGGCTGCTTGCTCCTGCCGCAGCGTGGAGCTTGTCCTCGCGGGGGAGCCGCGGCGCGTCTATGCGTGCAGTTGCATCGAATGCCAGCGTTGCACCGGATCGGCGTTCTCATATAGAGCAATCTATGCGGATTCGGCGCTGCTCAGCCAAAAAGGAAGGACACGATCCTGGCGTCGCACCGGCTCGTCCGGGCAATGGCTTGAGCAAAATTTCTGCCCCACGTGCGGGTCGGTCGTGTTCATGCGAGCTGAGGCGCTGACAGGCGCACTCTCGGTATCGGCCGGCTGTCTGGAGGACAAAGAGTTTCCCACTCCCCAGATTCTCCATTGGCCCAATAGGAAACCCCAATGGCTGTGTCTGCAAGGGGTGCCTGAAGCGACTACGCCGTGAGAGTCGATTGCTGTCACTGTGCAGCCCGAAAGATTCATAGGTTGCGCAAGGAATGATGGGAGAGCCCGGCTCCTAGGTGAGGCGGGCTCTGCGCGATTTTCGGGTAGCGTCTGCGAGCATCTTCAATTCAACCTTTGAAGCGAGAACGTCTTCTCCTGGCAC
>JAPSLB010000040.1 GCA_031181145.1 Microvirga sp.
TCTGCTCCCACAGGTCGCGGGCCTTCAGGGTCTTCACCACCTTGCCGTCCTTGCGGGCGGTGAGCTTCCAGTCGCCGTCGTTCTCGACGGCGCGCAGGAAGTCGTCCGTGACCGAGACGGAGTTGTTGGAGTTCTGGCCCGAGACCGTGAGATAAGCTTCCGAATCCCAGTCCGTGTCGTAGACGGGAAAGTCGATATCCGTGTAGCCTTGGCGGGCGAACTGGATGACGCGCTTGATGTAGTTGTCCGGGATCTGCACCCGGCGCGCCATCTTGATCTCCTTCTTCAGAGCCGGGTTCTTCTCCGGATCGAAGCAGGCGTCACCCTCGGCCTCGCAGTTCACGCAGGCCTTCATGATGGCCTTGAGGTGCTTGGAGGCGAGCTTGGAGCCGGCGACCAGCGCGGCGACCTTCTGCTCCTCCTTCACCTTCCAGTCGATATACGCCTCGATGTCCGGGTGATCGACGTCGACGACCACCATCTTCGCCGCCCGGCGGGTGGTGCCGCCCGACTTGATCGCGCCGGCCGCGCGGTCGCCGATCTTGAGGAAGGACATGAGGCCCGAGGAGCGGCCGCCGCCGGAGAGCTTCTCGCCCTCGCCGCGCAGCTTCGAGAAGTTCGAGCCGGTGCCCGATCCGTACTTGAACAGGCGCGCCTCGCGGACCCACAGGTCCATGATGCCGCCCTCGTTCACCAGATCGTCCTCGACGCTCTGGATGAAGCAGGCATGCGGCTGCGGGTGCTCGTAGGCCGACTTGGACTTGGTCAGCTTGCCGGTCTTGTAATCCACATAATAGTGGCCCTGGCCGGGGCCGTCGATGCCGTAGGCCCAGTGCAGGCCGGTGTTGAACCATTGCGGGGAGTTGGGCGCCACCATCTGGTTGGCGAGCATGTAGCGCAGCTCGTCATAGAAAGCCTGCGCATCCTCCTCCGACGAGAAATAGCCGCCCTTCCATCCCCAATAGGTCCAGCAGCCCGCAAGGCGGTCGAACACCTGCTTGGAGGAGATCTCGGAGCCGTAGCGCTGCTCCTCGGGGAGCTTGGCGAGCTCGGCCTCGTCCGGTACGGAGCGCCAGAGCCAGGCGGGGACGTCGTTCTCTTCCACCTTCTTCAGGCGGGCCGGTACGCCGGCCTTGCGAAAATACTTCTGGGCGAGGACGTCGGACGCCACCTGGCTCCAGGACTCCGGCACCTCGATGTTCTCGAGCTTGAAGACGATGGAGCCGTCCGGATTGCGGATCTCGCTCGTGGCGAGCCGGAAGGCGAGGGAGGAATAAGGCGATTGCCCAGCTTCGGTGTAACGCCGCTCGATCCGCATCTTTCAAATCCTCAAATCTGGGGACAAGCGTCCCCGTGGCCACAAGTTGCCCCTGTGGCTCTTCAGCCCAAAAATTATTCGACACCCCAACGATCCGCTTTTCTCGGATCGCCACACGCAACACGCCCGAGTTTCGATCTCCTTCAGACGCCACAGGGCGCGCGGCAAAATGCGTTGCCGCGGGCTCTGGACGCTTACCTTCGGGAGATTTCGGCCACCCTCTCGGGCCGGCCGCCGGTCTCGGATCGGATCTCCGGCAAGCTAGTCGTGTTGCGAGCCTCACGTCAAGAACTTGTGCCGCACGTTCTTGTTCCAACTATATATAGTGGGCAAATGTTAAGAATGTGGAAAACTAGCTAAGCCACAGAGACTCCTTCAGGAATCCCGAGGGCCTTGGTGGAGGGCTTTCCGGTGGGTTACCTCGGCGCCCGCCAGAGGGTGCCGGCGAGGTACCCGGGCGAGCACCGGAAACGAGGCGGTCCTATGTCTGCCACATCACAGGAAATGCCGGAATTTTCCATGGAAGGCGGGTTCCGCTGAGGAAAACCGGAGATCATCGGTGGGGGAATCGCCCGCAGGGCCGATTCTCGCCTGCGCGGGGCAGAGGCGTCGAGTCGAGACGCCGGGCCACAGCAGCTTCAGACGTCGAGTTGCCCCATCCTGCATTTGGAATAGCCCTGGTCCATGCGCTTCATGGCAAGGAAGAGCTTCGTTCGGACTGAGGTTGAATGCCACTAATGAGATCAGGAAGGCAGCTGAAGGATCACATCGGTCCATGATGTTATGCCCGGAAAGGCATTATAGAATTAGATATGTTCTTAATATTTATCTGGGATATTTACTATCTATACTTATGATATAGCAAATGTTGCTGCAACCTATATGACTAGTTGTATAGTGTTGCGTTATAGTTGGGTCGTACAACTATTGGTAGGGAGCAGAAATGCTCGCTATATGTGTGAAATGTCACTTGATTACGTTTCAATTTGGTCTAGCTTCCTGGTGAAGCTGGACTTTAATGGAGACTGATCATGTCGACTGCCACACAGATCCTGTTCGCGGAACTGGATCGCATCCTCGGTGGCGCCCTTCCCAACGGGGGATATGGCGGTACCTCGGTGACCGGCGGTCCCATCACCGGCAATCCAACGGGCAGTTCCGGAACGGGTTCATCCTACGATGAGTCGACAGGAACGTCCGATAACCTCGGAACCGAGGATTACTGCTCCGACAGACCGGTCAATAGCGACAGCTTTATCGATGAGAATGGCAATCTGGTTTACGTCGATATCAATATCCGTGCCCCCAACAATCTCGTCAATCTGCCGGATCCCGGAATAATAGGCAGGCTGAGCCTGGAATATGATCGCTTTATATATGAGTTCCACCAGGTCCTGTATGGCGAGACCCTCAACTGTCCTCGAGGATTGCACCCCGATCCTCTTTTGAACTCTGAAACTTACGACGAGCACTTCGATCCCGATCATGTCCATGATGACGGAGTCGGCGGCAATGCCGTCGATGGGGCAACTCGATATGCGCTGGACATATTCGTCGGCACGTCCGGGAGCGATCACATCCAGGGCTCGGGCTGGCTGTTCGGGGCGGACGGCAACGACACGCTGACCGGCGGCTCGGGGGCTGATCTTCTCTATGGCGGCGCCGGGGACGACCTTCTCTCCGGAGGGAGGGGGGGCGACCTGATCTCCGGTGGCGCGGGCATCGACACGGTGAGCTACGCCACCAGCGCGGCCGGAATCAACGGAGAGGGCATCCGGATCAACCTGTCCACCGGCGTGGGCCTGCAGGGCGATGCCCATGGCGACCGGCTGCTCGACGTGGAGAACGTGATCGGCAGCGCCTTCAACGATTTCATCCAGGTCGGCAACGACAACGCGGCCGATTTCGACGCGGCCGACTATCTCGCCAAGAACCCGGACGTGGCCGCCTACAAGGCGGCTCTCAACCTCTCCGACGCGTGGGTCTATCATCACTGGCGGGATGCGGGCCGCTTCGAGGGGCGCGCCGGCGGCTGGCACGGAACCAGCAAGGGCGCCGGAGCGGATTGGGGCACCGTGTTCGACCTCGCCGGCTATCTGGCGGCCAACCCGGACATCAAGGCCTACAAGGATGCCCATCACCTCAGCGACGCCTGGGTCTACAGCCACTGGATGGAGGCTGGTCGCCACGAGGGGCGTACCGGCGGCCTGAAGGCGGCCGGAGCGGTGATCGATGCCGGCGACGGCAACGACGTGGTGGTGGGCGGCGTCTACAGCGATGTCCTGCGCGGCGGCAACGGCGCCGACTCGCTCCACGGGGGCCTGGGCCGGGACGTGCTCCTGGGCGGGGCGGGCCGGGACAGCCTGGACGGCGGCGAGGGCGACGATCAACTCTTCGGCGGCCTCGGCGACGACACGCTTCTGGGCGGTTCCGGCGAGGACAGCCTGGAGGGCGGCGAGGGCGCCGACAGCCTGAACGGCCAGGACGGCAACGACCTGCTGCGCGGCAATGCCGGTCACGACTATCTCGACGGCGCCAACGGCAACGACACGCTGGAAGGTGGGGACGGCAACGACTTCCTGACCGGCTGGGTCGGCAACGACGTGCTGCGGGGCGGGGCAGGCGCCGACACGCTCTATGGCGGCGACGGGAACGATACGCTACAGGGCGGCACGGGGCTGGACGTTCTCTATGGCGGGGCAGGCCGGGACACGTTCGTGTTCAATGTGGCGGCGGACCGGGACGCGCAGGCCTATTCCTACGTACCGGTCGTGGTGGACCGGGTCATGGACTTCGAGGTGGGCGACGTGCTGAAGCTCGACGGAGCGAGTTCGGTGACCTTCGCCCGGCAGCAGCAGATCACGTGGAGCGGGGGGGCGCCGGTGGTGGGCTACCAGACGACGGTTCTGGTGGACAACAAGTATCAGATCGTTCTGGAGAACTATGGCCGCAACCTCTTCTGGGATGCGGCCGCGCATATGCTCATCGCCTATTGACCAGCCGGTTTCCGGCACGATTTAACCGGAAAGGGGCGCTCGATGCGCCCCTTTTGCATGGAACGATCCAACCCGGCGACAAGTGCTAATCCTTCCTGGACTTCTCATGAATCCGACGTCATATTCCCGCCAGCTTTCCGACCCTATGGCAGACGCATGAAACAGTTTTTGATCCAGTTCTTTACCTGGTGGAACGGGCAGACCCTCGGCACCCGGTTCTATACCTGGCGCAAAGGTCAGTTCGTAGGCCAGGACGAGTTCGGCAATCGCTATTACCGGCACACCCAGGCTGAGGCGATCGACTCGAATGTAGGCGCCGAGCGCCGCTGGGTCATCTATAACGGCGAGGCCGACGCCTCGAAGGTTCCCCCCGGCTGGCGCGCCTGGCTTTGCCACAACGGTGACGTGCCCCCGAGCGAGGAAACCTACCAGCCCCGTCCCTGGGAGAAGCCTTATGTGCCCAACATGACCGGCACGCCTCAGGCCTATCGGCCGCAGGGCTCCCAGCTCTCCAGCGGCCAGCGTCCCGCCGCGACCGGGGATTACGTTCCTTGGACGCCGGGCGAGTGAGGCCCTTCGGGCCCTGCTCGTGATCCCATCATGCTGAAACGTTTCAGTCCCCGCACCTGCATCGAGTGTGGCCTGCCTTACGGCCACGCCGACTTCGCCTATCATGCCGGCAAGAGCGAGAACGGCCCGGCCTATTGGTCGGATCGCGGGCTCCTGTGCTCCGTCGTCTGCTCCGCGGCTCATTTCGAGCACCGGGAGAAGGAGGGCGATGTCATGAAGGAACCCGCGCCCAATCCCCTGGAGCGGTGATCCCGGAGAAGGAGCCCGTCCTGAAAAGGGGCGTGCCCGCGGGCCTCTTTGCCTCGATCGCCCTTTTTCCATCATGGTTCGCGTGTTATCGCGTTGCCGGAACCCGATACGGACCGCTCTTGGCTCCACAGCCAGTTCACAAGGGGCATGGATAAGACAATGAAGTTGGAATGGACGCGGGCTGCCCTGGTGCTCGCATCGGTCGCCGGCATGGCGGGTGCGGCCCAGGCGGACAGAATCAAGAATCCGACGGCAGTCTTCTCGGGCCTCGACAAGATCACCGGGCGCATCGTCTCGTTCGAGGTGAAGATCGACGAGACCGTTCAGTTCGGCGCTCTCCAAATGACGCCGCGCGTCTGTTTCACCAAGCCGCCGACCGAAACCCCGAACACCACCTCCTTCGTCGAGGTTGAGGAGGCCGGCACCGATGGGGGCACCCGCAAGGTGTTCTCCGGCTGGATGTTCGCCGCAAGTCCCGGTCTGCACGGCATCGAGCATCCGGTCTACGACATCTGGCTCGTGGACTGCAAAGGCGGCACCGAGGTGATCGCCGAGCCGAAGGAGACGCCGGAGGAGTTGCCTCCGATCGAGCCGGGCCCGCAGCGCACCTCGGCGGAGCCTGCTCGTCCCGGCAGCATCATGGCCCCGGCCGGTTCCGCGCAGCCTCTGCCGCCCGCTCCCCCCGTGAGTTCTGCACCGCCTCAGCCCCGGCAGCCCGCGCGGAGGAGCATCCAGGATTTCAACCGGAGCGCGCCGCTCATCAATACGGATCGTTAGGCGGAGGCAAGAACGGCGAGGACTTCCTCGCCGCTCAGGGTTCGGTTCGTGGGCCAGACGTTCCAGTTGCCGTCGTGCTCCATGGCCATGCGCAGCATCTGCTTGTAGCTGCGGCGCGGAATCTCGACCGCCCCGAACTGCGCGAGATGCGGGGTCACGAACTGCGTGTCGAGGAGGGTGAAGCCGCCGCGCTTCAGCCGGGCGACGAGGTGGACGAGGGCCACTTTCGAGGCGTCGCGGTCCTTATGGAACATGCTCTCGCCGAAGAAAGCTCCTTTCAGGCGCACGCCGTAGAGGCCGCCCACCAGCCGGTCGTCCCGATAGACCTCGACCGTGTGGCAGAAGCCGGCATCGAACAATTGTCCGTAGAGATCCCGAATCCTCCGGTTGATCCAGGTCTTCTCCCGGTCGATGGCGGGAGCCGCGCAGCCGGCGATCACCGCGTCGAAATTCTGGTCGATCCGAATCTCGAACTCGTCGTTGCGGATCGTGCGGGCCAGGCGCTTGGGAACGTGGAAGGCATCGAGCGGAATGATGCCTCTTTCCCGTGGCTCGACCCAGAAGAGAGACGGATCGTCGGCATCCTCGGCCATGGGAAAGATGCCGGCGGCATAGGCCTTGAGAAGGACTTCAGGGGTGACGGTGATGGTATCGTCCGCAGACCGGGTCATTCACCAACCTGTCCAATCGTTCGGGCCCTGCCAGCAAACATAGAACGATCAGTGCCTAAGGTTAGACCGGAGACATGCAGATTTTAAGGCGTGACTGTTCCTCCTGGTCCGCCGCATGGGGGAAGGGGCTGGGCCCTGGTCCCTGGTCCCTGGTCCCCTTGCGGCTGCCGATGGGAGGAAGCGCGGCACCGGTCAGGCCTCCTCCAGCCCGCCCGTCTTCAGGAAATTCTCGAGCCAATGAATGTCGTACAGCCCGTTCTGAATCTCCGGGTTGCGGACCAGGGTGCGGAAGAGAGGCAGCGTCGTATCAATGCCGTCCACTACGAACTCGTCGAGCGCCCGGCGCAGGCGCATGAGGCACTCGTTGCGGGTCCGCCCGTGCACGATGAGCTTGCCCACGAGGGAGTCGTAATGCGGCGGGATGCGGTAGCCCTGATAGGCCGCCGAGTCGACACGCACGCCGAGGCCGCCCGGCGGGTGGAAGTAGCTGATCGTTCCGGGCGAGGGCCGGAAGGTCGAGGGATGCTCAGCATTCACTCGGCATTCGATGGCATGGCCCTCGATCCTGATGTCTTCCTGCTTGACCGAGAGGGGATGGCCGGCGGCCACGCGGATCTGCTCGTTCACCAGGTCGATGCCGGTGATCATTTCGGTCACCGGATGCTCCACTTGGATGCGGGTGTTCATCTCGATGAAGTAGAACTCGCCGTCCTCGTAGAGGAATTCGATGGTGCCGGCACCCGCA
The DNA here is from genome assembly GCA_031181145.1 of Microvirga sp. Classification (GTDB taxonomy): domain Bacteria; phylum Pseudomonadota; class Alphaproteobacteria; order Rhizobiales; family Beijerinckiaceae; genus Microvirga. Next base: position 7,327 of record JAPSLB010000040.1, read on the forward strand.
TATTGCAGCTCCTGCATGGCTTTCGCCACGATGCCGCCGATGCGCTCGCGCATCTCGACGTTCAGAGCCGGCGAGGGGCCTTCCTCCCAGACCTTCTGGTGGCGGCGCTGCAGGGAACAGTCGCGCTCGCCCAGGTGGATCGCATTGCCTTTGCCATCGCCGAGAACCTGGATCTCGATGTGGCGCGGCTTCTCGAGATACTTCTCGATATAGACAGCGTCATCGCCGAAGGCGGCTTTCGCCTCCGTCTTGGCGGTCTGCAGGGCGTGAAGGAGGTCCGTCTCGTTGCGGGCGACCTTCATGCCGCGTCCGCCGCCGCCGGCGGCCGCCTTGATGATGACGGGATAGCCGATGTCCTTGGCGACGCGCTTGGCCTCGTCCGCATCGGAGATGCCGCCCTCGGAGCCGGGCACGCAGGGAATGCCGAGCCGTTTGGCGGTGCGCTTTGCCTCGATCTTGTCGCCCATGATGCGGATGTGTTCCGCCTTGGGGCCGATGAAGGCGATATGGTGATGCTCCAGCACCTCGGCGAAGCGCGCGTTCTCGGAGAGGAAGCCGTAACCGGGATGGATGGCGTCGGCGCCGGTGATCTCGCAGGCGGCGATCAGGGCCGGAATGTTGAGGTAGCTGTCGCGGGCCGCAGGCGGGCCGATGCAGACGCTCTCGTCCGCGAGGCGCACATGCATGGCGTCGGCATCGGCGGTGGAATGCACCGCAACGGTGGCGATCCCGAGTTCCTTCGCCGCACGCAGGATGCGCAGGGCGATCTCGCCTCGGTTGGCAATGAGGATCTTATCGAACATATCGCGCCTTACTCGATGACGAGGAGGGGTTCGCCGTATTCAACAGGAGTTCCGTCTTCGACAAAGATGGCGGTCACGGTCCCCGCGCGGGGAGCGACGATCTCGTTGAAGGTCTTCATCGCCTCGACCAGGAGCACCTTGTCTCCGGCCTGGACCTTGGAGCCGATCTCTACGAAGGCCTTCGCGTCCGGAGATGGCTTGCGGTAGGCGGTGCCGACCATCGGGGAGAGTACGGCGCCCGGATGGGGCGCGCCGGGCTTTGCGGCCGCCGACGCATCCGACGGCGCCGGAGGCGGCGCGACGACCGGAGCCGGCGCGCTTGCGACAGGGGCCGCGACCGGCACCGTCACGGCCGCATGGATCGTGCGCGCCACGCGGATGCGAAGGTCGCCCTTCTCCACTTCGATCTCGCTGAGATCCGTATCGGCGATCAGGTTCGCCAGTTCCCGGACGAGATCGGGATCGAAAGGGTTGTCCTTGGCCATGGGGCTCACCTCTTTACTGTGAGGAATCTAGTGCTGTGAGGGCTTCGGAAGCCTGGCCCGCTCGACCATGACATGGTGAACCGCTTCCAGGCCGAGCAGATAGCTCATGGGGCCGAAACCGCAGATCACGCCGACTGACACGGGTGCGATGAGCGAGCGATGGCGAAAGCCCTCGCGAGCATGAACATTGGAAAGATGGATCTCGACCGTCGGCGCGCCGCTGCCGGAAATGGCATCGCGCAGAGCGATCGAGGTGTGGGTATAGGCGCCGGCATTGATGATGATGCCCGCGCCCTGCGCTCCTGCCTCCTGGATCCAGTCGACCAGATGTCCCTCGTGGTTGGACTGGCGGAACGTGACCGCGACGCCCAGGGTCTCGGCCTTCTCGCGCACGAGCTTCTCGATATCCGCCAGCGTGGTGCTGCCGTAAATCTGAGGCTCTCGGCGGCCGAGCAGGTTGAGGTTGGGTCCGTTGAGGACGTGGACGTTGATCATTGCGAAAGGAGCGTTCCATGAAGCTCCGTCAGGCGGAGCCAAGACGCCCTCTTAGCCAAAAGGTGAGCATGGGGGAAGGGGAAAACCAAGTCTTTCCAGAGCTTGGCGCGATTTCCGTAGGGGGAAGTGTGCCGATTTTCGCGGAGGAAGCCTGTTAAAGGCATCATTCGTCATGGCCGGGCTTGCCCGGCCATCCCGATCATGTGGGGGCTGCGCCTGCCACGACCGCCATCGCCAGCACAAGGCCGGCGCTGGGTGGCGTCGCGCCTCGGCCTCGCCTAGCCGCAACTGGCCTTGCCGCAGGAGCGGACGTTCGCGATCAACTGCTTCAAGGGCTCGATGCCGACCGCGCCCGGAATGACCGCCTCGCCGATGACGAAGGCCGGAGTGCCGGTGAGGCTCAGCTTGTCGCCGAGAGCCATGTTTTCCTGCAGGGCATTGCGGACGTCGGCGCCTTCCATGTCCTTCTGGAGCTTGGCCATATCGAGGCCCATCTCCTTGGCGACCGCCATCGCTCGCTCGCCGTTCACGCGGCCGCGGGTTTCCATGACCTTCACGTGGTAGTCGAAGAGCTTCTGGCCCTGCAGCTGGTTCTTCACCGCGAGAGCCACGCGGCTCGCCTCTACGGAATCAGGGCCGAGGACGGGAAAATCCTTGAGCACGACGCGCAGCTTGGGATCGTTCTTCACGAGCGTCTGCACGTCGGCGAGAGCCCTTTTGCAATAGCCGCAATTGTAGTCGAAGAACTCGACCAGGGTGATGTCGCCGGCCGGGTTCCCGGCCACGTAGGAATGCGGCGCGTTCAGGAGCGTCTGCTTCGTCTCCTGCACGGCGCTCGCCTGCGAGGCCTGCTGGGCTTCGGCCTGGCGCTTCTCGAGTTCGCCGATGACCTCGGTGAGAATCTCCGGGTTCTTCAGGAGGTAGTCCTTCACGATCTCGCCGATCGCCTGTTTCTGCTGCTCGCTGAAGACGGCGGTCTGGGCCATGGCGGCCGGGGCGACGGCGAGGGCGCCGAAGAGGGCCACGGCCCGGCAGGTTTTGAGAAGCGAGAAGCTCATATCCGATCCTTTGCGGAGTTTACCGTGCAATATTTGGCGTGAGTTAGCTTTCTGGCGGGCGCGGCGTCAAATCACGGCTTCGTATCATGAACCCGGCTCGCCAAGGCGGCCGGCGATGGCGACGGAAACATCGTTCTTGAGACCGGCCTTCCAAAGAGCTACGACCCATTCATGACAAAATCGACCGCCGATCTGAACATGCCCCTCGTGGCCCGACGCATGGACCGGGTCTCGTCCTTCCTGGCCATGGATGTTTTGAGCGCCGCTGCGGCGAAAGAAAGGCGAGGGGACAGCGTGATCCATATGGAGGTGGGTCAGCCCTCCGCTCCGGCTCCGGCCAGGGTCCGCGAGGCGGCCAAGGCCGCGCTGGATCTCGGCCGAATCGGCTACACGGAGGCCCTCGGCATCGCGGCCCTGCGTGAGCGCATCGCCCGCCATTACCGCGATGCCTATGGCGTCTCCCTCGCGCCTGAGCGCGTGGTCGTGACGACGGGCTCCTCCGCAGGCTTCGTGCTGGCCTTCCTGAGCCTCTTCGACGTCGGCCAGCGCGTCGCCATCACGGCGCCAGGGTATCCGGCCTACCGCAACATCCTGGAGGCGCTCGGCATCGAGCCGGTGGTCATCCCTCTCGCCAGGGCCGACGGCTGGATCATGACCGCCGAGGCGGTCGAGAGGGCCCATGCGGAGAAGCCGCTCCACGGAATCCTCGCCATGAGCCCGGCCAATCCCTCCGGCACCATGATCGGCCGCAAGGCGCTTGGCGATCTCGGGGGGACCTGCCGCCGCCTGGGACTGTGGTTCGTCTCGGACGAGATCTACCATGGCCTGACCTATGGCGAGGACGCCTCGACGGCGCTCGCCTCGGACGACGACGCGGTCGTCATCAACTCGTTTTCCAAATACTACTGCATGACCGGCTGGCGCATCGGCTGGATCGTCGTGCCCGAGCGGCTCGTGCGGCCCGTCGAGCGCCTCGCCCAGAATCTCTACATCTCGCCGCCCTATCTCTCCCAGGTCGCCGCCCTTGCTGCCTTCGACGCCACGGACGAGCTTGAGGCGGTAAAGGCTGCTTACGCCCGAAACCGCGCCTTCCTGCTCGAGGAGCTGCCCCGGATCGGCATCGCCGACATGCATCCGGTGGACGGGGCTTTCTACATCTATGCCGACATCGCCCGGTATACGAACGACTCCATCGGCTTCTGCAAGCGCATGCTGGAGGAGACCGGCGTCGCCGCGACCCCCGGTCTCGACTTCGATCCTATCGAAGGCTCGCATTACATGCGCCTGTCCTTCGCGGGTTCCGAGAACGACTGCCGCGAGACGGTGGAGCGGCTCAAGGGTTGGTTGCGGTAGAACCCCCGTCGCCATTTCCGGGGCTGTCCCGGTTGCAAAAGGCGTTTGCTCTACTGATCGGGAGGACCGGGACACGCCCGGCCATGACCTAAAGGAATAATGACTCGAAATAAAATGCCCGGCGAATGCCGGGCATTTTGCTTCCGAATTAAGACCCGCTGAGGACCGACTTGGCCTTGGACCACCAGCCGGCACGCTTCGGGCGGGCCGGGTCGGGCGGGGTGAGCACGACCGCAACAGGCTCGGGCTCAGGTGCCACCGGGCGCGGGGCTTCCTCGGCCTCGGCGGCAGATTGCGGTTCGGGTTTCTCCTCGGTGCGCTCGTCCGACGGGGCAGACTCTGCGGCAGGCTCTGAAGCAGCAGGCTCCGACACGGCAGGCTCCGAAGCAGGAGCGGCAGGTTCGGAAGCCGTGGGCTCCGGAGCAGGAGCGGGTTCGCTCTCCGGCTCATCCAGGGTGCCGACGGCCTGAGCGACGGCCTCGGTGGCAGCCACGAATCCTTCTTCCGTGGCGAAGGTTTCGACGGCCTCGTCGCGGCCGCGGCCACGACCTCCGCGGCGACCCCGGCGACGGCGGCGGCGGCCATTGCCTTCGCCTTCCTCGGAACCCTCGGCCGCTTCGCCGTCCTCGTCGGACGCCTCGACTTCCACGCCTTCCTGCTCTTCGCCCTCGGAGGCTTCGCTGTCGGAGCCTTCCTCGTCCTGGGCCGTATCTGCGAGGGCCTCACGGTCCCGTCCACGGCGGCGGCGGCGACGGCGGCGGCGGCGGTTGCCTTCGCCTTCGCCTTCCTCGCGACCTTCCTCCGCGGCGCGGGTCTCTTCGCCAGCCTGCTCCTCGTCCTCGATCTCCAGTTCGGGCTCAGCCTCCTCCACAACGTCGATCGGGGCTATGGCGTCGATCTGGATGCCGGTGGCGGCCGACTTGTGCTCGAGGCGCAGCGCAGGCTCGCCCCGGTCAATCACGTAGTTCGTCGTGCCGATGAGCGTGTCGTCCGCCACGATGGAGATGGCAACGCCGAAGCGGGTCTCCAGCTCTCGCAGGTGCACGCGCTTCTGGTTGAGAATGTAGAAGGCCGCCTCCATCCGCGTGCGGACGATGAGGTTGTAGCCGGAATTCTTGATGAGGGTTTCCTCGATCGAGCGCAGCACATGGAGCGCAACGGACGGCGTCGAGCGGACGAAGCCAGTGCCGGCACAGTGCGGGCATGGGACCGACGAGGATTCGAGCACGCCCGTGCGGATGCGCTGACGCGACATCTCGAGCAGGCCGAAGGGGGAGATGCGGCCCACCTGGATGCGGGCGCGGTCGTTCTTCAGGCACTCGTTCAGCTTCTTCTCGACGGCGCGGTTGTTGCGTTTCTCCTCCATGTCGATGAAGTCGATGACGATCAGGCCGGCAAGATCGCGCAAGCGTAGCTGACGGGCGATCTCCTCCGCCGCCTCGAGATTCGTGCGAAGGGCCGTGTCCTCGATGTTGTGCTCGCGGGTGGATCGCCCCGAGTTCACGTCGATGGAAACCAGCGCTTCCGTCGGATTGATGACGAGATAGCCGCCGGATTTCAGCGTCACGATGTTGGAGAACATCGCGTCGAGCTGGGCCTCGACGCCGTATTTGGCGAAGAGCGGCTGCGGCTCGCGGTAGGGCTGGACGATCTTGGCATGGCTCGGCATGAGCATGCGCATGAAATCCTTGGCCTCACGGTAGCCTTCCTCGCCCGAGACGAGGATGTCGTCGATCTCCTTGTTGTAGAGATCACGGATGGCGCGCTTGATCAGCGAGCCTTCCTCATAGACCAGCGCCGGAGCCGAGGAGTTGAGGGTCAGCTCGCGCACGCTCTCCCACAGGCGCATCAGATATTCATAGTCGCGCTTGATTTCCGGCTTGGTGCGCGAGGCGCCGGCCGTGCGCAGGATGATACCCATTCCCTCGGGCACCTCCAGCTCCTGGGCGATCTCCTTCAGGCGCTTCCGGTCGGCGGCGTTCGTGATCTTGCGCGAGATGCCGCCGCCACGCCCCGTATTGGGCATGAGAACCGAGTAGCGGCCGGCGAGCGACAGATAAGTGGTCAGGGCCGCGCCCTTGTTGCCGCGCTCTTCCTTTACGACCTGTACCAGCAGGATCTGGCGGCGCTTGATGACTTCCTGAATCTTGTACTGCTTGCGCGGAACGCGGCGCTGAGGGACGTCCTCCATCGCGTCGCCGCCGCCGAGCTGCTCGACGTGATCCTCGTCCTCGCCTTCGGCGTGCTCGTCCTCGTGGTCCTCTTCGTCCTCGTCGCCGTCAGCCTCGGCTTCGTCAGAGGCGGTCTCCTCGGACACTGCCTCCTCTTGAGCCCCAGCCTCCAGAGCCTCGGCCCCTTGGGACTCGGTCTCCTGAGACTCGTTGCCGGGAGCTTCAGCCGGGGCCTCCTGGGAGCCCTCGCTCGCCTGGGCCGACTCGACGGATTCGCCCGAGATCGGCTCGAAATCGCCTGCGGCGGCGATCAGGTCGATGGTGTCGTCCGTGCCTTCTGCGGGAGCCTGAGCCTCAGCGCTCCCGTCCGTGCCGGCCTCGGCTTCGGAGGAGACAACCGTGTCGTGACTGCTCGTGCGGCGCTGGGCGGACCGGCGACGGCGGCTGCGGCGGCGCTCTTCCTCACGCTCCTCCTCGGCCTGCGCCTCGGCTTCGGCCTCGAGCAGAGCCTGACGGTCGGCGACAGGAATCTGATAATAATCGGGATGGATTTCGCTGAACGCGAGGAAACCGTGGCGGTTGCCGCCATATTCGACGAAAGCGGCCTGGAGGGACGGCTCTACCCGGGTGACCTTCGCGAGATAGATGTTCCCGCGCAATTGCTTCCGGTTAGCGGATTCGAAGTCGAATTCTTCGACCTTTTGACCACGTACCACCACAACCCGGGTTTCTTCCGGGTGGGAGGCATCGATGAGCATCTTGTTTGCCATGTTGAACTCTCGACATGGCGATCGAGGGCAGGACCTGAGGCAGTGGCCGCAGTGAAGGCGGATGGCCACGCCGCGATAGGCGGCGGCGGGCTGGAATTGCGTTCGGATTGCTGTCGATCGCCATCGTGCGCCTCAGAGGGGCGCATTCTGGGTTGAAACGGGACGGCTCTGGGCCGGATGAGGTGAGGGAAGGGCGAGCGCGAAAAGAAACGCGCGCTTGGAACGGTGCCGGAACGAGAGTCAGAGCTGACTTCGTGTGCGCAACCATTCAAGACGGCCCTTTCTAGGAATCGATGGGCCGGACGAAATCCGGTCATCGGCAATTAAGCGGCGATCTGCATCGCCCACTGAACCCTTCCGAGCGCCTGTCGAGGGTGACGGGATCCATGAGGACCGGTCAACACAACCATCTCCTCAGGTCCTCCGCCAGATTCGGCCATGCCGGTCGGGGTCATGATCATTACAGAGCGAATAGGGCATTTGGCAAGATGTCGAGGCATGTGTCGTTAATGCAACAGAGTCTCGGCATCGAGCTTTTGTTGTGAAACTTCGTTAACCAAAGGCCGCCTAATAAGATAGGAAGGGAGCGCGAAACTTCCAGCTGCAGCATGAGAAACAAGCCCTTCATACGCCTGATCCATGCGGGCCTCCTGGCGATGTTCGTCGCCTTGGCGGGCGGTCCCGCTTGGGCGAACGCCGACGCCGGCAAGGCGGGCGCGCCGATCATCGCCGCTGACGTGTCCGTCGAGGTCGACGGCCCCACGACCCGGTTCAAGATCGCGTTGTCGAAGCCGGTGACAGCCCAGGCCTCTCTCATGGAGCGGCCCGACCGGCTCATCATCGATCTGCCGGAGGTGGCGTTTCACCTGCCGCCGGATTCGGGGCGCCAGAGGGCGGGCGTGATTTCGTCCTTTCGCTACGGTCTTTTCGCTCCGGGGCGCTCCCGGGTGGTGATGGACTTGGCTCAGCCGGCGACCGTCTCCGGAATGACGGTCGATGCGAACGCCCCCGGAGGCACGGCCCTTCTGACGATCGAGCTCACCCGGACCGAGCGCGACGATTTTCGTCGTGTGGCGGCCGACAGCGCCGCCAAGGCGGCACAAACCACGGCCGCCGAGCCGGCTGCGGCTCCCAAGGATGCCCGCCCCGTCGTCGTGATCGACCCCGGCCATGGCGGCATCGATCCCGGCGCGAATTCCTCGAATGGGGTGTTCGAGAAGGATCTCGTCCTGTCCTTTGCCCAGAAACTGCAGAAAAAGCTCGAGGAGAGCGGCCGCTACCGGGTCGTCATGACCCGCGACAAGGACGTGTTCGTCTCCTTGAGCGACCGCGTGCGCGCCGCCCGCAGGGTCCAGGCCGATCTCTTCATCTCGATCCATGCGGATTCGATCTCCGGCGGACAGGAGGTCCGGGGGCTGACCGTCTATACGGGGTCGGAACGCGCATCCGACGCCGACTCGGCCCGCCTGGCGGACCGCGAGAACAAGGCCGACGCCATGGCCGGCGTCGAGCCGACCGACATCCCGGACGAGGTTTCCGACATCCTGCAGGAGCTGACTCTGCGTGAGACTCGCAGCTTCTCGCACAGTTTCGCGACCCGCTTGGTCGGCGAGTTCGATTCGATCGCCCGCCTGAACAAGAATCCGCACCGGCAGGCCCGCTTCCAGGTGCTGCGTGCCCATGACGTGCCCTCCGTCCTGGTGGAGCTGGGCTACCTGTCCAGCAAGCAGGATCTCGACCTGCTCATGTCCGAGGAGTGGCGGGAAAAAATGGTGGATGCCATGAGCGGGGCCGTGGACCGCTTTTTCGCCACACGCCTTGCGCGGCAGGGGGCTGCCGCAGTTTTACCATAGATAGAGTGTGGATACCCGTAGCGGGGGCGCGATTCCTCGGTTAACAGAGCAGGGCAGACTGGGCCGGCTTCTGTTCCGATGGGAAACGGCGTTCGGGATATGCACAAACAGGTGCCACGTGCACCGTCAACGGATACCTTCGGATGCGCTTTGTCCTACGATTCTTCGGCTTCCTGTTCAGCGTCGGCGCGATCTTCTTCCTGATCGGCGCCGTGGGGCTGGCCTATGGATTCTGGTTCTTCTCCAAGGACCTGCCGGATCACGCGCAGCTCGCCAACTACGAGCCCCCGGTGATGACGCGCGTCCATGCCTCGGACGGGAGCCTGATCGCGGAATATGCGCGTGAGCGGCGTCTCTACGTGCCGATCCAGGCCATTCCGAAGCTCGTGAAGGTCGCCTTCCTGTCCGCCGAGGACAAGAATTTCTACAAGCACCCCGGCATCGATCCCGAGGGTATCGTCCGTGCGATCCTCGCCAACATCAAGTCCGGCGGCAGGCGGGAGCAGGGCGCTTCGACCATTACCCAGCAGGTCGCGAAGAACTTCCTGGTCGGCAACGAGCGCAGCTATGAGCGCAAGATCCGCGAGGCGCTCATCGCCCTGCGGATGGAATCCACCTTCTCGAAGGACAAGATCCTCGAACTCTATCTCAACGAGATCTATCTCGGCCTCGGGAATTACGGCGTGGCCGCCTCGGCGCTGAACTATTTCGGCAAGTCTCTCCATGAGCTGACCATCGCCGAAGCCGCTTATCTGGCCGCTCTTCCGAAGGCGCCGAACAACTATCACCCGTTCCGCCAGCGCCAGGCCGCCATCGACCGCCGCAACTGGGTCATCGGCCGTATGGTCGAGAACGGCTACATCACGCAGGAGCAGGCGGAGGAGGCCAGGAAGGATCCCCTGGACGTCACGCCGCGCGTCGTGTCCCCCAACAGCATCGCGTCCGGCTACTTCGCCGAAGGCGTGCGCCGCGACATCGCCGAGCGCTACGGCGAGGAGAAGCTCTATGAGGGCGGCCTCCTGATCCGCGCGACGCTCGATCCCAAGATGCAGGCCATGGCCCGCAAGGCGCTGGTGGACGGCCTCGTGCGCTTCGACGAGGCCCGCGGCTGGCGCGGTGCCCAGCACAAGCTCGATCTGGCCGGCCGCGAGTGGGGCCTTGCTCTGGCCGAGGTGACCGCCATGGGTGATGTGCAGCCCTGGCGTCTGGCCGTCGTTCTCGAAGTCTCGGGCGGGCGCGCCCGAATCGGCCTGCAGCCGAAGAAGGAGGCCTCCGGCCAGCTCTCCCGCGATCGGGAGACGGGCTTCGTCGCCGCCGACGGCGTGAAATGGACGCGCCGCTCCGTCGAGAAGGCCCTGTCGGTGGGCGACGTGGTCTATGTGGAGCCCATCGACGGCAAGCAGGGCCAGTACCGCCTGCGCCAGGTGCCCGAGATTTCCGGCGCCATCGTCGCCATGGATCCTCAAACGGGGCGCGTTCACGCCATGGTCGGCGGCTTTTCCTTCGATCAGAGCGAGTTCAACCGCGCCACCCAGGCGATGCGTCAGCCGGGCTCCGCGTTCAAGCCCATCGTGTACGCGACGGCTCTCGACAACGGCTACACGCCCTCGTCCCAGGTCATGGACGCGCCCTTCGTGCTCGACATGGGCCCGGGGCAGGCAGCCTGGGCGCCGTCGAACTATGACGGCAAGTCCGCGGGCCTGCGCACTCTGCGCTACGGCATCGAGCATTCCAAGAACCTGATGACGGTGCGCCTGGCCAACGAGATCGGCATGCCGGTCATCACCGAATATTCCCGCCGCTTCGGCGTCTACGACGACATGCTGCCGCTTCTCTCCATGTCGCTCGGCGCAGGCGAGACGACGGTCATGCGCATGACGGCGGCCTATTCCATGTTCGTGAACGGCGGGCGCCGTATCAAGCCGACGCTGATCGACCAGATCCAGGACCGCAGCGGCCGCACGATCTATCGCCATGACGACCGCAAGTGCGACACCTGCGATGCGGATGCATGGGACGGGGGAGCCGCGCCCAAGCTCACGGATACTCGAGAGCAGGTGCTCGATCCGCTCACCGCCTATCAGATCACCTCGATCCTCGAGGGCGTGGTGCAGCGCGGCACGGCGCAGTCGATCAAGGCTGTCGGCAAGCCGCTCGCCGGCAAGACGGGCACCACCAACGACGCCAAGGACGTGTGGTTCGTGGGATTCTCGCCTGACCTCGCGGTCGGCGTGTTCCTCGGCTACGACCAGCCGAAATCCCTCGGCAACGCGGCCACTGCCGGCCAATATGCCGCTCCCGTGTTCCGCGATTTCATGCAGATGGCCCTGAAGGACAGGCCCGCGACCCCGTTCCGGGTGCCCCCGGGCATCAAGCTGATCCGCGTCAATGCCTCCACCGGCACCCGCGCCGGAGGCGAGGGCGCCGGCACGATCCTGGAGGCCTTCAAGCCCGGCCAGGCTCCTCCGGAATATTATGCTGCCCAGGAGGAGGAGATCCCGCAGGCCGAATATTCGCCGGCTCCTCCGGAGATGATGCCCCGCAGGGCCGTGGGAGCGACCCCGGGCGGATTGTACTGATCCGCTCCGAATCCCATATGAGACGTGATTCCTGACAAGGCATGACGTCGCATGACCGCTGAGCCCGGTTGCTTGCGGCGGTCACCGGCCATGCGGGAAGAGACGCTTTACACACCAGGGCGCTCCCCTTAAGACGCCCCAAACCCAGAACGGACAGCAAGACAAAATGCGCGCCGAGATCGAACACCTCGTAGAAGAGACCAAGCAGTCATTCGGACTGCTGAGGAGGCATCTTTGACTGGGACAACGCCCAGCGTCGCCTCGCGGAACTGAACGCCCAGGCCGAAGACCCGAATCTCTGGAACGACGCGGAGGCCGCGCAGAAGATCATGCGCGAGCGCACCACGCTGGAGGATCAGATTTCATCCATCAAGCGCATGGAGCAGGAGCTCGATGACGCGATCACGCTGATCGAACTCGGCGAGATGGAGGACGACGAAGGCACCATCCGGGAGGGCGAGGAGGCGATCCGCGGCCTCCATGAGGAAGCCGCGCGCCGACAGGTGGAAACGCTGCTCTCGGGGGAGGCCGACGCCAACGACACGTATATCGAGGTGCATTCGGGCGCCGGCGGCACGGAAAGCCAGGACTGGGCTTCCATGCTCCAGCGCATGTATGCCCGCTGGGCCGAGCGCCGGAAGTACAAGGTCGAGCTTCTCGAGATCACGGACGGCGAAGAGGCTGGCATCAAAAGTGCCACGCTTCTGATCAAGGGTCACAATGCCTATGGCTGGCTCAAGACCGAATCCGGCGTGCACCGCCTCGTGCGCATCTCTCCCTACGACTCGAATGCGCGCCGCCACACGAGCTTCGCCTCGGTATGGGTCTATCCGGTGGTCGATGACCGCATCGACATCGAGGTCAAGGAATCGGACTGCCGCATCGATACGTTCCGCTCCTCGGGCGCGGGCGGCCAGCACGTGAACACCACCGACTCGGCGGTGCGCATCACCCATATCCCGACGGGCATCGTCGTGGCCTGTCAGCAGGAGCGTTCGCAGCACAAGAACCGGGCGACCGCCTGGAACATGCTGCGTGCCCGCCTCTACGAGCTGGAGCTGAAGAAGCGCGAGGAGAAGGCAAACGCGGAGGCAGCCGCCAAAACGGATATCGCCTGGGGGCACCAGATCCGCTCCTACGTGCTGCAGCCCTATCAGCTGGTGAAGGACCTGCGCACGGGGACCCAGTCCCAGAGCCCGCAGGACGTTCTCGACGGCGATCTGGACCCCTTCATGGAAGCCGCTCTCGCCCAGCGCGTCTACGGCGGAGGCGAAGAGGTCGACGATATCGATTAGAGCATGGGGCCTGAACGGGGGATTCCACTTTAGGATCGATCCGATGCTCTCGCTTAATAGACGGAACCTCGTTCGGCGCGCCCCTTCTGGCCCGCACGATGCGCTGGGGATCGAGGGCCGCTTCATCGAGGCGGCCCTTTCCTTTTCCGGATCTGTCAGAGTGCTCTGGCGGCCGCCAGCACCTCCTCCGCGTGGCCCGGCACCTTCACCTTGCTCCAGACCCTCGCGATCCTGCCGTCGCGATCGATGAGCACGGTGGTGCGCTCGACGCCCATGTACTTCCGGCCGTACATGCTCTTCTCGACCCACACGCCGTAGGCTTCGAGCATGCTCTTTTCCTCATCGGAGGCGAGGGGGAATTCGAGGTCGTATTTGGTACGGAACTTGTCGTGGCTCTTGAGGCTGTCGGGCGAGACACCCACGATCTCGGTGTCGGAGGCCTCGAACGCCTTCCGCAAAGCCTGGAAGTTCCGGGCCTCGAGCGTGCAGCCGCTGGTATCGTCCTTCGGGTAGAAATACAGCACGACTTTCCTGCCTCTCAGGCTGTCGAGTGAAATCTCTGTCCCGCCGGTGACGGGCAGGGAGAAAGCGGGGGCTTGGTTTCCGGGCGTCAATACCATCGTTCGCCTTCCTTTTGGCGGATTGTGCTGCTTGGAAACCTCTTGTGTGCACGACGGAAAAGAGGCGGTCGCGGGAGGCTGCCGGTGCGGTTAAGGTCCTCACTGATTCCTTCGCAGCAGCAAAAGCGCAAGAACCGGGTTGCCCATATCACAATAATGAAAATGCCGCTCCGTACCACGCTGTCCCGGCAAGAACCGGTCAAACGAAGCCTTCTGGGCCGGCTGATCCGTGGTACGCTCTACTGCAAGCTCGGGCTGATCGCATTTCTGATCGTCGTTGCAGGGGTTTTCTACCTCCGCCTGTCCGTGGCTCCGCTCAGCTTCGGACGCTTGCCGGAGCGGGTTGCGGAGGCCCTGGCCTCACGCATCGGACCGGGCTGGACCGTGGCGCTTCGCAACACCGCCATCGAGCTTCATGAGGGTATTCCCGCCTTGCGAGCCAACGGGCTCGACATCCGCGGGCCGAGCGGCGAGCTCGTCGTCCGCGCTCCCTATGCTCTCGTCAGCGTCGATTTCCTGTCCCTGCTGACGGCCAATCTCCAGCCCAAGGCCATTCACGTTCGCGACCTGCAGTTGCGGGTGCTCGTCAACCGGGACGGCTCGCTGACCTTCTCGCCCGTGCAGAGCACGGAGGAGGACCAGGCCCAGGGCGCCCGGGCTCCGGAGCCGGCTCCCTCCCGGGCGGCGGCCGCCTCCCTGGCGGCCAGCGTCGACGGTCCATCCCAGGTCTCGGGCGCGGTCGGATCGCTGCTCGATCTGATCGTCGGGCCGCGGAGCGTCCTCAACACCCTTGGCAAGGCGCAGCTGACCAATGCGCGTCTCGTCTTCATCGATGCGGATTACCGCGAGCGGGCCCGTTTCGACCGGGTGGACGCCACCTTCGACTGGGACACCGATGGCGGGCGTCAGTTCTCGGCCATGGTGGAGGGGCCGCAGGGGCCATGGCAGCTGAGGGGCGACGCGAGGGCCGAAGGCCCGGAAGCCTACCGCGCGGCGTTCGTGGCCGATTCCGCGCCGATTCAGGACATCCTGGTGCTGAGCGGCATGTCGAGCCTGCCCGCCGCCACCGATCTCGAATTCTCCGGCCGTTTCGACATGGCCTATGCGAATGGCCGCGTGACAGAGCTGAAGACCCGCCTCGACAGCAACGCGGGCTTCATCAAGATCGAGGACAAGGATACCTCTCCCCTGCGGGTGGACCACGCCACCATCGTGGCTGAATGGAACGAAGCCGAGAAGACGCTCGGCCTGCCGATGCTCGAACTCAAGGGGGGCGATACCTACGTCAATCTCCAGGGAACGCTGTCGGTCCCGACGACACACCAGCCGTGGCGTCTGCGGCTCACCGGCCGGGACATCGTCTGGACGGGGGCCACGCCTGAAGACGCGCCTCTCCGGGTATCGCAGATGGATGCGGATCTGTCCGGCCCCAACGGCGTCATGCTCAACAGCATCAGGTTGAGGGGACCCATGCTCCATGTCGATATCGGCGGCGCCCTTGCGGAGGCCGCCGACCCGAAGGGGCTGAAGTTCGACGTCACCGCCTCGAAGACCGATATTCGTTCCGCGCTTCGGATCTGGCCGGAGGCCGTGGCTCCGCCGGTCCGCCGCTTCCTGGTCGAGAACCTCAAGAACGGCACCCTGGAGGACTTCAAGCTCAAGATCGCGATGACCGGTGCCGATGTCGAACGATCCATATCGGGTGGTCCCATCCCCGATGAAGCGGTCAAGATCGACTTCGCGATTTCGCAGGGCACTCTTCAGGCGGCCGAGGGATTGCCGCCGATCTCCCAAATGGACGTGACGGGCCGCGTGACCGGCACGATGGTGGCCCTGCGTGCCCCGGCGGGCCGCGTGGACATGGCCGGCAGCCATAGCCTGAACGCTTCCGACGGCTCATTCGCGCTCGACAATTACTGGGACGACAATGCCCTTGCCCGTATCGATTTCCGCCTCACGGGCGCTGCGGACGGTGTCGGGGCCATGCTCCAGCAACCGCTCGTCAAAGAGATTGCAGGATTCGAGGTCGACCCCACCGGAATGAAGGGGAAGGCAGACCTGCGGGTCGGAATCGGTCTGTCGGTCAACCATATCCCGGCTTTCGCCGATCTCCCGCTCAGGGTAACGGGAACGCTGAACGACCTCACGCTCGACAGCCTTTTTGGCAAGGAGAAGCTCGAAGGGGGCAATCTGACCATCGCTTACGACCGGGGCGACCTGTCGATCAAGGGCGACGGCAAGATCGGAGGCGGCGCAGCCGCCATCGACGTGCAAAAGAATCGTCAAGGCGGGCAGGCGAATGTCGTCTTCGCTCTCGATGAAGCGGCGCGCAGCAAGCGTGGCCTCTCGTTCGGCTCGCAGCTGACCGGCATCGTGACTCTCAAGGTCGGTGTACCGCTGGGCAGGCCCGACGCAGCCGGCATGATCGTGGAAGCCGATCTGACGAAGGCCGGGATCGATCAGCTCATCCCGGGCTGGGTCAAGCCGGCAGGCAGGCCGGGCAAGCTCACCTTCACCATGAGCGACGGGCCCGAGGCGGAAATCCGCGACCTGCAGCTCGACAGCGGTGCCGTGCAGATGCGCGGAACCGCGGCCCTGTCCAAGGAGGGCGAACTGGAGCGGGCAGAGCTTTCCACGTTCAAGCTCTCGCCCGGGGACGACATGCGCGCTCAGGTCGAGCAGTCCGGCGGCGTCTACAAGGTCACCGTTCGCGGCAACGTGGGCGATGCGCGGCCCTTCGTGAGAGGCTTCAGCTCGCAATCCTCGAGCCGGAACGGAAATGGGAAGGAGGCGAGGGACTTCGATCTCGACCTCAGCCTGAACATCCTGACGGGCTACAACAACGAGGCGATCACCAACGCGGTCATCAAGGCTTCGATGCGCAAGGAGGTCCTCAGGCATCTCGAGATGAAGGGCCGTCTCGGCGCAACGAATGTCGCTGCCCGCACCGACACGCAGGGCAGGAACGGGTCCGTGATCATTGTCCAGGCGGAAGATGCAGGCGCGCTGCTGCGCTTCACGGACGTGTACAAGCGGATGGTCGGTGGCAACCTCATCATCAACATGACGACCGGGGAGGGGCAGCAGCCTGGAATGCTGCTGTTGCGCTCGTTTACCCTGGTCAACGAACCGGCCCTGCGCCGGATCATTCCGACCCAGACCCAAATGGTGGCCGGGCAGGACAGATCGGGCAATCCGCAGCTGGTGCGCGTGGACGTGAACGAGGTGACCTTTGCGCGGGCGCGGGCCGAGTTCACGCGCACGTCCGGCCGCATCGATTTTCGCGAGGCGGCGATTTACGGCAACCAGATCGGTTTCACCCTCGACGGGTTCATCGATTACAGCCGGGATCGGATGGACATCTCAGGGACGTTCGTGCCGGCTTATGGCCTCAACAATGTGTTTGCCAAGGTGCCTCTGTTCGGGCCCCTGCTCGGCGGCAGTCAGTACGAGGGCCTGTTCGCGGTCAATTTCCGTGCCGCGGGTCAGGCGAGCGCTCCCAACCTGACGGTCAATCCGCTTTCCGCTGTGGCGCCCGGCTTCCTGCGCAAGCTCTTCGGCGTGGGAATGGAGCCGCAGCAGAGCGATGCGCTGCCGACGGTTCCCGATCGGTAACGCTCAAGATCCTTCGAGCAGCCGCGAGAGTCTCTTTGCGCGAGGAAGGTGGACGGGCAACCCGCTGGAGGGAGCCCAACCGCTTTCACGTCGTCGCGGGCCTTGGGGCGGTGGTCCCGATCATGCGAGTGCAGCGCTCTTCCAATGAGGATGGCCGGGACTCTTCCCCGGAGCAAGTCCGGGGACGGCGACGACATGGTAACGGCCTCCCGCCTCCCGGATGAGGGCAGCGGAGGATGCCGGACGGATGAATTGCCTCAGACAGCCCGCAGCAGGACGTGCTTCTTCTTGCCGAAGGACAGCTTGATCACGCCTTCGCTCGTGAGATCCGAGAGGCCAAGCGTGCCGCGCTCGTCTGAGACCGTCTGGTCGTTGACCCTGAGGCCCCCGCTCTTCACCTGACGGCGCGCCTCGCTCGACGAGGGCACGAGCTTCGCGTAGTCCGGACCGAAGGCGGTGAGCACGCCGAGTCCCTCCTTCAGGATGCTGGACGGGACCTCGACGGTGGGCAGGCTCTCCGCGAGCCTGCCCTGCTCGAAGGTCTTCTGCGCCGTCTCCGCTGCAAGCTGCGCGGCCTCGCGGCCATGGAGGAGAGCGGTCGCTTCGGTTGCCAGAACCTTCTTCGCCTCGTTGATCTCGGCGCCCTGCAGGGCAGCGAGCTTGGCGATCTCGTCCATCGGCAGGACGGTGAACAGCTTCAGGAACCGGACGGCGTCCGCATCCTCGGTGTTGCGCCAGAACTGCCAGTAATCGTAAGGGCTCAGCATGTCGGCGTTGAGCCAGACCGCGCCGGAGGCGGTCTTGCCCATCTTGGCGCCGGAGGCCGTGGTCAGCAGAGGGCAGGTGACGGCATAGAGCTGCGGCGTGCCGAGACGGCGGCCGAGATCGATGCCGTTGACGATGTTGCCCCACTGATCGGAGCCGCCCATCTGCAGAATGCAGCCGTAGCGCTTGTTGAGCTCCACGAAGTCGTAGGCCTGGAGGATCATGTAGTTGAATTCCAGGAAGGACAGCTCGTGCTCGCGTTCGAGGCGCAGCTTGACGCTGTCGAAGGACAGCATGCGGTTGACCGAGAAGTGGCGGCCCACATCGCGCAGGAAGTCGATGTAGTTGAGCTTGGTCAGCCACTCGGCGTTGTCCACCATGAGCGCGTCGGTCTTGCCCTCGCCGAAGCCGATGAAGCGAGAAAAGACCGTCTTGATGCTGTCCTTGTGGGCCTCGATCTGCTCGACAGTCAGGAGTTTGCGGCTCTCGTCCTTGCCCGAGGGGTCGCCGACGCGGGTCGTGCCGCCGCCCATGAGCGTGATCGGCTTGCCGGCGCCGGTCTTCTGAAGCCAGTGCAGCATCATGATCGAGAGCAGGTGACCCACGTGCAGGGACGGGCCCGTGCAGTCATAGCCCACATAGGTCGTCAGCCGGTTCTCAAGGGCGGCAGCATCCACGGCCTCGAAATCGGAGGTCTGGTGAATGAAGCCTCGCTCGGTGAGCACTCTGAGGAAATCGGATTTCGGCGCAGTCATGACGGTACTCGGTTTCGCGAGAAGAGAGCATCCCCTGTACCAGTTTTGCCTGCTGTCGCAACCGCGCAGGACACCATGGGCCTGAAGTTTTCGCTCCCGCAACCGGAAACGATGTTCTTTCTCGCGCAACTCCGACTTGTACAAGTTCGAAACTATGTTACAAGGCAAATATTCTTAAGGAGGGTAGCTTGCCGGAAAACAATGTCGACGCCCTGCTGTCCCGGGCCTACTGGTCCTCGAACGTCATAGGATACTTCTTCGCGGATTCCCTGGGAGATTACCGCTACAGATATCCTCTCTTCGTTTACGGCTTCCAGCCTGTGGGGGGCTCTCACCAGAACGCGGTCCGGAACATCCTCGAAGGGACCTATCGTCCGACCTCGGCCTTCGAATCATACATGACGCTGAGTTCGGTAGAGGCGGTGGCCAACATCACTCTCTATTCGACAGGCACCAGCCCTTCCGAAATCGCCATAGGCCGCACGACGCTGCTGGACAGGTCGCTGGCTTATTATCCGGACCCCACCTGGAGCGATACCAGGGCTGGCGACGTCTGGCTCGCCAGCAACATCACCAACGCTCCATTCGGGAGTTTCCAGTATTATACGATCATGCACGAGCTCGGGCATGCGCTCGGATTGAAGCACGGTCACGAGCCGGCAGCGAACAATCCGGCCGTGCTGACGCCCGATCGCGACTCGATCGAATTCTCGGTGATGACCTACCGTACCTATGTGGGTGATCCCCACGAACATTTCGGTGATGCGACGTCGCCTCAGACGCTCATGATGTATGACATCGCGGCCCTGCAGCACATCTATGGTGCCAATTTCACCACGAACAACACGGACTCGTACTACATCTGGGACCCGTCGTCGGGTGGAGCCTACGTCAACGGCGTCGAGGTCGGCAGGGGCTCCAGCGTCTTCATGACCGTCTGGGACGGCGGCGGCATCGATACCTACGACTTCAGCTTCTATGGACAAGAAATGGTCGTGGATCTCACGCCGGGCGGATGGTCGAGATTCTCCGATGCGCAGCTCGCCTATCTGGGCGACAGCCAGTTCGCGCGCGGCAACGTCTTCAATGCGCTTCAGTATCAGGGCGATCCCCGCTCCCTGATCGAGAACGCCGTCGGCGGGAATTACAGCGACAGCATCACCGGCAACAGTGCCGACAACAGGCTGTTCGGCGGGCTCGGCAACGACACGCTGGCAGGCGGCGCCGGATACGATACCCTTGAAGGGGGTGGCGGGGACGACTGGATGGACGGCGGCCCCAACGGCGACGTGTTCCTCGGTGGAGACGGGTGGGACACGGTGTCGTATCTTTCGGCCGCCGAGGGGGCCGTGACGGTGGATCTCACCACTGGCCAGAACTGGGGAGATGCCTACGGGGACGTGCTGATCGACATCGAGAGCGTCCGGGGTTCGAACTTCGGAGATTTCCTGATCAGTCGCCCACAGGGGGCTCACCTCTATGGGGAGCGCGGAGACGATTATCTGTTCGGTAAGGGCGGTTCCGACGGTCTGTTCGGCGGCGAAGGCAACGACACCCTGGATGGGGGTGGGGGAGCGGATTGGCTCATCGGTAACGCCGGACGGGATACCTTCCTGATCCGCGCGGGAACATCGGGTGCGCTGATCGCGGATTTTGCGCCCGATGAGACGATCGTTCTCTCCCAAACCTCCATCGCCAGCTTTTCGGCCCTCGTGAATGCGGCCTCTCAGGTCGGAGCCGACATCGTCGTGGCGGCGACCGGCATTCAGTTCAGGATCGCAAACTACATGCTCGCAAACCTTGCGGCGGACGATTTCCAGTTCGCCTGAACTTGCCCATCAAACGAAAGGGCAGGCGAAGCGCCTGCCCTTTTTCGCTTCACCGTCTGGCGTCAGGCGGCTTCTTCCGTCTTGCCCAGGCGCTTGTCGAGATACTCGTCCACGGCCACCATCAACTCGTCGATCCTGCCGTCGAAGAAGTGGTTGGCGCCTTCGACGACCGCGTGCTCGAGCTTCACGCCCTTCTGGGTTTTCACCTTCTCGATGACGCTGACCACGTCCTTCACCGGCGCCACGCGATCCTCGGATCCGTGCACGAAGAGGCCGGAGGAGGGGCAGGGGGCGAGAAACGAGAAATCGTAGCGGTTGGCCATGGCGGCGATCGAGATGAATCCCTCGATCTCCGGGCGCCGCATGAGGAGCTGCATGCCGATCCAGGCCCCGAACGACACCCCGGCGATCCAGCAGGCGCGGGCATCCGGATTCATGGACTGAGCCCAGTCGAGTGCGGCTGCGGCATCCGACAGCTCGCCCTGACCATGATCGAAGGAGCCCTGGCTGCGGCCGACGCCGCGGAAGTTGAAGCGCAGGACCGAGAAGCCGCGCTTCACGAAGTCATAGTACAGGTTATAGACAATCTGGTTGTTCATCGTCCCGCCGAATTGCGGGTGCGGATGCAGGATGATGGCGATGGGAGCGCCCTTCTCCTTTGCGGGCTGATACCGCCCCTCGATCCGACCGGCGGGACCCGTGAAGATGACTTCAGGCATATACGCGAACCTCTTGATCGCCTCTCTATAAAGAGAGGGAAACCCCCGTGCGACCTTGACTCCAGGCCTCGGGTTCCCTTAAGAAACCCTTAGAATATTTCTAAAGTGTTCCAATGTTTCACGTTTTTCCGGCGAGTTGGTTCACCGGGGAAACATGGGCACATGTGGTCGCGGTGCTTTAACACGGCAACCAGGGTCACTTGCAAGGATTTCGTGAGGCTTGAGACGGCAGCCATGGCGATAGGCCAGCGCATATATCTCGATCACAACGCGACTTCGCCCCTGCGGCCCGAAGTGGCGGACGTGATGATGCGCGTGCTCCAGCTGCCCGGGAACGCCTCCTCCGTTCATTCCGAGGGGCGCGCTGCCCGGACGGAAATCGAAGCGGCACGGGTCGCCGTGGCCGGGCTCGCGGGCGCCAAGGCGAAGAACGTGATCTTCACGAGCGGGGGCACGGAGGCAGCGAATCTCATCCTGTCTCCCTCTTTTCGCCGCCTCGGGCAGACCGGCCCGATGCGCCTCCTGGTGGGGGCGACCGAACACCCTTGCGTTCTCAACGGCCACCGTTTTCCCGCCGACAAAACCGAGATCATCCCCGTCGACGAGCACGGGATCCTTGATCTGGCGTGGCTCAAGGCCCACCTGGAGGCGGTCGGCGGCGAACGGGTTCTGGTCTCCGTCCAGCTGGCCAACAACGAGACCGGCGTACTCCAACCCATTTCCGAAATCGCAGAGCTGGTTCACGGGCATGGTGGGCTCGTTCACACCGATGCGGTGCAGGCGGCGGGCCGGGTCCGGGTCGATTTCGAGACGCTGGGGGTCGATGCGCTCACGCTTTCCGCTCACAAGATCGGCGGGCCGAAGGGGGCGGGGGCTCTGATTCTCGCATCGGATCAATACGAGATCGGCGAGCGGCTGATCCGCGGCGGCGGGCAGGAGAAGAACTACCGGGCCGGCACCGAGAACGTGGCGGCCATCGCAGGCTTCGGCGCTGCGGCAGAGCTCGTCCTGAAGGGGCTGGAGCAGGAAGCCGGGCGCTTGCGAGACCTGAGGGACGAGGCCCAGGCGGAGGTGCGCCGGATCGCTCCGGATGCTCTCGTTGTGGGCGCGGGCGTTGAAAGGTTGCCTAATACCTTGGCCTTTGCCATACCCGGCCTCAAGGCCGAGACGGCATTGATCGCCTTCGATCTGGCGGGCGTGGCCCTGTCCTCCGGTTCGGCCTGCTCGTCCGGAAAGGTCAAGCGGTCGCATGTGCTCGACGCCATGGGCGTGGAGCCTGCCCTCGCAGAGGGTGTTTTGCGTGTGAGTTTGGGGTGGACGACCACGAAAGAGGACGTCATTCGCTTTGCGGAGGCGTGCGAAAAGGTGGCGGCCACCTTATATAAGCGGAAGGCGAGCGCGGCCTAAAAGCCCCGCCAGTTTTCCATGTCATATCAACCCGCGGCCCTTGAAGCCGTGAGTGGTGGGAGAGACAGATGCCTGCAGTGCAGGAGACGATCGATCAGGTTCGATCGATTGACGTCGACCAATACAAGTATGGCTTCGAGACCGAAGTCGAAATGGAAAAGGCCCCGAAGGGCCTCTCCGAGGACGTGATCCGCTTCATCTCGGCCAAGAAGGGCGAGCCCGAGTGGATGCTCCAGTGGCGCCTCGACGCCTACAAGCGTTGGCTCACCATGACGGAGCCGAACTGGGCGCGCGTGTCCTACGATAGGATCGGCTATAACGACATCTATTACTACGCCGCTCCGAAGAACAATCCGGCGCCGAAGTCCCTCGACGAGGTGGACCCCGAGATCCTCAAGACCTACGAGAAGCTCGGCATTCCGCTCCGCGAGCAGGAGATCCTGGCCGGCGTCGAGCCGCAGAATCGCGTCGCCGTCGATGCGGTGTTCGACAGCGTGTCGGTGGCGACGACCTTCAAGGAGGAGCTGAAGAAAGCCGGCGTGATCTTCATGCCGATCTCCGAGGCGATCCGTGAGTACCCGGATCTCGTGCGGCAGCATCTCGGTACGGTGGTGCCGGTGACGGACAACTTCTTCGCCACCCTCAACTCGGCGGTCTTCACCGACGGTTCGTTCGTCTATGTGCCGCCGGGCGTGCGCTGCCCGATGGAGCTGTCCACCTACTTCCGCATCAACGAGAAGAACACCGGCCAGTTCGAGCGCACCCTCATCATCGCGGACAAGGGCTCCTACGTCTCGTATCTCGAGGGCTGCACGGCCCCGAGGCGCGACGAGAACCAGCTCCACGCCGCCGTGGTCGAACTGATCGCGCTCGACGATGCGGAGATCAAGTACTCGACTGTCCAGAACTGGTATCCCGGCGACGCTCAAGGAAAGGGCGGCATCTACAACTTCGTGACGAAGCGCGGCGATTGCCGGGGCAAGAACTCGGTCATCACCTGGACCCAGGTCGAGACCGGCTCTGCCATCACCTGGAAGTATCCGTCCTGCATCCTGCGCGGCGACAATTCGCGCGGCGAGTTCTACTCGATCGCCGTGTCGAACGGGATGCAGCAGGTCGATTCCGGCACCAAGATGATCCACCTCGGCAAGAACACCACGAGCCGGATCATCTCGAAGGGCATCGCCGCGGGCAAGTCCGAGAACACGTATCGCGGCCTCGTCTCGGCCCACCGCAAGGCGACCGGCGCACGCAACTTCACGAACTGCGACTCGTTGCTGATCGGGAACCAGTGCGGCGCGCATACAGTACCCTACATCGAGTCGAAGAACGCGACCGCTGTGTTCGAGCATGAGGCGACGACATCGAAGATCTCGGAAGATCAGATGTTCTACTGCCAGCAGCGCGGCCTTTCGGAAGAAGAGGCGACCGCGCTCATCGTGAACGGCTTCGTGAAGGACGTGCTGCAGCAGCTCCCCATGGAGTTCGCCGTGGAGGCGCAGAAGCTCATTTCGATCTCGCTGGAAGGCTCGGTCGGTTAATTCAGGAACAGGACGTGGATGCCCGGGACAGGCCCGGGCATGACGCAAGACGCTCCAGGCCGTCGTGGCCGGACTCGATCCGCCCCTCCACGCCCAGAACAACGGAATATTCAGATGCTCGAAATCAAGAACCTCGTTGTCCAGATCGAGGACAAGCGCATTCTCAACGGCCTCGACCTCACCGTGAACAAGGGCGAGATGGCCGCCATCATGGGCCCGAACGGCTCCGGCAAGTCGACCCTGTCCTACGTGATCGCCGGCAAGGAGGACTACGAGGTCCTCGACGGCGAGATCCTGCTCGACGGGGAGAACCTGCTGGAGATGGAGCCGGATCAGCGCGCTGCTGCCGGCGTGTTCCTGGCATTCCAGTATCCGCTGGAGATCCCGGGCGTGGGCACCATGACCTTCCTGAAGGCCGCTCTCAACGCGCAGCGCAAGGCGCGCGGGCAGGACGAGCTGTCGACCCCTGACTTCATCAAGCAGGTCAACGCCGCGGCCGCCAAGCTCGAGATGCCCAAGGACATGCTCAAGCGCGCCCTCAATGTCGGCTTCTCAGGTGGCGAGAAGAAGCGCATGGAGATCCTGCAGATGGCGCTGCTCCAGCCGTCCTTCTGCATCCTTGACGAGACGGATTCCGGCCTGGATATCGACGCGCTCCGCATTGTGTCCGAGGGCGTGAACTCGCTCCGCTCGCCAGATCGTTCGTTCCTGGTCATCACGCACTATCAGCGCCTCCTGAACCACATCGTGCCCGACACCGTGCACGTGATGCATGGCGGCCGCATCGTGCGCACCGGCGGCAAGGAGCTCGCTCTCGAGCTCGAGGCCAACGGCTACGCCGATTACCGGGAAAGCGAGGCCGCGTAACCATGGCCGACGTGACCCTCATGAAGACGCCGGCGGAAACCGCGCTGGTGCAGGCTTTCGAGAGCGCCAAGACGATGCTTCCGGGCAACGTGGAATCGCGCGCCCAGGCCTTCGAGCAGTTCTCCTCGCGCGGTCTCCCGCACCGTCGGGTCGAGGAGTTCAAGTACACGGACCTCCGCGCGCTCCTGCGCGAGGTGGCTCCCTTCGCGAACGTGCCCTCGGCCGAGGAGGCGAAGGCCGCGCTGCAGGGGTCGAAGGCGTTCGCCGATGTGAGCGCCCTTCAGGTGCCCTTCGTGAACGGCCATTTCGTGCGCGAGGCGGTGGACTTCCACAACCTGCCGGACGGGCTCGAGATCGTGCCGCTGCGCGAGGCTCTGGCCAATGGTCACGAGTGGCTGGCGAAGCTCAGCCCGGTTCCCTGGGCGAGCGACAACCCGATCTACCAGCTGAACACCTCCTTCATGGCCGATGGGGTGATGATCCGCGTCGCCGGCGCCGTCGAGACCCCGGTTCACCTGCGCTTCGTGACGGCTGGCGGTTCCGCGGTGGCCACCGCCACCCGCGTGCTCGTGGTGGTGGAGGACGGCGCTTCCGTTACGCTCCTCGAATCCCACGAGAGCACGAACGGCGCAAACCATCAGCCGAACGACGTGATGGAGATGATCGCAGGTGACCGGTCGAACGTGCAGCACGTGCGCTTGAACGTCGAGGGCGACAAGACTCTGGCCCTGTCGACCCTCGCCGCGAAGATCGGCGGCGAAGCGACCTTCAACAGCATCAACGTCGTGACCGGCGCCGCGACGTCCCGCCATCAGGTCTACGCCATTCTCGATGGCGAGAACACGACCCTGCGGGTCAACGGCGCGAACATGCTCAAAGGATCGCAGCATGGCGACTCCACGCTGGTGGTGGAGCACAACGCGCTCCACTGCGAGAGTCGCGAGCTGTTCAAGACCGTGATCGACGGCGAGGCCACGGGGGTGTTCCAGGGCAAGATCATCGTTCCCCATCATGCCCAGAAGACCGACGGTCGCATGATGTCGGCGGCGCTTCTCCTCGCGGAGGGCTGCTCGATGAACAACAAGCCCGAACTCGAGATCTTCGCCGACGACGTGCAGTGCGCCCACGGCGCCACCTGCGGCCAGCTCGACGAGGACCTCCTGTTCTATCTCATGGCCCGCGGCCTGCCGAAGAAGGAGGCCGAAAGCCTCCTGGTTCAGGCCTTCCTCGGCGAGGCCATCGAGTTCGTGGAGAACGAGACTGCCCGCGAGGCCCTGGTCGGCACGATCGAGGGCTGGCTGAAGGCTCGCGCGTAATACTCAAACAGTCATGGCCGGGCTCGTCCCGGCCATCTCGATCGGAAAGGCGCAGTGCTTTTCATAATCGGGATCACCGGCACATGGCCGGTGATGACGTGGAGGGAAGCATCAGGCCATGAACATGCCAATGAAGCCATACGACGTTGAGGCGATCCGGACGCAGTTTCCGATCCTGTCGAGCCAAGTCTATGGCAAGCCGCTCGTCTACCTTGACAATGCCGCCTCGGCCCAGAAGCCGAAGGCGGTGATCGACGCCATGGCGAACGCCATGGAGACGGGATACGCCAACGTCCACCGTGGCCTGCACTACATGGCCAACGTGGCGACCGAAGGCTTCGAACGCGCGCGCGAGACCGTGCGCGAGTTCATCAATGCCGGTTCGGTCGACGAGATCGTCTTCACCAAGTCGGCCACGGAAGCCTACAACCTCGTGGCGGATTCCTTCGGCCGCATGAATATCGGGGAGGGGGACGAGATCATCCTCTCCATCATGGAGCACCATTCCAACATCGTGCCCTGGCACTTCCTGCGCGAGCGCAAGGGAGCCGTGATCAAGTGGGCTCCCGTCGACGACGAGGGCAACTTCCTCGTCGAGGAGTTCGCGAAGCTCTTCTCTCCTCGCACGAAGATGGTCGCCATCACGCACATGTCCAACGTGCTGGGCACAACGACGCCCATCAAGGAGATCATCCGCATCGCTCACGCCCACGGGGTCCCGGTGCTCGTGGACGGAGCTCAGGGAGCGGTGCATCTCGACGTGGACGTGCGCGATCTCGACGCCGATTTCTACGTGTTCACGGGCCACAAGGTCTATGGACCGACCGGGATCGGCGTTCTTTACGGCAAGCGCGAGCTTCTCGAGAAGATGCCGCCCTACCAGGGCGGCGGCGAGATGATCCGCGAGGTGCGGGAGGACGCGATCACCTACAACGATCCGCCGCATCGCTTCGAGGCCGGAACGCCCGCCATCCTGGAGGCCATCGGTCTCGACGCGGCCCTGCGCTTCATGATGGAGCTTGGCCGTGAGAACATCCGAGCCCATGAGGAGGCCCTCTCGGCCTATGCCCATGAGCGCCTTCGGGCCATGAACTCCATCCGCATCATCGGCCAAGCCAAGGGCAAGGGCCCGATCATCGCCTTCGAGATGAAGAACGCCCATGCCCATGACGTCGCCACGATCATCGACCGGCAGGGCGTGGCGGTGCGGGCTGGCACCCATTGCGCCATGCCGCTCTTGAACCGCTTCGGCGCGACCTCCACCTGCCGTGCATCGTTCGGCCTCTACAACACCATGGAAGAGGTCGATAAAATGGTGGACGCCTTGCAGAAGGCGGAAGCCCTGTTTGCCTGAAGGATAAACCTGTGAACGACCAGACTCCCATCCAAGACGGGCCCAACGCGCCGCAGGTGTCACCCGGCTCGGGCATTCCGCCGGAAGAACTCGACCGCATGACCGACGACATCATCGCGGCGCTCAAGACCGTCTACGATCCGGAAATCCCGGCCGACATCTACGAGCTCGGTCTGATCTACCGCGTCGACATCGATGACGACCGCAACGTCGCCATCGACATGACCCTTACGGCTCCGGGCTGCCCGGTCGCCGGCGAGATGCCCGGATGGGTCGAGAACGCAGTGGCTTCCGTGCCCGGCGTGCAGAGCGTCAAGGCGACCATCGTGTTCGATCCGCCGTGGGACCAGAGCCGCATGTCCGACGAGGCGCGCGTCGCGCTCGACATGTGGTGAGCGGGAAAAGCGCTCGCATTCGCGGTTTGTCATGCGTCGTGGCCGGGCCTGTCCCGGCCATCCGCGTTTTGGGAGGGCTCGAAACGTGGATCCCGGAACAAGTCCGGAGATGACGAAGACGCATCGGATGAACGCTCGGCTCACCTGCGTCGAGAGGCTGACGATCGATGCCGTCCTCGGCCCACGGGACGTCAGCCCCCTTGCCCGTCCGCATGCCGGCCCGATGGCCGGGGTTCTGGCGTTTCCCCGCCCGAAGCGTCCGCCTCGGCTTCGGGCCGGAGCCCCTCCGGTAGCGCCTCGTCTCCATCCCGGTCCGGGGCGGCTTCCTCGGAGGTTCCTTCAAGGGGGGCATCGGCGGCCTGAACGGATGAAAGAATCGGCTCGCGCGGGGCGTCGGGAACCGCCGAGATCATGGCACGGGCGATTTCCTGCTCGCCCATGACCACGCGTGTCGCGCCGTATTTCATGATGTGATCCTCCTGCGCGGAGGAGTGAACGCGCACGACGATCGGCAGATCCGGGTTGATTCTGCGGGCCTGCTCGACAACCTGACCGCTCTCGAAGGCATCCGGAATGGCGACTAAAAGGCAGCGGGCCTCACCGATATTGGCCGCCGCGGCGATTTCCGGGTCTGCCGCATTGCCGATGATGGTCTCGACGCCGTCCTGCGGCAGATCGGCGAGCTGAGTCTTGTTCGTTTCGATGATCAGGAAGGGCGTTCCGGCGGCGCCGAGTTTCCGGCTGATGAACTTGCCGACCCGGCCATGGCCGACAAGGACCACATGGTCCGTCAGGGAGGTTCGAGGCAGTGGCTCCCGGGCGGCCGGAAGGGGCTCTGCCGATGCCGCTGCCACCGCAGCGGCATCGGCTTCGGCGGCGATCCTGTCCGCCTTCTCTGTACTTGCCGTCTCCCGCTTGACGAACCAGCGATCCAGCAGGGTGAACAGAAACGGGTTCACCATGATCGAGAGAATGGCACCCGCCAGGATCAGGTCGCGACCCTCCTGGGGCAGCAGCTGGAGCGCCACGCCGAGACCGGCGAGGATGAACGAGAACTCGCCGATCTGGGCAAGGCTTGCCGCGATGGTGAGGGCGGTGGTGTCCGGGTGGCGGAACAGGCGAACGATTCCATAAGCCGCCAGCGACTTGCCGACGACGATGATCAGAACCGTGGCCAAGACCGGGCCGAAATCATCGATCAGGATCATCGGATCGAACAGCATGCCGACCGAGACGAAGAACAGCACCGCGAAGGCGTCCCGAAGCGGCAGCGTCTCCGACGCGGCGCGATGGCTGAGCTCCGATTCGCTCAGGACCATGCCGGCGAAGAAGGCGCCGAGGGCGAAGGACACGCCGAACAGCTCCGCTGCGCCGAAGGCCGTGCCGAGGGCTATGGCGAGAACCGACAGGCGGAACAGCTCTCGGGAGCCGGTATGGGCCACGTAATGCAGGATCCAGGGAATCACCCGGCGGCCTACGATCAGCATGACGGCCAAGAAGGCTACGACCTTGCCGAAGGTGAGGCCGAGCGAGACCAGGATGGATTCCATGTCGGCCGCGCCGGTGGTCGCCTTCGCAAAGGCCGGAAGGAGCACCAGGGTCAGGACCATGGCGAGATCTTCGACGATCAGCCAGCCGACGGCGATATGGCCGCGTTCCGTCTCAACGAGGCGGCGCTCCTGCAGGGCGCGCAGGAGCACAACGGTGCTGGCCACCGAAAGGGCAAGACCGAAGACGATGCCTGCCGCCAGGCCCCACCCCATGAGCCAGGCGAGCCCCATCCCCAGGAGGGTGGCGCTGGATATCTGGACCACGGCGCCGGGAACCGCGATGGCCCGAACGGACATGAGGTCCTTCAAGGAAAAGTGAAGGCCGACCCCGAACATCAGCAGAATCACGCCGATCTCGGCGAGCTGGTTGGAGAGCGCCTGATCCGCCACGTAGCCGGGGGTGAAGGGGCCGACGAGTACGCCCGCAAGGAGATAGCCGACGAGAGGAGAGATGCGAAGCCGCTGCGCGATGGCGCCGAGAAAAAAGGCCAGGACGAGGCCCGCCACGATGGTGGATATCAGCGGCATGTGATGCGGCATCTGTTCTCCTAGGTGGATCTGGTCCTGAGAGGGAAGCGTACACGGTATGAGGCAACGAAGCCGTATTCACAACCCTGTTGATCTCGACGTTTGTCCGCGGATCTCCTATCTATGGGTCATATCGTACTCGTTCTGCCCGGGCCTTGAACCCGGCCGTCAGGAGAGAAGGCTTATGGCTCTACCCGGTTTTAAGGTCCTGACCTTGACCGACACGGCGGCAAACCGTGTCAAGGACATCATCGCCAAGGCGGACAGGCCCATCGTCGGCGTTCGCGTGGGTGTGAAGAACGGCGGCTGCGCCGGCATGTCCTACACCATGGAATACGCGGAAAGCATCAACCCGCTCGACGAGGTGGTCGAGGACAAGGGCGTGACCGTGCTCATAGACCCCAAGGCGGTGCTGTTCCTGCTGGGTACGGAGATGGATTTCCAGACGACAAGGATGTCGTCGCAGTTCGTCTTCAACAACCCGAACCAGACCTCGGCCTGCGGCTGCGGTGAATCCGTTGCGATTTCGCCGGCCACGCCTCCCGCGCTGCACTCTGCGGGCTAGGCCATGGATGCCGAGGCCATCCGCGACATCTTTCAGTCGTTCGGCCCGGTCGGCATCCGCCGCATGTTCGGCGGGCAGGGGATCTATCGCGAGGGAGTGATGTTCGCCCTCGAAAGCGACGGTGCGCTCTACCTGAAGGCCGATGGCGAAACCCTCGGCCGCTTCCGCGATCTCGGCTCGCAGCCCTTCACCTATCAGGCGAAGGGGGGGCGGACCACGGTCATGAGCTACTGGCTCATGCCGGAATCGGCACTGGATGATCCGGAGGAAGCCGCGGATCTGGCGCGCGCGGCACTCGGGGCGGCCCTGCGGGCGAAAGCGGCCGGCACCAAGAGGGGAAAGAATTCCTCTCTTGTCCGGCCGCCTCGCAAGTCACCTCGCAAGACGGCCTCGGAGCCTGCGCTCTAGAGCATCGTGCGAGAAGGCGGCCTCTGTTCTCCGCAGAGAACGTCGCGAGCTTTAAGACTTCTTGATCGCAACCGGCCGCAGCAGGAAGGCCGGAATGTGATCGCCCATGCCCTTTACAGGAACGTCATCGTCCTCGCGGCGGGAACGGCCCGCCGGGTTGCCTTTGGAGGCAGAGCGCTCCCGTTCGGGGCGTGATTTGCTGCGGGCGGGCTGTTCCGGTTGAGGAGCGGGCGCTTCCCGGGCGGGCGCCACCTCATCTTGGGATGCCGCGTTCCTCCCGGAACCTTGGCGGCCGCCGGTGCGCACCTTGACCTTGCGGCCGCGTGAAGATCGCTCTTCGTCCCGGCCGCCGCGACGGCGGGACGAAGAGCCCTCCGACGGCGGGAGTTCGGCGAGGGTGGGTCCCTCCCATTCGATGGAGGTGTTGATCAGCTTCTCGATGGCGGACAGCGATTTCTCATCGCCAGGGCTGACGAGTGTAAATGCCTGACCGGCGCGCCCGGCACGGCCGGTGCGGCCGATTCGGTGGACGTAATCCTCCGCGTGATGGGGAACGTCGTAGTTGAACACATGGCTCACCGTAGGGATGTCCAGGCCACGGGCCGCGACATCGCTCGCCACGAGAATGGGCATCTCGCCACTGCGGAAGCTGTCGAGGGCCGCCATTCGGGCATGCTGGTCCATGTCGCCGTGGAGCGCCACGGCACTGAAGCCGTGCTTCTGCAGGGAGCGGTGGAGCACGGCCACGTCGCGTTTGCGATTGCAGAAAACGACCGCGTTCTGCAGGTCTGTCGCATTGCGGATCAATCCACGCAGCGTCTCGCGCTTCTCCCAATCTTCACGCCTTGTGGCCACAAGGCGCTGGGTGATCGTCGCCGCCGTGGAAGCGGCGCGGGCGACCTCGACCTTGACAGGATTGTGCAGGAAGGCATCCGCGAGGCGCTGGATCTCCGGCGGCATCGTGGCGGAGAAGAAGAGGGTCTGGCGGGTAAAGGGCACGAGCTTCACGATGCGCTCGATATCCGGGATGAAGCCCATATCGAGCATGCGGTCCGCCTCGTCGATGACGAGAAGCTCGACGCCCGTGAGCAGAAGCTTGCCGCGCTCGAAATGGTCGAGCAGGCGGCCAGGCGTGGCGATCAGCACGTCAACGCCCCGGGTGATCTTGGCATCCTGGTCGCCGAAGGAGACGCCTCCGATCAGCAGGGCCACGGAGAGCTTGTGGTTGGCGCCGTACCTGTCGAAAGTCTCCTGGACCTGAGCCGCGAGCTCACGGGTAGGCTCCAGAATGAGCGTGCGCGGCATGCGGGCCCGGGCCCGGCCATGCTCGAGCATCGTGAGCATCGGCAGGGTGAAGGCGGCGGTCTTGCCAGTGCCGGTCTGGGCGATCCCCAGCACGTCCTTCCGGGCAAGCACATGGGGAATGGCCTGGGCCTGGATGGGCGTCGGCTCCGTGTAACCGGCAGCGGCAACAGCCTGTTGAACTTTATCGCTAAGTCCGAGTTCGGCGAACGACATGAATCTCTTTACCGTTGGGGTAGGGTGCGCTGACGATGCCGGCCGCGCTCTACGGCAACAAACAGGCGCGAGACAGGTTTCACCTGAGGCTCTTGCTCAAAGTGAAGTGTGTGGCGGGACCATAGGACAAGCTATGCGCTTGTCAATACAAGCAAACTTGCAAAGGAGCGAAGATATGGCCGAAACGTTGGTCCTGATTCCGGGTTTGGCCTGCACTGCGCGCCTGTTCGAGGCTCAGATCGCCGCCCTGTCCGAGAGCAGGAACGTTGTCGTTGCCGAGCATACGCGGGATGATTCGATTCCTGCAATCGCGGCCCGCCTCCTGAAGGATGCTCCGGAGCACTTTGCCTTGGCGGGGCTCTCCATGGGCGGATATGTGGCTCTGGAGGTCGTGCGTCAGGCCCCCGAGCGCGTCCGGCGGCTCGCCTTGCTCGATACGAGCGCCCGGCCCGACACGCCGGAGGCGCGACAGGATCGCGAACGGCTCATCGCCTTGGCGCAGGCTGGGCGCCTGGAGGACATCCATTCGAAGCTTTGGCCGCGCCTGGTGCACACCGAACATCAATCCGACCAGGAACTCCAGGATGTGGTGTTCGAAATGATGCGGGAAACCGGGCCGGATGCCTATGTGCGGCAGCAGCGCGCCATCATGGGCCGCGCGGATTCCCGGCCTCTGCTGCCGGGAATCGAAATCCCGACATTGATTCTCGTCGGGGAAGGCGATGCCATCACGCCTCCCGAGATCGCCCGCGAAATGGCGGATATGATCGAGTGGGCATCCCTCGCGATCGTGCCCGGAGCGGGACATCTCTCGACGATAGAGCAGCCGGAGCGAGTGGCGCAGACCATGCGGCTTTGGCTCGAGGAAGGCTGAACAAGCAGCAGGCGGCCTCATTTCCCCGCATGGTCAATGATTTCTTACCTGCCCGGAAAGCGGAATCCCGAGCGTTTCGATTATCGCCGTTCTGGCCAAAAAGATGAATACTAACAGTACCTTAGTTCTATCGCCCAACGACAGCTGCGAGCCGGCACCCACGCGCGCCAGGCTGTCCGGCGAACCTCATCCTGCGGAAAGGAAGGAGCCGCCCCAGTGTCCGTTTCCGACTGTTGCGCAAAGGTGACAGACGTAACGGCAACCTTGCGGTACAACCGAGGCCATAGCGTTCTTCGCGAATGGATAAATCAATGAAAAAGATTCTCCTCTCTTCGGTTGCTCTGTTCGGCTTCGCCGGTGCTGCTTCGGCTGCGGACCTTCCGTCCCGCTACGCTCCCCCGGCTCCGGTCGTGGCGGCTGCCCCGATCTTCACCTGGACCGGCTTCTACGTCGGTGTGAACGCCG
>JAPSLB010000041.1 GCA_031181145.1 Microvirga sp.
TGGCGCTTGGCACGCCGTCCCAGATCTGGACGTCGTCGAGCCACACGTCGATCGGCTTGTTGGAATAGGGGTTGCCGATGAAGATGCGGTCGATGGGAGCGTTGTTGACGCCGATGTTGTCGCCGGTATGGTCGAACAGGGTCTGGCCGTTCACCTTCAGCCAGGTGCGCCCGTTGACGTTGTCGCGATGGGTGAACATTTCCACCTTGAACCATTCACCCTGCGGCACCTCCACGCTGGAGTTCGTCTCGCGCCAGAAGGTCTGGAGCGGAACGTTGCCGTTGGCGTTGGTGTCCCACTGCATGCTCCAGGCCAGCTTGCCGCTGTTCAGGGCGACGATCGAGGGCAGCACGCGGAAGTCGCCGGCCGATTTCCATTCGGGCAGGGCCGAAAGCCAGCCGCCGGCGCCGAGCTTGGACCAGAGATTGTCGGGCAGCTTCATCCAGGCGCTCATGTAGAAGTCGCCGGGCTCCGACTTGGGGCTGAACAGCAGCGGCGACTGGGTGAAGTCGGCCGGCTTGGAGTTCACGCCGAGGTGCAGCGCGCGGGTCTGGGAGCCGTCATGGCCGGTGGTGGCGGTGATCGAGTTGGAGAACACCGAGCCGTAATTGCCGGCGCCCGAGAGCATCTGCACGGTCGGGGAGCTGCCCCAGACGGTGCCGGTGTTCTGCAGGCTCTGCAGCGCCTCGGTGTTGCTGTTGATCTTCGGGGAGCCCAGGGAAACCGAGCCTTCGAACCCGGTCGAGAACAGAAGATTGGCCATTCGTATTTTCCAATATTTGTTGCTTTGTGCGCGTAGAGACCCGCTCAGGAATCGTCGGGAGGCGTTCCCAAGGTGGGGTAGATCCTGCAGCGCAGCCGAGACGGCCCGCCTGGCCCGTAGAAAGAACCAAGTGACTGCTTAGCTATGGAGAAGCTGAGTGATGGCTTTCTGGCACCTGAACACGCCGATTACGCATGCACAGTAGAACCAAGCAATCATCCGGCGAACTGCTGCAATTTCAATGTTGGGGATGTGCGCTAGGATGAAGAAAGAGAATTGCTTAATTAAATTTTAGCGCCGGAGAGGTGATCTCTGGAAATAGGCGCTTACCATACGGTAGCTCAAGCGCAAGCCGCTCATAGAATGTGGATATAAACATAGGTTGTCTGCCCATTTTACGTATAATATTGATTTTTGGTTCGCCAATTTACTGGCGTTTCGGACTTAGGTGCCAAATAAGGCAAAGTTTTGGCGAGTATCTATTCCTATACAGAAAGTTGAAGACTTGGCTTACTGGATTCTGGGCCGGAGCAATTATCCGCAGAGCGCCTCCGTTATGCCGACGAGAGGGGGGCAGCACGCAATATTGAGCAGTTTCAGGATTGCTCCACTCGGCGCATGATCCCACAGCTGCATAAGAGCATCGGCTTTGACACGACATACCTGTTCTAGCCAATCAATACGATCGCCACGTCCATCGTCCGATCACACTGTTTCCTACAAGATCTGGGCTGGCTCGCGAACGAAGCGGGCAAAGCGGATCTGACAGCGGAAGGCGTTGAAAATCTCGCAAGGAACAAGCGAAGAGGGCCTGCACAATGGCGCCTCCTGCATCCATCGGCGGTCGGGCTACCTCAGCCGCCTGGAGCCTTACGGCTTCGTCGAGTTCCACATAAGTAAGACGCAAGTTCCGTATGCTCAACGTCTTCAGCGGGTAGCGCGCGATAAATTAGGTTATGTCCGCTCACACAATAGCCCGAAGCTTGCAATGGCTGTGTGCGACTGGATCACGGGCGCAGGCGCCAAGACGACCTACATCGGTCTGACGGTGCTGTAAGAGGGCAGCTGCAGCGAAAATCTAACTCAAAATCCACTGGATGACTCCTGGAGGGAGTATCTTCTACACCTATCCGGTCCACCTGACTCCTGCCGCAAGCCAGGAAAGTTGCACGGACCGTGGACCACATCTGCGGCAGGTCCAAGTCCGGCTCGTATGAGCATCACACATGCAATAACCGGCAGGAATGCCAGCACCACGTACCTCTGCACACTTATGAGCTATCCCGAGGAGGTAGCGCAAACTATACTTATGTGACGCAACCTAGGTTGCGCTCCACTCTGCGCAACACTATCATTATTGAAATGATACTTGGTGCTATAAAAAGAAACCTCAGATCATTCTACGTTTCTGATGAAATTCTGGGCGCACCGCGGCGGCCTGAATAGCGATACAAGTCTCAATTGATATGGCGATACTGGCCCATGCTGCAGCGAGGTGAAGTCTAACTATGCTTGACAGAGTCAGGTGGCCGATCGAAAACGAGTATGAAACAGCTCCAACTGCAGCGGATAAGCTGCAACCACAGTTTGGAGTCCGTGAACTCCTCACTGTGCTGAATAGGCAATGGAAGCTCATCGCTAGCTTCATGGTTCTCTGCATAATCTTCTCTATCTGTATCCTGAGCCTGTGGCCGGTTCGCTACCGCGCGACTGCACAAGTCATGATTGATCCCGCGCGCGTGGAAGTTGGGTCACCGGCGAGTGCCCCGGACAGACAACTCGACACACTCGCTATTGAAACGCAGGTTGAGGTAGGCAGATCCGGAAATGTACTGAGACAGGTGGTGCATACCCTGAAACTGGTCGATGATCCTGAGTTCGGAGTCTTGCAGGAAAGTTCGAGTTTTAGGCTTGGATCGCTGCTGAAGCTGAAAGACCAGATTCTCGGCTCCGGCCCATCTGATGTTCAAGATCAAGCAGATGCGCTGCAAGACGACATTCAGGCGACCATCGAAAAATTGCGGCGCTCGTTGACGGTTCGTCGGGTTGGGGCAACCAACGTTCTCGAGATTGAGGTTCTATCCCGAGATCGTGTCAAGTCGGCGGGAATAGCCAATGCAGTTGCTGACGAGTACTTGGCCGATCAAGCCCGCGCGCGCAGTGAGGCAATCTCCAAGGCAAGCAAGTGGCTTGATGAACGACTGATTGCACTTCGTACGGAAGCGCAGAACGCTGAGGATGCTCTTCAAGAATTCAAAGCACAAAACCGCAGTGGTCAGTCGAGTGCAGTGCTTCTTGATCTAGAGGCCCAGGCACAATCTTACCGTAGACTTTATGAGACTTTCCTTGATCGCAATCTTGCGGTTGATCAGCAGACATCGTCCCCCAGCCTCAGTGCACGTGTCATCACACGCGCTACGCCGCCGCAGAGAAAGAGCGAGCCAAAGACACTCCTGATTTTAGGTGCAGGGATTGGAATAGGGGCAGCGCTGGGTCTGACAGCAGGTCTCGCGCGCGAACGATGGTCTCGTAAATTGCGCTCGTCAGACGAAGTCGCCTCAACACTTGAGCTTCCGTGCTTGTGCAGCATCCCAGACACTGGAAAATTTGAATTTCTCTCCCTGTATAAGCCTGGCTCTCACCAAAGCTCCCAGAAAGCGGCCTCCATCCAACTGGAGATACAGCGCGGGCTGGCGCACCTTACTCTTGCAATTTTGGCTGAGACCAAGCCTCTGGATAGGCGAGTGATAGCAGTCACATCCCTGAGAAAAGGAGACGGTGTGACGAGCATCGCAGCAGCATTAGCGGACAATCTGAGCTGGCTGGGAAAAAGGGTATCCTTGATAGATGCCAATCATAGCGAGGCGCACTCTGCAGAGTTCGCAACGGACAAGGCGGACGCGATGTATGCTTCGGTTGCGAACGAGACTCATGCCGCCGATCCAGGTTCCTACCAAGATCAGCACGGCTTTGTGCTCAAGTCGACTCAGACGATTAACGATGCCTCGGATCTTGAAGGGTCTATAAATACGGCGAGGAACGTCTTTGATTATGTCATCATCGACGCTCCTCCCCTCGAGGACGGCTTGGACGTGCTCCCATCACTCAACATATCAGATGGTGTCTTGCTGCTGTTGAACTCCACTACAGTGCGCAAGTCACAGGTCCTGAGCACCCTCGCATCGTGGTCCTACATGAATGGCAAGATCCTCGGCGTCGTCCTGAACCGAGCTCCACGGATATCCTAATCTCTTAAGGTGAGTTGATCGTCATGCCGCTCATGTTCACTTTATCCGTCCGCAAGAGCACCGCTCTTCCGATCTTCTTCATATCACTCGTTGTCTCAATTCTTGTTTACACTTCCTCTGCAAGGGCTGAGTACAAGCTCGCGACGGGGGACGTCGTTGAGTTCTCGATCGCGGGTGTCTCTGAGCTGAGCGCCCGAGTGCAAGTCGATCTCGACGGTTCGGTGAGCGTTCCCATCATCGGAAGCATTCCTGCGAGAGGCCTGTCCCTCAATACCTTGCGGACAAATCTGCAATCAGAGTTCACGAAGCGCCAGATACCCGTTCGTGAGCCGAACGGTAGAACCGTGCTAACCTCCGTGGCTCCAGAGGATGTTTCTGTGCGGATCGCGGAATATCGACCGATCTACCTATATGGCGACATCACGCGAGCAGGCGAGGTCGCGTACCGGCCGGGAATGACTGTACGGCAAGCGATCGCACACGCTGGCGGCTTTGATGTT
Organism: Microvirga sp.; assembly: GCA_031181145.1. Lineage (GTDB taxonomy): Bacteria > Pseudomonadota > Alphaproteobacteria > Rhizobiales > Beijerinckiaceae > Microvirga. The sequence goes on from JAPSLB010000041.1 coordinate 4,512, forward strand.
GGGCGCCTGAGAGTTAGCAATCCTTATGTCGATGCGGTCGAGTACCAGGCCCAGCGCACGATACTGGTCCAGGAACTCGCCGTGGAGGGGGAGCGGATCAAACAGCTGCAGGCTCAGTTGCAACATACTTCCGCTTCCAGCTCCGAAAGCTCCACCCGCCCGATTGGCTCCTCTTTGGATGAGGCCAGTGTTCTTGCCGAACGGCTTAAGCTACAGCAACAGGATCACGCCAAACAGTTGCGATATGTTCAGGCTTCCGCGGAAATCGCCTCGTCTCGAGCTGCAATTCTTTCGGAGCAGAAATCAAAAGAAGAAGAGGGGAGCAAGGCTGACATAGAAGATTTCGAGCGTTCAAGAAGCCTGCTCGAGAAAGGCACAGTCTCGACACAAAGAGTTAGCGACGCACGTCGAGCTATGCTTCTATCCTCGACAAGGGCGCTCCAAACGGCCGTTGAGGCGACTCGCGCACAACGAGAATATGAAGAAGCCACCCGAGATTCCCAGCAACTACAAGATCAAAATAGGATACAACTGCTGACCGAGCTGCAGGAAGCCTTATCCAGGCGCTCAAGGGTCAAAGCGCAGCTGTCGGCTGCACAGCAAAAGCTGGCTATTGCAGGCTCGCTGAAGACTGTATGGACTGAAGGAACTGGAACAACGGTGCTTACCCTTTATAGGACCGACGAGACAGGGGTGGAAAGCAAGATCAAAGCCACAGAGTCGATGGCCCTGTTGCCTGGCGATGTTGTGGAGATCGCAATCAAACTACCTGCTCTCTGAGAACCAGGCTAAAGCGCCGATTCAGGGATTCTCTCCCAGACGAAGCTGTGTTTCCCTTCTCAGACGCACTAGGCGCAGAATCGGTCAATTCGGAAAGGTGTGGCTGGAAGTCTCCGTCTGAAGAGATCTGAATGAGCGCCCTGTTTCTACCAAACGAGCGCGGGATGACGCGATTACGCGGCACGTCGCTCGGGCAGCTGCGTGCCGCGAGTGGATGACCGGCGTGTGCTCGGTACACTCGCTAGCGAGTCGCCAAACCTGATTGGATTATGGTCGACGCCCTCCTAAAGGCTCCCCAAGCCGCGGGGAGCCTGCCGAAAAGCAGATACTCGTCGTCTCGGCACACCAAAGGCGGCTGAATTCCAAGTGGCATGGCGCGTGCGAGAACGTTGGATGCTCGTCATCCTGCTGTTCTTAGAAAAGCCCGAGGTCCCAGAAGGACGCGCGGCTCATCGTAAGGTTCGCCCAGCGAGCGCCATCCCATTGCGGACCGACGCTATGATGCAGAGATGATTTCTCGCAAACCACCGAGAGGAGCATCGCGCCCTACATCCCGCCCAACTGGAATCCCAAGCCCGACAGCCTACTAGGTTTTCGCACGGATGGCGCGAAAAAGCCGAGGACCTGCTCAAGAACTCAATGACTGGCGCTGGATCGTCACCCGGTATGAGCACGACTCCCACGCTCCACTCTTCACCATCTCGATCGTGACCACGGTAGCCTCCGGTCTGGATCAAAGAGGCTCGATATGGATCGAGAATTGGCCTAACGCTGAGGCAGCTCGGCTGCTCGAGAAGGTGGGGAAGCCTGTCTCCACACTCCCACGAGTCGATCGACATACGACTCGATCGTAAGAGATCGCTGATAGGTCACTTTCGCGTTCTGGCCCAGCAGCTCTCGCAACGTGCGGTCCGCGACCAGGCGCTCAAGCGCCGCCGCTAATGCATGAGCATCGCGAACTGGAACAAGCAGGCCGTTCTCTTCATGTACAAGTATGTCCGGAATCGAACCGACAGGTGTTGCGACAACTGCGAGCCCATAGGCAAAGGCTTCCACAACCGACATTGGCAGATTTTCAACATGGGATGGAAGGACAAGGATGTCGGCGGCACTTAGAAGTCTCTCAACTTCTGCGGAATCCACCCAGCCTGGCACCGAGACGCGACCTGAAAACTTGATATCGGCCAGTGCTCGCGTCTCTTTTACCATTCCGTCTCCTGCGAGCACGCAGTCCCATTCATGCAGGCTCGAAAGTTCAGAAAGTGCCTCAAGGAGCTCTGGAATACCCTTCTCCGGCCCTAGTCGCCCAAGGAAGAGGATCCTTACCCGCCTGTTGGATGAATGAGACGCTTGCTTGCCATGAGAGGAGCGGGTCGCGTTCGGGAGAACCACAATGCGGTGCGCGCATTCGGGGACATGCTTGAGTATCAAATCCTTCCAGATTGCTCCCAATACAACTACGGCACCGGCATGTAGAAACATGCCGCCAATCAGATTTCTGTAGAAACGCGGCTTGGACTCCCAGTACTCACGGAAATGCCCGCCATGTAAATGTACGACGTACGGCTGCCCCAATGACCGAGCGATAAGGACGAGACCGAGCTTGCGTGTCGCACTTCCGAAAGATCCTAGATTGATATGCCAAACATCGTATGCACGTGTGAGGCCCAGCACGATGCTATGCAGAAGGCATAAGATATACCTGAGGGGCCAAAGGGCAGAGCGCCCCCGAGTAGTAATGAAATCAACGCGCACATCGTCAGGGCTCTGCCGCGCCAACTCTTCGCGCAGGCCATCCATCATCCTATCGACCCCTCCTTCGCCGCCCGGGCCCAAAGGAGTAAAGACTAGTATCCGCATGTTCCTCACTCACGAGAAAGGAGAACTTCCTGTCCCAGGGTCTGACCTTTCTGCCGATGCTGGATCTACTCCAGGAAGCGGCGCTTAAAGCGGCCGAAACTCACAGACTTCCCCTTATCCGACGTTTCTATCTCAGGAGCTGCCAAGGTGCTGCACTTGTCTGCAGGCAGAGGTCAATTGACACGGAAAGTCTCACGCCCAATGCGCTCCTGCTCCATTCCGTCCCGTACGCCTGTTCCTTACCTTCCGACCTCCCATTCCAGACCACTCCCTCAAGCGAAACTCTGCCTTTCAGAGCGACGCAACATTAAGGACACGGATTCAGGCCTCAAGCTGCACCGATACAGATGCATGCAGCACGCCTCAATGCCTGAAATTGTCGTATGCAATATAGTCGAACGCAGTCATAGATCCATTGCTGTGCAGGTGATGTGTGCCCTTAGCTTTTGGCTTGAAGTCCGGCCGAATGATGATGGCACATTCCTCGACATACTTGGAGCTCGTCAACTCGACGATCTCGTTAATGCGGCTCCGCTGACCATAGAAATCGAATCCCTGACTTTGGCTGACGCGGTAAAGCTTTCCATCCTCCCGAACGAGGCCGGCGTTCCTTGCGCATGACGCGTCAATGAGAACCGGGTTCTGCTGATGAGGTATCCAATCGGTTGACAGAGGCGAATCGGCATAGAAAGCCCAAAGCTCGGATCCATGATCGCCCGTCCCAAAAGGATCGACGTTAGTCAGCATCCACCATCGGCCATCTTGCTCGAACAGCATCGTATCCGCGGCATAGATATCGGTAAGAATGATCTTTTCTAAACGCCACTGCAGCGGAAAAGCTACGCAGCGATATATCCGGATGTCCTTATTGCCTGCCGTTTCGGGGCACATGTACAGCTCGTCATTATAAGTGAACAGGTAGGGGAACGAGAGATGAAAGCGTTCCGTGATTGCGGTCCCCAACCTTATGGCGCCTTCAGCTGCAAGTTCATATACAGCGATATCGGCCTTGCCTACCTTGTAACGGTAGTCCTCAACGAAGCAGTAGTGCTTTCCCTCACGGCTGACGACGAAGGGGTCCGCCAGGAAATGCAATGGGGGGTTCTCGATCTCGATCCCACGACAAAGAACGGCGTCCGCCCAATTGGTTGGCACATAAGCGACTCTCCAACGGAAGTCCCAGCCTACGCGGCGAAGCAACTTGGTCCTAATTTTTCGCAATGCCCGGCGGGCGACATTCCCACCATAGCGTAGAGCTTGGCCGAATGTCGGAGGCTGGGTCGAGCGGCCCGTGGATGGCAACTGCGGCAGTGGCGCAGGCAAGCTGTCCTTCTCCACAATCTCCTCGACAAGCCGCTTGAGATGATACATCGAGCGCTGAAAGATGCTCGCTTCGTTATATTTCCAGAAAATCTTGGTTGAGCAGCGACCTTGCCGTAGCGGGATTCCGCTGATTGCGTTCTCGGCAAGCAAGACGAAGGAAAAGCCGGTCGTCGCGTTCTGGAAGTATACATCCCAGAAGCCCGGGTGAGTGTCGCTGCCGCTTCGGTTGTCGGAGTACTGAACGGCAATGATACCAAGCCTTGCCGCTTTGAGAATCTCACCGCTAAGATTCCCTCCTAGAGGCATGATCAGAAGATCAATATCTAGCTCACTGATTCTCGCGGCGTCATCCGCATTGAAGCGGTGCGTAAGATCTGACGATGAGAACGATGTAGTGACGTAGAGTGTGGAGTGAACCAGCTCTGATAAGTCGCAATCGCGGGCATACTGCCTGTGGGGTGTCCACGCTCGCAGAACCGCTTCTTCGATCGAGCCCAAAGCGCGCACCATATTCAGGGATGGTGAGAAAAATGCCTTCGCACTTGTTGCAGTCTGAGCTGAGTGCTCATCATAACTATTGGAACCATGCGCATCAACAATGCGCTCCCGCATGACTATCAAGTGAGATAGTTCTATGCATGGGTGCGAAAGGCACCACCTTAGAAACTCGGCATGATAGACCGACAAAACGGTGCCGCTCGATAAAATGCCTATGCGAAGCTTTCTGTTCCTGATCATCGATGTATATACCATTCAACCTCTTCTCGCCACAAATCCCTCTGCTGGTTATCGGAACTCGAATGGCTTTGGGCGAAGGTGCAAGGTAAAGAAGATGCAGGGTAAGATTGATGAAGCCGGCACCTTACCCCTGTGATGTTAGCTATCTGCAGATGTCGTGCCCCGCTCCCATGCTCGCAAAACTCGGGTCTACCTGAATCTAGCCCACTGCATGAGTCTTCTCATGGGCGGGATGATGTATTCAGAGGCGGGTGAGCTCTTAACAAGCTGCTTTATCTTCGTTTGCGTCTGAGTGGCCACCCAGAGAGGGTGGCTGGCGGCCACACATCCTTCGATGAGTGGAACTCTATGGTTGAACAACCGTAGTTTATAATGATTGTCTCCTTTGCCAAAGTCTATCGCTTCTATCCCGAGTTCAGGTGCGCGTTCGATCATTTTCAAGAGAAGAAGGATTCCTGGTGAATACCGTTGGAACTCCGGGTCGTAGACAGGGAACCAATAGTGCCAGAACTTGAGTGAGCGGATCCCGAAATGCACGGCAATCGGCCTACCATCAACCCGCAGAACCGACAGCATCCCGGCAAAATGCGATCCGTGATAAGTGGATACTACATTCACTAGATCTCTCGCCCACGGGCGGGCGAAAAGATCGAGATTTCCAGAGCGGCGATATTGTTCGGACTTCCACTTTATGCACAGTTCAAGCAGATCCGGATCTCGCGCATCCAGATCTACTTGGATCTCGCCATGTCCTTCCTCGAGACGACGCCATTTGCGTCTGTGATTGGAGTGCAGACTGGAAGAGCCGGCGGGAGCGGCTCCCGAAATAACGAGAATGGGCGATGAGGTGTTGATTGTCTTCCACCGTGCGAAGGCTGTTTGGTCTGCGGGAACGTGATCGAAGGTCCAGCGCTGCAGTCGGCATGCTCTAAGAAGCTCCACCATGTCACACCTGTAGGCCGGCGGCGCGATCAAACCGTGATAATCGGACATGGTTCCCCCCACAGGCCGCCCAAGCCCGAATGAACTACGCTGGAAGGGGAAGAACGCAGCACCATCGTCGATGGCGGCAACAAGCACGTCCTCGCGAACCCGTGCTACGGCCTGTGTGAACTCCGGTCGAAAGAAAGGACTGGCAAGGCCAGGATTAGCTTCCTGGATCTCCGCCCAGCGTGCTGCTAGTTTTTCAGGGAGCTGGTTCGCCGGGGAAATGACTACCCTCATGAATGCTCCTCATCTGCCGGAATTGGCCGCGAAGCTCTTGCAAGCCTATATGCGCAGCTCATTGGAAGAAAGGATACAAAGGGGCTAGCAAACTCACGGACCTCCCCTGAAAGTCTGATATCGGCTCTTGCCCTTTTCACCATGAATGGTGACACCAAAGCTCTCAATGCAGAGTGCGTCCTTGTTGAACAATGGCAGCCATGAGTTGGAATTCAGTGGAGTTGAGGAACTTCAGCCGTGATCTAAATTTAGGAGTAATCCCTTTGAAGACGCCACTACTTCTACCATTTGCCGCTTAGTCCGGTCATAATTCGCTTGCCTTAAGAACCCAGCAGACGAAACAGAAACGATAAGCCTTCAGGCAGTCTATTCTCCGATGCTTCTGCTGTGGCCCGTGCGCTCTGCTCGTCAGAAATCAAAGGTAGTTCGGAGCATCTAAATGGATAGCGACACTCTGATAAGGTCAAGAGCTCCGCTCCGCCTCGGTCTTGCCGGCGGAGGCACAGATCTGAGCCCGTACTGCGACCAATATGGAGGGGCCGTCCTGAATGTGACAATCGATCGTTATGCTTTCGCGTCGATCGAACCATCCTTGGATGGTCGAGTTCATTTCCAAGCGCGGGATCTCGGGATCGAGGAATCGTTCCCTGCAAACAGTAAGAGCATTTCAGGCGCCAGGCTACAACTCCACGCAGGGGTGATGCAGCGGATTGTGTCGCAATACCTCGACGGCAAGTGCCCTGCCATTAAGATCAGCACTATGGTCGACGCACCGATGGGGTCCGGGCTTGGATCGTCCTCTGCCCTGGTCGTCGCGCTTGTGGAGGCTTTCCGGACGCTCGCCAATCTGCCCCTCGGCCCCTACGAAATAGCACGTATCGCTTATGAGGTTGAACGTCTGCAGCTCAATCTCGCCGGAGGAAAGCAGGATCATTATGCTGCTGCCTTCGGAGGCATAAACTTCATCGAATTCTTGCAAGACGACCGGGTGATCGTTAATCCCCTGCGCGTGCGGCGTGATCATTTCAACGAACTCCAGATGTCGCTGATTACGTGCTTTACCGGCGTGTCTCGCCGGTCGGATGCAATCATCGCCGAGCAGCAGCGTTCGATGAAGGAGGCGAATGCAGTAAGCATAGAAAGCCTGCATCAGCTCAAGCACGACGCTGTCGAGATGAAGCGGGCACTGCTGGCCGGTGAGGTCAGCTACATGGCGGATTTGCTCAACCGTTCCTGGCAAGCAAAAAAACGCACGGCAGCCGGAATATCGACGGAGCGAATAGAAGAGTTGCTTGACTATGCATTCAAGCAAGGAGCGCTCGGCGCAAAGGTGTCCGGTGCCGGAGGGGGTGGGTTCTTGATGCTTATCGTCGATCCAGAACGCCGCTTTGATGTTCTCAAAGCTCTGAATATGGCGGGCGCGGTGGCGACGGGGGCCGATTTTACACCGAGGGGAGTCGAGTCGTGGACGTGCAGGCGAAGGACTATATCAGAGAATACATTCTACGATCTGTTGACAGCTTGAATGCGCTCGCCGCGGATAACGTCAATCAGGAAATCATGGAAAAGATGGCGAGCGTCATCGCCGGCGCGATGCAGCGCGGGGGTAAGCTGCTGATTGCCGGAAATGGCGGAAGTGCAGGCGATTCTCAACACATAGCCGGAGAATTTCTGTCCCGGTTGATGTATGATCGGCCAGCGCTTCCGGCAATCGCCCTGACGGTCGATACTTCCGTCATCACAGCCATAGGCAACGACTACGGCTTCGAGACCATTTTCGAGCGTCAGATCTTGGCTCTCGGCAGGCCCGGAGATGTGTTTCTTGCCATCTCGACGTCGGGGTCATCCAAGAATATCCTCAGGGGGCTTGCAGCAGCCCGTCAGCAGGGGGTTACGACCCTCGGATTCTCAGGACAAGCGATCTCTCCTATGCACAGCATGTGCGATCATGTCCTGGCTGTTCCGTCGCACGACACTCCTATCATACAGCAGATGCACATAGTTGCTGCCCACATTATCTGTGCCTTGGTGGAGCTTGATAGATTTCCGCGGCAACCGGCCCAGGATCGTGAATGCCTGCTTGCTTGAAACAAGCTGCCGTACTGGTCGGAGGCCTTGGTACACGCCTCGGTCCACTGACGGCAAAAAAGCCGAAGCCGCTGCTTATGTGCGGCGACCGTCCCTTCCTGGGATGGCTGCTTCGTGAGCTTATCAGGTATGGCTTCGAGGAGGTTGTGCTCTTGGCGGGGCATATGGCGGAGGAGGTCTACAAAGACCTACCTCAAGTCATTTCCGGACTGCCGCGCAAAATCTCGGTCATCGTTTCAGAGGAGCCAAGTCGCTCTGGCACCGGCGGTGCACTTTACCATGCCGGGAATCATTTGGCAGGGCAGTTCCTGTTGTTGAACGGCGACTCGCTTTTCGACGGAGCGATCGGCGAATTGCTTTCGAATCCGCTCCAGGATGATCGTGTCGTTGGTCGTGTCATGCTGCGAAGCGTACCGGATGCTTCGCGTTACGGCGCAGTCAACCTGGCAGACGATAGGATCGTCGAGTTCAGGGAGCGGCCGGAGCATGCCTGCGGGAACCTAATCAACGGTGGTGTCTACCTCTTTCGGAAATCGATTCTTGAATACCTGGCCCCGACATGCTCTCTGGAGCGGGATGTTCTACCGCACTTGGCATCTCGAGGATTGCTCGAAGGGCGAGTTGGGCAGGGATATTTCATCGACATCGGCATTCCGGCCGACTTTCAGAGAGCCGGGACAGAGATCCCGAACCAACTTCGCCGACCAGCTTTGTTCTTGGACCGGGATGGAGTCGTCAATGTCGATCACGGGTGGGTAGGAACGCGCGAACGGTTCGAGTGGATCGAGGGAGCCCGTGAAGCCATGGCTCTCGCGAGCCGCGCGGGTTGGCACCTGTTCATTGTCACCAATCAGGCCGGTGTCGCCCGAGGCTTCTATACTGAAGACGCCGTAGATGAACTGCATTCATTCATACGAGAAGAAGTGAAAAAGCTCGGCGGCACCGTGGATGACATTCGCTACTGCCCGCACCATCCAGAGGGGGCTGTCGCGACTTATCGCATCCGATGCGATTGCCGCAAGCCGGCACCGGGAATGATCACGAGTCTGATGCGCTCTTGGGAATTGGATCCATCCCGATGCATTCTGATCGGAGACAAACCGACCGACCTGATGGCGGCGCGCGAAGCCGGGATCAAGGGTGTTCTTTTCGGAGGCGGAGACCTCTACGGTCAGGTGCAAGAGGTCTTGGCCCGGCATTAGGTTGGCCGGTCCGCTCAATTGCGGAACATTTCGAATAGGGTAAGGGGATCCGCTCCCGGGACTCGATCGGAGATTGCATGGAAAATCTACAATCGTTTCACGTGCGCTCTTTCGAGTTGTCAGAGCGCCATATCGATTGAGCCGCTAAATTCCTGCCCCAGATCTACAATGGAGAGAAGCAGGCTGGTTCTGTTGCGGTCCTCCGGAGGAGATGCTTGATCTGACGGTCCCCTGGGAACATCCTTGTTGCCGGGACGCTAGAAGCCTGCGAAGCGCACGTTCCAGGCGCAGGCTGCGTGGGTCTCACCGACATCCTGGAATCTCGCCTCCATGAGCCGTCCCGCCACTCTCGCCGTGCTCTCCTATGACCGGGCGTCCGCGTTGACCGAATTGCGCCAGAATAAGAGGAACCTGAGCACAGACACGCGGCTCAACCACACAATGAACTCCGCGACCGCGCACGATTTTGTCTCTTCCCCGAAATCAAGAACTTTGCCAGGATTCCATATTACACTCTTCATGGGCCGGAGGGTATCTGCGTGTGTTCCGAGTGCTCATCGGCCTTCGCTGCATCGAGCGTGGCCCAGCCGACGGGACGGCCTGTACCGGGGATAGACTCCCGTGCGTGCCTCTCGCGCAGAATGTGAGCCTTGGCGATCATCTGCGCAGTCACCGGTGCTGTCAGGAACAGAAACAGGGTGATCAGGAGCTCATGGATCGACGGGCTTTCCTCTATAGCCCAGAAATACAGCATGGAGGCGATGAGCATCGAGCCGATGCCGAGCGTGGTCGCCTTCGTCGGTCCATGCAGGCGCCGCATCAAGTCCGGGAGCTTGGCGAGCCCAAGGGAGCCGACGAAGAGAAAGAACGCACCGACCAGGATGAGGAGGGAGATGGCGACTTCCGCGACGATCATGGTGCTCCTCATTCGATGACGTTGCCACGCAGGAGGTATTTGCACAGCGCGACGGTGGTCACGAAGCCGACCATGGCGAAGAGGAGCGCGGTCTCGAAATACATCGTCGTGCGAAACCACAGGCCGATCACCACGATCAGCCCGATGGTGTTGATCACCAGCGTATCGAGTGCAAGGATCCGGTCGAGCACGTCCGGGCCGCGCGCCAGACGGTAGAGGGTCAGAAGGCTCGCAATCGCGATGGCGGCGGTGGCGATGATGCAGGCGATGTCGATCATTCGAAGATCTCCTTGAGACGGCGCTCGTAGCGCTCCTTGATCTGGGCAACGGTCGCAGCTGGATCGGCGGTTTCCAGGCAATGGACGAGCAGTGAGCGCCCGTCGGCGGAAAGATCGGCGCTGACGGTTCCAGGGGTCAGAGTGATGGTCCCCGCCAGGGCTGTGATCGCTTCTGCCGTGGTCAGGTCGAGCGGCACGGTGACATAGTGGGACCGGAGCGTGTCGCCGCGCCGGAACAGCACGAGGTAGGCCACCTGAACGTTCGAAACCGCGATGTCCTTCAGCACGATGCCGAAATATTCCAGAACCGCCAATGGCCGCCGGATGCGCGGCCGGTCGGGCCAGTAGCGGCTCGTCAGCTTCGGGATCGCCCAGCCGAGGAGGATGCCGAGCGCCATGGCGCCGGCCGAGATGTCGTTGACGAGCAGAATCCAGACGAGCGCGATGACGATGCTCAGGATCGGGTGCGGGAAAAGACGAGCCATCACCGCACCTCCGTTGCCCGCTGTGCATGAGCCGACTGGCCAAGAACCGCGTCAACATAGGATTGAGGGGTCACCAGCTGTTGCGCCGTTGCCTCCAGGTGGCGGGTCACCGGTCCGGCTCCGAAGGAGAGCAAGGCGGTTCCGAGAACGAGGATTGCCGCAGGGACGATGGGGGCGGGGCGGACCGGGAGCCGAGGCTCGAGCGTTCCCGCCATCGCCTCGCTCTTCCAGAACAGCGTCGTGCCGGCCCTGCTGAAGCCGATGATGACAACGAGGCTTGTTGTCAACACGAAGGTCCAGATCCATCCGGCTGCTCCGGAGCTGCGTGTCGCATCGAGGATCATCAGCTTGCCGATGAACCCGGACAGGGGTGGCAGGCCGCTCATGGCGATGGCGGCCAGGAAGAACAGGCCGCCGAGGACCGTAGCGTTTGCCATAACGGGGCTGGGCTCGAGGTCATCCCGCCAGCGTCCCCGCCGGGCGGCAATCAGGTCACTCAGCAGGAACAGCGCCCCGCCGATCAGGGTCGAGTGCACGGTGTAATAGAGCGCGGCGGTCAGGCTTCTCGCGTCGAAAAGGGATACGGCGACAAGAAGGGAGCCCATCGACCAGACCACGGCGAAGCAGACGAGGTCGACCAGAACGCGGCTCGCCAGAACGCCGATGGCACCGATCGCCAGGGTCGCCAAGGCGGCCGGCATGATCCAGGGCGCTGCGATGGAGGCGGCGGCTCCTCCCTCCGCACCGAAGACAAGGGTAAACACACGGATGATGGCGTAAGCGCCGACCTTGGTCATGATGGCGAACAAGGCTGCAACGGGCGCGGGAGCCGCAGCATAAGCCGTGGGCAGCCACCAGTGCAGCGGCACGAGGGCGGCCTTCAAGGCGAAAACCACGAACAGCAGCAGGGCTCCGGTTCGCAGGAGCGCAGCATCGCCGGCCGCGACTTGGCCCACCTTTCCGGCCAGATCCGCCATGTTGAGGGTGCCCGTGATCCCATAGATGGTGCCGACCGCGAAGAGGAAGAGTGTCGACCCGAGAAGATTGATCGCCACGTACTGGAAACCCGCCCCCAGGCGGCGCGGACCGCCGCCATGGAGCAGCAATCCGTAGGAGGCAATCAGCATCACCTCGAAGAACACGAACAGGTTGAACACGTCACCGGTCAGGAACGCACCATTGATGCCCATGAGCTGGAATTGGAAGAGAGGATGGAAGTGATGTCCCTTCTCGTCCCAGCCCCGGATGGCGTGAAGAATCACGGCCGAGGCCAGCACCCCCGAAAGCAGAACCATGGTGGCGGACAGCCGGTCCAGCACGAGGATGATCCCAAAAGGCGCCGGCCAGTCTCCCAGCCGGTAGGACAGAACTTCCCCCTCCGTCGCCAGCATGAAAAGTTCGATGCTGACAAGACACAGGAGAGCGGTTGCCGCCAGTGACACCTGACGCTGCAGGTTCGGGGACCGTCTGAGCAGCAGCAGCAGCGCCGCGGCCATGCCCGGAATGATGATGGGCGCGATGATCCAGCCGCTCATGAGGTCAGCCGTTCCTCGGCAGGTTCGGGCAGCTTCGGGATCCCCTCGTCCACCCGGTCCGATCCGGTCTCAAGGAACCCGCGCAGGGCCAGCACCACGATGAGGGCCGTCATGCCGAACGAAATCACGATGGCGGTCAGCACGAGAGCCTGCGGGAGCGGATCTGCGTAGTCCGCAGCATCGGACGTGATGATCGGCGGTCTGTCGATGGCCAGCCGCCCCATCGCGAAGAGAAAGACATTCACCCCATAGGAGAGGAATGTCATGCCGATGATGACCGGAAAGCTGCGCCCGCGCAGGATCAGGTAGATTCCAGCGGCGCTTAGGACCCCGATGGCACTTGCAACGAGGAACTCCATGATCAGGGCTCCTTTCCATGAACGGTGGCGGGAGGTGCAACGGCGGCTGGGCGCCGCAGCTGAATGTCCGATGGGCCTGCGGGCACCGGCTTGCGTTCCGCGCGGGCCGACACCCGCGCGATCTGGGCAAGGGACAGCAGCACAGTTCCCACCACGGCAAAGAAGACGCCGGTGTCGAACGCCATGGCTGAGGCGAGTTCGAACTCGCCGATGACGGGAAGGTGGACATAGCCGAAGGTGCTGGTCAGGAACGGGCGACCGAACAGGAGCGAGCCGAGCCCGGTGAGACCCGCCAGCAGAACTCCGATACCCAACATCGTGTGGGCATTCAGGCGCAGGCGCTCCGCCGTCCAGACGTACCCGCTTGCCATGGCCTGCATCAGAAGCGCGATGGCGATCACGAGGCCTGCGATGAAGCCGCCACCAGGCTGGTTGTGGCCGCGCAGAAAGATGAAGGCGCCTACGGTCATGGCAAGGGGCAGGAGCACACGGGTCATCACGACCAGCATCAGAGGATGGGCGTCGGCGGCCTCCTCGCCCTGGCGCATCTCCGCCAGCCGGCGCGCAGCGGCGCCTCTGAGGGAACTGTCGAGCAGGGCATAGATCGCAAGAGCGGCGATGCACAGCACGATGATCTCGCCGAAGGTATCGAAGCCGCGGAAGTCGACGAGGATCACGTTGACGACATTCGTGCCGCCTCCACCAGGCTTCGACTGCGCCAAGTGGTATTGGGAGATCGACTGAAACTCCCGCGTCATCAATGCGTAAGCGACGCCCGCCAAGCCGAGGCCTCCCACGCAGGCGATGACGCCATCCCACGCCCGACGGAGCCAGCCGGTCTCCCTGGGCGTCGTGCGGGGCAGGAGATTGAGAGCCAGCAGCAGCAGGATCGTCATGACCACTTCGACCGAGATTTGAGTCAGAGCGAGGTCCGGGGCCGAGAACTGGATGAAGGCGATCGAGACGCCGAGCCCCACGAGGCTGGTCAGGATAAGCGTGAGAAGGCGGTTGGGGTGCAGCACCACCACGGCGAGGCTTGTGGCCAGGAGGGTGGCCCAGATGACCAGCGCCGGCCCATTGACGGGCAAGGAGGCCCTGGTTCCCTGAGCATGAGATCCCGTCATGAAGCCGGTGCCACCGACAACGATGATGGCTACGACGATGGTGGCGAAGTAACGGGGCAGGGACTCGGTGTGGAGGGCCGCGACAAGGATCCGGGCCCCGCGGCTGGCACCGTCGAGCGCCCGGTCAAAGATCCGTTTTGCTTCCGGTCGCGGTACGATGAGGCGGAGGCGGTCGAGTGGCTTCGAGGCCGCCAGGAGCGCCGCTCCGCCGATGAATGCCACGATACTCATCATCAAGGCGGGCGTGAAGCCATGCCAGAGGGCAAGGTAATAGGAGGGAAGGGTCTGCCCGCCGATAACGGCCAGCGCGGTCCGTTCCACCACAGGACCGGCGATCAGCGCAGGCAGAACGCCGATGGCGATCACCGGCACGACTAGCACCGCCACCGGGAGCCAGAGCCCGACGGGGGGCTCGTGCGGGTGGCGCGGATAATCGGTCCGGACAGGCCCCAGATAGGTTTCGATGGCGAGACGGGCTGAGTACGCGACCGAGAGGAGGGCGCCGACGGTGGCCAGGATCGGCATGATCCAGGGATTGCCCGCATAGGGCGTGTGCACGACCTCCTCCAGCATCATCTCCTTGGACAGGAAGCCGTTGAGCAGCGGCAGTCCTGCCATGGAGCCCGCGGCCACCAAGGCAAGGGTGGCGCTGATCGGCATCAGGTGCAGGAGCCCCCCAAGGCGTCGGACGTCCCGCGTGCCCGCCTCGTGGTCCACAATGCCCGCACTCATGAACAGCGCCGCCTTGAAGGTGGCGTGATTGAGAATGTGAAAGACGGCCACCACCGCCGCCATGGGCGTGCCCAACCCCAGCAGCATGGTCATGAGGCCAAGATGGCTCACGGTGGAATAGGCGAGGATCGCCTTCAGATCGTCCTTAAACAGGGCGATCCAGGCCCCCACCAGCATGGTGATCAACCCGACCATCGAGACGATGAGAAACCATGCTTCTGTCCCTGCAAGCACGGGCCAAAGGCGGGCCATGAGGAACACGCCCGCCTTCACCATGGTGGCCGAATGGAGATAGGCGGACACCGGGGTCGGGGCCGCCATGGCGTGCGGGAGCCAGAAATGGAAGGGGAACTGGGCCGACTTGGTGAAGGCGCCGCCAAGGACGAGAAGCAGCATCGGCAGGTAGAGCGGCGAGGCCTTGATCATGTCGCCGCGCTGTAGGATCTCGGTCAGTTCATAGGATCCTGCAATTTGGCCAAGGAGAAGAAGGCCTGCCAGCAGCAGGAGGCCGCCGCCTCCTGTGACGACCAGTGCCATGCGCGCGCCCTGGCGTCCTTCGGGGAGATCGCGCCAATAGCCGATCAGCAGGAAGGAGCTCAGGCTGGTCAGCTCCCAGAACACCGCCAACAGGAGGATATTGTCGCTGACCACCACGCCCACCATCGCTCCCTGGAACAGGAGGAGATAGGCGTAGAAGCGCCCCATCGGATCCTTCGGGCTCAGATAGTAACGGGAGTAGATGACGATCAGCAGGCCGATCCCGAGGATCATGGCCGCGAAGAAGAACCCCAATCCATCTAGAAACAGGCTGAACGACAGTCCGACCTGCGGCAACCACTCATAGGTCGCACGAACCGTTTCGCCCCGATAAACCGCGGGGGCTGCCGCTGCCAGGATAAGAAGCGCGGCGGCCGCCGGCAGAGCCGCCGCCACTGCACAGAACGTGCGCCCCGACCGGATCGCCAACGGTGGGAAAATAGCTGCCAGAAGCGGCAGTATAGGAAGCAGCAGGATGTTCAATGTAACTCCCGTTTGAGACCGCGCCCTCGGTGCAGAAGTGAGTACCGGCACCCGTATTAGCTTGCCTGAGTTTCGTGCCCGTCAACGCCTGAACCATCCGGAGGACCACCTTGTCATCGGTTCAAGTGCTCAACTCATCAGGAGAAAGGGTGTTTCGGCAAACCCATTGCTGAGCCAAGACACTCGATTCAATGGCGGGCCGAGCGGCCGGAACTGAGGGGCGCCGCAGGGGCGCCCCTCGATTCGGGCCTTCTCATTGGGTGAATTGCATGTGTCCAAAGACCTCAACCACCCGAAATGTCCTGAGCCTCCTACTGCTGCGGGGCATTCGGCGGGACATTACCGGGAGTGTTGACGTTCTGCGGCGGCGGGTTGGTGTTGCCGGCGGCTCCCGCCCGGTTCTGATCCGTCGCGTAGCGGAACTCGGGCGCGTTCTGCAGATCTGCCTTGGTCATCTTCACCATGGCGCGCGCTAGTGCGTCAGGGTTATTTGCTACACCCGCCGCGCCGCCGGCGGTCGCAGTGCTGCCTGTTGTCGCCGGCTGATCCGTCCCGCCCGTGGCGGTGCTCGGCACGGTCACACCACCTGCGGTGTTCGTGCCGTAGCCGCCCTGGCCGGCGTTCGCGGAGGCCTGAACCTCCTGGTTCGACATCCACTGGATCTGGTCAAAGGGAATAGCGACATCCTTCTGACCGATGCCCAAGAAGCCGCCCACGCCCACCACAAGGCCGTGGATCTTGCCCTGGCGATCCACGAGAATCTCGTCGATGTCGCCGATCTTCTCGTTATCGGCGCCATAAACGTCGATTCCCATCAGCCGGGAACCGCGCATGAGATCCTGCGGCATCTGGGTCATTACCTGGCCGGGTCCGGCTGGCTGGGTGGGGGCTGTCGTTTGGGCAAAGGCAGATCCGGCCATCAGGGCGGCTGCGGCCAAGCCCGCGGCAAGCTGCATCTTCAGCATGGTCCGTCTCCTCTCAACAGGGTGTTTGCGACATCAACCAAGGAAACGGACTGGGTTGAACATGGTTCTGCAGCATCACGGGGGCGATGATACGGTCCTGTCCGGGGATCAGCCAGCCTAGGTCCCGATGGGTGGTCAGGAGATCAGCGGCATTCCGCCCGTTCGCCCTCAGCCTGGCGTTCTGCGGTCAGGCACCGAGACTGGGGTCGGGGGCCGCGGAGGCCTTGGAACCTGGCAGGAGGCGTTCCGTTGAGGAACGAAGGGCTGCAGCGAGGCATTCGGCGCATCGACGCTGCTCTTGCTTTTCGATGTCGCTTACTGGAAAGCGCTGGACCCGCCACTCCTTGGGTTAGATCATGGACAAGGAATTCAGGCATATGCTGAGCCGCCGCTCAGCCGCTCAGTGGGCGGCGCAACTGGCGGCAGGCGTTGTCGATGCGGCCGACGCGATCGAGCAGACCCTGGCCGCTGTCGATGCCTGCGATGACCCGGCCATTTTCACGCTGACGACCCGCGAACGGGCGCACACGGCGGCACGGGCCGCCTCGGCCCGGCAGCGGAACGGGAATTCGCTCGGATGGCTCGACGGCGTGCCTGTCGCGTGGAAGGATCTCTTTGACCTCTCCGGCCACCCGACGACAGCAGGATCCCGCCTGCTTGCTGATTCTCCGCCGGCGGTGGCCGACGCTGCCATCGTCACGCGGCTCGAAGCGGCGGGCATGATCAGCATCGGCCGGGTCAACATGACGGAATTCGCATTTTCGGGGATTGGCCTCAACCCGCATTACGGCACTCCGGTCAATCCATACGGGCAGCGAAGGGTCCCAGGCGGATCCTCATCCGGCTCCGGCGTCGCTGTCGCGCGAGGTCTGGCGCCGATCTCCATCGGGACCGATACGAGCGGGTCAGTTCGCATTCCCGCAGCGTTCAATGGCATCGTCGGCTACAAGATCTCCGGCAGGCGCTGGCCCATGCGGGGCGCTTTCCCCTTGTCTCACACGCTGGATACGCTCGGTGTCCTCTGCCTCGGCGTCCTTGATGCGATCCTGGTCGATGCTGCGGCGCGAGGGCTTGCTGCACCCGATATCCGGCGAGGCAGCCTCAGGGATATGCACCTGGTCGTGCCGGCCAACGTGGTTTTCGACGAATGCGAGCCGGCCGTCATCGCCAACTTCGAGGCTGCGCTGACCCGTTTGAAAGATGCGGGTGTATGCATCGAGCGACGGGACATCCCCGTTCTCGATGAGATCCTCGCTTTGAACACACAATACGGCCCGATCGTGAATGCCGAGGCCTACGCGCTGCACAGAGAGCGTGTGGAAAGCGAAGGCGCGGCTCGCATGGATCGGCGCGTCGCCTCGCGGATCAGGCTCGCAGCTGCAACGCCGCTCACCGCCTATATTACCATCATGGAAGCACGCCGCAGGCTCGTAGCGGAAGCGGCGGCCATGCTGAAAGAGGGCTGGCTGGTAGCCTATCCAACCGTCGCCCATGTGGCGCCACCCATTGATGCGCTCGAGGCTGACGACGATCTCTTCGTGCGCACCAACATGAAGACGCTGCGTAATACTTTGCTGGGCAACTTCCTTGACTGGTGTGGGGTATCCATACCGAACGGAACCGACGCGCAAGGTCTGCCAACGGGGTTCCTCCTGTCGGGCGGCCCAGGACAGGACGATGATCTGCTCGCGATGGCGCTGGCGGCGGAAAGCATCATTCGTAGCGGGCCGGGATAGTCATTCCGGCTCGACACCTACACCGGAGGAGAAGCGACTATGGCGAAGGACATTCTTTGCAGCTTCGGCATTGACGTCGATGCCGTCGCAGGTTGGCTGGGGAGCTATGGGGGCGAGGATTCTCCGGACGATATCTCCCGCGGCCTGTTCGCGGGCGAGGTAGGCAGCCTACGCCTGCTGCAACTCTTCGACCGGTTTGGCATCAAGACGACATGGTTCATCCCGGGGCATTCGATTGAGACCTTTCCGGAGGAGATGAAGGCGGTTGCCGACGCAGGCCACGAGATCGGCATTCATGGCTACAGCCACGAAAATCCGATCGCGATGACGCGGGAGCAGGAGGCCGAGGTCCTGGACAAGTGCATCGAGCTCGTCACGCAGCTCTCCGGCAGGCGGCCCACAGGCTATGTCGCCCCATGGTGGGAGTTCTCGACGGTTACCAACGAATTGTTGCTGGAACGCGGAATCAAGTACGATCATTCGCTGATGCACCGCGATTTCCAGCCGTACTATGTCCGCGTGGGAGACCGCTGGACCAAGATCGATTATTCCAAGAGGGCTTCCGAATGGATGAAGCCGCTCGTACGTGGCGAGGAAACGGACCTGATCGAGATTCCGGCGAGCTGGTATCTCGACGACCTGCCACCGATGATGTTCATTAAGACGTCGCCGAACAGCCACGGCTTCGTCAATCCGCGCGATATCGAGCAGTTGTGGCGGGACCAGTTCGACTGGGTCTACCGGGAATACGATTACGCGGTCTTCCCGATCACGATCCATCCTGACGTATCGGGGCGACCGCAGGTGCTGATGATGCTGGAGCGCCTTTACCACCACATGATCAGCCACCCGGGCGTCCGCTTCGTCACCATGGACGAAATCGCCGACGACTTCGCAAGACGATTCCCCCGCAAGAAGTAAACCGGGTAGTCCTTGCAGGATTTCGCGAGGATGCCGCAACAGGAAGGCATGATCCATGTGTGCATTGTGCGGCGTTCTGGGCAGCGCCGATCATTGGACGGACCCCATCGCGCGTCCAGGGGTGTTCAGCCGTAACTGGGACGCAGCGGAGCGCCGACGCGAGCGCATGAGGCGCGTGCAGTGCGCCAACCGGCTGCTGAGACTCTACGGACTGAAGCTGAGCGACTGGCAGGGCTCCGCCTTCCTGCTTTCCACCGCCACCGGCAGAACGGAGATCGTCGATCATCTCGCTCATCTTTGGATCAAGGCCGAGGCGTTGACCGGCCGCCTCTGCGATCCTCTCGACCCGGTGCTGATCACCCGGCTCGAGGCAGCGGATGGCTGAGGAGCAGGCATTAACTCCGGTCAATCTGATTACCGGATTCCTTGGCTCGGGCAAGACAACCCTGCTGCAGCGCCTGCTGCGGGATCCGTCCCTTGCCGATACGGCTGTGCTGATCAACGAATTCGGTGAAGTCGGCCTCGATCATCATCTGCTCGAGCGCATCGACGAGACCATGGTGCTTCTGCAATCAGGCTGCTTATGCTGCACGATCCGGGGGGAGCTCTCGTCCGCGATCAAGGATCTTCAATCGAAGCGGGAAGGCAGGCGCGTACCATTCTTCCGCCGGTTGGTCATCGAGAGCACCGGACTTGCCGATCCGTTCCCCATTCTTTCCACCGTTCACGCCGATCCGGTGCTGAAGCATCATTTCCGCCTGGGCAATGTGATAGCAACCGTCGATGCCGTGAACGGCGAAGCCCAACTCAGCCGCCAAAGGGAGAATGCCAAGCAGGTGGCTGTGGCCGACCGGCTGATCGTCACCAAGACGGACTTAACCGACGAGCGAAACACTCAGATGCTCGTCGCGCGCATCCGCCAGCTCAATCCGTCCGCCCCGCTCTGGCGCTCGCCATGTGATCCGCTCGATGCCGGGGTGCTTCTCTCCCGCGATGTGTTCGAGCTGGCAGGCAAGAGCGAGATGGCACAGCGCTGGTTTGCCGCCGAGATCAGGGGAAAATGGCAGCTTCGCGGGCACGGCCAGCCTCAGGGAGACCCCGCGCGTCCCGGCTATGCCCGCTTTGCCGACAATGGTGGAGGGCAGGGGAATGGCTTCAACTGTCACGGTGACAGCATTCATGCCTTCGCAGTGGTGTTTGACAGGCCGGTCGATTGGACAATCTTCGGCATCTGGCTGACCATGCTGCTGAATCGACACGGAACCAAGATCCTACGCGTAAAGGGCATCCTTAACGTCGAGGGCTCAGCGGCTCCAGTGGCCGTACACGGTGTGCAACACTTGGTTCATCCCCCAGTGCATATGGCCGCATGGCCTGACGAGGATCGCCGCTCACGCATCGTCTTTATCGTCGATGGTCTCGATCATGTCCTCATCGAGCGATCGCTTGCCGCATTCCTGGACTTACATCGGCTGGCTTGAGCGTAACCCTGAGGGATTGCGGCCGGACAATGACGGATATGCACCCGATTCTCAGCCTTCCTTCAAGGGAATGAGCGTATTCTGTGGTCCAGGAGGATTTCCACCTCTCATCCGCACTGTAAGAGAGCTTCAGGATGAGGTTATGCGGCTCACCTTGACCAGCGGACGCAGACCGTACGCGAATGACGCGGATCTCAGAGCTGGCCTATTGATCCAGCCTCACTGGCCCAAGCGCGACGGGTGCGAGATCGGAACGAAAGGCGAGCCGGGTAGCTGTTAAACTGCTCTCCACCCGAGAGAAGGCAAATTCAGATTGAGTGGGCGGCCGTTTAGCGGCTTGCGACTGACTCCCGCTGTCCAGCAATCAGACCGAAGGAAACGATTGCCAGCAGCGAACAGGTGCCCATGACGGCGATCAAGGGCCAGACAGTCGCGCCAAGCACCGCACCGACAATTGGAGCGACAAGCGCGCCGAATCCGATCTGAAGACTCCCCGACAAGCCGGCCGCTGCGCCTGCAACCTCCGGTTTCACACTGACTGCGCCTGCAATACCGCTCGGCAGAACCAATCCATTTCCTACGCCGATGAAGAACATAGGTCCAAACAGGGCAACCGGGTGCATGGAACTCTGGGAGAACGCCATGATCATGGCAGCGATACTGGCCAGTGTCATGCACGTGCCGATCAGGATCATGCGGTTCGGCCCAACCCTGCCCGCGAGCCGACCGGAGGCGAGGTTACCCAGTAGGTAGCCACTCGGTACGATGGCAAAGTAGAAGCCATACTCCGCCGGGCTTCGTCCCATCAGCTCGATCATCACGTAAGGTGCACCTGCGACAAAGGCGAAGAACACCGCCGAAACGAAGCTGGCGGCCAGCGTATAGCCCCAGAACAAGCGAGAGCGGAACAGGCTTAGGTAGCCGTATGCGAGGTGCCGGAGCGATCCGGACGACCCGCGATTCTTGTTTGTCTCGTAGAGCTGCCAGTAGGCAAAGAGCAGAGCGAGGCTGCCGAAGATCGCCAAGAAAACAAAGGAAGCGCGCCATCCATAGAAAGTTTCGAGGATGCCGCCGATCGTTGGTGCGATCATGGGTGCAACGGCCATGCCCATGGTGACATAGCCGATCATGCTCGCCACCTGGTTGCCCCCATAGAGATCACGGACAATTGCGCGACCTAAGGTAATCCCTGCGCAACCGCCGATGGCTTGGACGACCCGGCCGAAGATCAGGAGGTCAACACTCTGCGCCGCGAGGCAGAGGAGCGAACCCAGCACGAAGACGAGAAGTCCGATGAGGAGCACAGGGCGCCGGCCGAGCCGGTCTGAGAGCGGACCTACAATCAATTGTCCGACGGCCATGGCGGCCAGGTAGAGCGAGAGGGTCAGCTGGATGGTGGTGAAATCAACGCCGAACGCTCGGGCCATGCTCGGCATGGAAGGTAGATACATGTTGATTCCGAGCGGGCTTACGGCCGAGACGGCAATAAGCAATGCGATGAAGGTGGGCTTGAGGATTGGCTCTGCCTTGGCGTTGCGAGTCATCTGTCCGGATCATTCTCTGGGGACGGCGGTATGCGTGCTGACGCGCAGAACCGTTTCGGGGCTGCCCTTATACCACAAGAGCCTGCCGATCTGGACATTGATCCTGCGAGTTCAGGCAGTTCATGTCGAATTTCCACTCACCTGTCGCACTTGAACCGTTCGGGGGACAGCCATGCTCGGCCAGAGGGAATGCATCGCCTCTCTATAAAGGCGCAAGACCAAAGCGTGAAATTATAAAAGATCGCACCTTTGCGCCAGGCTGATGATTCACCTCGCAACGTGGGAGGATCTGATGCTTTGGCATGAAATGACGGGCTTCGATTGGGTGATCATTGAGTCGCTGTTGTCCAACGGGCCGCAAGGGGTGCCTCGGGTATATGACCGCCGAGTGCTCAACACCATTCTCGATCAGGCCCAGGATAAAAATGTCTAGGGCAGAACCCCGCCCAGGGGCGACTGCAAGGGCTCATTTGCCGTCAGTTCCCTCATGTCTCGCCCGGCAGACCGGGCGAGACATGCATCGAAACCAATCAGGATTACCCTTTGGGATATGTTTCTCTCATCGAGCGGCGCACTGAGACCTCTGCGAACCATGCGGCAAGCTTCGGGTGGGCGCTTCTCCAGTCCTTGTCAGGGAAACGGAAGTCCAGATAGCCGAGCGCGCAGGCGGCTGCGATCGATCCTGCATGGAACGCACCGGAGAATTTTTTGAACCATTTGCCTTCCAGGTCGTCCAGACCTGAATCGACCTTCGCCATTTGGCCTGCATACCAGTCGTCCCACCGCAGACCTTCGGGCCGCAGTGCCGTCTCGTAGCGACACAGAAGGCAGGCATCGAGGATCGAGTCTCCAAGCGCCTCGAGTGTCAGCACTTCGAAACGATCTGCCCCTTGCGGATAGACCGTCCCATCTCCGGAGGCAAGCGTGTCTATGTAGGTGCAGATCACACGGCTGTCGAACAATGGCTTGTCATCCTCCAGCAAGGCGCAGGGGACCTTGCCGGACGAGTTATGCTTGACGATTTCGGGGTCCCGCTTGACCGGGCCCGCGGCTGAGCCAAGGATCTCGATCTGATCTTCAACGCCACGCTCGTAAGCGGTGACCATGACCTTGCGGACATAGGGGGAGGCTGGGGAGTAGAAAAGTCTCAATTTCATTAAGGCTTCCTTTTCGATGTTTTCCTGTTTTGGGCTTTCGCCCGATCCGGGACGATACGCAGCGTGCCTTCAGGCTGACTGTTCAGCTGGCTCAAGAGATAGTCCATGGCAAAGAGCACATGCTCGCGCATGATGGCTCCCGCTCGCATGCCATTTCCATGTGACAGCGCTTCGGCGATCCGGCGATGGTCGTCGTGAGAGCGATGAATGATCTTCCAGTGCTCCCACAATATGATGCGATCCGATGTCAGCGGCACGTTGTGCAGACGCGCGACAAAATCAGCGATCCACGGGTTTCCGGCGATCGTCTGGATCAGCTTGTGGAAGCGCACGTTCATCTCGCGGTACGGCGCGTGGCTTTCTTCGAGCAAATGCCCGTCTGCGAGGAGACGATCCCCCTCTGCAACGAGATCGAATAATTGCTTCGAAAGGGCTTCGGTCATGTTTGGCGCAGCCAGCATGCAGGCGAGCGCCTCAAGTTCCGCGCGCACGATGAATGCCCCGCGGATCTGCTCAGGCGAGAACTCACGGACTCTATATCCGCAGTTGCTTTCGTAAACGACGAGCCCGGAATTGGCGAGCGCTGCAAGCGCCGTGCGCAGCGGTGTTCGCGAAACGCCCAGCTGCTCAGCCAACCGATTTTGATGCAGTTTTTCGCCGGGATGCAGTTCGCCGCGCAAGATCACTTCACGCAACCGTTCGCCCACCATCTCTGCACTGGTGTGATTATCCGTCAAATGGCTCCCTCCCCCCGAGAAAGTGATGAGCGCTCAACATTAGTCGTGCAATGTTAGAAATCAAAATGGATCCAAAATTGTAATTTCGCAAACAAATTTATTTGCCATTCGTCAGGAAATGTGTTCATTTTTAGCTGAACAGGTCGTTAGGATATATCAAGTATGTCACTGGTTTGTCTCGTCACCGGCGCTGCTGGCGGCATTGGGAGAGCTGTCGTTCGCCGCCTTGCCGAGGACGGTCTCAGCATCCTTGCCGCGGATCTCACCCTGGACGCTGCAAGGGACGCGTTGACCGGATTGCCTGGTGAAGGTCACCGCGCCGTTTCGCTTGATGTGGCGGATGAAACCGCCGTCATCAATACGTTCAGGGATGCGGAGGAGGCGGGGGCACCGATCGATGCCGTTGTCGCGGCTGCGGGTATTCTTTTGTTCGCTCCGAATGGCGAGCGTCCGCCGATCACGGAGATTGAGTTGAAGGACTGGAACTTGACGCAGTCCGTCAATTCAACCGGAACCTTCCTGCTGATGCGTGAATACCTGCGCGGTGCAAGCCGTCGCAATCTCAGGAATGGTCGTTTCGTGGGCTTCGCCTCAGTGGCTGCTCAGCTCGGAGGTTATCGCTCCAGTTCAGCCTACATTGCGTCGAAAAGCGCGGTGCTGGGGCTGATCAAGGCAGGTGCACGAGAGGCTGCCCATCTCGGCATCACCGTAAATGCTGTTGCTCCTGGTCTGATCGACGCACCAATGCTGCATCAGTCGCTCGACCCTGAAAACTACTCCACCGTCACCGGAAGTATTCCCCTTCAGAGAGTGGGTAGCCCCGAGGACGTCGCCGGAGCCGTTGCTTTCCTGATGGGCAAGGACGCGTCCTACATCACCGGCGCTGTGATCGACGTCAACGGCGGATATCGCATGCAGTAAGAGCCGCGCATCGGCCCTGAGCGTCAGCCGGGCCGATGCGTGCGAGGGAGGAGGATTCATGATAAGAACATTAAGATTTCTAACAAATTCACTTACCGTTCTGGCCGGCTTATCCGTCGCCCTCATGATGTTCCACATCATGGCCGATGTTGTCGGAAAATACGTATTTCACTATCCCGTCCCCAGCACGGCCGAAATCGTGGCCAACTACTACATGATCGCCTCTGTGTTCCTGATCCTTGCTTATGTTGAGGCCAAGGGTTCCGCGATTTCCGTAGATCTCATCTATGACAACGTAAGACCGGCCGCGCAGCGCATCATGCGGAAAATGGGTCAGATCGGCACCCTGATCTTCTACATAGGCCTGGGTTGGTTCTCGTGGGATGTCGCCATGCGGGCATTCAGAGTGAACGAGACTGTCGACGGGCTGTGGCGCGTGACCGTGTGGCCTGCCAAGTACATGCTGCCTCTTGGTCTCGCGATTGCCTGTCTCGTGCTGCTGATCAAGATTTTCGCAGGCGATCGAGCGCGCTTGGTCGACAATGTTACCCAGAGCCATAGTCACTGAGGTCTGCGATGGATCGCATAGAAATTGGATTTATCGGAATTGGCCTGGTTCTGGTGCTGATCGGCATACGAGTGCCGATCGGAGTTGCAATGGGCAGCACTGCCTTCATCGGTATCTGGAGCATGATGGGCTGGCGGCCCGCCGTCGGTATCGCTAAAGCCGTTCCGTTCCACCTGATCGGCGATTGGAACCTGTCGGCGATCCCGATGTTCCTGCTGATGGGCTTCATTGCCGTGGAAGCGGGCTTGACTCGGGGCTTGTTCGGAGCAGCACGCATCCTGCTGTCGTGGTTGCCAGGCGGCCTCGCCTCGTCCACGGTCGCGGCAAGCGCGCTCTTTGCGTCCGCTTCAGGATCATCGGTTGCGACCGCTGCCGCCTTCTCGCGCATTGCCGTTCCGGAGATGCTTGGCTCGAATTACAACAAGGGCCTCGCGACCGGGTCCGTCGCGGCGGCCGGCACCTTGGGCGCGCTGATCCCGCCCAGTGTTCTGATGATCGTCTTCGGATTATTGCTCAACACCTCGATCTCGACGCTCTTCGTTGCAGGCATCATCCCGGGTATTCTGACTGCCGTGATGTTCCTCGGCATGATCACCGTCCGCTGTGCATTGAATCCCTCGTTAGCGCCGAAGGTGAAAGTAGAAGTCACTCCGGAGGAAAAAAGGGCATTGATTGCCGATGCATGGCCCTTGCCGGTGCTGATCCTTGGCATCATGGGCGGCATTTTTGCCGGAATATTCACCGCGACCGAGGCCGGTGCGGCAGGTGCTTTCCTTGCCTTCCTCCTCGCCCTTGTGCGCGGCCGCCTAAATATCGGCATCATGAAGCGCGCTCTTGTGGACACGGCAGCCGGAACATCAGAAATCTTCATGGTCATTCTTGGGGCTGCGCTCTTTGCACGCTTCGTGGCGCTCGCCACGATCCCGGATTATGTCATCGGCCTTTTTGATGGTTACTCGACCTTCACTGTCATATTTCTGATCTGCATCCTGTTCCTGATCCTGGGTGCTTTTCTCGAATCGATCTCCATCATGCTGCTGTGCCTGCCAGTACTGGGGCCGCTTCTCGTCGCCCATGATGTGAATTTGATCTGGTTCGGCGTGCTGACGATCAAGCTTCTGGAAATCGGTCTCGTGACACCGCCGATGGGCATGAATGTGTTCGTCATCAAGTCATCAATGGGTAATCGCGTTTCGCTTGGCGAAATTTTTAAGGGTGTAAGCTGGTTCATCATGATCGATTTCGTGACATTGGCTCTCCTCATCGCCTTCCCCGCTCTCAGCCTTTGGCTGCCCGCATTCATGGCTAAATGACGGCCGATGAAAAAGGTCGGGTACATGAAGTGTTCCCGATGACTCCAATGAACCTATTTAGGGAGAGAAACTATGAAGAAGATCCTGACGACGGTCGCATCGTTGGCTATGATGTCCAGTCTGGCACAGGCGGAATCCTATCAGGCGACCAACTGGATGGCGCCGACGCACATCCTGAATGAAGTTGCTTTCGTGACGTTCGTCAATGATGTGAAGGCCGCGACGAACGGCGCTGTCGATTTCGAGATATACTCCTCGGGCTCGCTGGTTCCTGCGCCCACGACCCTTGGCGCAATCGGTGACGGTGTGGCACAGATGGGCATCGTCGCCGCATCTTACACGCCCTCGGACCTGCCATTATCGGGCTTGATCAATGACCTTGCGTTCGTCGCGAAGGACGATTTCGCCACAGCCTTCGCTCTGACCGAGATCGGATTGACTCATCCAAGAATGCAGAAGGAGTATGCGAAGCATAATACGGTGTTTCTCGGTGGTTACTCGACGCCCACCTATGTCTTCTTGTGCATGAAGGATCTGGGTGATCTGAAGTCGATCAAGGGGCTGAAGGTCCGCACCGCAGGAACAGCACAGAACGAATGGGCCGCCTCGCTCGGCGCAATTCCTGTCGCGGCACCGATGCCTGACGTGTATTCGGGTCTTGAGCGCGGCTCATTGGATTGCACGCTTTCTGACCCG
The DNA here is from genome assembly GCA_031181145.1 of Microvirga sp. GTDB lineage: Bacteria > Pseudomonadota > Alphaproteobacteria > Rhizobiales > Beijerinckiaceae > Microvirga. The sequence continues at coordinate 32,215 of JAPSLB010000041.1, forward strand.
ACGAACCTCGATAAGGGCTACAAGTTCTGGGAAGTCGTGAAGTCGATCACTACCCTTGAGCAGGGGACGTCACTCGGTGCGACTTACGTTTATAACAAGGATTTCTGGGAAGAGATCGGTCCGGAGAACCGCCGCAAGATCCTTGATCTGACGGCTCTCGGCCTCGCACGTTCGCAGGTCGCCTATGCCCAGGCCGTGGGAGCTGCCTTTGCCGGAGCTGCCGAGCGCAAGATCTCGATCAACGAGCCTCATCCCGAGCTGGAGGAAGCTCTGGCCAAGTTCCGGAGCAATCTCGTCGAGAACGCTCCGGCCCGCACCATGAAGGAGCGCGGTGTGGAGGATCCGACCGAGTTCGTGAAGGAGTTCCTCGCCCTGCAGGACAAGTGGGTTAAGCTCCTCGAAGGCGTCGATCGGAATGACGCCGAAGCAGTCGCAAAGATTGTGCACGAGAATATCTTTGCAAAGCTCGACGAAAATACATTCGGCCTGAACTGATTCCTTCCGACCGGCGTAAGAAGGCTTGCGCCGGCTATCTGAGGTCGCGGACCGTCGCCTACCGGTCCGCGACCAGCCCCCGTGATATTCTGGCTTTTGCCCTGCCTTGCACGCCAAGGCGTTTGGAAAGTTATGCCTATGTCTGAGCACAGATCGCCAACCGCAATCGTCACCGGTGCAGGAGCCGGGATTGGCCGCGCAATTGCAAACCGCCTTGCCGAAGACGGCTTCTCCATTGTTGTCGCCGATCGCGCGCAGGCGCCTGCCGAAGAAACGGTCCGTCAGCTCCAGGAAAAGGGCTACGAGGCACGTGCAGCTGTACTCGACATCACCGACCCGGCGGCGACGCAGGCGCTGATCGACAGCATCGAGACACTGCAGGTTCTGGTCAATAATGCCGGTATCTTTACCGTCGTCGAATTCGATAAGCTCACTGCTGACGACTTCCGCAGGATGTACGAGGTGAATCTGATAGCGATGTTCACCCTCTCCCAGCAGGCATCGCGGAGAATGCCTGAAGGCGGCCGTATCGTGAACCTGTGTTCGCGGGCGGCCTTCGGTGCTCGGCACTACGCACATTATGTCGCGTCCAAAGCGGCGGTAGCGGGATTCACCAAGGCTCTGGCCCTGGAGCTGGGAATGAAGCAGATCACCGTGAATGCGGTCGCCCCCGGCATCATCCAGACCGACATGCTGCTCGAGCGCAAGGACGGCCTTGAGGAAATGCGCGCAGCACAACCCACCGGCAAGCTGGGTATTCCCGAGGACATCGCTCACGCTGTCTCCTTCTTCGCCGATCCCCGCGCAAGCTACGTCACAGGTCAGGTTCTGATCGTGGATGGCGGCCGCTCCGTCGGCGGTACGGCGGCATTCTGAGGAAGGCGCAGAGATGGATTTTCCTATCACATCCCTTCAGGGGAAGGTCGCTGTCATCACCGGTGCCGGTCAAGGCATCGGTGAGGCGATCGCCCATGCGTTTCTGTCGGCTGGGGCTATTGTCGTGGCCGTGGACCGTGAGCCGGCAGGCATCGATGCACTGGCATCAAAGTCGGATCACGCGATCCCGGTTATGGGCGACGTAACCGACGCAAGCCTGCCCAATGTGATCGGCGCAGCTCTCGACGAGGCCGACCTGTCGCTCGACATACTCATCAACAACGCTGGTGTCGCACGTGGCGCCCACGCCATCGCGACCTCGGATGAGGACCTCCAGCGTTATTTCGACATCAACATTCTTGGTGTCTTTCGCCTGTCGCGCTGGGCCCTGGCTCGTATGATGAATACGGGTGGCGGCTCAATCGTGAACATAGCCTCTGTTTTCGGCATGGTTGGCGCCTACAACAGTGCGGGCTATTCAATGTCGAAGGCGGCAGTTATCGGAATGACACGCCAATTGGCGACCGATTTCGGTCCCTCTGGCATTCGTGTGAATGCCGTTGCTCCGGGCCTGATCGAAACACCGCTCACCGCCGAGCGTATCCAGACCGAAACCTGGCGCCGCCAGATCATGATCGAGCAGTGCCCGCTGCAGCGCGTCGGCAAGCCGGAGGATGTCGCGCGTGCCGTGCGATTCCTTGCCTCCGATGAAGCCTCTTTCATTACAGGTCAGATTCTGGCCGTCGATGGCGGATGGACAACTGGCCGCTTCCCCAGACCGGAGCCGCTCCATGGCGTCTGAGAGTTTGCCCGCTAGCTGTGACCTTCTCGTCGTCGGCTCAGGCGCGGGCGGATTGGCGGCCGCAATCAGTGCAGCTCACGGCGACTTGAAAGCGGTTGTCGTCGAGAAGTCCGAATACTTCGGCGGCTCGACGGCCGTGTCAGGCGGCGCCATTTGGGTGCCTAACAACCCGATCATGCGCGCAGCGGGAATGGAGGATGATCCTAAAGCCGCTCGTCGCTACATCGAGCTTGAAACCGGCAATCGCTTCAATGCGGAACTGGTCGACGCTTTTCTTGAGTACGGCCCCGAAGCCATCGCATTCTTCAACGAAAAGACTGCGCTGAAGATGGCGCATCGCCCTTATTCTCCGGACTATCATCCGGAGAAGGATGGGGCTGCGCTGGGAGGACGCGTGCTGGACGCGCTGGAGTACGACGGAAGAGCTCTGGGCAAGAACCTCGCTCGGCTGCGTCCTCCGATCAGGGAATTCACCATCCTCGGCGGTATGCAACTCGGCCGGATGGATCTCTATCACTTCGTGCGTATGACGCGTGACTGGTCCTCCTTCGTGCATGCCGCCAAGCAGGTTCTGCGGTACTGTAAGGACAAGGTGATCGTCGGTCGCAACACACGGCTGAGCCTCGGGGCGGCGGTCGTGGGCCGCTTGGCCGAAACGGCGTTCTCCCTGAAGATTCCGCTTCTGACCGAGCATGAGCTCGTCTCGCTTCAGCGGGACGAGGCCGGCCGCGTAGCGGCTGCTGTCATACGCACCAAGCAGGGCGATAGGACCATTGAGGTCAGAAAGGGTGTAGTCCTTGCTGGCGGCGGCTTTCCACATGATGCGAAGCGCCGTGCCAAGATGTTCGAGCATGTCAGCCGCGGCCTGCCCCATTACAGCATGTCGCCGTCATCGAACACAGGTGGCGCAATTTCCGCGGCCGAGGCGATCGGGGCGGCCTTCGTGACCACTAACTCGGACGCCGGCTCCTGGGCGCCGATTTCGCTTATCCCGCAATCTGACGGATCGAAGCGGCCGTTCCCGCATCTGTTCATGGACAGGGCCAAGCCGGGCATCATTGCAGTCGGTCACGATGGGCGGCGCTTCACTAACGAAGCAGCGAGCTATCACGACTTCGTGCGGGGCCTGGTGAACAAGTTGCTGGACGAAGGCCGGATGTCGGCATTCCTGGTCTGCGATCATTACGCCTTGCGCCGCTATGGGCTGGGAGCGGTCCCGTGCTTCCCAGGCAGGATCGACCCATACCTGAAATCGGGCTATCTCAAGCGAGGTTCGGGCGTGGAGGAATTGGCAGCACAATGCGGCATCGACGCCAAGTCCCTTAGCGCGACGCTCGACCGCTACAATCTGTGTGCCGCGCAGGGAACGGACCCCGATTTCGGCAAGGGCTCGACTCCCTACCAGACGGCCCTTGGCGATCCGGATCACAAGCCGAACCAGTGCCTGAGGCCACTCGAAGGCAGGCTTTACGCCGTCGAGATATTTCCGGGGGACATCGGCACAACGATGGGATTGGACGTCAACGCCCACGGTCAGGTCCGCGACACGAATGGCCGGGTGATCGAGGGTCTCTATGCTTGCGGTAACGACATTAACTCGATCATGAGCGGATCGTATCCCGGAGCAGGCATCACACTCGGTCCGGCGCTGACATTCGGATACGTCGTCGGCCGTCATGCTGCGTCACATTAAATTTCCTGCCGCAGGGAACTGCGGCAGGATACCTGTTTGAAAAGCCGCTTCGACTCCGATCCGGGTCACCCATGGAGGACGTCCTCAAGCCGTGTCAGTGCGGCGAGAAGGAAAGGGGCTTCGGAACCGAGATCCCGCAGGATCCGTTGCTCGAAGGCCAAGGCTTTGGGCACGATGTCCTTGTATGCGCGGCGTCCCTGTGCCGTGAGCGTCAGGATCTCCTCGCGGCGGTCCTCTTCGCTCTCGCGGCGCTTGAGCCAGCGGCGCATCTCCAAGGCCCGGACGGCCCGGCTGACCTTGGTCTTGTGCATGGAGGAATGCTGTCCGATTTCCTTTGCGCTGCTCTCCCCGAACTGCCCCAGAGTTGCGAGAACCCGCCATTCAGGCGTCGTCAGGTCGTGATGTGGGCCGTAGACGGATTGGAACTCCCGGGAAATGGCTGCGCTGAGCCGGTTGAGGCGATAAGGTAGGAACTGTTCGAGATCGAGTTTCGTCATCGGGTTGTTAGTTACAAAAATGACGGTTACGTATGTAACTAACCTTGGAGGTAACGACCATGAATGTCCAGAATCCAATTGCTCAGCCACAAGCCGGACATGTGCAGGAGAGCGCCATCCAGCCCGGCTACATGTCGGGTTTCGGCAACGGCTTCGAGACGGAAGCTCTTCCCGGTGCGCTTCCCATTGGCCGCAACTCCCCCCAGAAGTGCTCCTATGGCCTCTATGCCGAACAGCTGAGTGGTTCGCCCTTCACGGCGCCCCGGACCACCAACGAGCGTTCCTGGCTCTACCGCATACGCCCCACCGTCACCCATTGGGGGAAGTTCCAGAAGGCTGACATCGGCCTGTGGCGCACCGCGCCCGCGGCCGAGGTAGAAATGCCGATCGCTCCCATGCGCTGGGACCCGATCCCGCTTCCGGACGAGTCCGTCTCGTTCCTGGAGGGCGTCCACACCATCACCACCGCCGGCGATGCCGGTTCCCAGGCGGGTATGGGCGCGCATGTCTATCTCATCACCCGTTCGATGGTGGATGAGTATTTCTACAATGCCGATGGCGAACTGCTGTTCGTGCCCCAGCAGGGTTCTCTCCGGCTTTGGACCGAGTTCGGCATCATCGACATCGAGCCGGGTGAGATCGCCGTGATCCCGCGCGGCGTGAAGATCCGTGTCGAGCTGACCAATGGCCCGGCGCGCGGGTACATGTGCGAGAACTATGGCGGCGCGTTCACCCTGCCGGAGCGTGGACCGATCGGGGCCAACTGCCTCGCCAACCCGCGTGACTTCCTCACACCCGTGGCGGCCTACGAGGACAGGGATGCTCCTTCGAAGATGTACGTGAAGTGGGGCGGCACGCTCTGGGTGGCCGACATGGATCACTCGCCTCTCGACGTGGTGGCTTGGCACGGCAACTACGCGCCCTACAAATACGACCTGCGCCGCTATTCGCCGGTGGGGCCGATCCTGTACGATCATGCCGATCCGTCGATCTTCACCGTGCTGACCTCGCCGTCGGAGACGCCAGGCACGGCCAATATCGACTTCGTGATCTTCCCGGACCGCTGGCTGGTGGCGGAAAACACCTTCAGGCCGCCTTGGTACCACATGAACGTGATGAGCGAGTTCATGGGCCTGATCTACGGTGTCTACGATGCCAAGACCGGCGGCGGCTTCGTGCCCGGCGGCATGTCGCTGCACAACACCATGCTGCCGCACGGGCCGGACGTGGACGCCTTCGAGAAGGCGAGCAACGTGGAGCTCAAGCCTCATAGGCTGGAAGGCACGCTGGCGTTCATGTTTGAAACGCGCTTCCCGCAGAAGGTGACGGCCTTCGCGGCGCAGACCGAGTCGCTTCAGAAGGATTACGGCGCCTATGGCCATAAGCTGAAGAAGCACTTCAACCCGAACCAGCGGTGATCGTAACGATGACGCAGCTCGATCATACTCATGATCCGAAACTCGAAAGCTGGGTGGCCTCGGCCAATGGCCATCCGGACTTTCCAATCCAGAACTTGCCGCTGGGGATCTTCAGCCACCGCGGAGGTGAGCCCCGTGGCGGTGTCGCTATTGGCGATCGGATCATCGACCTGCCGGCTGCTCTTGCAGCCGGCCTCTTCACCGGCGAGGCGGCGAGGGCGGCGGAGCTTGCATCCGGGGCAGCACTCAATCCTTTCCTCGCACTCGGAGCAGGTCCCCGGCGGGCCTTGCGCATGCGGCTGTCGGAGATCCTGGCGCAGGGGAGTCCCGCTCAGCGAAAAGCGGAAGGGTGCCTGCGCGCGGCTTCCGATTGCACGCTGCACCTTCCGGCACGCATCGGCGATTACACGGATTTCTATGTTGGCATCCACCATGCCATGAATGTCGGCAAGCAGTTCCGCCCCGACAATCCGCTTTTGCCGAACTACAAGTACGTTCCGATCGGTTATCACGGCCGTGCATCGTCGATCCGTCCCTCCGGCGTGCCCGTGCGGCGACCGCGAGGGCAGACAAAGCCGCCGGATGCCTCGGAACCCGGCTTCAGGCCGAGCCAGAGGCTCGACTACGAGCTGGAGCTGGGCGTTTGGATCGGGCCCGGCAACGGGCTCGGCGAGCCTATCGGCATCGCAGAGGCTCCCGCCCATATCGGGGGATATTGCCTCTTAAACGACTGGTCGGCGCGCGACATTCAGGCTTGGGAGTATCAGCCGCTCGGGCCGTTCCTGGCCAAGAACTTCGCCAGCACCATCTCGGCCTGGATCGTCACACCTGAGGCGCTCGCGCCTTTCCGCATCCCGCAGCCGAGCCGGCCCGAAGGCGATCCCGCTCCGCTGCCTTACCTGACGGACGAGGCGGACCAGCGCGGGGGCGGGCTCGATCTGGAGCTGGAGGTTCTGCTCCTTACCCCCGGCCTGCGGGAGAAAGGGCTGCCGCCGCACCGGATCGCCCTGTCCAATGCGCGACACATGTATTGGACGGTGGCCCAGATGATCACGCATCATACCAGCAACGGCTGCAATCTTCAGCCGGGCGATCTGCTGGGTACGGGAACGATCTCGGGTCCCGATCAGGGGAGCTGCGGCAGCATCCTGGAGACGACCCTAGGCGGGAAGAATCCGATCGTGCTTGCCTCCGGCGAGGAGCGGCGGTTCCTAGAGGACGGCGACGAGGTGATCCTGCGGGCCCGCGGCCGTAAGGAGGGTTTTGCTCCCATCGGATTTGGCGAATGCCGCGCCGCAATCCTGCCGTCACCATGAGGGCAAGGAGATGAAGCTCCATACGTATTGGAGGTCTACCTCCTCCTACCGCGTGCGCATTGCCCTTGCCCTCAAGAAAATTGAGACCGAGCAGGCCTTCGTCCATCTGGTCCGTAACGGTGGCGAACAGAATGCTCCTGGCTACCGGGCCCTCAATCCGCAGGGACGTGTGCCGGCGCTCGGGCTCGAGGACGGCAGCATTCTCATTCAGTCGCCTGCGATCCTGGAATATCTCGAGGAGGTTTATCCGACGCCTCCGCTTCTGCCGGTCGATCCGGTGGCGAGGGCCAGGGTCAGAGCCGTGGCGTCGATCATCGGCTGCGATATCCACCCGCTGCACAACGTCGGCCCGCTCACCCATCTCAGGAGGGTTTTCGGACGTTCCGAGCAGGAGGTTTCTGACTGGATTTCCACCTGGATAGGGCAGGGGCTTGCGGCGGTCGAAGCCCTCATCGCGGATCAGGGCTTCTGCTTCGGTTCGGATCCGTCGATGGCCGACGTCTATCTCCTGCCGCAACTCTACGCAGCACGGCGGTTCAACGTGCCGCTGGACGCTTACCCCCGCATGCTCCGTGTCGAGACACTTGCTGGCGAGCATCCGGCTTTCCGCAGCGCGCACCCGTCTGCCCAGCCGGATGCGGAATAGCAATCTTTGGGAAATCTCTGCATCGCGGTTGTGCTTGCAGCTTCGCGACGCTCACAGCGAACTCCAGGCACGACCCAACTCCCATGAGGAGAGAATTTTATGAACAAGGTTTACGGCGATGCGCGTTCTGCGCTGGCTGGCGTGGTGAAGGACGGGATGACGATCATGGCCGGGGGGTTTGGCCTGTGCGGCATCCCGGAGGCGCTGATCGAGGCGATCCGTGAGT
>JAPSLB010000042.1 GCA_031181145.1 Microvirga sp.
CGTTCCGCTCCAGCTGCCGGCCACCTGGAAATCGCCCCCGGTGGCGTTCCGGCTGGTCGAACTGCCCCCGCCGCGCCACTCCACGCCAATCCCGCAGCCCGCCCCGAAACCATAGACATATGGGCCGCGACCACAAAATTCCGCACTGATAGACTAGCATTGGCAGACTCATTGACGAGGCCCCCTGTGGAAGGTCCGACGAAGCCCTGAGATTGCAATTCCTGCTTCGTCAGGATTTGGAACAGTCGCCTACCGAAGAGCTGATCAACGGCACAATCGCCGAAACCTCATTGGTGCCCCCGCCTCCCTCCAGCCCTCCCGGCGCGAGAGAACGTGCAGCCGACGAATAGCCATAGCGCGCCGGCGCTGCTGCCAATTCCCTGAGGCACATAGCAGCTCAATCTGTGTATCGGAATGCTTTCGGGAGCTCTCCTCGAACACCAAGGGTGCCATAGATCTTTAGGCTGGCCAGGAAAGGATCAGGTGAAGCGTTCTTTCCTCTGGCCCGGTGGTCGGCCATTCGCTTCCTTCGAGCGGGAAGCCCTAAAGATATAAGGGTTGCCTTCACCATCCTGGATCTCCTCTCCGCCGACACCTCAACCAGGACAGAAAGCGATCACGAGCTGGGACCTATCCGACGCCCAGAGACTTGGCCAAAAGAAGCCCCAGGCATCACCAATGAGCGCTGAAGTTCAGCCGATGCGCTCAACACAATCAGTGCGAGGCACAAACCCATTCACGAAGGTCCGCGAAGGCGTCTTCTAGGCACGATGGCAGTAAAGAGTGCTTCTGCGCGGCTTATGGCTATTGGGGTGGTGCAGCGACGCCATCGACGGACGAGTTCAACAGCCCAGCTTCGACCCCGGCCAGAAACTCATCCACCGCTTGCATCCCACCCTGCTCCAAATTGCGGGTGTGACTCCCGCCCTCGATGCGAATGAAGCGCTTCGGTTCTGGGGCAGCCGCATACAATTGCTCTCCCAATGTAAAGGGAATGATGCGATCGTCCGTGCCATGCAGGATCAGAATCGGAGCCTTCACCTTAGTGATAATATCTTGCGAGCGGAACTGGTCCAACATGAGCCAGCCGACTGGAACATACCAGTAGGTGAGGCTCGCCACATCAGCCGTGGAGGTGTAGGGTGCATCCAGAATCAGACCCGCTAGGGACGCCTCGCTCGCCAGCCGCACTGCCACGCCAGTTCCCAGCGACTCACCATAGGCTACCAAGCGCGCGGGCTCATAGGAGCGCACGATCCAATCATATGCAGCGCGGGCATCCATGTGGAGACCGGCCTCGGTCGGCGTGCCCGTCGAGCCGGAGTAACCGCGGTAGCTGATCATCAGAAGACCTCGGCCGGACGCAGTCAGGGCGTGAGCGCGCAAACGCCGGCTCCAGAGGCTGCCGCCGTTGCCATGGAAGTACAGGACGAGCGCTTTGCCAGGCTGCGGAGGTCTCCACCACGCCACGAGCCGTTCCCCGTCCGCAGTTGCAAGGATGAGATCCTGAAAACCGCCGAGACCAGCCTCGGCAGCCGTAGTGCGCCGGTCGGACGCCGGATAGAGCAGGCTGCGCTGCTTCACGAACAACGCCGCGAGAATGCAGGTGTATAGGACAAGCACAGCGAAGGCGACAATGCGAAGGCGGCGGGCCATAGAGATCCTCTGACATCCTGATGAGAGATTATGGCTTGGCAGTCGCAAGCATGAGCTCATCGCCTCGAGACGATTCGCACACTTTGTAGCGCGTTCTGCCGGTGAGCTCACGCGGTCGGGCGCCGGTACCAGGTCGATCGCCTCTGGCGTCAACTGCAGAAGCTAGGATTCGAGGGGCGCCGTCACCAGAGGCGCGACAGGAACAGCTTCATCAGCTTGAGGTTGCTGTGGTACTTGGCGGCCACCGGGCCTATCAGCGCGCGAGCTAGGATCAGCCGGAAGAGATCCCTGTTGGCGATGACGAGCCCTTACGAGCACTTGGCAGAAGCCCTCCAGTCTCTCATCTGCCCCTTCTCTCCTCCATGGCCGGAATTTGGACTGCTTAAAGCCAGCTGCCGTCTGCAGCAGGCGACTCGTCAGCCCTCTCACACGCAGGATTACCGCCGCCACGATCCGCCTGAGCCACGGGCTCTGTTACAGTAACTTAGAATGGGATGTGATCAGTCTGGTCGAATGGATTGCCCCGTGCAGCAAGATTGAAGAGTTGGCGGAACAGACGGATATCGCCTGTCGTGCCTGGCAATGGCCCCGGTGGATCACCCGCATGACTTCAAAGCCTTTCAGCGCCAGGTAAACCTCCTTTTGCTCTGAATTCTGTCTGCTGGTCAGATCACGCGCTTGAGAACACCGTAGCCCGCCTCAACGACATTATTGAGGTATTTCGAGGTGCAATGCTCCAAGTGGTGTGTCAGATGACCTTCCCTCTTCATGCGTCGGATGGCCTTGGGGTAAGATGTAAGCTCATTTGTCGCAATGGGTGATGGGGTGTTCGCGCATTGTCCTCAATGCTTTTGGCCGTTATCCGGGCGCGGGTAACACGACGTTCCCAGAGCGCGTGTACTGGGTATGCCGAAATAGCAGAGGCCCTCGCCTGGCTTCGCTGCGTAGTTCGGGAAGATGATGAATCCGTCCTCCGGAGCGTTCAGAACTTCCCCGGCGGCTCGGCGAACAATGATCTGCCCGGCGCTCACCCTGTCACCCGTCTTCCATCTCTCCGCTAGCCGGTCGCCCTCGGCCTCGCAGACAAGCACATCGACAAGCTCGATGACGGACTCGGCCGTGATGTCCGGCGGCGAAGCATCGATTATTCCAAGATGCGCAAGAGCACGGACAATGGCCGAGTAGCCGACTTCCGCTGCCTGGGGATCCTCATGCGAGCCGCATTCAAGCGTAACCCCATACCCCCCAGAGAAGCGCATGTACTCTGTCGTGCCAACGCCTTCCGAGCTCGCTATGTTAGAATACCCGAGTCTCTCGCGTGTCTTGAGGAGGCGACCGTAGATCTCAAGCCATCCGTGAATCACGATGGAAACGCCGAGCCGCACGGCGAACTCCCCTTCAGCTCTGGCGTGACGGAACGGCTCTATCGAACCTGTATTGTCGAGAGGCCCGGCAAAGACGAAGGGCTCGCCCTCTCCTCGGAATGAGTGAACATCGAGCAGGACGTCGTGCTCCCGCAGCAGGGGGCAGAGGCGATTGCCAACCCGATCCTCATAGTCTTCAGGGATCGTTTTCTCGCGCAAGTCCCGGTTTAGATTCCGGTCTCCTTCCCGTGTTCCATGGCGGAAGGCCTTCATGTTCGCGACAGGCAGGAACGTTACCTCGCCCCTACGGACCGTCAGGCGGCCCATCCGGCAATCTTGGATGGCGCGCAGGATGGCCTGTGGCCCACAAGTTTCGTTTCCATGGACGGCCCCCACGACGATCAGCCTCGGGCCCGGAGCAAGACCAGTAAAGTGGACGGTTTCGAGCGGCGCTTCTGAATCGACCCTTTCTTGGTGAGTGGCTTCTGCGTATCCGACATCAATAAGCATGCCCGGCCTTAGGCGGCGGACAAGCTCAAGCATGTGCTCTTGCGGAACACCGACGCATCCGGCTGTGCCGCTCATGTCGCTACGAGCCGCGTGGATGAAAATTGCACTGCCGTGTCCCACTTCTGCAACGGCGTCGTTGAACCCGATAGGCACGATGACATCAAAGAGTGCTTCTGCCCTGCGCCGTATCAGTCTGTCTTCTAAACGTTCTCCCTTATCGGCGAACACCAGCCGATTATAGTCGGTCCCCTCCTCCTCCCAGATCATGTCATCCGACAGGGGAACAAAGGGAAAGGCTAGACTGCGCGGAAAATCTGGAAGGGCAACGGGGTCATAGAAGCCATAGCGCAGAGGAAAGACGCCCATAGGTGTGCACTTGTCGCCCTCTCGCTTCAAGGACGCCTGGATCAAGCCTCCTGTTCCGATCGTGCACGGAACCGACCAATCGTCGATGATGAGCTGGCCGATATGGGAAGGGTTCCCTATACGCGATACACGGACGAGAATGTTAGGGATATAAGTCATTGCGGAGCGCTTTCTGGGAAAGTTGTCGAGAGCCCGTCGGGCGTGTGCAATTTAGCTCCCTGAGGCTAGTGCCGCATTCCTCGCAGCGATTTCATGGACACGACGACACCGAACAAAATGTCCGTTTCCCACGTCCTCTAGGTCCGGCACCAGTGGAGCGCGGCAGATGTCCTGCGCTTCAGGGCAGCGCGGATTGAACCCACATCCCGTCGGCACATTCAGCGGGTTCGGAATCTCACCCACGATTTTATCTCCCTGGTTGCGTTTGAACGGGTCCGGAATCGCCGAGATGAGAGCGCGGGTATAGGGATGACGTGGATTGGTGAATATCGACTCCCACCCGCCGGTCTCGACGATGCGCCCGAGATACATAACCGCAACCCGGTCGCTCATGTGCTCCACGACACCAAGATCATGACTGATCATGATATAGGAGAGCCCGAGCGTGTCCTTGAGCTCCAGTAGCAAGTTGATGATCTGCGCTCGGATGGAGACGTCGAGAGCCGAAACCGGCTCGTCCAGAATAATGATCTTAGGATCGAGAATGAGTGCCCGCGCGATGCCGATCCTCTGGCGCTGTCCCCCTGAGAATTCATGCGGATAGCGCCCAGCGTGATCGGGCCGCAGACCGACGCGCCCAAGCATCTCGGCGATGCGGTCTTCGATCTCGCTCGGTGCCGTAATTCCATGAAGGCGGAGCGGCGCCTCCAGCGTCTTGCGGACTGTCTGACGTGGATTAAGCGAGGAGTATGGGTCCTGAAAGACCATCTGGGCGGTACGAGCTCGCATCTTGCGATCCGCTCCTCGGCTGTTGATGTCGTAGCCGTCGAGCAAGATCCGTCCGCGCGTAGGCGCCTGCAATCCAAGGATGGTGAGTGCAAGAGTTGACTTTCCGCACCCCGACTCTCCAACGAGGCCGAGGCATTCCCCGCGTTTCAACTCGAGGTCTAGGCCGTCCACCGCATGAAGGTAACGGTGGGGCCTTCCTAAGAAACCTCCGCCTACAGGAAAATGTACAGCGAGGTCCTCGACCTTCAGGATCGTGTCAGTGGAAAGTTTACTCATGATAGTGGCATCGTACAAAGCCGCCATTGGCGAGTGGCGTCACAGCCGGATCTTCGCGCCTGCAGCGATCGGTGGAAGCATGGCATCGGGGATTAAAACGGCATCCGGTAGGGAAGGCTGACACCGGAGGCACGACGCCGGAAATCTCCTTAAGACGTTGGCGACCATAGCGAGCACGTGCGCCAAGCAACGGTAAGGAGGCGACAAGCCCATTCGTATAGGGATGGCTCGGCGAACTGAAGACATCCTCCGCAGCGCGCTCCTCAACGAGTTTGCCAGCATACATGACACCCACCCGCCGGCACATATTTGCAATGAGCCCAAGATCATGGCTGATCATCAGCACCGCAGTTCCCTTGGCAGTCGACAGTTCCCGGATGAGTTCGAGGATCTCAGCCTGCACGGTTACATCGAGAGCGGTGGTCGGCTCGTCCGCGAGGAGCAGATCCGGTCCGCAGGCCAGCGCAATGGCGATCATGACACGCTGACGCATGCCACCCGAGAGCTGATGCGGATAATCCTTGACCCGCCGCTCGGGCGCCGGGACACGGACGCTCGCAAGCGCATCGACGGCCAATCTCTCCGCTTCTCTCCAGCTCGTACCCTTATGCAGGACGAACATCTCTGCAATCTGCCTGCCGACCGGCGAGAGCGGGTTGAGCGCTGTCATCGGCTCCTGGAAGATCATGGAAATGCGATTGCCGCGAAGCTTGCGCATCTCCGAGGCCGAAAGATTCTGAATCTCGCGGCCATCGAAGCGGATCGTGCCTCCACCGATCATGAGAGGATGCCGCAACAGCCCGATGAGCGCCAGGGAAGTGATGCTCTTGCCGCAGCCGGATTCGCCTACGAGCCCAAGCGTCTCACCCCGGTTGATCGTGAATGACACGTCCTCTACGGCGGCAAAGCGCTTGCCACCGACATCAAGATCGATCCTGAGGTTCTCGACCTCGAGGAGGGTCTGCCCGCTCATGCTCGTCGTGTCCTTGCCTGGGGATCGAGGATATCCCGCAACCCATCGCCGAGCAGGTTCAGTCCTAACACCGTCAGAAAAATGGCAAGGCCGGGAAAGATGGAGATCCACGGAGCCGTCGTAATCTGGTCGCGCGCATCAGACAGCATGCTGCCCCAGCTTGGGTAAGGCGGCCGGATTCCAAGGCCCAGGAACGACAGAGCAGCCTCGGCAAGAACGGCACCTCCCATGCCGAGTGTGCCGATGACGATGATCGGACCCAGCATGTTAGGCAAGAGCTGCGTCAGCATGATCCGGATATCGCCATAGCCAAGTACCTTGGCCGCCTGAACATAGCCCTGGCTCTTCAAAGAGAGGGCGGAGGCGCGCGCGAGGCGGCATGTAAACGACCAATTTGTGAGACCCAAAGCGATCAGCAAACTGGTCAGTCCCGGATTGAGAATCGCCATGATAGCGAGAGCGAAGATCAGGGAAGGGATTGCCAACATCATGTTGGTGAGGCCGTTGACGATGTCGTCCCACCAGCCGCCCCAATAGCCGGCAGAGAGCCCTAAGGCCACGCCGATAACCGTGTTGATGAGCTGGGACACGATGCCGACCGTGAGCGAAATTCTGGCTCCATGGAGCACGCGGCTGTAAATATCACGCCCCTGAGCATCGGTGCCAAACCAGAACTCACTCCCGGGCGGTTCCTCAGCATACATCAGGTTGGCATCCATGACCGGATCCGTATGCGCCAGCCAGGGAGCGAAGAGGCCGGCGACGACGACACCGGCGAAAAGCACGCCTCCAATCACGAGATTCGCTCTGAACTTCATGTGGCCGCCTCAGGTATACTTGATGCGCGGATCGATGATCGCACACAGCACATCGACAAGCATGTTGATGAGAAGAAACAGAAGAACGATCACCAGGATCGAGCCCTGAACAACGGGAATGTCGCGCAATGTCACGCTGTCGACCAGGAGCGATCCGAGACCCGGCCAGGAAAACAGCTTCTCGATCACGACCGCCTGTCCGATGACCGTCCCGAACTGGAGACCGATGGTGGTCAGGATGATCACGAGAGCGTTGCGTGTGAGATGCCAGCGGACGACCTTGCTTTCACTCATTCCTTTCGAGCGTGCCGTCCGCACGAAGTCAGCGTTCATGATTTCGAGCACAGCGGCCCTCGTCGTTCGCGCCAGAAGGGCCAACGGCGCAACACCGAGGGCGATGGATGGCAGAATGAGGTAGCGTAGGCTCCCGTCGCCATAGCCAAAGCTCGGAAGCCAACCGAGCACCAGAGCGAACAGGTACATGAGCATCAGTCCCAGCCAGAACTTGGGCAGAGACAGGCCCGACACCGCACCGATCATGGAGGCGGTATCTATCCAGCTCCCCGGCTTCAGGGCGGCGATAAATCCGAGCGGCACGCCGACGGCGATCGCAAATAGCATGGACGCGAAGGCAAGTTGCGCCGTCGGCCAAAGACGCTCCGCAATGACATCGGCAACCGGCTGGCGCGACCGGAACGAGGTCCCGAGATCGAAGGTTGCCAACTGAGCGATGTATTTGCCGAAGCGGACATAGACAGGGTCATCCAGGCCGAATTCCTTGTTCATACGAACCATGACTTCGGCATCCAACACGTTGCGCCCATCATCGCTCATGCTGGATGCGAATGTACCTGGGATCACGCTGAACATCAGGAAGATCAGAGCGGCAACGGCCAATATGATTGGTAACGTCTGCAGCAGACGTCGCACGATGAAAGAAAGCATCCCAAACTCCACCTGACGCCCCGAGTTATTCTCAGAGACGCCAGGATTTGCAGTTGATTGGTGAGCTCTTGCTCAATCGCGACTTACTTGGCGGCTGGGGACGATGCCTCGACCCAGATGTCTTCGTAGTTTTGGATCGCCAATTCGGTCGCGTTTGGCTGCAGCCCCTTGATCCAAGGCTGGTAAGCCATCACGGCCTTGTTATAATTGAACCACCACATCGGCGCCTCCTCGCGGAGAATCGCGTTCGCCTTCTTCAGGTTATCGAGTCTCTTAGCCTGATCCTCGCTCGCAGCAGCCTCGTCGAGCAACCTATCGAACTCTGCGTTCTTAAATTGAGTATAGTTGCACGCCGATTGCGGCGTCGCGGAGTGGAAGCACTTAAGTGCGGTCAGCGGATCAGGCCCCGAAGTATTCGACCAAATATATGCTTGGTAATCTCCCTTGCTCGTCACCTCGGACAGAACAGTACCCTCGACCGGCTTGATCTTGACCTTGATCCCGACCTTTTCAAGCATCGGGATTACCGCCTCGACGATGGGAATGCCCCAGCTTTCGTTGGAGGTTGCCGTCCATTCGAATTCGAAGCCTTCAGCATAGCCCGCCTCGGCGAGAAGCTGCTTCGCCTTCTCGGGATCATACGGGTAAGGTTTCATATCCTTGTCGTAAGCTGGCGACGAAATCGGCAGCCAGCTCGTAGCGCGATAGGCTTTTTCCTTCACAAGACGTTTGATGATGAGGTCGGAATCGATGGCGTAGTTGATAGCCTGACGCACACGCTTGTCCGAGAATGGCTTGAAGCTCGGATTCATGCCCATGTTGCGCGTATAAACCTCGGCGACTTCGAGCAGACCCTTCGAAAGCTCAGGATCGGCCTTGTAGGCGACGTACTGGGTGGGGCCGAGAATGGATGCATCGACCTCCTTATTGCGGAAGGCGACGTCGCGCGCCGACGCTTCGCCCATGATCGAGATAGAGACCCGGTCGGCATAGGGCTTGCCGGGCTGATAGAACTTCTCCCAGCGTTCGGCCGCGAGGCGCGAACCCGGAACGTATTCAACAAACTTGAAGGGACCTAGACCGATAGGCTTCGTCAAGAACGTATCCTTCGAAGCTTCATCCGCCGGGTAGATCGAGGTCATCGACTGATAGAAGTTGAAGCCGGGATCGACCTTCTCGGTAAGGGTCATCTCAATCGTGAAATCATCGATTTTCTTCAGACCTGAGATCTCCTTCGCCTGTCCCTTTTCAACTTCAACCGCCCCCTTGATGATACGAACGTAGCGCGCGCCTGGATAAGCCTTCGCCCCGTCCATGATGCGCGTGAATGACCAGATGACGTCATCGGCCGTCATCTTGCGGCCATGGTGGAAATACGCATCGTCACGCAGCTTGAACGTGTACACGAGACCGTCACCCGAGGTTATCACCTCTTTCGCGAGTTCAAGAACCGGCTTGTTGGCATTGGAATCCCAATTGTACAGCGCCCGATGGATCGCCTTTGCCCAGATCTCGTCCTGAGCCCGGTTTGACGTATGGATATCAAGGTTGGCGAAACTCGATCCATAGGGCGCGGTGAAACGGATCGTACCACCTTGGCGCGGGGTTTGCGCATAAGCGCTTGCGCTCATGGTAAGGGCGAGTGCAGTGGTGATGGCGAACTTTTTGAGCACGGCTGATCCTCCAAGCTGTGACAGATGCGGACGCGCCGGCACTATGCCGGCCCGCAGTAGCGAACTCTCGTCGATGCAGTTCAATGTCCAGGCGCGTTCCCTTTGTGGTTTTATATAACGCCAATACGGTCGTGAACGATCGCACCACCACGGATCGTAAGATCGCATTCAGTATTGTCAAGAATATCCTCAGGCGTAGCGCTCAGAAGGTTGCGTGAAAAGACGGCAATATCCGCGAGTTGCCCAGGCACGAGACGGCCTTTCACATTTTCCATTTTCTGCGAGAAGGCACCGAACTCCGTATAAGCCTGAAGCGCTTCCTCAATTGATATCTTCTCGCTCGCATCCATGACCGTCCCCTTCCAGGTCTGGCGTGTCAGCATGGCGTAGAAATTCGGGAACGGATTGGGATCGCATACAGGCGCATCACTCCCCGTCGCGGGCTTGAAACCAAGATCGAACCAAGTCCTAAGCGGATAGCTCCTCAGGCCGCGCTCTTCTCCGAGCACGGATATATAGGCGTCGCCGAAATCGTAGATGAAAACCTGTTGTGGGCAAGGATAGATGCCAGCCTTGATCATGCGCTCGTGCTGAGCGGAGGTCGAGAAGCCGCAATGCTCGATCCGGTGTCGACGGTCCGGATCCGGCATGGCAGAGAGCGCACGCTCATAGGCGGTGATCAACTGCTCGATAGCCGCATCTCCGATAGCATGGCAGATCAACTGGTAACCCTTGGCATGAGCGTCCATGACGAGGTCGTTCAGCTGATCGTCCGGCATCATCTGCACACCAGTCGTCCGATCTTCTCCGAGGTAAGGCTCTGTCATCCATGCGGTGCGCCCCCCTGCAGAACCGTCGAGGAAATACTTGATACCGCCGATCATCAGCATGTCGTCGCCGGTGCCGGAAATCAGCCCTGCCTCATAGCACTGAGGCACGATCGACCTATCCGGATCTCCCAAAAGAGCTAGCCACGTTCGCACGGGCAGGCGCCCCTCGCGCTTCGCACGGTGGTAAGCCGCAATCTCGCCGAAACCACCCCGCTGACCCACAGCCGCATCCATGCAGCTGGTGATGCCGTACGAAAGCAGGTAACGACCGCCGCGCTCGATGCCATTAACGAGATCGTCTTCGGTCGGCGGTGGGATGACAGCCCAGACCGGGGCGCGGGCATTCTCGGCGAGAAGACCGGTGAGACGTCCACCCTGCTGCTCAATGAGGCCACCGGCCGGGGTCGCAGAGCTCTCGTCGATCCCGGCCAGTTCCAGGGCACGGGAGTTGCAGATGGAGACGTGACCGCAGGTCCGCACCAGCATCACGGGATTGGTTGGAGCGGCGCGATCGAGCTCATCGCGATGAGGATGCCGCTTCACGTCGAGCTTCGTCTGGTCGTACCCGCGGGCCAGAATCCATTCCCCGGGCTTCGCGTTGGCGGCCCTCTCTCTAACAGCCGAGAGGAGAGCCTCGAGTGTTGGTGCCGATGATGGCCTTGCATCGATCCAATCCATCATCATCCCAAGCGAGATCAAATGCAAATGCGAGTCGTTGAGGCCGGGTGTCGCAAGTCGACCCTCGAGATCGATGACGCGTGTGGAAGCGCCAATTAAGGGGTCCATATCGGCCTCGCTCCCCGTGGCCAGAATACGGTCCTGCCAGATGGCGACAGCCTCGACGATGCCCTCCTCTCGACCGCACCAGATCGGACCGTTTCTCAAGACGATATCGGCCACGGGCCACGACGCGCCTTTCCCTATCGAGCTGGACGCGATCGAGCGATTAGCAGCAATGTTCATTTCCTATCCCCGGTTATCCCTTGTGCTCCCACCGGTGTTTTACCAGCGGGAGTTCGTTTCTCTCCCTATCGAACCACGAAGCTCAGATGGCATCCAGAGGCCAGATAGGACGTCTGATGCTCTTGTACGGACGCTCCTTGAAGTTACGCGTCGACAAGGCACCCGTATCGACTTCGAGGACCTCGCGCGCGATCGGCTCAAAGGCCGCTCGAAAATGCTGCATGGATTTGACGATAAGAGTGGCTTTTCGTGCCGGATCGACGCCTAGTGACGTGAACTGCCCAAGGTCGGTCGCCTGCCCGTTGTAGCTGATCACGATGATCTCCACGCCGCCGACGCGTAAAAGGAGACTCAGACCATAATTGCGCCGAGCACCGCCTCCCATTGGGCCATAGGCAATGAACGAACCATCCGTGATCGCGGCCACATGGCCCGTGACTTCGAGAGGCCCACCACCCATCGTTGGGTCAATCTTCCCGCCAAGTCGGAGAGTGACCTTGTTCCCTATTCCGGCCTCCTGCGCCTGCAGCACCGCCTCGGGATCGCAGATCGCGTGGAAGCCGACATTCTGGAGATCCGCATCAAGCACCGCTTTGAGGAGATTGGTGGCATCCCCATAGGCACCTGAGCCGGGATTGTCGGAATAATCGGCAATGATCAGGGGCTTTGTGGCGTTTGACTCGCCCGCCTTCGCTCGGGCGACGGCCTCATCCAGAGGAGTAAAGTGAATAGAAGAAAATGTCCGTTGCTCCCAAGCATAATCCATCAGCTCTTCGGCAACGGCTTGGGCAGCTGCACGGTCGTTCCCCGTAACGGCGATAGAAGGTCCGATGTCATGAACATCGGCCGAGGAGAAGCCAGCCTGCACGCTGACCACGAGCGCCCTTCCGTCCGATTCGATCTGGTCTCCTCGCCGCAGCAACTCCATCATCGGCGGCGACGTGGTGCGGCCTCCGTCAAGTGCATATAGGATCGGACGCCGAGCGAGCGCCACCCGAGGCGTTGCCTCGCCCGTCATTGCTCTCTCAAGCAGTTCGGCCGCCTGCCATGTACGCTCGTATTGATCCACGTGAGGATAGGTCCGGTAGGAGATCAGAGCATTGGCGCTGTCTGCCATCTCCTGGGTCACGGTGGCATGCAGATCGAGAACAGCCACAATCGGCTTGTCATCGCCAACACGCCCCCGGATGCGGGCAAGCAGCTCGCCCTCCCCGTCGTCGTGGCTCTGTGTCGACATGGAGCCATGAAGGTGAAGAAGAATCCCATCAACCCCATCGCAGGCATCGAGGATCCGCTTCGTCACAGCCTCGAAGCATTCATCTGTCACGCGACCCGATGGATTCGCCCCTGTCACCACCGGATGGATGACGTGCCAAGCGAACTTTTCTGCCGCCTCGAAAGCTGCCCCGATAGCCGTACGCGTTCCTGTAAAAGCCTGAGGGATCTCGTCCTTCACATAAAAATAGGAATTTCTGAAGGCCTGTTCGTCTGTCAATTGAACGCTAAAAGTGTTCGTCTCGTGCATGAATTCCGCGACAAGAACCCGCCGTGCCATTATCTACCGCTCCCCTTCCTTGCTCCTCCCGGGGGAGAAAGCCGTGCCCACGGTCCCGCAGAAACTTTATTGCGATACTGGTGCCCACTTCGGAATTTTCCCTCTCGAATAGTGGCAAAGATGAAACTTTTCTCCAAATGTTATTTTAAGCATCGCCCGATTTGCGCGATGCGTACCAGAGCTGGCGTACGATGCGCATCTGGCGGTACCGTCAATTCGAAGCTGAGGCGATAACATAGCCATCAGGCCCGGCCGGGCTAATCTATGGGCGCAGCACCGGTCACATCACGCCAAGTAACCTAAGCGGGATCCCGGATGGCACCGCAATCACTGCCGGTGGGACATGGCGGCGGAGCTTAAGGCAGCTGCCGATCCGAAGTACGGGTGGCGATGAACTGCTGGACATGGGGGCAGATTTGAGGCGCCTCATTGGCTTTTCCGTCGCCGGGTCCGCTGGGGCGCAATTTCACAGCGGTTGTTGAGATATCGGCTCTGCCGATGCTTGACGCCCGGTAGGATCTCACGTCTGGCGGCACCATGGGAGCGGGTCCCCACCCGTCACGATGGCCTTTCGGAACGCAGCACAAGCCTTTCAGCAGTTTGCAGAAGAAGCACGTGGGGTTGATGATCTCGGCCGGGCACGGAAGCCACGGGAGGGACTGGACGTCCTTCTCATGCCCGAGCGCTTAAGCTACGAGCGACTGACCGAAAAGTTACCGTGACATCCCCTCTCAGACTTGCGATCCAACCACTATGCGACAAAGCCAAGCATCAATTTAACCTCCAAAAATTCCTCGAAACCGAACCGACCCCACTCACGGCCGTTACCGGATTGCTTATAGCCGCCAAAAGCGGCAGCGGTGTCGCCCTGCGCCCCATTCAAGTGGACCATGCCGGCCCTAATCCTGCGGGCAACCCGGCGTGATCGCTCCATATCGCTGGAGGTAACGTAGCTCGAAAGACCGTATACCGTGTCGTTGGCGATCCTTATGGCATCCTCCTCGTCCCTATAAGGCAAGATACTCAAAACGGGCCCAAAAATCTCCTCCTGAGCAATACGCATATCGTTGCGCACATCCGCGAACACAGTCGGCTGTGCATAGTAGCCCCGGTTGAGCCCTGCAGGGCAGCCTGGACCTCCGATCACCAGGGTTGCACCTTCCTCAATGCCGGCCGCAATGGGGTCTGGATACGGCCGAACTGGATCTGACTGCCGGCAGGCCCCATGGTAGTCGATCCATTTCTCGGATCCCCCACCGCGATCTCTTCCGAAACGCGCCGAGCAAATGAGATCACCTCGTCCTGCCGGTCTGCCGGTCTGCCGGCACCAGAAGTCGGGTCGGGGCGTTGCAGGTCTGGCCGCTATTGACAAAGCACACTTGAGCTCCATGCATGACCGATGCCTCGAAATCCGCATCGTCCAGCAGAATGTTCGGGAACTTACCGCCCAGCTCCTGGTGGACACGTTTGATCGTGTCGGCCGCAGCCTTGGAAACCTGAATGCCGGCGCGTCGAGCCTGTAAAGGATATCATATCGACGTCAGAGTGACTTGCGAAGGCATGGCCAACGTTGGGGCTGTCACCGCTGACGATGTTGAAGACGCCAGGAGGTACGCCTGCTTCGTCGAGGAATTCCGCGAAGATGAGCGCGGAAAGAGGCGCGACCTCGCTCGGCTTCAGCACCATTATGCATCCGATTGCAAGCGCTGGGCCCACCTTGCAGGCGATTTGGTTCAGCGGCCAGTTCCATGGCTTGATGAGGTCCACCACGCCAATGGGCTCTCGGCTGATCAGCGTCGTGTTGAGCGTTTGCTCGAACTCGTGGCTCTTCAGAACTTCGATGGCGCGTATCAGATAATCGACGCTAGCGGCCACGTGCCGTTCGCGGGCGAAAGCGCTGGGTGCGCCCATCTCTGTGGAGACGGCCTCCGTCAGCTGTTCAGTGCGAGCCCTGTACAGGCCAACGATCCTGCGAAGGAGTCCAGGCGCTCTGGCCCGGCTGGTCCCGGCAGAGCTGGCGAAAGCCTGCCGCGCAGCGGCAACAGCCCGGTCCACATGGATCGGCCCGCCCGCTGCAGCCGACGCGACCGCTTCTTCCGTACGGGAATGATCACATCGATCAGGGCGCCCCCGCTGGGGCAACCTATGGGCGTCGATGTAGAAAAGCGATGGTGCGGCACGTTGCTCTCCCGCTCAGTGAGGGGCAGGATGGGAACCGCGCTGGCGCCGGAGAACGCGGCCAGGATGTTCGCCGCTAGGTTTGCCGCCATTCCACACTACAGTGCCGTTAACCAGTACGGTCTCAATACCTTTGGACGGCGCGATGGGATTGTCGTACGTCGCCGCCTCATCGACCGATCCTTCATCCAGGACCACGAGATCAGCGAAGGCTCCCTCGTGCACTACACCACGATCAGCGAGGCCAAAGTTCTTGGCTGTCAGGCCAGTCATTTTGTGAATGGCCGTCTCAAGCGAGAATAGGCCGAGTTCCCGGCTGTAATGGCCAAGGACACGCGGGAAGGTGCCCCATAGACGGGGATGTGGCTTCTCATCGTGGGGCAACCCGTCCGATCCGATCATCGTCTGATCAAATGCCAGTATGCGCTGAACGTCATCCTCATCCATCCGGTAGTACACTGCACCCGCTGGCAAGAGGCGGTCGATAATCTCCTCCTGCGTGCCACCGAGTTCTTCCGTGATCTCCGCCAGGTCCCTCCCGGCGAACTCTGGCAGGCTTTTCGACCAGGTCACGGTCACTCTTGTTGCGTTCGCTGCTAGATGCGGGGCCAGAATTGTCGAGGACGCTGCGTACGGATAGCAGTCGAGACAGATCTCCTGTGTGGCCATATGGCACTGAATATGCTTGAGTGTTTCCTTCGATCGGCCGAAGTTCTTCGCGCCCACTACTTTATGATGCGAAACGACAACCGGAACGCCAACTTCCCGACCGATACGGAACGTTTCATTCAGCGCCTCGATCACTTTGTCACCTTCGTCGCGCATGTGTGTGCAGTAAATTCCACCGTACTCCACCAAGGGCTGACAGATCTCGATGACCTCTTCCGTTGGCGCTCCGATCGCGGGCGCGTAGGCCAGTCCGGTTGATAAGCCGATAGCTCCCGCATGCATTGCTTCGACAACCATCTCCCTCATCGCGGCGATCTCATCGGGGCTCGCAGGTCGGGTCAGGTCGGTCATGGTAGCTACGCGGAGCGTAGAATGGCCGACGAGCATAGCGCAGTTCGTGGCGGCCGGCGTCGCCTCAAGTTGTTTCACGTAATCTGCAAAGGTCGAGAACCGGAACCATTTCCCGCCTTCATCGAGCAGGTTCAGCGGCGGCGTCACCGGATCCGGAATCGGCCGAGGCATCGGAGCCAGGGATATACCGCAGTTGCCCCCGACCACGGTGGTTATTCCCTGACTTACCTTGGGCGACATGTGCGGGTCAGACAACAACAACCTATCGTCATGCGTGTGAGCGTCGATGAAGCCAGGAGCGACAATCAAGCCCGATGCATCGATGACTTTGGTCGCTGTCGCATCACCTAAGTCGCCGATGCACACGATCCGGTCGCCTAAAATTCCGATATCCGCACCAAATCGAGCGGCACCGGTCCCGTCTACAACCGAACCATTGCGGATGAGCACATCAAAACGCCGATTCATAATCCTACCTTCAGTGTATTTGCTTGGGTTGCATTGCATCGGCAGGCTTTGCCGAATCGATTTGTAAAGGGCGGAAGTTCTGAAAGTCCCAACCACGGCCAGGCGCAGCCTCAATCAGCGTACGGGTGTATGCCTGCCGAGGTGCCGTTAGCACCTCTTCAGCGGGCCCTGCTTCAATAATGCGTCCGTTTTGCATTACTACGATGCCATCGCAGATCTGCGCCGCTACGCGCAGGTCGTGTGTAATGAACAGCACGGCAATCCCAGTGCGCTCCCGGATTTCATCCAGTAGCCGTAGAACTTGCGCCTGCACGGAGACGTCCAACGCAGACACCGCCTCGTCGGCGACTAGGACGTCCGGCTCCAACGCAAGGGCACGAGCAATACATATGCGCTGACGTTGCCCGCCGGAGAACTGATGCGGATAACGGTGAATAGCCTCTTCATCCAGGCCGACCGTCCGAAGCAGATTCTTCGCTTTCGCCATGGCGTCATCGCGCGGTGTGCCGAAGTTCAGGAGGCCCTCAACGACCGCATCCCCCACCTTCACCCGAGGGTTCAACGAACGATAAGGATCTTGAAAGACAATCTGAATACGCCGACGGAAGGGACGCAGATGACTTCTGGAGGTCTGGGCGATGTCGCTCCCGTGGATGCGAATAGTACCTGATGTCGGATCCAACAAACGTACGATGCAACGTGCCACTGTTGACTTGCCGGACCCCGACTCGCCCACAATTCCGACAATCTCCCCGCGCCTCAGCGTGAGGTTTACGTCCTGAGCCGCAGCGACCGGCCGGCCGCGCCTAAATAGCCGCTTGTCCGCATAGGTTTTGCTCAGTCCGCATACGTCCAGGACGACCTCGTTTCTCTCTGCTTCTCGCCGTTTGGGAACTAGGCTCGGTACGGATGACACCAACATTCGGGTATAAGCCTCACGCGGATGTGCCAGGATCTCTTCCCGCGTCCCCACTTCAATTACTTGGCCACTGTTCATTACAACAATCCGGTCGGCGATTTCGGCGACGACCCCGAAATCGTGAGTGATGAACAGCACTGCCGTGTTGTGCTTTTGCTGCAGCTCACGAATGAGCGCGAGGATCTGCTTCTGGGTCGTCACATCGAGTGCAGTGGTCGGCTCGTCGGCGATCAGGAGCTTAGGCCGGAGGATAAGCGCGATCGAGATCACCACGCGCTGTCGCTGACCGCCTGAGAGCTGGTGTGGATAAGCGTCGTATATCCTTTCGATGTCCGGCAGATGTACGGACTCAAGCATGGCAAGCACTCTTCTTCTGCGCTCCTTTCTGCCGAGTTTCGTGTGTATCCGCAGCACCTCGTCAATTTGCCGGCCGATCGTCTCGGCAGGGTTAAGAGCTGTCATCGGCTCCTGAAAAATCATAGCCATGCGCGTAGCCCTCAGTTCACGGAGCCGCGCAGGGCTTGCCTTCAGGACGTCCTCTCCGTCGAGCAGAACGCGACCTCCACAGGACCGCAGCGCATCGGGCAATAATCCCATGATCGCGAGTGATGTAACAGACTTGCCGGAACCCGACTCCCCGACAACGCAGAGCGTCTCGCCAGGCTTGATGTCATAGCTGACGTTCCGAATAACCGGGCGCGCGGCTGAACCTCCTATTTGAATCGCCAGGTCCTCTATCTGGAGAACTGGCTTCTCCCTGTCGGTGTCGCAGCCTGTATCGTCAGAGTCCAAGGGCAGGTTCCTCATGATTTCCTCGCCATCTTAGGGTCAAGCACGTCGCGCAGAACATCGCCCAGCACGTTCACGCTCAGGAGCGTCGCCGCCAGAAGAACACCTGGGTACAGGATCAGGCCTGGCAGAAGCTGGAAGTACATTCGCCCCTCCGACATCATATTCCCCCAAGACGGAATCTCGGGCGGAAGACCTGCTCCCAAAAAGCTGAGCGTAGCCTCGATGAGTATGGCAGCCGCGAAAATGTATGTCCCTTGCACGATCAGCGGTGCGATCGTGTTAGGGAGCATATGGCGGACCAGTAGCGTTGGCGTACCTGTTCCCAGGGAGATGGCCGCTTCGACATAGGGTTCTGTTCGGACCGTAAGGATGACGCCGCGCACCAGCCGCACGACCCGAGGAACTTCGGGAATGGTGATCGCGGCCAGCACGGTCAATAGGCTTCCCCCTGTGAGGGATACGAGCGCTATCGCCAGCAGAATGCTCGGGATTGCCATGATCCCGTCCATGATGCGCATGACGACTGCGTCCGCTGTTCGAAAGTATCCCGCGATCACCCCAATCAGCACCCCAAGCACGAGGCTCATCAGTGTTGCGCCCGCACCCACCAGCAGTGAAACTCGGGCGCCATAGATCACGCGGGAGTACGTGTCGCGCCCGAATGCATCCGTGCCGAGCCAGTGTTCGGCCGAGACACGGCTCAGCCGCGACGCCGGATCGATCGCGACTGGATCGACTGTTCCGAGAAAAGGCGCAAGAAGCGCAACGAGGACGACGGTCACTATAACCACGAACGCGACAAGAGCAGGGACGCTCCTCAGGGCGCTGATCAACTGCGCGAGTAGACTCGGTGCCAAATATTGAGCGTCTTGAAGGGAGAGCGACGGACCATTCATGAGTTCCGTATTCGTCTCCGCCGGTGCATGATTGGCGGAAGAGGGCATAGTTTACCTCAGTAGCGGATACGCGGGTCAAACACCGGATAAAGCAGGTCGACAGCGAGGTTGATCATGATGTAGATGAAGGAAAACAGCAGAATGAGGCCCTGAATCACCGGGTAATCTCGCGCAAGCACGGCTTCGACGACCAGCCTTCCCAGACCAGGCAGGTTAAAAACCGACTCGGTCACCACGACTCCACTTATCAGTGACGCCATCCCGATGCCGATAATCGTCAGGATCGGAACGGCTGCATTCCGGAGCGCATGCCGCATCAGGACCACATGCTCATTCGCCCCCTTTGCTCGCGCCGTTCGGATAAAATCCTCCCCCATAACCTCGATGATGCTACTGCGTGTGATGCGCGCGATCAGGGCGATGTAAACCGTGCTGAGTGCGAGAACCGGCAATATCAGGCGTTCTGCGAACGGCCCGAATCCGTCAGACAGCGGCCTGTAACCCTGGACCGGTAGCCAACCCATCTGGATCGAGAATAGGTAAACCAGTAGGTATCCGATGACAAAAGTGGGGACGGAGAAGCCGAACACCGACAGGGTCATGATAGCGCGGTCCAACAACCTGCCCTGCCGCCACGCAGCTGTTACCCCCAGAGGAATTGCAATAATCACCGTCAAAGTGATCGTACTGATCGCTAGCACGAGAGACGGGCCCATACGGTCGCCGATCATCCCCAAGACCGGAGTGCCGGACAGAAGAGATACGCCAAGATCCCCTTGCAAAAGTTGCGCGATCCACTGAATCAGTTGCTGGTAAATTGGCTTGTCGAGACCCATGCTTTGGCGGATCTGCTGTAACTGTTCAGCCGTAGCGTCATTTCCCGCGATGATCGCGGCCGGATCACCTGGAGTCAGGCGGAGCATCGCGAAGACCACCACGGCAACCATCACAATGACGGGTAGTGTAGCCAAGAGACGTCGTACTACATAGGCCAGCATATCGGTCCTCGCTTATCACTGTAGCCTCGGAAATCCTTCAGCACATCCGCAAAGTATCGAGCTGAAAGAGCTTGGAGGCCTTACAAAGGAACAAAGCGCGTTTTCATCATTTAGAAGCGTGGGAGCCTCTAGGCTCCCACGGCAGAAGAAACTATTCATCAGCGTTGTAGCTGACGTTCGCGGGGATTACTTGCCGGCCTTTTCAATGTTCCAGAATACCGTAATCGGCGACGGCAATATCCCCGATAGCTTTCTGCTATAGGCAGCAGGAACAGTAAATTGCCCTAACGGCCCAACTACGCCTTTGTCGATCGCCAGTTTCTGGATCTTGTCCGTTATTCCTTTCCGCTCGGTCGGATCGGTAGCACGTGCAAATTCGAGCCGCAGTGCCTCGATCTCAGGCACGTCAGGCCAACCAGCCCAGGCCTTTGTTCCGTTAGCCGCCACAGTGGTGTTCCCGAAGGGATTCCCACTCGTCGCGAGGGTACTGTAGGTAGAGAAGATGTCCCATCCGCCTTCGGACGCCGGCTTTTGATTGCCTTGCTGCGTTACAACCGTTTGCCAATCCATGGTCTTCAGATCGACTTTGAAACCGGCCTTGCGCAGAGCTGAAGCGATGACGACAGGCTGCACGGACACCATCGCAAGGTCGGTGGGATGCAGAACGATCACCGGTGTACCGTCGTAGTTTGCTTCTTTGAGGAGCTCCTTGGCCTTTTCGATATTGGACGGAACGACAACGTCCTGACCGTAAGAGCTCGCATACGGCGTGTCACACCCGAAGATTGCAGGACATGGTTTGTAGTATTTCGGGTTACCCACGAGCGCCTTCAGGACGTCATCTTGGCCGACCGCGTGCATCGCCGCTTGCCTGAGCAGTTCGTTGTTGAACGGAGGATGGAGGTGATTGAATCGGTAGTAGGTCCAGTTTCCAAGCTTGTCGAGAACCTCTACTTTGACGTCGCTGTTCGCCTCGACCATCGGCAGCAAATCAAAGGGAACCTGCTGGATGAAGTCGACCTCGCCGTTCTGCAGGGCGTTAACTGCAGTCATTTGATCGGGCATGCTCACCCACTGAACGCGATCGACGTTCACGACCTTACCACCAGCTGTCCAATTCGCTGGTTCAGCCCGTGGCACGTAATCTTTGTTCTTCTCATAGACCACTTTCAGTCCCGGCTTGAACTCCGAAGCTACGAACTTGAATGGTCCTGAGCCAATGAACTCCTTGATGGATTCAGATGACGGCGTCTCCGCGATCCGCTTAGGCATAATGAAAGCTGGCCGGGAACTTAGCTTTGCGAGTCCATCTAGAAGAAGTGACGTCGGCTCCTTGAGTACGATCTGAAAGGACTTGTCGTCGAGAACCTTTATCTCGGAAACCAGTGTCATCAGCACCTGGCCGGTCGAATCTTTTTCCGCCCACCTTTTGATTGATGCAACGGCATCCTCGGATTTGACCGGGGCACTATCGTGCCACTTCAGCCCATCGCGCAAAATGAAGGTGTAAGTTTTCTGGTCGGCAGATACTTCCCACCTCTCTGCCATCTGGGGTCGGATCTCGAAGTTCGAGTCGATCCCGAGCAGCGTATCGTAGATCATGTATCCATGATCACGCGTCATGAAGGCTGTGCTTACGACCGGGTCCATGACACGCAAACCTGACTGCATCACTGCAGTAATCGTTTGCGCACTTGCCGATCCTGCGAACAAATATGCGGTGGAAAGTGCAATTTTAAACGTGAAAGCCGTCGCGTAGCGCCTCGCTAGAAAGTTGTACGACATAGCAGTTCTCCTCACCTTTGTGTTTAGCCGACACACGTTATCGCCGGTCAGGCCACCCTCTTATTGATACTGCTGAAACCCGCACACGTCTGGAAATCGCTCGTATGATGTGCCAATGCGAACATTCCCCGCGGTATGCGACTTGGTCTCCCGGCGATCTGATCTGCTAGCAATCCGGCGCTACCGGCCGCCAGCGTAAATCCCAATGCTCCATGGCCTACGTTGAGCCACAGGTTTTGGTAAGGTGTCGCGCCGATGATCGGCTTGCTGTCTGGACGCGCTGGTCGTAAGCCAGCCCAAGCTGATGGCACATCGGCTGCATGAAGATGTGGGAAAAAGCCCTCGACGTCTCGGGCCAAGCTGGCTACCCGGTCTGGGTTCACCGAAGCCGTCGTATCCCCGATATCGACCATGCCCGCAACACGCAATCGGTTGCCGATCCGTGCGTAGACAACTTTATTGCGTACATCGCTAACACTGGTTTTCGGAGCCTGACTGTCGGGGGTCAACTCATAGGTCAGGCTGAAACCCTTAAGCGGATACACTTGAACGTCGATGCCTACTTGGCGCGCTAACGTCTGTGCACCAATACCGTTGGCGATCACGTACGCATCTGCCGAGATATCGCCTTCGGAGGTCTGTAAACACGCGACCTGTCCAACTTCGGTGCGCAGGCTCTCGACTGTCGTGTTGAGCAGAAATGACACTGGAATAGGAGCCGATCGAAGGATCCGCTCCAGCTCGATGCAGAATTGCATGCAATCGCCAACGTCTTCGGTGGGTGTGAATATGCCCCCAGCGATGCTGTCGCCAATCGCGTGCAGCGCCGGCTCAATATCGAGGCAGGCTTGACGGCTCAGTTCCGCTTGGTGGCATCCCAACGACGCCTGGAACCTCATCTGCCCTAAGGCGGAAGCATACGACGCTGGATCTTGGTAGATTAGGAGCTTCCCGGCGGATCTGAAATCAAACTCGGGCTTTTCTCTGGTGACGAGTTCATGAATTAGCTCCCGGCTGTACATGCCAAGTTGCAGGAGCTCAGATGTCGTGCGCTGACTCTTGCTCAGGCGACAGGAACTCAGGAAGGCAAGACCCCAGCGCCATTGTTCGGGATCGATTCTCGGGTGGAAGCGTAGCGGAGAGTCACGCCCGATCAGCCATGAGGGAAGCTTGCGGAGCACCGTTGGATCGGCCAACGGCGCCACGAAGCTATAACTGAGTTGCGATCCATTCGCCTTGCTGGTCCGAAGTCCTGGACCGCTGTCGGCGTCGATCACGACAACCGAGTGACCGTCCCTTGACAGATAGTAGGCAGTCGTCAATCCGACAACGCCAGCGCCGATTACGACAATCTTCATGAAAGGTCCGTTGATGAGGCCAGAATTCACGCGAATGCGCGTTGGCGTAACTGTGCGACTGTCGCTGAGGCTGAGATATGCTCCAGACTTGTGCGAACTGACACGATGGATGGACGGCGCGCCGCCAGTGCGGTTTGAAGAGCATCCTGAATCTGCTCGCTGCGATCCACGGCGATGCCGAGTGCCCCGTATGTTTCCGCCAGCCTAGCAAAATCAGGATTCACGAGAGACGTAGCACTGACTCGTTGAGGAAAATGCTTTTCCTGGTGCATTCGAATCGTGCCATATGATCCGTTATCGGCGACGACGATGACCGGGCAGGCACCGGTCTGCATTGCCGTAGCCAGCTCGTTTCCTGTCATCAGAAAGCCTCCGTCACCGACGAAACAGATAACTTCATCGTCAGGACGGCGAAGGCTAGCAGACACTGCTGCCGGCACGCCATACCCCATAGCGCCTGACGACGGTGCCAGCATCGTGCGCCCCCCTCCAAAGTTCATCAACCGCTGCACCCACCCACCGAAGTTTCCCGCGTCAATCGTGATGATGGCGCTCTTGCTGAGGACGCGATCGGCCGCGAGGACCGCCGCAGCAAAGACAACCCCGTCCTCTGCGTCCAAGGGACCGCGCCATTTCCGTAGTTCCATCGCGATCGAATGGAGCTGCTTGCTCCATTCGATGTGAGACCTAGGGACACTCTGTGGGGCATACGGGCGTAGTGTTTCTAGGAACAGGATCGGATCGGAAACCAGACCTAGAGCTACATGTCGAATTTGACCTACTGACGAAGCATCGGGCCACACATGGATGACAGGCTGTGCCGGGTGGGGCGCCGCAGGAAAGCGGTAGCCTTGTGTCGTGACATCCCCCAGACGAGTTCCCACAGCGAGGACAAGATCTGCTTTCTGAACGGCGGCTGACAGTTCGGCCGGCGCGCCGTAAGTGAGGTGACCAGCATATTGGGGATGGGAGTTCGGTAGCAGATCGGCGTGTCTGACCGCTGCCACAACTGGAATTCCGAATGCCTCGGCGGCCGCCTGCAAAGCTGCTTGGCCAGCGCAATTCTTTAATAGCCCCCCAGCGATGACTAACGGCCGTTTGGCCTCACCGATCATCGCGGCCACTCGCTTCAGCATGAGTTCGCTTATCCCTGCACTTGGCATCGGTAGCGGAGCGGCTGCAACGGATGGTAAGACGTCTTCGAGCATGTCTTCTGGCAGTGCGACAACGACTGGGCCAGGAGTTCCGCTTTGCGCTGCGTGAAATGCCATCGCCGCTATGTCTGGGAGGCGAGCCGCGTCATCAACCTCGACGACCCATTTTGCCATCGAGCTGAAGACACGCTCGTAGTCGACCTCCTGAAAGGCATTCATGTGACGATGAGCGCGTTCAACTTGGCCGATGAACAGGATGAGAGGTACTGCATCTTGTTGAGCCGAGTGTACCGCGATCGAAGCATTCATTGCACCGGGACCCCGGCTGACGAAACAGACGCCCGGACGCCCGGTGAGGTGCGCATCAGCCAATGCCATGAAACCAGCGCTGCCTTCGTGCCGACAGGTGACAATGTCGATCCCAGACTGCTGGGATAAGCTATCCAGTACGCTAAGATAGCTTTCCCCTGGCACACAGAAAACACGATCGACCCCGTGAAGCATCAGAGTGTCAACCAACAGGTCTGCGGCTCGTTTCATCTGTTATGACTCCTTTTCTGAGCCGGTCGACGTTCGCCGCCGCGTCTCCAGTTCGGCCAGGGTTTCCTGGCTCAGATCTGCGGGAAAGCCTTGCACCAAATACTCAAGTGCTGCTGACAACCGCTCCCATCCTTCTTGGGTACGCAATGGAACACCGAGAAAGTGGCTCTCGGTCTTCGAACGCAGCATGAGATACAGAACACCCGCGAGCATAATACTCACGACCGCCGGAACATCCATTTCTGCGGTTAGCCCATCGATACGGTCGATGAATGCGCGGGCTGCCTTCTCGCGACGATCAGCAAGTTGCGCGGTTACGTCATTGATTTCGATGAGCTCCCAACGGCGCACCTCCCGTAGGGTCTCGTTCCTTGCCAAGGCCTCGATTTGGGCGCGCAACATTGACAGGATGAGAGCACTCGGAGTCTGCTCACAGCTTTCCTCCGTCATCAGCAAATCGCGATGGCTCGTCCAGAAATCCTGCTCCTTCATCCAGGCAAGCATCAATCCAGGCATACCATCGAAATAGCGATATATCAGCTCCTTACTCACGCCCGCACGGCTCGCGATTGCATTGATCCCAACGCCACCCATACCGGTTTCCCGGATCTGCTCCTCAAGGGCATTGAGAATTTGTCGCTCAGTCCGCTCGCGGCGTGATGTCCCGGATCGGCTCATGGCAGTCAAGGCCCTATCTTTCGCGCGGCATCCACATCCGCCGACTCTGGACTATGCTGGAAATTCCGCATTATGATTAGGCTTGCCCCCTCCGCGTTCGGTCGACGAACAACACCGTTGACAACTTCGGTGATGAGTTCAGTAAGGACCTCGCCAACGTGTCGGCCATCCTGCCAAACTTGGCTGCCAAGGTAGATGGCAGTTGTACGACGATTTGCGAACGGTAAACTTGGGTTTGCACTGTCGACCGCGACAATCTCCCCCTTTTCAGTGACGTGGATGCGATCGCGATCCGAGGCACGAATAGGCAACGCCTTGCGCACGTACAGGAATCGCGCGGCAGTGGGCCCACCTGTCAGACAAGACCAGGCCAAATCGACCAGGATTTCAGCAAGAGGGACGTGAGAGTAAATCGAGTTGTGCACTAGCGCTATTCGGGAACGCCCATTGTCGCGACTGCACCTGCCGTAGTCAGCGCGGGTGCGTACGCGTCTGACATCGCCGAATCCCAATCGGCCGTCCGCAGCCAACGCAATCAACCCTGCATCAATTCCGGGATTAGCGTCGAGAACTGCGTCTACAGCTCCTTGAGGAGAATTTCCCGCCGCAATACGAGCTAGGACCGCCTGATTTACTGGAACTCCGTTCCCATCGGGCGAGTTTGGCAGACGATGCCCAGTTACAAGCCCGACGCCGTCTATGCCGGGGAGAAACTGCTCTAACGGCTCTGGCCGATCAGGTCCGCTGGAAATGGCAGCAGCACATTGCGCCTTGAGCCAACTTTCCGGCAAGTTGAGGCTTGTGACCCCTCCGCGTTGGGTTACGCGATGCGTCACTCGATGCTGCTCATCGAGCATACCGTAGACCGCGAAGCCTCCGATCGCGCCGCGACCAAGCAATTCTGCCCCGAGCACTGCGGCTCGCACCGCTGCGCCGGCATTCGGGCCACTGGCAGCCACTCCAATAGTCATGCACTCAGTCCGGTTTCGTTGACTTTCCGTCGGCAGTGATACGACCGTATTAATGCAATGTGACCACAAGGTCACATTCTTGTCAACTAGGTCCTTACTGCGGTTTATTGGTCGGCATCAGGACTTTGTGTAATTCAGAAGTGGGATCGTCCGCTGCAAAGCATGACGAAATATCGTGGCACTGTGATGTCTAGGATTGCTATCTCCCTCACTTGCGCGAGACCATCATGTGGGCTCTTCTGCAGAACCAGGCATGAGCGCAACGAATCCGCGCACGAACTGCTTTCGGGAAGCCGCAGATTGACATTGCGGATACACATTCATGATCTTCAGAGCGTGACGCAGGAAGCGACAAGCTGGCCATGATTATAGATGGCGCGGAACGGCTGTTTCCATCTACCGCCAACTCGTATGTAGGCCTCATCCACGTGCCATGACCCCGAGCGCCCCCCGGATACAAGGGAGCCTCTCCCCCCGATCTATGGGCGCATCGCTGGACCAAGCGACCGATTCTGGACTTGCAGTACCAGCCCACACACGACAGGATGAACTCGACTGGAAAGCGGCAGCACTTGAACGAAGGCACAGAGGAACCTCCTCAACGAACCGCCCTGGATTACCTGGTCTGTTAATGCAACGCCCTTGGCTGAGCGACCCTTTGGCCGTGTTCGCTGTGGTTTTTCCAAGTTACTGCAGCAGAGCCATTGTGACGCCCTCGAACTGCTTAGATCGGCTGGAGGCGGCGACACCGTTTGACCTGGGCGCATCGGGCGCTCGACCTTATTGAGCGCCCGGTCAACCGCGATAAACGGTTCCATTGTGTTGCCAGGCGGCACAAGAAGCATGCTGCCCACCATCAGGCGAGGTTTCCCTCGCCATGATCGTTCAATGGCTATAGCCCATTGCAGACGCGCTCTAGCGCTTTACGCGATCAATCAGCGCCTGGAGCATTTGCTCCTCCTCCAACGTCAAGTCTGTTAGAGGTGAGCGGACGGGACCCGCATCGAATCCCTGAAGGCGAACACCGGCCTTTACGGCGGAAACTGCGTAGCCTTTGGTCCGGCTGCGCAGTCGCATGAAGGGATAGAAGAAATCGTGCAGAATCGCCTCGCAGCGTGCACGATCACTGCTGCGTACGGCGCGGTAGAACTCCGTCGCAAGTGCCGGGACGAAATTGAACACCGCCGAGGAGTAGGTCGTGAACCCTGCGCTCAAATAGGCCTCAGCAAAAAGCTCCGCCGTCGGCATTCCGCCGAGATAGGTGAGCCGATCTCCCAGCGTAGCCGTAACTTGGCGGATCAGGCCGATGTCACCGGTGCCATCTTTGAAGCCGACAAGGTTCGGACATTCATCACACAATCGGGCGAGGGTATCCGGCTGAATTACGGAGTTGTCGCGATTGTATACCATCACGCCAATCTGGACAGAGGAACAGACCCGCTTGACATGCTGATACAGCCCCTCCTGCGGAGCATCGATCAGGTAGTGAGGGAGCAGCAGGATCCCGTCTGCACCCGCCGCTTCGACTGATTGGGCGATCGAGACAGCAACTTCAGTACCATAGCCGCACCCGGCGATGATCGGCGTGGCGCCGGCCGCCTCTTTCGCGGCTCGAATGACTTCTGGAACTTCATGGGGTTGCAGGGAGAAGAATTCGCCGGTGCCCCCGGCCGCGAATAGAGCCGCCGCTCCATACTCGGAAAGCCAGGCGACATGTCTCCGATAGCTTTCGGCATTGAACCGCCCCTCTGCATCGAAATGTGTGACTGGGAAAGACAATAGGCCGGCCCCGATAGCCGACTTCATATCCCTATGATCCATCTGAAGCTCCTGTTTCCCTACCCTTTGGCATGCAGAGCATTACCCAGCAGGTGTTGTGTAGTCAACAGTTGTATGATGAATTACAACATTCAAAGTTCATTCGCCTGAAGACAATGCAGAAGTCATCATACATATTATGTCCTTGACGCATCCGAGCCGCCCATCATACGTTAGGCGACAAGTGCTTTAATCAGCGCATCAAAACCCTCTCATGTGGCGTTGCGCGAGCGCGCCAGCCATGACAGGTCAAGAACCGACGACGCAACAGAGGCAACTATCCAACATACGGGAGATTTAGCGGAAATGACGGTTGATGGCGATCAAGTCAGAGTAGGCGTCGATATCGGCGGGACATTCACCGATATCGCAATGGAAGCCGGCGATAAGCTCTACTCCACGAAGGTTCTGACCAACTATGCGTTTCCTGAGCAGGCCATCATCGACGGCATCCGTCAGGTCACAGTATCGGCCGGATTGACGCTCGCGCAGATCGACATGGTTATTCATGGCACGACGCTCGCAACCAATGCTCTGATCGAACGTCGTGGCGCGAAGACAGCTTTCGTGACGACCAAGGGGTTCCGTGACGTCATTGAAATGCGAACGGAAAACCGGTTCGAGCAGTACGATCTCGATATCGTGCTACCGACCCCGTTGGTCGAGCGCAACCACCGCTACGTCCTGGACGAAAGAATCGCGGCCGATGGATCCGTTCTCAAAGCTCTAGATCCCGCCGAGGTCGCGGAACTCGCGGACCGTATTGCAGCCGGACAGTTTGAAAGCATCGCGATAGGCTTCATTCACTCCTATCTGAACGGTGCCCACGAGCGCCAAGTGCGCGAGGCGCTCCTTGAAAGAAGTCCGAATCTCTCTGTCTCGATATCGTCGGAAGTCTCGCCCCAGATGCGTGAATTCCAGCGCTTCAATACCGTCTGCGCCAACGCGTATGTCAAGCCGCTGATGGCCTCCTATCTCAACCGGTTAGTCGGGCGCCTGTCGGAGGAGGGTGTCGCCTGCCCCGTCTTCATGATGCACTCCGGAGGTGGCATCATCAGTGTTGAAAGCGCCATCGAGTTTCCTGTCCGGCTGCTGGAATCCGGACCTGCCGGAGGCGCGATCTTTGCTGCCGATATTGCCGCGCGCTATGGGCTCGATCAGGTTCTGTCCTATGACATGGGCGGTACCACGGCCAAGATTTGCCTTATTGAGGGACAAGTTCCGAAGACTGCAAAGACCTTTGAGGTCGCTCGCACTTACCGGTTCAAGAAAGGGAGTGGCATGCCGATCTCGATCCCAGTGATCGAGATGGTTGAAATCGGCGCAGGCGGCGGTTCGATCGCAACCGTCGACTCCATGCGCCAGATTCGTGTCGGCCCCCATAGCGCAGGCTCCGAACCTGGACCTGCCTGCTATGGCCGAGGAGGAAGTCGCCCTACCGTGACCGATGCCGACTTGCTTCTGGGAAGGCTGGACCCGAACGAGTTCGCAGGCGGATCGTTCAAGTTGTCCCTCACCGCCTCGAGCAATGCCATGGAACGCGATCTGGCGTCGAAGCTCGGGGTTGACAACACCACCGCGGCTTTCGGCTTGTGCGAAGTCGTCGACGAGAACATGAGCAACGCAGCGAGAATGCATGCGGTGGAGAACGGCAAGGAACTTTCAGAGTTCACACTAATTGCGTTTGGCGGCGCTGCACCGATCCACGCGTCCCGCCTCTGCGAGAAACTGGGTGTGGGTGAGCTACTCATCCCGCCAGGCGCCGGCGTCGGATCCGCCATTGGTTTCCTCCGTGCTCCCTTCGGGTACGAGTCCGTGCGCAGCGCCTATCTGCGTTTGAGCCGGTTCGATGCGGGCAAGGTCAACGCCGTGATGACGGAACTAGCAGAGGAAGCGACCTCCTTCGTACATTCAGGTGCACCTGGAATCACGCCCGCCCTGGAGTGCATCGCCTACATGCGCTACCTCGGTCAGGGCTGGGAGGTTCCGGTTCCAGTTGATGTCCGCGAATATGTGGATGCCGATGCAGCGACCTTCCGCAGGAACTTCGACGACCAGTATACTCGGTTCTTCGGCCGTCTCATTGATGGGTTGGATGTCGAGATCGTGAGCTGGTCTCTCCGAGCGAGCTCTGAGATTCCCGCGCCGCGCTCCGTCGCCCGAACAGACTGCACGCGAGCTGTTTCTCCGTCGGGCTTTCGACAGATCTTCGATGCGCAGAGCGGCCGATTCGTCGAAGCGGGAGTGGTCGCCCGTAGCGATATGAGAGTTGGTGATTTTATTACGGGACCGGCTGTCATTACCGAACGGGAAACATCGACCATCGTCACCGTCGGGCGAGAGGCAATTATGCAGGCCGACGGTTGCCTGCTGATCCGCGCGTCATCTGTCTGAGGTCGAGGAGATTACACCATGACCAACTCTGCACTGTCCGACGTCCACATGCAGATCATGTGGAATCGCTTGATCTCGGTTGTTGAAGAGCAAGCCGTCACCCTTATCCGCACAGCCTTCAGCACCAGCGTTCGTGAGTCGGGCGACCTCTCTGCCGGCGTGTTCAATCGCGGCGGAAAGATGATTGCTCAAGCCGTCACTGGCACACCGGGCCATGTGAATGCCATGGCCGAGGCCGTGGGGCACTTCATCAACGACATTGGTCCGGACAATATCTTCGAGGGGGACGTTTACATTACGAACGATCCCTGGAAAGGCACGGGCCACCTCCTCGACATTACAATGGTCACACCATCGTTCCGAAACGGGCACCTGATCGGCTTCTTCGCCTGCACGGCGCACGTGGTTGACGTTGGTGGCCGCGGCTTCGGCCCTGACGCCAATGAGGTCTACGAGGAAGGTATCTTCATCCCCATCATGAAGTTCGTTGAACGTGGAGTCGTAAACCGCGACCTCGTCAACATTCTGCGTCACAACGTTCGCGAAGCGCATCAAGTCGTTGGTGACGTATACTCACTTGCAGCTTGCAACGAGATCGGGCACCGCCGCCTGATGGACATGATGGACGAGTTCCACCTGGACGATCTTGAGTCTCTGGCCGATTTCGTCTTCGACCGAAGCTACACCGCGACGGTCGAGAAGATTGCGGCGCTGCCTCGGGGGTCGTATGACAATGTCATGCGGGTGGATGGCTACGGTAGCCCGATCGACATCGCCGTACGCATTGATGTCGACCCGGACCATATTCTTGTCGATTTCGACGGCACCTCCGGTCCAAGTCCCCTCGGAATCAATGTTCCGATGATCTACTCCAAGGCATATGCCTGCTACGGTCTCAAGTGCTCGCTGGCACCGGAAATTCCGAACAACTACGGTTCCCTCCTACCGTTTAGAGTTACCGCGCCCAAGGGCTGCATCCTGAACGCGCAGCACCCTGCTCCAGTCGCGGTTCGTCACGTCCTCGGCCATTTCATTCCCGACGCCGTTCTCGGAGCCGTTCATAAGATGCTCCCCGGAAAGATCCCTGCGGAAGGATCGGGCGCACTCTGGAATCTTCACATTAGCGCTCGCCCGCTTCAGGGCGACAAGGCTCCGAAGGACGGCGGCCACCGGGCGGAGGTCTTGCTGTTCAACAGCGGCGGAGCTGGCGCCCGTCCTACCCTCGACGGGCTCAGCGCAACGGCCTTCCCGAGCGGCGTTCACACGATGTCGATTGAGGCTACCGAGCATGTCGGCCCTGTCGTCTTCTGGCGCAAGGAGCTCCGTAACGGCTCGGGGGGAGCAGGTCAGTATCGGGGCGGGCTTGGCCAGATCGTCGAAATCTCGGCGACCGAGGGACACGAGTTCTATTTCAACGCCATGTTCGACCGTATCGATCATCCAGCCCGGGGGCGGGCGGGCGGAGGAGATGGGGCTCCTGGTGCCGTTCTACTCGATAATGGAACCCGACTTGCCTCTAAAGGACGCCAGCACGTGCCTGCCGGACGACGGCTTGTCCTGCAGCTTCCAGGCGGTGGCGGCTATGGTCCGGCCGAGAAGCGCAGCCCGGAGGCCGTCAAGCAAGACTTTGAGTTCGATTACGTTCTCAAGGACTGAGCCCGCAAGCGTAGGAGATCCTGGGCCGCGCGAATCGCCACTGCGGCCAGGATCCGCTGACTCATGGAGCATGCAGGATGAAGTACGAAGCCGACCTCATAAAAAAGATCAAAGCGTCTCCCGCCATGGCGATTTCAATGAAGGCGAGACAAATGTCGGCATCGGGCGTCGATGTCGTTGATCTGAGCGTGGGAGAACCCGACTTCGCCACGCCAGCCTATATTGTCGACGCAGCCGTCATCGCGATGCGCCGAGGGGAGACACATTACACGGCGGCCGATGGCACGGCCGAGCTCAAGGACGCCGTTGTCGAGAAGTTCCGGCGCGAAAACGATCTCCATTTCTCGCGCGATCAGATCTCGGCGGCGAACGGAGCGAAGCAGATCATCTTCAATGCGCTTATGGCAACGCTCGAACCCGGAGACGAGGTTGTCGTCCCCACGCCATATTGGGTCTCCTACACAGACATGGTCACGTTGCTGGGGGGCACGTTCAAGCTCCTCCCCTGCAGCTACGACGAGGATTACAAGCTGACGCCGGAAAAGCTCGATGCCGCGCTGAGCGAGAGAACCCGCTGGCTGTTGCTGAACGCGCCGAACAACCCCACGGGTGCCAGCTACACCCGCGCCGAGATGAGAGCTCTGGGGGATGTGGTGGCGCGCTACCCTAAAGTCATGGTCCTGTCGGACGAAATCTATGAGCAGATCACCTATGGCACGACTCCTTTCTGCTCATTCCTCAGTGCGTGCCCGGAGCTCCAGGAACGCGTCGTGCTGGTCAACGGGGTCTCGAAAGCCTACGCCATGACCGGGTGGCGAATCGGCTTTGCTGCGGGTCCAGCAGAGCTGATCTCTGTGATGGCGAAAATTCAGTCTCAGAGCACCTCTAATCCCTGTTCGATCTCGCAAGCCGCAGCTGCCGCCGCTCTGACCGGGCCCCAAAACTTCGTGCGGGAGGCTCTCACGGAGTATAAGGCCCGCCGCGATCTGGTTCTCGGCGGACTTCAGTCCATATCCGGCCTGAGGCTTCGTGCGCCGGATGGCGCATTCTATGTCTTTCCGGAATGCCGCGCATTCATCGATGCACGGACGCCGAGCGGAAAAGTCATTGAGAACGACAATCAACTAGCGGCCTATCTTCTCCAGGACGCCCATGTTGCAGTCGTGCCGGGCGCAGCCTTTGGATCGGAACCTTGCTTCCGTATTTCTTTCGCGACGTCACGGGACAAGCTCGAGAAAGCCGTCGATAGAATCGGCCGTGCGTTCACTCGACTGGCTTGACCTTTTCGGAGTTCCACGAGCGAAACACACCTGGGAGGGCGTAGCATCATGAATCCCGAAGAGCGCTTGGCGGAAATGGGCCTCGCGCTGCCAGCGCCACGGCCCTCCGCCGGAGCCTATCTGCCTTTCCAATGGGCTGGCAACCTCTTATTCCTCTCAGGTCGAGGCCCAACCCGGGCTGATGGCAGCTTCATAACCGGGAAGGTCGGCCTACACATCTCGGTTCCAGAAGCACGGCTGCATGCCCGGGATGCCGGCTTGCAGTTGCTGGCGGCCGCGAAGGCTGCCCTTGGTGAGCTGGGAAGAATAAGGACCGTGGTTAAACTCTCCGGGATGGTGAATGCCGCGGAGAGCTTCACCGAGCATTCTGCGGTTATCGACGGCTGCTCTCAACTGCTCGTCGATGTCCTCGGGGACGCAGGGCGGCACGCACGCACGTCCTTTGGCGTCGCAAGCCTCCCTCACGCAATGAGTGTCGAGGTCGAGGCGGTTGTGTGGGCAGATCAGCCGTTTGGCTGAGGCATCTCGGCTGGTGCCGGGGCTGTCATCAGGAGCAGGCTTCCTGCCGCCGGACATCCACACTAGTGGGCCCTTCCCGCGACAAGGCCAGGTTGCTCCTCTTCCGGCGCTAGCAAATAAAGCTAATATATCATACATATTAGCATAATATCGAATGTTCGACCACGGTCGTATAGGGATGGCCTCATGCTGGGCAGAAAAGAAAGCCTCTCTTCGCAATTGACGAAGCAATTGTCGCAGAAAATCGAAGCACAGGTCTACGCTCCAGGCACTCGCATCCCTACGGAGGCGGAGCTCTGCCAGGAGTATGGTGTCAGCCGAACCGTCGTGAGGGAGGCGATCGCCTCCTTGCGTGCTGACGGCCTCGTGATTCCCCGACAGGGCATAGGAGTGTTCGTCAGCGAGAGAACGAGGCTTCTACCCTTTGAGTTTGATGCAAGATCAGAGGGAGCGCTCACGGATATTCTCTTCATCCTGGAACTCCGGCTGAGTGTTGAGCTCGAAGCTGCGGCTCTCGCAGCTGAACGTCGGACTACCCGGCAGCTTCAAGCGATCAAGGCCCGTTTCAAAGATGTCGCCAAGGAAATCAGCGATGCTCAGGGTGACCGTGGCCGCAGTGATTTCGAGTTCCACATGGCGATAGCCCGCGCGACCAACAATCCCTATTTCGAGAAGTTCCTGAGCTTCATCGGCCCGCAGATCATTCCCAGAATCCGGATGAGCAGCCTGCAGACCAAGCGTTTGTCCGACCAAGAATACCACGCGATGATTCAAAAGGAGCATATTGCAATTGTGAAGGCGATCACGGATCGCGATGCGAACGCTGCGCGGGACGCGATGCGTGCCCACCTTTCCGGGAGCTTAGAGCGCTATCGCGCCCAAAACCCGCGCACCTGACGGACATCGCCCACCATCGCAGAAGGGGCACGGGATTTGCCGTGGTCACGCAGCGCGTCCCGCCGCACACGGTTGAGGCCCCACCATTGTTTCAGCACATCCGGAATGCACCCTCAGCGCGTGCGCTCAGGATATTCCGCTCGCTCTTCGGTCGTCTTTGCCGGCGCGTCAGCGGTTGACATATATGACAACTGATGACAGCTTTCCATATCAGCTGTTTTGCAGCGAGCGTCCTGAATAGAATGAGATGAGACAGCGCAGCAGAGCTGCCGAACTCGTCCGGAAATCCGGAGAACAGAGGGAATCATCATGTCACTAAAGGTCTATCTTGCCGCAGCGGCTTTTTCCGTGAC
Source organism: Microvirga sp. (assembly GCA_031181145.1). Lineage (GTDB taxonomy): Bacteria > Pseudomonadota > Alphaproteobacteria > Rhizobiales > Beijerinckiaceae > Microvirga. The sequence goes on from JAPSLB010000042.1 coordinate 35,552, forward strand.
CGGTATCGTCACAGCAACGGCATCCTATGCCCAAACGGTCTGGACGATGGCGTCGGGTTACCCGGAGAGCAGCTTCTTTACCAAGAACATCCGGGAGTTCATCAAGGATGTTGAGACAAAGAGCAACGGAAAGCTGAAGATCGATCTGCGCTCGCACGACAGCTTGATCAAGCTCGATGCGATCAAGAGAGCCGTGCAGTCGGGCCAGGTGCAGATCGGTGAGATCCGCATGGGCGTCTATGGCAATGAAGCCGCGATGTACAATCTCGACAACATCCCCGGCGTCGTGCCCGACTTCGACAAGTCGTACAAGCTGATGCAGTTTCAGAAGCCGTTTTACGACAAGCTTTTCGGCAAGAACGGCATGCGGGTCATCACCTATGTCGCCTGGCCCGGGCAAGGCTTCTTCACGAAGGAACCTGTGACCTCGCTCGCGGACCTGAAGGGCCAGAAGCTACGCATCTATTCCAAGCAAACCCAGATCATGGGGGAAAAGCTTGGGATGGAGGCCTTGATCCTGCCGTTCGCCGAAGTGCCGCAAGCGTTTGCAACGGGGATGATTCAAGCGCTCTGGACCAGCGCACAGAGCGGCACTGACGTTCAGGTGTGGGATTATGTAAAGCACTTCACCTATACTGGCACGATGCACAACAAGAACGCCATCATCGTCAACGAGCGAGCGATGCGTGCGCTCGATCCGGAGCTGCAGAAGATCGTCATGGATGCAGGTGCCGAGGCAACCGAACGCGGCTGGAAAATGGCCAAGGAGGCCAGCTCCGAGCGTGAGCAGGTCCTGCGGGACCATGGCATGACAATAGCTCAAGCACCCAAGGATGTTCTCGATCGGATTGACGAGATCGGCAAGGAGATGGTCCAGGAATGGCTCAAGGATGCCACGCCTGAAGAGAGGGCTGTGTACGAGCAGTACCAGGCCGCTCTGAAGTAAGCGGCTTACAGCCGTGGATCGCTAAGGGAGGAGGCCCCTCATGATCAGGCCCATCTTGAACAAGCTGTATCTGTACAGCGGCTATGCCGCAGCGGCATTCCTGATTGGAATAGCAATTGCCATACTCGCTCAGATCGTCGGGCGCATGAGGGGCGTCACCATCGATGCAACGGAAGCGGCGGGCCTCTGTCTCGCCGCAGCGACCTTCTTTGGCCTAGCCCATACCTTCGGGCATGGGGGGCATGTGCGCATCACGGTCGTGATCGAGCGTCTATCTGGCAGCACCAGGCGCTCCCTTGAGGTATTCAACTGTCTGATCGCGGCGTCGGCCGTGTGTTACCTGGCGGGGAATGTCATCCTATTGGCGTTTCAGTCGCACGCGTTCAATGACGTCAGCCCTGGCTTGCTTGCAATGCCCTTCTGGATTCCACAGGCTGGTGTGGCATTCGGCGTGACCCTTTTTGCGATCGCCTTGCTCGACGAGCTGTTCTGGATACTCAGCGGGCGTAGGCCCCGCTACGACCATCGCCCCGACTTGGATCAAGACGATAGACCCGTCGCCTGAGGAGCAATCAATGGATCAGACTCTCCTAGCCTCTATCGTCCTCATCGGGCTGACGTTGGGCCTGCTGGCTTCCGGCGTTTGGGTCTCAGTCTGTCTCCTGATTGTCGGCATGGCTTTGATGGAGTTTTTCACGGCTGCCCCGATGGGGTCGCTCATCGCATCCACACTGTGGGATTCCAGCTGGGGGTGGGCATTGACGTCGCTCCCCCTTTTCGTCTGGATGGGAGAGATCCTGTTCCGGACGAACCTATCGTCTGACATGTTTCGCGGGCTGTCGCCTTGGCTGTCCCGCCTCCCCGGCGGATTGCTTCACGTGAATATCATCGGCTGCGGCATCATGGCTGCCGTTGCAGGCTCATCTGCGGTAACCTGCGCAACGATCGGCCGCATGAGCGTCCCTGAACTGACCCGGCGCGGATACCCGCCTCATATGACGATCGGCACGCTTGCGGGATCGGGAACCCTGGGCTTGCTCATTCCTCCCTCGATCGTCATGATCGTATATGGGGTTACAGCCGAGCAATCGATTGGAAGACTGTTCATTGCAGGCGTTCTTCCTGGGCTTGTGCTGATCCTGCTGTTCATGGGCTACACAGCCGCCTGGAGCCTCCTGAACAAGGAGAAGCTGCCCCCACCGGAGCCTCAGGTCGGCTTGCTTGAACGGGTCAACAAGTCCCGAAGCCTTATCCCTGTCGCGTTGCTGATCGGATCAGTCGTCGGGTCGATCTATGGCGGCATTGCGACGCCGACGGAGGCTGCGACGTTCGGGGTAGTGGGCGCCCTGGTTCTTGCGGCTTTCAGCCGGACGCTGACCTGGACGAGCTTCATGGACAGCCTGATGACGGCGGTACGGACGTCATGCATGATCTCGTTCATCATTGGCTGCGCCGCCTGTCTATCGATAGCCGTTGCATTCGTCGACATCCCCAGAACGCTGGCGACCTGGGTCGACTCGATGCAGCTGTCACCCTATATGCTTTTGACGGTCCTGGCTGCGTTTGTGCTGGTTCTCGGCTTCTTCCTTGAGGGCATTTCCATCATCGTATTGACGTCGTCTGTCATGCTGCCCATGGTACAGAGTGCAGGCATCGATCTGATCTGGTTCGGGATCTTCATTGTCATCTTGATCGAAGCCGCTCAGATCACCCCACCCGTCGGGTTCAACCTGTTCGTTCTGCAAAGCATCACAGGCAAGAACATCATCGCGGTCACAAGAGCAGCTATACCGTATTTTCTTGTTTTGATACTACTGCTCGTACTCATTACGATCTTCCCATCAATCGTTCTTGTCCTGCCGAGCTTTATGAGCGGATAAGGAGGATCTATCGAACCAACATGCTTCAAGGGTTCACATAATCCTACCTGCACTCAGCGACGAGCATAGTATGTTCAAGGGCAGGAACTTGATCGCTCGGTTAACCTGCTGTGCGTGCAGCGGTACTTGGCTGACAGTCTCAGCCTCCGGTGCCTCAGATGATGGCCGGTGATCCAGCTCGATACGCTTATTTAGAAATGCGCTTTGGGTGTCACCGTTGCTACTCAACCATCGTCCACATCCGGAGCTTGCCAGAGGCGCAGGCCGAATTCAGTTACCGAAGAGTTCGTAACAGATCCCTTCATACAGCGGAAGCCGGTACGTCGAACCAAACGGTTTTAGCAATACCAACTATCCTGCCCGTTCCATTGACGAGAGCAGACCCCGCGAACTGCTTCCTGCCGTCACTGCTAAGCCGCCAAGCGAAGACGACACAGACCTCACCGGCACGGACTCCCGCGTCTATTCGGGTCGTCATGCGCCCGAGGACCATTGACTTCGGTTTCTGTCCCATGATCGCAAAGGCTCCGGGGCAATCCAGCGCCGCCCAGATGAATTCGGGCCTGACCTGGCCGCACTGGTCCGCCAGCGACGCTTCCGGGATCCAAGGGGCCGCCACGAGGTGTTCCTGTCCATCAAGAGGACCAGCAAAGATATTCAGCCCGTTCCCCTGCTCGCGCCCCGGGCCGCAGACGAAACAATTGGATGAGCTGTGATACCTGAAACCCAGATAGCGGGGCACCGCTCTCACAGCTTCCTGGTAGGTCGGGATGGGCGGCGTCTCAACATCGAGCGAATCCTGAGGTTTCGCTTCGGCGAGCACCGCATCACCGTCGCACAGGACGACATGAGCATCTTGGGCGGTCCTGACGTCGAGGTTCCGGGCCAGAGGGATGGGACGGCGCAGAGTGACCTCCACGACGGGAGCCTCCATCTCCACGGCAAGGCGGCCGCATACATAGCCGCCGTTTCCAGTATCCGGCGGCCCGCAGAACCGCTCATCTATGAATAACGTGCTCACTCTGGTCCCTCTCGGCCCTGCTACCCTCTTTTGCTAAAATGATGGCTTACTTCTCCCACGATTCCTTTTCGGAACAGGAGGACGCAGATGACGAAGATGATTCCGATCAGGACGGTGACGGGGAACTGGGACGAGGCGAGATAGTTCTGCAGGGCGATGACCAGTCCCGCTCCGACGATCGGTC
>JAPSLB010000043.1 GCA_031181145.1 Microvirga sp.
CGGACTATGACCGTGAGAAGCTGCAGGAGCGTCTCGCCAAGCTCGCGGGCGGCGTCGCGGTGATCCGCGTCGGCGGCGCGACCGAGGTCGAGGTGAAGGAGAAGAAGGACCGCGTGGACGACGCGCTCAACGCCACCCGCGCTGCGGTGGAAGAGGGCATCGTTCCCGGTGGCGGCACGGCTCTGCTGCGCGCCAAGGCGGCCGTCGCGAAGCTGAAGAGCGACAATGCCGACGTGAAGGCGGGCATCAACATCGTGCTGCGCGCTTTGGAGGCTCCGATCCGTCAGATCGCCGAGAACGCCGGTGTCGAGGGCTCGATCGTCGTCGGTAAGATCGTCGAGAACAACTCCGACACCTACGGCTTCAACGCTCAGACGGAAGAGTTCGTGGACATGCTCCAGGCCGGCATCGTCGACCCGGCGAAGGTCGTCCGTACGGCTCTGCAGGACGCGGCCTCTGTGGCCGGCCTGCTCGTCACGACCGAGGCCATGGTCGCCGACGCTCCCAAGCGGGAGAGCGGCGCTCCGGCCATGCCCGGCGGCGGCATGGGCGGCATGGGCGGCATGGACTTCTAAGTCCTCGCACCCTCTCAGAACCAAAGAAGCCCCGGAGGAAACTCCGGGGTTTTTTATTGCTGGCCCAACCATTCTACCGTGCGTCCCGAAGGGCTGGAGAAGCCGAAATTGGCTCTCCCAGGTCGATGTGTGAACGCGCACATTGTCTTGATACGAAATATCATATAAAAGGAGACAATTCCTCAAAGGAACCTCCAGTGGCTGTCCATGTGATAGATCGTCCCCTGCCGCCCACCTCTACCGGTCACGCGCTCACGATCAGATCGGGCGATACCGTGATCGTCACGGAAGCAGGGGGGCTTTCCACCCAGAACTTCGGATGGTCTGGGATCGACGGAATCAGCGTGGGCAATGGGGGTCCCGGCGCGGTCGGTACGAATATCGTCGTCAATGGCCGCGTCTCAAGCGCGGATTTCTACGGCATCGCGACGAACGGATCGATTACGATCGGGCAGACAGGCGTGGTGTCCGGGTTGTTTGCAATCTATCTCACCAACGATTATTGGCGCGGTACGCCGAACTCGCTTGTCAATCTCGGCACCGTGACCGGGCGGGAGTATGGGATTTTTACCGGCAACAGTCTTCCTGGTGCCCCTTTCTCTCCAGTGACGATCATCAATACCGGCACGATTTCCGGTGAGATGGGAATCGGCGTGGGCGGTGATCTCACCCTCGTCAACAGCGGCCTCATCAAAGGTACCGGTGGTGTAGCCATAGCGACAGTTCCCGACGGGCTGTCGCGAAAGATCACGAACACTGGAGTGATCGATGGAGATATCAGGCTGAGCGGCGGGCATGACCTCTATGACGGGCGCGGAGGCCGCGTCAACGGAGCGATCCATCTTGGCGCAGGAAACGATACGGCCTTCGGCGGAGCCGGTTCGGAGGCGTTTTGGCTGGGGGAGGGCATCAATTTCGTCGATGGCGGCGATGGCATTGACACACTGCATTTCAGCTCACCTGCCTATGTTGATCTCTCGATGACCGGCGAGCAGCAGACCACCGCGACAAGTAGGGACACCATTCGCAACATCGAAAATCTGGTCGGAAGCGGGGGCGATGATTTCTTCGTCGGCAACAGAGAGAACAACGTTCTCGTCGGTGCCTGGGGCAATGACTGGCTCGATGGGGGGCTGGGCAACGACACCTTGATTGGCGGGAACGGTATGGACGTTCTCGTTGACGGTCATGGCTCAAACTCTCTAGACGGCGGCGCGGGCGACGACTACCTCCAGGTAGATTCCAGCGGTTCGAATACTTTGGACGGTGGCTCCGGCGACGATGGGTTGTACTCTTACGGAAGTGGCAACGATGTCCTGATAGGCGGTGCGGGACGGGACACTCTCCATGGTGGTGACGGCATTGACGTGGCAGTCTTTTCCGGCCGCTTTTCCGATTACGTCATTGATTTCACCCCCGATGCCCACGGTTTCATAACGATCAGGGACACGCGGGCCGTGGGCGACGGCATCGACCTTCTAAGAGGCCTGGAATATCTCCAGTTCGCCGACCGCACCATCGCCCTGACGGCGCCGACGAATTCGGCTCCGACCGCGGTGTCGCTCAGCGCCACCAGCGTCGGCGGCAATGCGCCGGCGGGCACCGTGGTCGGCACCTTGAGCGGCATCGATCCGGACGGCGATCTGCTTGGTTTCCATCTCGTCAGCAACCCGGGCAATCACTTCCGGATCCACGGCAACCAGCTCCTGATCGACCGCGCCCTGACCGGCGAGAGCAGGCTCGAGATCGTGGTGCGCGCCAGCGATCCGCACGGCGCCTCCATCGACAGGACGTTCACCATCGACGTGACCGCCGGCCGTATTGGTCCGGTCGTTAGCGCAGTCTCCCTGAAGGGCGGCAAGGCAGCAGATGTGCTCAAGGGCGGGAAAGGGAACGATTATCTCAACGGCGGCCTCGGCAACGACAAGCTGACTGGTGGAGGGGGACGGGATACATTCGCCTTCAGCACGAAACTGGGTTCTGCCAACGTGGACTGGATCGTGGATTTCAATCATTCCGATGACACGATCAGGCTGTCGAAGACGATCTTCAGCAAACTCCAGAAGGGTAGTTTGTCCAAGGATGCGTTCTGGATCGGCGCCAAGGCTCACGACGGAAGCGACCGCATCATCTACAACAAGGATACGGGCGCCCTGTACTACGATGCGGACGGCTCGGGTACGAAGTATGGGGCCATCAAGTTCGCGCAGCTCAAGGCCAAGACCCTCTTGAAAGCGGACGATTTCCTCATCGTGTAAGGGCTGGGCGAGCCGCCTTCACGATCCGGACGAGATAGCCCCGGAGAAGCTCCGGGGCCCTTGTTTCTCGACACAGTGCTGCAATGTTGCTCAGAAGCATTTCTAAGAACGAACTGGACTGACGGACGTTCATGAGGGAAGACGGCTAAGTTCCGGCGGCCGACGAGGGATGTCCCGTGAAAGCATGCTCCTCTTCACCTTTCAGCCTGTGGCGCAGCATCCTCGCGAGCTTTGCATTTTTGATCGTTGCGGCCGTTCTTCCCATGGGGAGCCCCTCAGCTTTGGCGCAGTCGTCGTCGCCCCCCCATTCGAGTTCCACTTCCATCCGCACGCCGGATTTCGACGAGAGTGTCCGATGGTATCAGGACAAGCTGGGCTTCCGGATGGTCGGCTCGACCAATTTCGTGCAGGGGCGGACCGCGGTTCTGGAGCGAAGCGGCTTCCTGCTCGAGGTCACGGAGGTCGATCATGTTCTTCAGGAGACCAGCGGTCCGCATGGGAGGGCCGCCGGGGTCACGGAGACGCCTGTCATCAGTCTCCTCGTCCCCGACGTGGACAGGGAGATCGCGCGCCTGCGCAAGGCCGGCGTGGAGGTGCTTCAGGATCCCCGGGATGAGCTCGACGGGCGCTATCGCATCGCGCAGATCCGCGACAACGGACGGCACCGGGTCGAGCTGCGCGAGCCGATCGACGAGAGCGGCGGCTTCAATCCCATGGGACGCTGAAGAAAAGTTTTCGCGACCGATGGAATAAAGCCTGGCCCGGCGTGTCCTAAGGAGCGTGGTCTTCACGACCGTCAGGAGGCACTCATGAAATCATCTTTCCATCAGGCTCTTGCCGCGGGCATTCTGGTCGCCACCGGTGCGGTCGCTCAAGCTGCCGCACCCGCTCAGGTGGCCGATACGAGCAAGGGCAAGGCCCTGGTCGATGCCAAAGGCATGACCCTCTATATCTTCGACCGCGATGCGGCCGGCAAGTCAAACTGCAACGGCCAATGCGCACAGAACTGGCCGCCGCTCATGGCCGCAGCCAATGCGACGGCTCCCGGCGACTGGAGCGTGATCACGCGGGACGACGGCTCCAAACAATGGGCCTACAAGGGCAAGCCGCTCTATCTGTGGGTGAAGGATACCAAACCCGGGGAGGTGACCGGCGACGGAGTCAACAATGTTTGGCACGTGGCCAAGCCCTAACGGAGCGCGCGGACAATGGATCCGGCTTTCCGCCTGAGCGATGCGCCTTCTCGACGAAGGAGAGCGCCGGAATGACCGCCAGGCAGGAAACCCGCTTTTCATGTCCGCCGCTTCGGGTCTCGTCAGGGCAGACAGGATCAACTTTGATGACGGCGGATCGGTGAAAGTTCGGCCGTGGACGAGATCGCCCTCCTTCTCGAGCCGCAGATTCCAGGCCTGCGCCGTTATGCCTGGGCGCTCCTGCGCGACGATGAGGCGGCCGACGATCTCGTCCAGGACACCCTCGAGCGGGCGATCCGCCATTGGAGCCAGCGCCGTCGCGACCGTGACCTGAAGGCGTGGCTCTTCGCCATTCAGCGCAACCTCTTTCTGAATGCCGTGCGGCAGCGCAAGACACGGGGCGTAACCGTGGGAGTCGAGTTGCTGGAGAATACATCCGCATCCGCAGGCGGTCCGGACGCTCACGCGGACCTGCGCGATGTTCTGACAGGCCTCGATGCCTTGCCGGAGGAGCAGCGCTCGGTGCTGCTTCTGGTCGGTGTCGAGGATCTCTCCTACGAACAGGTTGCGCAGGTTCTCGATATTCCGGTCGGCACGGTGATGTCGCGCCTCAGCCGGGCGCGTGCGCGCCTGAGGGAGTTCACGGACGACGGGCGGAACTCCGCATTGAGGAGAGTGAAGTGACGGGCGAGCCACCTATCGGTGAGGATGACCTGCAAGCCTTCGTTGACGGAAGGCTCGAACCGTCGCGGCTCGAAACCGTCAAAGCATATCTCGCATCCAACCGGTCAGCGGCCGAGCAAGTGCAGCGTGAAGCCGAGCAGCGCGAAGCCTTGCGCAGACGTCTTGCCTTCAAGGCGCAGGAGCCGATTCCCGCGCGGTTGCGGGTTGCCAATCTCGTCGCCGCACGAAGCCGCCCGGCGCCCTTCCGACTGACGCGGGTTGCCGCCTCCATGGCGTTGCTGATGCTGGGCGGGGCTCTCGGCGCGGCGGGCGGGATGTGGTGGGGCAGCCGCCTCTCCCCGCAGGTGCCCGCGCAAATGGCCGTTGCAGGCAGTGCCATCGCGGCGCACCGGATCTACGTGAGCGAGCGGCTTCACCCTGTCGAGGTTCCCGGCGATCAGGAGGCGCATCTCGTGCAATGGCTGTCGCGCCGCGTTGGAAAGCCGCTGAAAGCTCCCGATCTGACCGCGCAGGGTTACTGGCTCATCGGCGGAAGGCTTCTGCCGTCCGGGCGCGAAGCGGCTGCGCTCTTCATGTACGAGAATGAGGGCGGCAACCGCCTGACGCTCTATGCACGTTCGAGCAGCCAGGAGGGGGAGACCGCGTTCCGCTTCGAGGCGGAAGGCGAGATCTCCGCGTTCTCGTGGATCGGCGACGGTCTCTCCTATGTCGTGTCGGCGAAAGCCGGTCGCGCACAGCTTCTGCCGATTGCAGAGGCGATCCATCACCAGTTCGAAGTGACAAGCGGCCCCGCGAAGGGCCGCTTGTGATCGGCCCGATCAGCCGAAGACGGCAGGGTCGGGGCCCACGCGCCCGCTCTTGTCGTCCATCGCTTCGATGATGCGCATGTCGTCGGCATCCAGCCTGAAGTCGAACACGTCGATATTCTCGCGGATGCGCGACGGCGTGACGGATTTCGGGATCACGACGAAGCCGCTGTCGAGGTGCCAGCGCAGGATCACCTGAGCGGGTGTCTTGCCATACTTGCGTCCGATGGCGGCGAATTTCTCGTCGGCCACGAGGCTGCCCTGCCCGAGAGGGCCCCAGCATTCCGTGGCGATGTCATGCTGCGCGTGGAAGGCACGCAGCTCCTTCTGCTGAAAGCGCGGATGCAACTCGACCTGATTGAGGGCGGGGGCGACGCCCGTTTCGTCGATCAGGCGCTGCAGATGCTCCACCTGGAAGTTCGAGACGCCGATCGACTTCACGCGCCCTTCCTCTTTCAGGCGGATCAGGGCGCGCCATGCGTCGAGAAACCCTTCGCCGCTGACGCCAGGCCAGTGAATGAGATAGAGATCGACGAAATCGAGTTTCAACCGCTTCAGGCTCTCGTCGAAAGCGGTCAGCGCCCCATCGTAGCTGCGCCTGTCGTTCCACAGTTTCGTGGTGATGAAGAGATCGCCGCGCGGGAAATCGGAGGCGGCAATCGCCCGTCCGACGCCTTCCTCGTTTTCATAGATCGCCGCCGTGTCGATGGAGCGGTAGCCCGCCTTGAGGGCCTCACCCACGCAGGCAACGGCCTCCTCGTTCGAGACCCGCCAGACGCCATAGCCAAGCTGAGGCATCGTGTTTCCATCGTTCAAGCGAAGGGTAGGGGTGGTCGGCATCGACTGCTCCTGGAGAGGGAAGGGAGAAAGACAGAGCCAAGGCTCGTCCTGCAGGACGTAAACTGCGATGGGGCTGTCGCCTGAGGGAACCAGTGCAACTTGGCCGGCGTTGCGCAGCTTATCATCGTTGCGATCTAGGAGCGGGAGTGCTCTTTGTCCATCCCTGACGTAAGAACCGGCACCCCCGACCCGACACTCGATGAAACGGAGTTTCGGCGCCGCTTCCTGCAACAGTTTCAGGACCGTGCTTTCGAGCCCTTGAGCAAGGAGCTGCGGCGAGTCGCCGATGCCGCGTGGGACGCCTACAGCCATCATCGCAAGAGCCCGAAGACCCGCAAGGCGGGCTTGGGCTTCACCGATCCCGATTACGATCTCGCCGTAGACTGGTTCGCCGCGAAGGAAGCCATCGAGATGGCGCAGAAACGGCATGACGATCCGGAGGGACCATCGCGGTTCCTCCTGATCTCATCCGCATCGCGCAGCGAGCACACCTGCCCCGGTGAGATGTCGAAGACCTACCGGCTCGCGGAAATCGCACGGCAGGTCATCGCAAGCGCGGAGAATGTGGAGGTCGAGGTTCTTGATCTCAGCAGGCTGGCGTCCGAGTATGGCCGTCACATCCATCCCTGCAAGACCTGCTTCTCGACGGCGGCCGCGCTCTGCCATTGGCCCTGTTCCTGCTATCCCAACTACTCCCTCGGGCAAACCCAGGACTGGATGAACGACATCTACCCGAAATGGGTGGAGGCGCACGGGATCATGATCGTCACGCCCGTGAACTGGTATCAGGCCTCCTCTCCGTTGAAGCTGATGATGGACCGTCTCGTCTGCGCCGATGGCGGCAACCCGGACCCGACCGCGACCCACGGCAAGACGGTGGCCGAAGCCAAGGAGCTGGAGCTGAAGGGATGGGATTACCCGAAGCATCTGTCAGGCCGTCTGTTCTCGGTCGTCGTGCACGGCGATGCCGAGGGAGCGGAAGGCGTTCGCTGCAGCCTCTCGGATTGGCTGCGGGCCATGGACCTTGCGCCTGCAGGCAACCTCGCCGAACTCGCGCGCTACATCGGCTACTGGAAGCCCTACGCCACCAGCCACGAGGAGCTGGATCGCGACCTCGACGTGCAGGCCGAAATCCGCAACGCCGCATGGACGCTGCTGAACGCCGTCGTCTCGAAGAGGGCGGGGCAATGGGCGCAGACCGGGGAGCGCCTCCAGGAGCCTCGCCAGAAATAAGCCGGGACCCGGCGATCTCAGTGGGTCGGCTCAAGGAGCGCGAGAATGGCCGTGCACGATCCCGACCTCGGGAGGATGCGAAAGCCCCGGGGCGCCCTATTTCGGTGCGGACTTCACGTCCGCGTCCCACTTCTTGAGCAGGCGGGTGCGCTCGGCCACCGAACCGTATCTGATCGTGTCGTAGTTGATCAGCTTCATCTCGGAAAGCTTCGGTGCCTTGTCCGAGATCGGTGCGCTTGTGTTGGACGCAATGGAATAGATCTTCAGATCCGCGCCCACGAGCTTCTGTGCGTCGGCCGAAAGAGCCCAGTCCACGAATTTCCTGGCGGCGTCCTGGTTCCTGCCGTTGACGATGGAGATCGAGCCGGTCTCATAGCCCGTCCCCTCGCACGGGGCGACGGTTTTGACTGGGGCCCCGTCCGCGATCATCGTCACCATGTCGTGCATGAAGGCGATGCCGATGGCGGTCTCACCCAGAGCGACCGCCTTGACGGGAGCGGCACCCGACTTGGTGTATTGATTGACGTTCTTGTGCAGGGCCTTCATGTACTCGAAGGCCTTGTCCTCGCCCATCAGCTGAACGAGAGAAGCCAGGAAGACATAGGCCGTTCCCGACGAATTCGGGTCCGAGACCTGCACTTCGTCACGGTATTGGGAATCGAGCAGGTCGGCCCAGCATTTCGGCTCAGGCAGGCCGCGGCTCTTGAGAACCTCGGTGTTGTATCCGATGCCGAGGGCGCCGAGATAGGTGCCCGTGGCACGATGGCCCGACTGCTCCGCGAAGCGCTGTGCCCAGTCATGAAGCTCCGGCAGCATCGGCGACCTGTACGCGACGGTCAGGCCTTCCTCCGCCGCCTGAATATGGGAATCGCCGGGACCGCCCCACCATATGTCGGAGCGCGGGTTGGAGGCTTCGGCGCGGATCTGAGCCAATGTTTCGCCGGTGCTCTTGCGCACCATCGTCACCTTGATGCCCGATGCTTTCTCGAAGGCGGCGACGCCGACGCGGCACTGCTCCTCGAGGATCGAGCAATAGATCGTGAGCTGTTCCTGAGCCTGGGCCGCAAGGGGAGCCGCGCAGACCGAGGCGGCCAGGGCCAGGCCGGCAAAAGAAAGGCGCATGGGTTTCCTCCTGAAGTGCCGGGCATGTCCTGTCCGGCTTTTCGTTCGTCGTGAGAGACGACATGAGGGATCTTAGCCGGCTTCATTGTCAAGGTGCCTGCGGGTCTGGGCTGTTCAAAGCCGGCCCTGCCGAAAGCCCGGACAGCAAAAAGGCCGGGCGATGCCCGGCCTCGTGTCGATTATGCTGCGGCGCTTACCAGCTCGTCAGGACGGCGCCCTTGAAGGTCTCCTCGACGAACTTCTTCACCTCGGGAGAGTGATAGGATTCGACGAGGGCCTTGACCCACGGCTTGTCCTTGTCCTCGGCGCGCACGGCGATGACGTTGACATAGGGCCCCTTCGGATCCTCGCGGGTCAGGGCGTCCTTGACCGGGTCGAGGCCGGCCTGCGTGGCATAGTTGGTGTTGATGACGGCGGCATCGACGTCATCGAGCACGCGCGGGGCCTGGGCCGCGTCGATCTCCGTGAACTTCAGGTTCTTGCTGTTGGCCGTGATGTCGAGGATCGTCGGCTTGAAGCCCACACCGTCCTTCAGCTTGATCAAGCCCTTGTCCTGCAGCAGCAGGAGCGCGCGGCCGCCGTTGGTCGGGTCGTTCGGGATCGCAATGCTCGCGCCGTTGGGCAGCGCGTCGAAGGCCTTGTGCTTCTTGGAGTAGATCCCGATCGGGAAGTTCACGGTCTGAGCCACGGTCTCGATCTTGTAGCCGCGGTTCTCCTTCTGGTTGTCCAGATAGGGCTGATGCTGGAAGGAATTCGCCTCCAGCTCGCCCGAGGCCAGGGCTTCGTTCGGAACCACGTAGTCGGAGAACTCGACGATCTTGATGTCGAGGCCCTTCTTGGCCGCGATGGGCCTCACGGCTTCGAGGATCTGCGCGTGCGGGCCGGGCGTGGCGCCGATGCGGAGGGTTTGCGTCTGCGCGGCGGCAGGCAGGGCGGCGAGAGAGAGCAGGGCAATGAGGCCCAGTTTCTTCAGGGACATGCGGGTACTCCTAGTCAGAGGTCCTGATGGATACGTAATATTAGCCGTGACGGATGCGCTTGTTGAGGTGGCGGGAGAGGCGGTCGCCGATGCTCTGGACGGCCTGCACGAGCACGATCAGCACCACGACCACCGCCAGCATCATTTCCGGCATGAAGCGCTGGTAGCCGTAACGGATGCCGAGATCGCCGAGGCCGCCGCCGCCCACCGCGCCCACCATGGCCGAGAAGCCGAGCAGGGAGACGATGGCGAGCGTCAGGCCGAGCACGATGCCGGGCAGCGCTTCCGGAATGAGAACCTTCAGCACGATCTGCAAGGGGCTTGCCCCGAAGGCGCGCGCCGCCTCCACGAGGCCCTGATCCACCTCGCGGATGGCCCCTTCGATAAGGCGCGCGATGAACGGCGCTGCGGCGATCGTCAACGGCACGATGGCCGCATTGGTGCCGATGGAGGTGCCTGCAATCAGGCGGGTGAACGGGATGATCGCGACGACGAGGATGATGAAGGGCGTCGAGCGCGTGGCGTTGACGATGACGCCGAGCACGCGGTTCACCCAAGGGGCTGCGAACAATTCGCCCTTGCCGCTCGTGGCGAGAAAAACGCCGAGCGGCAGCCCGAAGAGCGTGGCGATCAGCGCCGAGACGGCGACCATGTAGAGGGTTTCGCCGGTGGAGCTGGCGATGAGGCGGATCATCTCAGGCGACATGGCCGAGCACCTCCGTGTCGAGACCGTGCAGTTTCAGGAAATCGAGTGTCTGCCGTGCGGATGCGTCCGGCACGCTCACGACAAGGGTGCCGAAGGGGCGGCCGGCGATTTCGTCCACCGCTCCGGACAGAATATTGGCTTCGATGCCGAGTTCCCGCGCGAGGCGCGCCAGAACCGGGTCAGTCGCATGCGGGCCGCGGAAGCCGATGCGGATCACCGCCTGGCTGCCGGGCGCCGCCTCCTGGCGCAGGCGCTTCTGCACGTAGGGGGGCAGCACGCGTCCGGCCTCGTCGCCGAGGAAGGAGCGCGTCACTTCATGCTGCGGACGGGTGAACACCTCGAATACGTCGCCCTGTTCGACGATGCGGCCGCCCTCGATCACGGCAACCTCGCGGGCGATGTTGCGTATGACCGCCATCTCGTGGGTGATGAGCAGGATCGTGAGGCCGAGCTCCTCGTTGATGCGCGAGAGCAGGTCGAGAATGGAGCGAGTGGTCTCCGGGTCGAGCGCGGAGGTCGCCTCGTCGGAGAGCAGAACCTTGGGCTTCGTGGCGAGGGCTCGGGCAATGCCGACGCGCTGCTTCTGCCCGCCCGACAATTCGGACGGGTAGCGGTTGCGCTTGTCCGACAAGCCGACAAGGGCTAACAGCTCGTCCACCCGCGCCTTGATCTCGGCCCTGTCGTAGCCTGCGACTTCGAGGGGCAGGGCGATATTGTCCGCGGCCGTGCGGGAGGAGAGCAGGTTGAAGTGCTGGAAGATCATGCCGATGGAGCGGCGGGCATGGCGCAGCGCGGATTCCGGCAGCGCCGCAATGTTGGCGCCGTCCACGATCACCTTTCCGGTCGTGGGCTTCTCCAACCCGTTCACGAGGCGGATCAGGGTCGACTTGCCGGCGCCCGAACGGCCGATCACACCGAGAATCGATCCCTGCGGGACGGCAAGGTCGATCTCCCGCAGAGCCGTGACGGGCTGGCCGTCACGGCCGGGGAAGGTCTTCGAGATCTTTTCCAGGCGAATGATGGGCTCCGCCGGGATGAGGCGCTGCGACGGCTGATCGCCGAGATATCCGAGGGGGGCGTTCATAGGGTCGCCTTCGAGGTCATCTTGTGGTCATGAGGACACATGAGGGATGGCGTTCTCTATGTCAACTGATTTGTTCTTTAAAAAGGACTAATTGTTCTGAGTAGCGTCCTTCGCCGTCGATCCATGCAGCTTGCGCCGGGGCGCGACATCACAAACCGGGGATCGCCCCCGTGATGCGGACATTTCTCCTTTCTTTCGCCATGAGCACGGTTGATCGGGCTGCGCTATGTCCCTATGGAGCCGAAGAACGGTTCCCCGGCAGGAGAAAAGAATGATCAAGGCGAGCATTGCGCTGGCACTTATGGGTCTGGCCGTCTTTGGGGGCTCTCTCACGGGAGCGGTCGAGGTTCCGGTCTACCTGCCGCTTTCAACTCTGGTTCTCGCCGGGATCCTGATGGTCGGCCGCCACATCCCGACCTTTCTGCGCATCTTCCTGATCATGCTTTCGGCAACCCATGTGGTGCTCGTCCTGCTGGTTCTCGGCGCGATGCTGCGCATCATCACGGGCGACTACACGGGCTACGTGCCGCCCCCGTCCGCAGCCCTCGGCGCGGCGGCCTTCGGAGCGCTCATCTACGGCCTGTCCTTCGTGCCCGTGGTCCGCACGATCTGCACCATCGCCGACCGCTATCTCGCCTCCCAGGCCGACAGCGTCATCCGCATTCCCTTCATCGGCCTCGTGCGGGCGCGGGAGGGAACCATCGGCACGTGGATGATCGCGATCCTCATCGCGATCAATCTCACCCAGGTCGCGCTCAATGTCCGTCTCAGCTTCTTCTCGCGCGACATGTTCAATGCGCTCGAAGCGAAGGATGCGGCGGCCTTCTGGTATCAGCTCTTCATCATCTTCATGCCCCTGGCCGCCGTGTTCGTCGCCATCGCGCTGACGGAGGTCCTGCTGCAGAACGTGCTCATCATCCGCTGGCGCGCGTTTCTCAATACCTACTATGTGGGGGAATGGCTGGGCGACGGCGCCCATTACCGGATGCAGCTCATCGGGCGCGGGGCCGACAACCCGGACCAGCGCATCTCGGAAGATCTGCGCAAATTCGTCGAGAGTACCTATTCGCTGTCCGTGGGCCTCATGAACCAAGCCGCGACGCTCGTATCCTTCGTGGCGATCCTCTGGACCATCTCGGCGGGCTTCACTTTCCCTGGAACGGATTTCGAGGTTCCGGGCCTGCTGGTCTGGGTCTGCG
The DNA here is from genome assembly GCA_031181145.1 of Microvirga sp. GTDB lineage: Bacteria > Pseudomonadota > Alphaproteobacteria > Rhizobiales > Beijerinckiaceae > Microvirga. The sequence continues at coordinate 12,680 of JAPSLB010000043.1, forward strand.
CCGGCTACGCCATTCTCGGCACCTGGATCACGCATCTGATCGGCCGTCCGCTGATCGGCCTCAACTTCGAGCAGGAGCGGGTGGAGGCGAACTACCGCTTCTCGCTCGCACGCCTGCGCGAATATTCGGAGCAGGTCGCGCTCCTCTCGGGCGAGCCGGCCGAGAGGGACGGGCTGAGCCGGCGCTTCGGCCAGATCGTCGACAACTACATGCGGATCGTGATCCGTCTCATCAAACTCAACACCTTCACCTCGGCCTACTTTCAGGCCAACGTGGTGGTGCCCTACATCCTGACCGCGCCCTATTACTTCATCGGCAAGATCTCGCTCGGCCAGATGCAGCAGGTGGTGGGAGCCTTCTCGCGGGTGGAGTCCGCGCTCACCTATTTCATCCAGATCTACACCACGCTTGCCGATTACAAGGCGGTGCTCGACCGTCTCACCACCTTCGAGGGTGCCATCGCTTCGGCACAGCGCGTCGGTGGCGAGAGCAAGCTCGCCGTCACGCCCGCGGCCAGCCGCGAATTGCGGCTCAGCAACCTCAATGTCCGCCTGCCCGATGGCCGCGCCCTCATGCAGGCGGACGGTCTTGCCTTCCGCCCGGGCGAGCGCACCCTCATGACGGGGCCGTCCGGCTCCGGCAAATCGACCCTGTTCCGCGCCATTGCAGGCATCTGGCCCTTCGGGGAAGGCGAGGTCCTGGTTCCGGAGGGGCAAAGCATGATGCTGCTGCCGCAGCGCCCCTACATTCCCATCGGAACCCTGCGCGAGGCGGTGACCTATCCCGCCCGGGAGCATGCCTACAGCGATGCGGATATCGCGGATGCATTGCGCGTCGCGAAGTTGCCGCAGATCGCCGACAGGCTGGACGAGGAGCGCGCCTGGGGGCAGACCCTGTCTCTCGGAGAGCAGCAGCGCCTTGCGGTCGCCCGCGCGCTTCTCGCCAAGCCTGACTGGCTTTTCCTGGACGAGGCGACGGCCGCCCTCGACGAACCGACGGAGGCGGAGATCTATCGGGTGATCAAGGAGAAGCTGCCGCAGACCACGGTCGTCTCCATCGGTCACCGCTCGACGCTGCAGGATTATCACGACCGGCGGATTGACCTGAAACGGACGGAAAACGGCCTCTCCACTCCGGTCGACATGATGCAGCCTCAGCCGGCCGAGTAAAATTCGGTGTCATGGCCGGGCTTGTCCCGACCATCCCGGTCGGAGGGAGCGCCGCGGTTCACGCTACCGGGATCCGCGGCACGGGGCAGCCGATGATATCTCGGAGCCTGGTTGATCCTGGAGGGACATACGCTTTCCCACATGCGGAGACCAGGAGCGCCAATCCTTTGAACCTGACCCTCAGAACCAAAAGGAAAAGGCCGGCGCATCGGCCGGCCTTTTCAGAAGGATCAGAGGCTTTTCTTACAGCGAGCGCTCGAGCACGAGTTCGCCGGTCTCGCTCTTGATGATCAGGTTGCGGCCCTGGATGTCCCACTTCCCGGAGGTGCGCAATGCCATGAGGAAGGCGTGCTCGGTGGCCATTGCGGTCTTGTCGCAGGTTTTCTTCGTCAGGGCGAAGGGCGCCACGGCCAAGCCCTGCTCGCGCAGGGGATAGGCGGTCGTGGAATAGGTGTTGCAACCGGAAAAGCCGGTGGCGCGCAGCTGATCGTCGAGCCGGAAGCTCGGACGCTCCCCGGTGAAGGGCTTGCCGTTCAGGCTCACTGCCACCCAGGAGGAGCCGAGGGGAAAGATCTTGCCCTGGGCGCCCGGCTGCGGAACCTTGGGGTCCACCTGACGGGTCGGACCGGCGGGCCGACCGAGAGTTGCCGCCGTCTGGGCATCAGCCACGGGAACGTGGGCCACGGAAACAGTGGCGAAGGCCGCCAGAAGTGCTGCAAGTCGAAGGGCGTTCATCGGAACCTCTTCATCGTAAAAACGCCGGAACCATAAGAGGCCTTGACCGTAAGGGCAACGCCTTGAGTGATCTTGTCCTGTGACCGCTTTTGCCACAGGCAGGCTGAAGCCTCGATGAAGAGGCTCCACGCCGGAACCTCTCGCCGGAAGGATCAGCCGATCCGTCTCAGAAGCCGCTCGGTCAGCGCATTGGTGGGACGGAACAGGTAATCGAAAGTGCGGATGGTGATGTCCTGCGCTCCGATCCCCTGCAGGGCCGCCACGATGCCGAACATCGTTGCGGTACGACAATGAAGGACGACCTCGCGGCCGAGCGCGTGGCCATAGGGCAGGGTGGCGTCGAAGTCCCGTGCAAGGGTCGCCAGGGATGCGACCTTGGCGGGATCGAGGCTTGCCCGGATCTCACGGCTTTCACGCGCCTCCTCCTCGGCCGCGATGCGTGTGAGCACCGCGGTGGCGGCGGCGCGGGCCCTCACGGACCAGGGGGCCCGCGTGGACGCCACGAGATTGGCCTCGGAGCGCAGCATCACGCCATCGTCGAGGATCTTCAGGGCATTGGCCGCGAGCGTCGCGCCGGTGGTAGTGATGTCCACGATCAGCTCCGCCGATCCCGCGCCCGGTGCGCCTTCCGTCGCGCCCAGGCTTTCGACGATGCGGTAATCGGCGATGCCCTTCTCGGCGAAGAAGCGGCGGGTGAGGTTCACGTATTTCGTGGCGACCCGCATCTTGCGGCCATGGCGGGCGCGCAGGTCGGCCGCCACCTCGTCGAGATCCGCCATGGTGCGCACGTCGATCCAGGCCTGCGGCACGGCCACCACGACGTTGGCTTGGCCGAAGCCGAGCGGGGTGAGCAGCTCGACCGCCTCGTCCGCATCGGCGATCTGCTCGCGGATCAGGTCCTCGCCGGTGATGCCGAGATGCACCGTGCCCATGGCGAGCTGCGTCACGATCTCGGACGCGGAGAGAAACGCCACCTCCACGTCGGGCACGCCCTTGAGCGTGCCGCGATAGTCGCGCGCGCCGCGCGACTGGGAGAAGACGAGTCCGGAGCGGGCGAAGAACGCAGCCGCGTTCTCCTGCAGGCGGCCCTTCGAGGGCACTGCCAGGATGAGAGGGGAATCGGTCATCAGGGCCTCCCCGCGATACGATCGAGCCAGAAGGAGCAGCCCACCGCCGGGATGGGGCTGTCGGCGCCCAGATGCTGCAGGAGCCGGTCATAGCGCCCGCCGCCCACGACGGGTTTGCCGTCGCTGCGGCGCGGGTCCTGCATCTCGAAGATGAAACCCGTGTAGTAGTCGAGATTGCGCGCGAAGGTGGCGGCGAACGAAAAGGCGCTGACGTCGAGCCCGCGCGCGGCCATGAATCCGGTCCGCTCCTCGAAGAGGCCGACGGCTGCGTTCAGGTCCAGTCCCGTGTCCGCGGCCAGGGCTCTCACGGCCTCCGCCGCCTGGTCCGGATCGCCTTGAATCGTAAGGTAACGCTCCAGGACCTGCCGCGCCTCGTTCGACAGAACGCTGCGGTTCGCGGCGCGCGCCAGGAACCGCTCGGCGATCTCGCCTGCGCTGCGGCCGCCGACGCTCGCAATTCCGGCGATCGAGAGGATGTCCTCCACGAAGGCCTTGGCCGCCTGGGGCGCCTGTCCCTCGATGGCGGCCAGCAGGCCCGCATGCTCTTGGGCGTTCGGGCCGTCGGTTTCGGAGAGGCTCGACAGGCCCTGACCGGACACGATGGCCCGGATCACGCGGCGCTTCGCGGCAGGCGCGATGCCCAGGCCGTCGATCAGGGCATGGAGCATCCCCATGTCGCCGATCTTCACCGCCGGGGCGGGGGCCCCGATCAGGCTCAGACCTTCCAGGGCGAGGCCGAGGATCTCCGCATCCGCCGCGGCGGCGTCGGCGCGGCCGATGGACTCGAGACCGGCCTGCAGAAACTCGCCGCTCTCGCTGGGACGCATGCGAAAGACGGGGCCGCCATAGGCATAGCCGGAGGGCTGCGCTCCCCGGCGCGAGAGATGCTGAAGGCAGACGGGGATCGTGTATTCGGGCCTGAGGCACAGTTCCGCCCCCGAGGCGTCCTGCGTCACGAACATGCGCCGCCGGATGTCCTCGCCCGAGAGGTCGATGAACACATCCGCAGGCTGCAGAACCGGCGGCTCGATACGCGCATAGCCCTCGCGCTCGAAGAGCGCGATCAGCGCAACAATGGCATCCGTCTCCGTCACTGGCTTCGCCTAATCCTTTTTCCGGCATGCTCTCTAGCAATGCTGGGCCGGGAAGGCGACCGTTTTCATCTGTGACGGTGAATGAAGGGGTGGAGCGGCGGTGCGGCCTGGCCGGGCACATCCCGGCCATCTATGTTCTGGAGTTGCTGTGCCTCGAACACGTGCATCACCGGCACAGGGCCGGTGACGACGCGGGCGACCGTCATTCCGGAAAAGGGAAAAGGGAGGGAGCCATCACCCCTTCTGTGCGGTATCGCCCTTGGCTTTCGATGTCTTGCGCTTGCTGTGGTCGCTGGAGCGATGGACATACTTGACCTTCTTGCCCTCGCCCTTGCCGCGTTCGTTCTCCTCGTCCGCTCCGCCGGTGATACTGGCGGGCAGGAACTGACGCGCGGCCTCGGTCACGACACCCGCGACGGCGCCGGCGGCGGTCTGCGTGAGGTCCACGCCTTGCGACCCTGCATCGACCACGGCATTGCCTGCCTTCTTGGCGGTTCGGGTCTTGGTCAGGGCCGCGGCGGCGGCCCCGGCGGCTGCGATCAGGGCATCCGCCAGGATCTCGCGGCCCAATTCCGTGTTGATCAGATCCATCAGACCCGATCTCTTGGCGCTTTTCGCCGATTTCGTGCCCGTACCCTTCTTCTTGCCGCTCTTCTTCTCTTTGTCTTTGGCCTTCGCCATGGGGATCTCCTGATAGTCAAGCTTCAGAAGACAACCCCAAGAAAAGCGGAGGGGTTCCCGGGCGGCCGAGGCTACCCGAAATGCCGGCCCAAGACCTCGCGGACGGCTTCCACCATCTTGTCCTCGGAAACCGATACTTGAGCCGGGCGGGCGGCCTTCCATTCGGCGTTCGAGGCGATGGCCTCTGCCGCCCTGGCGCCTTCGATGAGGTCCTTGATCTCCACTTCGCCGCGCTCGCGCTCGTTGGAGCCCTGGATGATCACGCAGGGGCTCTGGCGGCGGTCGGCGTACTTCATCTGCGCCTTCATGCCCGACGAGCCGAGATAGAGCTCGGAGCGGATCCCGGCCTGGCGCAGGGCCGAGACCATGCGCTGATAGGCGGCGATCTGGTCCCGGTCCATGACGAGCACCACCACCGGGCCGGGCTTCTCGGAGCCCGAGACGATGGGGCTCTTGACCATCTGCAGCGCGGAAAGCAGCCGGGAGACTCCGATGGAGAAGCCCGTGGCCGGAACCGGCTCGGAGCGGAAGCGGCCGACGAGACCGTCGTAGCGGCCGCCGCCGCCGACGGAGCCGAAGCGGACCGGGCGTCCGTCCTCGTCCTGGACCTGGAAGGTCAATTCCGCCTCGTAGACTGGGCCGGTGTAGTATTCGAGGCCGCGCACGACGGAAGGATCGATGGTCACGCGGTCCTCGTAGCCGGAGGCCGCCACGAGCGCCGCGATCTCGGCCAGCTCATCCACGCCTTCGAGGCCCCGGGACGAGGAACCCACGACCCCGCGAAGATTCTCGACCGTTTCGGCGTTGTCCGCGCCCTTGGCCGCCGTGAAGGCGAGCACGCGCGCGATCGCGTCGGGGGACAGCTCCGCGCCCTTCGTGAAGTCGCCGCTCTCATCCTTGCGGCCCGCGCCGAGAAGCTGGCTCACGCCCTCGGGTCCGAGCCGGTCGAGCTTGTCGATGGCGCGAAGCACCGTGAGGCGCTGGGCCGCTTGCGCCTCGCCGCCCAGGCCGATGGCCTCGAGGACACCGTCCAGAACCTTGCGGTTGTTGATCTTGATGATGAACTCGCCGCGCTTGAGGCCGAGCTTCTCCAGCGTATCGGCGGCCATCATGCAGATTTCGGCGTCCGCCGCGACGGAGGCCGCCCCCACGGTGTCGGCGTCGAACTGCATGAACTGGCGGAAGCGGCCGGGACCCGGCTTCTCGTTTCGGAACACCCAGCCCACGCGATAGCTGCGATAGGGCTTGGGGAGCGCGTCGAAGTTCTCGGCCACGTAGCGGGCGAGCGGCGCCGTCAGGTCGTAGCGCAGCGACAGCCATTGCTCGTCGTCGTCCTGGAAGGAGAACACGCCCTCGTTAGGGCGGTCCTGGTCCGGCAGGAACTTGCCGAGCGCGTCCGTGTACTCGACGAAGGGCGTCTCGACCCCCTCGAAGCCGTAGAGCTCATAGGACTCGCGGATCGCCGCGAGCATGCGCTCGGTGGCGGAAAGATCGGCGGGAGTGCGGTCGGCGAAGCCGCGCGGCGCGCGGGCCTTGATCTTGTCGGCCTTGGACATGGTTCAAACAGCAGCCGTTGAAATGAGAAAAACGTGCTGCGTCCTAACCCGTGCGGGCAAGAGGGGCAAGGGTTGTGGCGGAAGCGGCGAGCCACAGCCTGTCATCACCGGCCTTGTGCCGACGATTCCGACCGCGAGAGAAGCGGTGCTCTCCAGGAGCGGGATGGCCGGGACAGGCCCGGCCATGACGATTGAGGCCGTCATAGAGCCTGTTCGGCCCTAAGCCACCGCCTTGATCACTTTCGTAAGCTTGTCGACGATCTCGCCGATCTGCTCCTCGGTGACGATGAGGGGCGGGGAGAGGGCGATGGTGTCGCCGGTGACGCGCATCATCAGGCCGTATTCGTGGAAGGCGCGGTCCATGGCCTCGAAGGCACGGGCCCCGACCGCATCCGGACGCGAGGCGAGGTCGATGGCGCCGACCAGGCCGACGGTGCGGATGTCGAGCACGTTCGGCTGGCCCTTGAGCGAGTGGATCGCATCGGCCCAGACCGGCTCCAGGGTCTTCGCCCGTTCGAACAGCTTCTCTTCCCGGTAGATGTCCTGGGCGGCGAGAGCCGCGGCGCAGGCGAGCGGGTGGCCGGAATAGGTGTAGCCGTGGAACAGCTCGATCATGTGCTCGGGGCCCTGCATGAAGGCGTCGTAGAGCCCTTCGCGCACGACCACGCCGCCCATGGGTACCGTGCCGGAATTCACGCCCTTGGCGAAGGTGACGATGTCCGGGACGACCCCGTAGCGCTCGGCCGCGAAGGCCGTGCCGAGGCGGCCGAAGCCCGTGATCACCTCGTCGAAGATGAGCAGGATGCCGTGCCTGTCGCAGATCTGGCGCAGGCGCTGCAGGTAGCCCTTGGGCGCGGGAATGACGCCGGTGGAGCCTGCCATCGGCTCCACGATCACGGCGGCGATGGTGGAGGCGTCGTGCAGGGTCACGATGCGCTCCAGCTCGTCCGCGAGATGCGCGCCCCATTCGGGCTCGCCCTTCGTGAAGGCCTGCTCTTCGCGGTTGTAGGTATGGGGCAGGTGGTCGACGCCCGCGAGCAGGGTGCCGAAGTACTGGCGGTTCTTGACGATGCCGCCGACCGAGATGCCGCCGAAGCCGACGCCGTGGTAGCCGCGCTCGCGCCCGATCAGCCGCGTCTTGCTGCCCTGCCCGCGCAGGTTCCAATAGGCGAGGGCTATTTTGAGCGCCGTGTCCACCGCCTCGGAGCCCGAGTTGCAGAAGAACACGTGGTTCAGGTCCGCCGGGGCGAGCTGTGCGATGCGGGAGGCGATGGCGAAGCCGCCCTTGTGGCCGAACTGGAAGGCTGGGGAGTAGTCGAGCTCCTGCGCCTGAGCCTGGATGGCGGCGGTGATCTCGTCCCGGTTATGGCCCGCATTGCAGCACCAGAGTCCGGCCGCGCCATCGATCACCTCCCGGCCGTCGGGCGTGTAGTAGTACATGCCCTTCGCCCGGGCGACCATGCGGGGGCGTTGCTTGAACGAGCGGTTGGCCGTGAACGGAAGCCACCAGGCCTCCAGGTCGTTCGGTGGCGAGATGTCGTTGGCGGCTCTCGACGTCTGAGCGGTCATGATGGTCCTCGGATATTGCCAGCGGGGCGAAGCCTAGCAGCCGCCCCCGAAAGCCGCAAAAGGTACTTTGGTCAGGGCTGCGGGGAGTGCCGCAAGCCCCGCATCAGCCCGTCATGGCATGAGCTTCGTAGCCTGCCGCATCGAGGGCGCGGGCAACCTCGACGCTTTGCGCATGGGTGACGACATGAACACGGCCATGGTCCAGATCCACGTCGACCCGGGCGCCGGGATCAAGGCGCTGGATCGCCTTGGTGACCGCGTTGACGCAGCCCTGGCACGTCATGCCGTCCACCTGCATCAACAGGTCCTTTCGGGGCTCTTGCATCGGGATCTCCTTTCAAAGCCGTGGGCATTCTGCAACGGCAGGGCAGTAAAGTTGTCTATTGTTGCCAAGCGGCGCTTGTGGCCCGGGCCTCCGTCTGTACAACATCGTTGCAATACTGATTCGCCAATGTGCGCCAGACCAGGGGAGCGGGGGCACCCATGGTGACCGAGAAGGTCCATATCGATAAGGAGCTGAGGGCGAAATTGTTCGCTCTCGCGCTTGCAAGCCTTGCCATGACGGGAGCGGCCGTCGGGTTCCTGCCCGCCGCCGCCATGGTGCCGATCGTGGCGTTCCTCGGCATTGCGGCCTCCGCAGGCCTCGTCCTTGTCTGGAGGAAGGCCGAGGAAGCGTCGGTGATCGCTCAGCTGACCAGGGAGGATCTGGCCCTTGTGAGCGAACGCCTCCTCAAACTCGAAGGGATGCTGCAGGCCGCGCCGGCGGCGGCACCCGCTCTGCGCACGACCATGGCCGAGGTGACGGGGACCGTGGGGCTGCTGGGCGGGGTGGTGCGTGAGCTGGCGAAGAACATTGCCACCCAGAACCGCGACATGGCCGAGCTGAAGGGCCGCCTGGAATCTGCTCCGGGGCCGGGAAAGGCCAAGCAGGAGGAGCCCGTGCGGGAGAGGGTGGCTCCCGTTCTGCTGCCTCAGACCGCCGATCCGGCTTTCACCGCGAACCGACCCGCCCATCAGCCCGTGCGCCGCAAGCCCGAGGAGGAGATCCGGCGGATGCGGCTGATCATGCAGGCCTTCGAGGCGGACAGCATCGAGCTGCACCTCCAGCCCATCGTGGCGCTTCCTCAGCGCAAGATCCGCTTCTACGAGGCATTGGCGCGCCTGCGTCTGGCGGACGGCACGCTCCTCGGACCCTCCGAGTTCGTGGGCACTCTCGAGCGCCTGGGGCGCGCACCGGAATTCGACCGGCGCGTCCTGAACCGCGCCATGGCGGTGGCCTATCATCTCATCACCAAGGGCAGCGAGGCCATTGTCGGCGTGAACCTGACGCCTCACTCCGTCCGGGAGCCCGGCTTTCTGTGGTCGCTGACGGGCGTCATGGACGCCGCTCCCGAAACCCTGGGCAAGGTCGTGCTCGAATTCCCGCAGGAATGCTGGCGCGACCTCGACCCCGACAGCAAGGAGGCCCTGGGCGTGCTGCGCGACAAGGGCGTGCCGCTCTCCCTCGACACCGCAACGGATCTCAGCTTCGAGCCCCGCGAGCTCGCCGCGCTCGGCGTACGCTTCCTGAAGCTGCCTGCCGACCTTCTGGTCGCGGCCGGCCGTGACGAGAGCCTTCACGTGAGCCCGGAACCGGGCGTGCGCGATCTCGCCTCGGCTCTGCGCCGCGAGGGCATCAGGCTCGTGGCCGAACACGTGGAGAGCGAGGAGATGGTGCCGTTCCTGACCGAAATCGGCGTGCCCCTGGCCCAAGGCTTCGTGTTTGCCGCGCCGCGCGCGGTGAGGGCCGAGGTGCTCGCCGTGGCCGCACGACCGACGGCCCCGGAGGGCGCACAGCCCCCCCTGCGACGCGCCGGATGAGGCAGGCCGGTTGACTTGAGGGCCACAAGGGCCTACCCGCCCGGTTTCACCACCAGCGAGATCCCATGACAGCCTCTTCCCGTCCCGCTCTCGTCGAGGGCCTGAAATCTCTTGCCGAGAACTACGATCTCATCCTGTGCGACGTCTGGGGCGTGCTGCACAACGGCGTCAAGGCTTACGAGGCGGCAGGCGATGCGCTCACGCGCTTCCGCTCGAAAGGGGGCCGCGTCGTTCTCGTCTCGAACGCCCCGCGCCCCGGCTCGGCGGTCGGCGCGCAGCTCGACGGCTTCAAGGTTCCTCGCACGGCCTACGATGCCATCGTCACTTCGGGCGACTTGACGCGATTTGCCATCGAAGAGCGGGTCGACAAGATCGTGAGTCACATCGGTCCGCCTCGGGACATGGGGATGTACGACGGCCTCGATGTGCGCTTCGGCTCTATCGAGGAGGCGGATTACGTGGTCTGCTCGGGCTTTGACGACGACGAGACAGAGACGGTGGAGGATTATCGCTCCCGTCTCGAGGCCATGCTCGGCCGCAGCCTGCTCATGGTCTGCGCCAATCCTGATCTCATCGTGGAACGGGGCCACACGATCCTGCCCTGCGCAGGCGCGATCGCGCTCGCCTACGAGGAGATGGGCGGCCAGGTGTTCTATGCGGGCAAGCCGCATGCCCCGGTCTACGAGAGGGCGCTCGCCGTCGCATCCGAACTCGGCGGGCGTTCTTCGGTCCCCAGGGAGCGGGTGCTGGCCGTGGGCGATGCGATCCGCACCGATATCGCGGGCGCGGCCGGTTTCGGCATCGATTCCCTGCTGATCGCGCGGGGCATCCACGCGAAGGAGCTCGGGCTTCACGAGGGGGATCTCGTCTCCGATCACGTGCAGGATTGGGTGGATCGCCAGCCCGTGACGCCGACCGCGATCATGGACATGCTCGCCTGGGAAGCCTGAAACGCCTCCCTTGACGCTGCGGCCGGTTGAGGTAGAGACCCGCTTCATGCCCTCCAACGAACCCCTCGCTTCGGTGCCGTCCTCCTTCGTGGTCTGCCGCGATGGCGAACCTGTGCCCGAGAATCTGAAAGGGGCCCTGGCGGCGATCGGCAATTTCGACGGTGTGCATCGCGGACATCGGCATCTGCTCGATATGGCCCTGGGCTCCGGCAGACCCGCCGCCGCTCTGACCTTCGAGCCGCACCCGCGCAGCTTCTTCCAGCCCGACAAGCCGCTGTTTCGTCTGACGCCTGAACCGGTGAAGCTCGGGATCTTCGCACGCCTGGGGCTCGCCGGCGCTTTCGTTCTCCGGTTCGATGGACGGCTCGCGTCCCTCGGCGCTGAGGAGTTCGTGAACCTTCTGAAGCGGGACCTTGAGCTTTCGGGCGTCGTCATCGGTCACGATTTCCATTTCGGGCGCGGACGCGAGGGGAACCCGGAAAGAATGGCCGACCTGTGCCGCAGGCTGGGGCTCCAATGCCTCATCGCTCCCGCCGTCGTGGAGGGCACGGAGCCCGTTTCCTCCAGCGCCATCCGCGCGGCCTTGGAGACAGGCGGCATCGCGACCGCCAACAAGCTCCTGGGCCATCGCTGGTTCGTCCGTGCGCAGGTCCGGCACGGAGACAAACGGGGCAGGGAGCTCGGCTACCCGACGGCCAACATGCGCCTTCCGGACGATTGCCGGCTGCGGCATGGAATCTATGCCGTTCGCGCTTCGGTGGACGGGCGGCCGGTCGATGGCGTCGCGAGCTTCGGCCGTCGCCCGACCTTCGACAACGGCGCGCCGCTGCTCGAAACGCATCTTTTCGATTTCAGCGGCGATCTCTACGGTCGGGCCCTCGACGTGGAGTTCGTCGGCTGGATTCGGGGCGAGGAGCGCTTCGACGGGATCGAGGCGTTGATCGCGCAGATGGATCGGGATTCGGAAGAAGCCAAGCGGATGCTGAAGGCAGATCGGATCCCGTCGATGATCGGGTAGAGCCTCCGACGGCGTCGTTCCGGATCTGCCGCAGCCTCGGATGACACTCCCCACGTCATCACCGGCCCCGTGACGGTGCTCCCGATTGGTGCAGCCTGACAGTTCTCAGGATCGAGATGGCCGGCACGAGGCCGGCCATGACGGCGAGGGAGTTTGGCGCAGCCCCCGAGGAGCTTTACGAGGTCACGACCTCGCCCTCGGGAGCGCCCCGGCCGAGGACGTCCGGCAGCGGGTCGCCGTCCGCCACGAAGCGCATGGACACCGAATTCATGCAATAGCGCTCGCCCGTAGGAGGCGGGCCGTCCGGGAACACGTGGCCGAGATGGCCCTCGCAGCGGGCGCAGCGGATCTCGGTGCGGATCATGCCGTAGCTCGTGTCGCGCACGAAGGCGATGTGGCTGCGGTCGATGGGATCGAAGAAGCTCGGCCATCCGGTGCCGGACTCGAACTTCGCGCCGGACTTGAACAGGGGCAGTCCACAGAGGCGGCAGCAATAGGTGCCCTTCTCCTTCGCCTCGTTGAAGATGCCGCAGAAGGGCCGCTCGGTTCCGTGCTCCAGGAGAACACGCCGCTCTTCGTCGTCGAGATCGTCCACGAGCCTGCGGAATTCCTCGGGGGAGGGGGGCGTCAGATCGAAGCCGGCGCGGGAGCGCTTGCCTTCCGTGGTGGTCATGTCTGCCATGGGTCACTCCTAACCGCGGGTGGGGTCTGGTCCCATACATAGGCAGGCGGCGCCTGAATCACCACGCTTTATTATCCGGCCCGGCGCTGCTAAAAGGCTCCCATGCCCATGGATTTTCAGGCTCACGCCCCGGCCCGTTTCCGGTCTTCGCGAATTATCGGCCCGGCCCTCGCGTAACCCGCGAAGGTCCGGGATCTTTGCCGTTCGCCTCAAATACAGCCTGAATGGAGCCCCGGTCGGGGCCGCTTGGATCGATTGACCGTCATGACCGATAGACCTGAGAGCCCCGCTCGCGACTATTCCGAAACCCTCTTCCTGCCGCAGACCGACTTTCCCATGCGGGCAGGCCTCCCTCAGCGCGAGCCGCTCTTCCTGGAACGCTGGAACCGGATGAAGCTCTACGAGCGCCTGCGCGAGGTCCAGAAGGGCCGCACACGCTTCGTGCTTCATGACGGCCCTCCCTATGCCAACGGAAACATCCATATCGGCCATGCCCTCAACAAGATCCTGAAGGATCTGATCGTCCGCTCGCAGGGGATGCTGGGCTTCGACTCCAACTATGTTCCGGGCTGGGACTGCCACGGACTTCCCATCGAGTGGAAGATCGAGGAGGAGTACCGCGCCAAGGGAAAGAACAAGGACGAGGTTGCGATCGTCGAGTTCCGTCGCGAGTGCCGGGCCTTTGCCGAGAAGTGGATCGACGTGCAGCGTGAGGAGTTCAAGCGCCTCGGCGTCGGCGGCGACTGGGCGAATCCCTACCTCACCATGTCCTATGACGCGGAAGCGCAGATCGCCCGCGAGATCATCAAGTTCGCGATGAGCGACCAGCTCTACCGCGGCTCGAAGCCGGTCATGTGGTCCTCCGTGGAGAGGACCGCGCTCGCCGAAGCCGAGGTGGAGTATCACGAGAAGACCTCCACCACGATCTGGGTGAGGTTCAAGATCACCAACACGCTCGACGGCGATCTCGATGGCGCGTCGGTCGTCATCTGGACGACGACGCCCTGGACGATCCCGGCGAACCGCGCCATCGCCTACGGCGAGAACATCGCCTACGGCCTCTACAAGGTCACGGAGGCCGCCGAGGACAACTGGGCGAAGGTGGGCGATCGTCTCGTCCTGGCCGACAAGCTCGCGGCGGACGTGTTCGCGGCTGCCCGCGTCGCCGGATACGAGCGCGTGAAGGACGTGCTGCCGGTGATGATCGAGCGTTGCGCGCATCCGTTCCGTGGTCTCGACGGCGCGGACGGCTACTGGGACTATCCTGTGCCGATGCTGCCCGCCGACTACGTCACCGACGATGCCGGCACTGGCTTCGTGCATACCGCGCCCGGCCACGGCGCGGACGATTACAACACCTATGTGAAGCACCGTGACGTGTTCGCCGCCTGCGGGACCCGGGAGGTGCCGCACACGGTGGCGCCGGACTCGTCCTACTTCCCCAACATTCCGCTCTTCGCGGGCGAGCGCATCTATGACGACAAGGGCAAGGATGCGGGCGCCAACGAGGCGGTGATCAAAAAGCTCGTGGAGGCTGGCGCGCTGATCGCGCGCGGTCGCCTGAAGCACCAGTATCCGCATTCCTGGCGCTCGAAGGGCCCGCTCATCTTCCGCAACACGCCGCAATGGTTCATCTCGATGGACAAGCCGCTCGACGCTCACGGCGACACGCTCCGCCAGCGGGCTCTGCACGGCATCGAGAGCGTGCAGTGGGTGCCGGAATCCGGCGAGAACCGCATCACCGGAATGATCGCCAACCGTCCCGACTGGGTGGTCTCGCGCCAGCGCGCCTGGGGCGTGCCGATCGCCGTCTTCGTGAAGAAGGGCACCAACGAGATCCTGAAGGACAGCCAAGTCAACGAGGCCATCGCGGAGGCCTTCGAGAAGGAGGGCGCCGATGCTTGGTACGCGGATGACGGCTCGCGCTTCCTGAAGGCGGGCGGCTACGATCTGAACGATTACGAGAAGATCGACGACATCCTCGACGTGTGGTTCGATTCGGGCTGCACGCACGCCTTCGCGCTCGAGAAGCGCCCGGATCTGCAGGTGAGACGCAAGGTCGACGGCGGCCCTGATCGGGTCATGTATCTCGAGGGTTCCGACCAGCACCGTGGCTGGTTCCACTCGTCGCTCCTGGAAAGCTGCGGCACGCGCGGCCGCCCGCCTTACGACATCGTCGTCACGCACGGCTTCACGCTCGACGAGCAGGGCCGCAAGATGTCGAAGTCGCTGGGCAACACGGTCGCGCCGCAGGCCGTCATCAAGGAGTACGGCGCCGACATCCTGCGTCTGTGGACGGCCTCGGTGGATTACTGGGACGATCAGCGCATCGGCCCCGAGATCATCAAGACGACTGCTGAGACCTATCGCAAGCTGCGCAACACGATCCGCTGGATGCTGGGCTCGCTCGCTCACTTCCGCGAGACGGACAAGGTCGAATTCGAGGCCATGCCAGAACTGGAGCGGTTCGTGCTCCATCGTCTCGTGGAGCTCGACGGCGAGATGCGCGAGGCCTATGCGAGCTACGACTACAAGCGCGTCGTTGCGTTGCTCAACTCCTTCATGACCACGGATCTGTCGGCGTTCTACTTCGACGTGCGCAAGGACACGCTCTACTGCGACCCGATCTCGAGCGTCGCGCGCAAGAGCGCGCTCACCGTCATCGACCAGACTTTCCGCTGCGTGGTGACCTGGATCGCCCCGATCCTGGCGTTCACGGCGGAGGAGGCCTGGCTCGCGCGGTTCCCGAACGCGGAATCCGTGCATCTCGAAACCTTCCCTGAAGTGCCTGCCGAGTGGCGCAACGACGCGCTCGCCGAGCGTTGGGCCAAGGTGCGCCGCGTTCGCCGCGTCGTCACCGGCGCGTTGGAAATCGAGCGGGCGCAGAAGCGCATTGGTGCGAGCCTCGAGGCGGCTCCTGTCGTGCACATCGCCGACGAGAGCCTCTTCCAGGCCGTTCAGGGGCTCGACATGGCCGAGATCTGCATCACCTCGGCCATCCGGGTGGTGCAGGGCGAGGGGCCCGCAGAGGCCTTCCGTCTCGAGGACGTGAAGGGCGTCGCCGTGGTGCCCGAACTCGCCAAAGGCCGCAAATGCGCCCGTTCCTGGAAGGTGACGCCCGAGGTGGGGAGCGATCCGGATTATCCGGACGTGACGCCCCGCGATGCGGCGGCCCTCCGCGAATGGGACCGGCTGAAGGCGGCTGCGGAATGATCGGAGGCGAAGACTCCCAGGCGCCGAGGTCCGGCCCGAGCGCCAAAGAAAAGGCTCCGCAGCGTCCTCGCGCTGCGGCCAAACCCCGCGCCTCCACAGGCGGAGCGAGGTCCCGCCCCGCCCGGATCGGCCTCTCGGCGGCGGCGATCCTCGGATTTTCCGCTGCCCTGATCACCCTGATCCTCGACCAGGCGACCAAGATCTACACCCTCTTCGTCTACGATCTGCCCCTGAGGGAGCCGGTGGAGTTCGCCCCCTTCATCAACCTGATCGTGGTCTGGAACAGGGGCATCTCCTATGGCCTTTTCCAGCAGGACGGGAACTTGGGCCGCTGGATCCTGATCGTCGTCTCGATCCTGGCAGCCGTCGGATTGTCGTTGTGGATCCGGCGTACCGAGGCCAAGCTCCTGGCGACATCCCTCGGATTGATCGTCGGCGGGGCGATCGGAAACGTGGTCGATCGGCTGGCCTACGGGGCCGTGTTCGATTTCATCCAGTTCCACATAGGGGACTGGTCCTGGTACGTGTTCAACGTGGCGGACGCGGCCATCGTTGCGGGTGTGATTGGATTGCTTTATGACTCCTTTGTCCTGGAAGGGCGACGGGGCCGGTAATGCCCGAGCTGCCGGACAAGCTGCCTTATGTTCGCCCTAAAGAGCGATCAGGCGTTCCAGGCATCAATGGGAAACAATGGTGGGTGTGCCATGAAGGGAATGAGAATCTTTGGCTTCGCGGGTGCTTTGGCGCTCCTGTTCGCCGCATCGTCCGCTTCGGCGCAGGAGGGCGAGGTCGTGAAGAGCCTGCTCGGGAGCATGGGCATCATTCCCAAGGAGAAGGAGCCGATCATCTACAACGAGCGCGCTCCTCTCGTGCTGCCGCCCAGCATGGATCTGCCGCCGCCGGCCGCCCCCAACGGAGCCGAGGCGAACAGCGCCAACTGGCCCAAGGATCCGGACGTGGCTGCCCGCCGCAAGGCTGCCAGAGAGGCCAGAACCCCTTACACGGAATCCGAGCTTTACAAGCTCAGCGAAGGCAGGCGTCTCTCCATCGACGAGATCCGCGCCGGCCGCGACCCGAACAGCCGCGATGCGCTTCCGCAGCCTTCTTCGGGAGGCTGGGGCAAAGAGAACAGCCGTATGACGCCGGATGAGCTGCGTTCGTTCGGGACGAGCAAGAAGGTCGAGCTTGAGGGCGATGGCCTGGAGCGCCGGTACCTGAGCGATCCGCCGCAGAGTCTCTTGAAGGCTGCCCCCGGCGCGCCTCTCAGGGCCTCCGCCGACCCCAAACCCACGGGTGATCCCGACAGCCCGCAAGCCTTCATCCAGCAACAGCAGCAGCGCAGGCAGTAACGCATTGTCACCGCGCTCATTCTTTATTCTTCAGGCGAACGGGCTCCCCCGCTTCGCCTGAAAACGTTCTAGGGGCCTGGCAAGGCCAAGCCTGCTCGTGCCCTCAGACGCAAACCATGTCGCACCAAAAGGTGCCCTGCCTCGCTTGCGTGCTTGCTCAATTGGACTATGCCCGTAGGAGTTATCCTACGAAATGATTTGATGCTTCCAAGGTTGAACCGTCATGAAGACTGCCTCCAAGCCCATCCTTAGAGCCGACGCCTCGTCCTTCGGGCGCACGGAAGGCAGCGGCCCGGATCTATCCTCCTTCACGCTCGACAACGGTCTCGATGTAGTGGTGATTCCCGATCACCGCGCTCCTGTCGTCACGCACATGATGTGGTACCGCAACGGTTCCGCGGATGATCCGATCGGTCAGTCGGGCATCGCGCATTTTCTCGAGCACCTGATGTTCAAGGGCACCGAGAAACATCCCGCGGGTGAGTTTTCGAAAGTGGTGTCCGGCCTCGGCGGTCAGGAGAATGCCTTCACGTCGTTCGACTACACGGCCTATTTCCAGCGTGTCGCGCGCGAGAAGCTGAAGGTCATGATGGAGTTTGAATCGGACCGGATGACCAATCTGCTGCTCGAGGAATCCGTGATCGGTCCCGAGCGCGACGTCGTGCTGGAAGAGCGCCGCATGCGCGTGGAAACGGATCCCTCCGCCCAGCTGTCCGAAGCCATGGCCGCTTCGCTCTTCGTGCACCATCCCTACGGAATTCCGATCATCGGCTGGATGCACGAGATCGAGACGCTCAACCGCGAGCATGCTCTCGATTACTACAAGCGTTTCTATACGCCGGAGAACGGCATCCTGGTGGTCGCCGGCGACGTGACGGCCGACGAGGTGCGTCGCCTGGCCGATGCCACCTATGGCCGCATCGCTCCGCAGGGCAAGCGCCCGGTGCGCGTGCGCCCGCGCGAGCCCGAGCCCGTGGCCGCCCGCCACATCACGGTGGCCGATCCAAAGGTGGAGCAGCCGACGTTGCAGCGGCTCTATCTCGTACCCTCCTGCCGCACGGCTACCCAGCGCGATTGCTATGCCCTCGAGCTTCTCGCCGAAGTGATCGGCGGCGGTCCGACGTCGTATCTCTACCGGGAGCTCGTGCTGGAACGCGGCATCGCCGTGAATGCGGGAGCTTGGTACATGTCCTCCTCCATGGAAGATACGCGCTTCTGCGTCTATGCGGTTCCGGCCGAGGGCGTCTCGCTGTCGGCGCTCGAAGAGGCGGTGGACGCGGTGCTCAAGACCATTCCGGCCGAGGCGCTGGATGCCGATTCCATCGAACGCGCCAAGACGCGCCTGGTGGCCGAGACGATCTATTCCACCGACAGCCAGTCGTCGCTCGCACGTATTTACGGTTCGGCTCTCGCCATCGGGGAGACGATCGAGGACGTACGCCGCTGGCCGGTGGAAATCGAGACCGTGCTCAAGGAAGACCTAGCTTCCGTTGCCGAGCGCTATCTCGTCGCCCGTCGTTCGGTGACGGGCTATCTGCAGAAGTCGGCCTCTTGACCGCCTGCTTGAACTTCGAGGTAAAGATGACCGCTTCCGTTGAAACCCTGTCCTCGTCCCCCATGACCGTGAAGGCGCTGACCTCCGCACGGGGTGTCGAGGCCTGGCACGTCGAATCCGACGTGGTGCCGCTGATCTCGGTGTCCTTCATCTTCGATGGGGGCTCCGCGCATGATCCCGAAACCAAGCCCGGCGTCGCGCAGATGCTGGCGCGCCTGCTCGACGAGGGCGCAGGGGAGTACGATTCCGACGCCTTCCAGGAACGTCTGGCGGCGCGCGCCATCGAGCTCTCCTTCAACGCGGGCAACGATGCCATCGGCGGCTCGCTGAAGACGCTCGTCAAGCATGCGGACGAAGCCTTCGAGCTGCTGCGCCTCGCGCTTGTCGAACCGCGCTTCGATCAGGATGCCATCGAGCGGGTGCGCGCTCAGACCATCGCGGGCCTGCGCTATCAGCAGAACGATCCCAGCGTCATGGCCACACGCCGCTTCTTCGAGGAGGGTTTCTCCGGCCATCCCTATGGCCGCCCGACCTCAGGCACACCCGAGAGCGTGGCCGCGATCACCCGTGACGATCTTGTCGCCATGCATCGCGCCATGATCGCGCGCGGTCGCGTGAAGATCGCCGTCGTCGGGGCCATCTCGGCCGACAATCTGTCGGTGCTTCTCGACAAGGTCTTCGGTTCGCTGCCCGAAGCGAAGCCGCTCTCCGTCATAGAGACGGTGGCGCTGCAGAAGATCGGCTCGCGCATCGTCGTCGATCTCGAAGTGCCGCAATCCGTCATCCGCTTCGGCACGCCGGGAGTCGCTTGGCGCGATCCCGGATTCATCCCGGCCTATGTGCTCAATCATATTTTCGGCGGCGGCTCCTTCACCTCGCGTCTCTTCCAGGAAGTGCGCGAGAAGCGCGGCCTCGCCTACAGCGTGGGCACCTCCCTGGTGAGTTATCGCGCTGCCGCCATGACCTGGGGCTACACCGCCACAAAGAACGAGCGCGTGGTGGAATGTCTCGACGTGATCGCCGGCGAGATGTCTCGCCTCAAGGAAGAGGGCCCCTCCGACGAGGAGCTGCAGAAGGCGAAGGATTACCTGATCGGTTCCTACGCGCTCGGCTTCGACACCTCGACCAAGATCGCGCACACCCTGGCACAGATCGCGTTCGAAGGGCTCGGGATCGACTATATCGGTCGTCGTAATGCCTTGGTGGCCGCCGTCACGCAGGCCGACATCCGCAAGGCTGCGGCACGCGTCTACGACGACGGCAGGATGCTGACCGTCATCGCAGGACGACCGACGGGGCTCTAACTTCACCCGAGCAGCACACGAGAAGAGGGAGCCCATGGGCTCCCTCTTCGCATCGGGGTCCGGCAAGGACTTGATCCTGTGCTCTAGCCGCCATGCCGTCTCTGCCCTAAAGTTCGTCCATCTTCATGGAACGAGACGGAGTACCCGCATGGCCTTACAGCAATTGATCGATCTCGCCCTGGAAGCCAACATCGGGGAGGGCGGTCTTTCGCAGCGGGCATTCGAGGCGTCCCTGGAGGCTGTGAGCGAGGCCATGAGGCGGCTTTCGGATGACGATGCGTCCGGTCGCCTGCCGCTGCTCCACATGCCGCGCACCACGGACGACCTGGCCTCCGTCAAGGAGGCGGCCGCCTGGCTGCGCCTCGATGCGACGGATGTGGTGTTTCTCGGCACCGGCGGATCGAGCCTGGGCGGGCAGACCCTGGCTCAGCTGAAGGACTATGCCGTGCCGGGGGTCGGCCGCTTCACCGAGAGCCCGCGCGTTCACTTCCTCGACAATCTCGACCCCATCACCTTCGATCATGTGCTGCACAAGCTGCCGCTGTCGTCGACGCGCTTCGTGGCGATTTCCAAGTCCGGCGGCACGGGCGAGACCCTGATGCAGACGATCGCGGTGCTTTCCGCGCTCCACAAGGCGGGCCTGAAGGCTCTGCCCAAGGACATGTTCCTCGGCCTGTCCGAGCCGCGCAAGGATGGCGGCAGGAACGCCCTTCGCGACCTTCTGGAGCCTGAGGGCGTGCGTTTCCTGGAGCATCACACGGGCGTCGGCGGGCGCTATTCGGTTCTCACCAACGTGGGCCTTCTGCCCGCAGCGGTTCTGGGCCTCGACATCGCGGCCATCCGGCAGGGGGCGGCGGAGGCTTACGATCCCCTCCGCAACGGCGGCGCTGCGGCTGATGCGCCGGCCGCCCTCGGCGCCGCGCTCAATGTGACCGCCGCCAAGGAGGGCAAGGGCATAGCCGTCACCATGGCCTATGCGGATCGCCTGGAGCGCTTCACCCGCTGGTGGGTGCAGCTCTGGGCCGAGAGCATCGGCAAGGACGGCAAGGGCACCCAGCCCGTCGCCGCCATCGGCCCGGTCGATCAGCACAGCCAACTCCAGCTCTATCTCGCGGGTCCCAACGACAAGCTCTTCACCGTGCTGACCACCGGCGTGGCGGGCCAGGGGCCGCTCATGGACGAGAAGCTCGCCAAACGCGCAGGCGAGGCGGCCTTCGGAGGAAAGCGGATCGGCGATCTCGTAGCCGCGCAGGGGCGCGCCACAGCCGATACGCTGGCCAGGAACGGCCGCCCGACCCGGCGCATCCATATCGAGAAGCTCGACGAGCGCGCCGTGGGCGAATTGCTGATGCACTTCATGCTGGAGACCATCCTCACCGGCTATGCGCTCGGCGTCGATCCGTTCGACCAACCGGCCGTGGAAGAGGGCAAGATCCTCGCCAAGCAGTATCTGGCGCAGGGGTGAAGGGCTGTCTTGTCTGTCGTGACCGGCCCTGTGCCGGTGATCTCGAAGTCGGTAGGCGCGACGTTCTTCATGCCGGGATGCGCCCGGCCATGACGAGGTGTTCGTAATAGGCAGGGGAATAACGTCGCGGCTGCTGGCAGGGGCAGTGCCTGGCCTCTATCTTCACAAGTTCCGAATCCCTCGAACGAGAAAGCGCCTCATGCTCGTCCGCCGCCTCGATCCCATTCTCGTCGACCGCATTGCTGCGGGCGAGGTCGTCGAGCGCCCGGCAGCGGCCGTGAAGGAACTCGTCGAGAACGCGGTCGATGCGGGCGCAAGCTCCATCGAGATCACCGTGGAGGCGGGCGGCCGTCGCCTGATCCGCATCGTCGATGACGGGCAGGGCATGGCGCCGGAGGACCTGGAGCTTGCCGTCGAGCGCCACGCCACCTCCAAGCTGCCTGACGGCGATCTGTTTTCCATCAACACCCTCGGTTTCCGCGGCGAGGCCCTGCCGTCCATCGGCGCGGTGGCGCGCCTTGCGATCACGACACGCACGAAGGAGGCCGAAACGGGCTCGATGATCGTGGTCGAGGCCGGCGTGAAACATCCCGTGCGGCCCGTCTCGGCGCCCAAGGGAACGCGGGTGGAGGTGACGGATCTTTTCGCCGCCACTCCTGCGCGCCTGAAGTTCCTGAAGAGCGACCGCTCCGAGGCGCAGGCGGTGGCGGAAATCGTGAAGCGTCTCGCCATCGCGCATCCGACCGTGCGCTTCACGCTGTCGGGCGAGCACATCACGTCCTTCACCTATCCGCCGGAGGAGCCCGGCGAGCACGGCTTCCTGCGCCGCCTCTCGCGCGTTCTCGGCCCGGATTTCAACGAGAACGCCATGGCCATCGGCGTCGAGCGCGACGGCGTGCGGCTTAGCGGCTTCGCGAGCCTGCCGACCTATCATCGCGGCACGTCCGCCTCGATTCACTTCGTGGTGAACGGCCGGCCGGTGCGCGACAAGCTCCTGCTCGGCGCGGTGCGCGGCGCCTATGCGGACGTGATGGCCTCCGACCGCCATCCTGTTCTCGCCATGATGATCGATCTCGATCCACGCGCGGTGGACGTGAACGTGCATCCGGCGAAAACCGAAGTGCGTTTCCGCGATCCGGCCTTCGTGCGCGGCTTCGTGGTGGCGGCGATCAAGGAGGCGATCACCCGCTTCGGCACGCGTGCATCCTCGACGGTCGGCACGCGCACTCTGGAGAGCCTGCGTCCGCAGGGGGGGCTGTCGTCACGCCCGGCTTACGGTCATCACCGTCCGTCGAACATCCGCCCGTCGAGCGGTTTTGCCAATTGGCAGGCTCCGCTCGATCCTGCGCCGCAGGCCTACGCACCCGCTGCCGGCCTCGCGGAGGCTCAGGCGACCTTGCCGGATCTCGCAGCGCCGTCCGCCGACAGCCGCGCCATGCTCGCCGCAATCGAGCCGGAGATGGAAGCCGCTCCCCTCGGCGCCGCTCGCGCGCAGCTGCACGGCACCTATATCGTCGCGCAGACACAGGATGGGATCGTCATCGTCGATCAGCATGCTGCGCATGAGCGCCTTGTCTACGAACGCTTGAAGCGCGAGCGCGCATCTTCCGGAATCGCGCGCCAGTTGCTGCTGATCCCCGAGGTGGTCGATCTCGATCCCGTCGATGCGGATCGCGTGCTTGCGGAAGCCTCCATGCTGGAAAGCCTGGGTCTTGTCGTGGAGCCGTTCGGTCATGGCGCGCTGCTGGTGCGCGAGGTGCCGTCAGCCCTCGCGGGCGGGCGCATCAAGGAGCTGGTCCAGGACGTGGCGGATGCACTCGCCGAATGGGGACAGGGCGCCGCCAATCCGCTGGAGGAGCGCCTCGACGCCGTGCTCTCGCGCATGTCCTGCCACGGCTCCATCCGCGCGGGGCGCCGCATGCGGCCGGAGGAAATGAACGCATTGCTGCGGGAGATGGAGACCACGCCTCTCTCCGGCCAGTGCAATCACGGGCGGCCCACCTACGTGGAACTGAAACTCAGCGATATCGAGCGCCTGTTCGGGCGGCGTTAGACCGATGACCGAGCGGGGCTCCGGAATCAGGCAGAGACCCGAAGAGTGCGGACGCGTATATCCTTCTCCTCACGCTCGACCTCGACCCGCACCTTGTCGAACTCGTCCTGAAACGCGCCGCGGGACCGGGCAACAGGCTGCAGGTGGGAGCGCCCTTGCTCGGGCGAACGGAGAAAGGAAACGCCGAGGGAATTATGACTGCGCCAGCACAGCCGTGCCCGGTGAACCTGGAGGTCGTGGGCGGCGATGAAGAGCTCGAAATCCTCGGGCAAGTGCAGATGCCGATCGAGAGCGATCTTCGCGCCGCTGGTCGAGATATCCTCGACCCGGCAGGAGAGCATGGAATCCGGGCCCAGCACGATCTTGGCGAGGTGCTGTGCGCGAAAGCGCCTGGCTTGCCTGCGATTGGCGATCTGGCTGCAAGAGCCCATGGACCCGACCTGCTGAAATGGTTAACGCCAAGCTTGGTCTTAACGTTTCGTTAACCATTTTCCAATGTCCCTTTCGGATACCCGAATGGGACTTTCGTCCAAGAGGCGGCCGGGCCGTGGTTCGCAGAGCGCGAGAGTGCCGCTACACCAGGATCAGGCGCGCAAAGGCGCCTAGGAAACCCATGCCCAGAAGCAGGATCGGAAACCACTTGGGGCAGGAGGTCGGCTCGTCGAGTTCCATCCTGTGTCGTGCTCCCTTCGTCTATCGGTTGTGGAGAAGGGGAGCGCTTCAGTACCTCCGTGAAGCCCACCCCGTTCGCCCCCACGTTCGAGACCTAAGCGCCGTGGATGACGTGACGATGACAATTCCGGATCAGGTCGCCATGAGCCATCACGGCAGCATCTCGACGGTATCCGGACTGTCTGTAGCGTCAACGGTGCCGGGGATGAGGCTGCCTCGTCGCCGGTCATCCGATGGGGAAAAAATGGTCTCGCTGTCGCTTCGCTGCGCAAAGGTCGACGGCTTCATTGTCTCCAACGATCAGGATGTTCTAGCGGGACGGGCCGGGGCGCTCCGAGGATGCGGCCCAGATGTTGAGGCTGCCTTCCGTCGCATAGCGGTCGATCTCCGCCAGTTCATCCGGGGTGAACGACAGGTTATCGAGTGCGCCGACGCAATCTGTCACCTGCTCGGGGCGGCTTGCGCCGATGAGGGCGGAGGTGACGCGTCCGCCGCGTAGCACCCACGCCAGGGCCATCTGCGCGAGCGTCTGCCCGCGCCGTCCGGCGATGTCGTTGAGGCCGCGGATGCGGGAGAGATTGTCCTCGCTCAGGAAGCTCGTTCGGAGGGACTTGCCTTCCGCCGCCCGGCTGCGCTCCGGAATGCCGTCGAGATATTTCGTGGTCAGCATGCCTTGCGCCAGCGGCGAGAACACGATCGAGCCCATGCCGAGACCGTCGAGCGTATCGAGAAGCCCATCCTCCTCGATCCAGCGGTTGAGCATGGAATAGCTCGGCTGATGGATGATGCAGGGCGTCTTGAGCTCGCGCAGAATGCCAAGCGCCTCGCGCGTGCGCTGGCTGTTGTAGGAGGACAAGCCGACATAGAGCGCCTTGCCCTGCCGCACGGCGGAATCCAGCGCCATCATGGTCTCTTCCAGGGGCGTCTCCGGATCGAAGCGGTGCGAATAGAAGATGTCGACGTAATCGAGCCCCATGCGCTTGAGGCTCTGGTCGAGGCTGGAGAGGAGGTACTTGCGGCTGCCCCACTCGCCATAAGGCCCCGGCCACATGCGATAGCCCGCCTTGGTGGAGATCACGAGCTCGTCGCGCAGCCCGTGAAAGTCGCTGCGCAGGATTTCGCCGAACAGCGTCTCGGCTGAGCCGGGAGGTGGGCCGTAATTGTTGGCAAGGTCGAAATGCGTGATCCCGAGGTCGAAAGCCGTGCGGCAGATCTCCCGCGCGGTGGCGGCCGACTTGTCCTCTCCGAAATTGTGCCAGAGCCCCAGCGAGATCGCCGGCAGTTTCAGACCGCTTCTGCCGCAACGATTGTAGATCATCTCGTCATAGCGGTTGGCAGCGGGCTGATAGGCCATGGGTTCCTCCATGAATTGGTCGCGTGGCAAGCTGGCACAGGCAGCATAGCTGTGTCGAGGGAACGCGCAAACCAGGCCGAGAGCGGATGCAGCCTTCCGGAAAAGCTCGGCTGTAGGCGAACTATTCCTATGAGCCAGCGTTAGCCGGGTGCCCGATGGCCTGTCGGAGGACCCTCATGAACAAGATGTCGTGGAGCCCAGTTCTTCTCGGAACGGGCATTCTCATCGCGCTGGTGGGACTGGCGCTGGGAGCCGGGGGGCTCTGGCTGATCACCCTCGGAGGCTCCTGGTACTATCTTCTGACGGGCCTGGGTTTTCTCCTCACCGCGTATCTCCTCATGACCGCCCGACCGGCGGCCCTATGGGTCTTCGCGATCGTCGTTGCCGGCACCCTGATCTGGGCGTTGTGGGAGGTCGGCCTCGACTGGTGGCCCCTCGGCGCCCGGGGAGGCGTGGTCTTCCTGATCGGCCTCTTCCTGCTGACGCCATGGGTGAGGCGTGCCCTGAGGACGGGGCCGGATCAGCCTCAATCGACCGCCAGCGCTCGTTCTCCGCGCGTGTCCGCCATCCGCGGCGCGGGCCTTCCCCTGACCGCGATCCTCGGTCTCGCCCTCGTGGTGGCCATCGCGTCCTGGTTCACCGACCTCCGAACGATCGAGGGCACCGCACCCGGGGCGCGGGCGCAGGTTCCCACCGATGCGCTCGGGATCCCTGCCGGCGAATGGCATGCCTACGGACGAACCGGCTACGGCCAGCGCTACTCGCCGCTGAACCAGATCACCCCTGCCAACGTGGCCAATCTGGAGGTCGCGTGGACTTATCGGACCGGCGACATCCGCGGACAGCCGGGCGATCCCGAGGAGACCACGTTCCAGGTGACGCCGTTGAAGATCGGCAACAGGCTCTTCCTGTGCACGCCGCATCAGAACGTCATTGCCCTCGACGCTACGACCGGTCAGCAGATCTGGCGATATGAGCCCCAGGTGCGCGGCGAACTCGCGCTCCAGCATCTCACCTGCCGCGGGCTGTCCTATGATCCCGGGAACGGGGTGGCGGCGGCTGCCCCTGTAACACCGCCGGCTCCTCAGGCGGCGGCCGAGCCCGTGCCGGATCTGCCTGTGGCCGCAAGCTCGAGCGCGCAGACGGCGCCGGAATGCAACGCGAAGCTCTTCATGCCCACGGCCGATGGACGCCTCATCGCCATCAATCCGGACAACGGCGCGGTCTGCGCGAATTTCGGCGGCGGCACGGGACAG
>JAPSLB010000044.1 GCA_031181145.1 Microvirga sp.
AGAAGCACATGTCTTCGATCAATACCAATCTGTCCGCCATGACCGCCCTGCAGGCCCTCAAGTCCACGCAGAGCGCGATGAACAAGACGCAGAACCAGATCTCCACGGGTCTGCGCGTCGGCTCGGCTGCCGACAATGCATCCTACTTCTCCATCGCTACGCAGATGCGCTCCGACAACGGCGCTCTGGGTGCCGTGAAGGACTCGATCAAGCAGTCGAAGGCGATGATCGACACCTTCACATCGGCTCTGAGCAAGATCTCGTCCTATCTCGACAAGGCCAAGCAGAACCTGGTCAATGCGACCCAGCCGGGCGCTCAGCAGGAGGAGATCAACACTGAGCTGAAGAAGCTCGTGGAAGGCATTAAGAACACGGCTGCTTCCGCCAACTTCAACGGCGAGAACTGGCTGCAGACCGACGATACCACTGCCAAGGCCCTCGTCGTCTCCTATGACTCGAATGGCGCTACCGGTACTAAGGTGGGCACAATTAGCGTTGCCATAACAGACACGCAGATGTTCAACGCGGATCAGTCGGCTGGTCACCTCGGCGCGCTGATGACTGCCCTGGACACCGGCTATGACAACTCCGCCCCCGCGACCTCCTCTCAGACCCTGCTTGACAGTGTGGAGGAGGCGATCGACTTGGTGAAGACGGCGGCTGCCCAGCTCGGTGCGACCAAGTCCATGCTCGAGACCCAGGAAGAGTTCATCGGCGTGCTCTCCGACTCGCTCACCGCTGGCGTCAGCGCCTTCGTTGATGCCGACATGAACGAGGCCTCGACCCGCTTCCAGGCGCTGCAGACCCAGCAGCAGCTCGGCGTGCAGTCTCTCTCGATGGCTAACCAGAACAGCCAGATGATCCTGAAGCTCTTCCAGTAAGAGCCTCGGAACGGACTGAGAGGAGCCTCGCCTTGCAAAGGGCGAGGCTTCTTTTTTGAAAAGTTGGTGCGGCCATGAGTAAGCAGCCGTCAAGATCGTATTTCTTGAAAAGATTTTCAGGCCTCGTCGTGGTGCTCGGTACGATGGGGATGCTCGCTACCGATCGAGCTCAGGCTCTCGCGACATGGATCGGGTCGTGGGATTATGTTCTCCAGCATGATCAGGAAGGCAGGCCGAGGGCCGCGTTCGCGAGGCTGCGCGGGGACGATGAGGCTCTGCTGTGGCTGACATGCGCGAGATTCCCGAGCGGCGGCGAGACGCAGGAGGCGCTTGCTCTGTCCGCTACTGTGTCGCAGAAGAGCTATCTCGGCCGGAGTCCACCGCGAGGGCGCAGCACCGTTTATTGGTTCGATGACGGAAGCCCGGAACTCTCCTATTGGGTGTACCGCGAGAAGGCAGGGCAGTTGGCGAATGCCGAGCAGGTCTCCCGATTTCTCGAGAGGCTGACGGGAGCCCAGTCACTTGTCATCGAGCTCTCGAACTACCGGTTTGAGACGCAGCGGTCGCAATTTCAGTTCAACCCGGTAGACACGAAGCGTGTTGCTGAAAGGTTCAGGCAGGATTGCCGGGATATAGCTGGTCCCGCGAATGCCAACTTACCCCTGATCCGCTGAAGCCGAGTAGCGGATCGCAAACGCCTGAGGTGGAACATGATCAGCACTTCGACCCGCTATCAGATCATCACGAACAACATGACGCGCACGAAGGCGCTGATCGAGAACGATGCGGCGGTCAAGCGTGAGATCGAGTACTACAACAAGACCATCAAGACGATCAAAACCGTCGACGAGTTCATCAAAAACGATCGAGTCTTCAAGTTCGCCATGAAGGCCTACGGGCTTGAGGACATGGCCTTCGGCAAGGCGCTCATCAAGAAGCTCCTGCAGGAAGGGCTCAGCAGCCCGACCAGCATGGCGAACAAGATGACCAACCCGCTCTACAAGGAGTTCGCGAAGGCTTTCGACTTCGCAGGGAAGGGGGCTGAGGCCACGTCGGCGGCGAGCGCCACTACTGGGGCCGTGGAGAGGTATGTCCAGCAGACCCTCGAACAGCGGGAGGGGGATGACAACCAGGGCGTCCGTCTTGCCCTCTACTTCAAGCGCAAGGCTTCGTCGATCACGACCACCATGGGCATTCTGGCCGACAAGGCGATCATGGAATTCGTCCAGACGACGTTCAATATCCCTAAGGCCGCCGCAAAAGCCGATATCGACGTCCAGGTACGCCAGCTCGAGAAGCTGATCGACATCAAGGATTTCCAGGACCCTAAGAAGGTGGACATGCTGATTCAGCGCTTCAGCGCCATGTGGGACATGAACAACGCATCCCCCTCGACCATGTCTCCCATCCTCACTCTCTTCAACCAATCCTCGGAACAAGGGATCGGCGTTGATCTGATGATGAGCATCGCAAAGCTGAGACGTGGGGGGTGGTAACTGAGGGGTACTGAGGCCGGGTTGTCGGCTCGGCCTCAGTACACTGCGTAGCCGTTGGCCGTCTCGGTAATCGTCGTCTCCGACGTAACCACTGCCCATCCCGCCTCGGAATGTTCGATGGCGAGAATCTGTCCGACCCCCGGAACCTTCATGCCGGGCGTGACCCACCACAATCCGTTCGGCCCTTCGATTAGGGCGGAAGCCTTCGTGGCTTGATGAATGACATAGCGGGAGAACGGAGTTGCTCGGGTTTCCTGATGTCGAGTGCCGGATGCCTCGGGCATTTCGGCCGAATGGATGATGGACCCGGTTGCCTCGACCGAATCTGCATCCTTATGCGATGCCTTCCGTGGCCACTCACCTGTCGAACCGCTCCTCATCACGGACGGTATTCCGACGCTCGGGAATGAGGCGTACCCATCGCGCAAGAGGGAAGCGTAAACAGGAAGCGCCATAGCGGATACCAAGAGGGCGGCGCCGATGCCCATGACGATGCGGTCTCCCGTCGCCTCCTTGGCGCGAATAAGTTCCTCGAGCCGGCGAACCTTCTGCTCGCGGCTCTCGACGGCGGGGTCACCGAGTTTGCTTCCCCGGGCCACCTGTTCCAATGCTTTGTCGAATCGAGAGATCATGGCCGCCGCCGCTGAGAGAATCGGGATTGATTCTCTTGATGCCCCACACTCTATTGCTAAGTTGTTAGCGTCTTGTTCAAAGTTCCGCCGCGTCGTGCTGTGTGACGCCGGACGCGTGCAGAGTGTAGCTCGCGCACTCTTCCGGTCCATTCAGGAGAGGCGGGGAGTGGTGCCGCTTGAAAGGCCTCCGAGGAAGCCAAGCGGATGTGTATGATACACTTGAAAAGACACCGCTTGGCCTCCTGAGTCTCTAGGCTGCCTTGACTTCCTCTAGGAAGCCCGTGACCTCGTGGTCGAGTTCGCCCGAGCGCCGCATCAGCTCCTGTGCGGCACCGAGCACCTGGGAAGCGGCAGATCCCGTGTCACCGGCACCCTTCTGGACGTCAATGATGCTGCCCGTCACCTGCTCGGTACCGCGGGCGGCCTCCTGCACATTGCGGGCGATCTCGGCGGTAGCCGCTCCTTGTTCTTCCATGGCGGCTGCGATCGAGAGCGAAATCTGTGACATCTCGTCGATCGTGCGGGCGATCTCCTGTATGGCCTCTACAGTCTGCTGAGTGGCATGCTGCACGGAATTGATCTGCAGCGAGATCTCCTCTGTCGCTTTGGCAGTCTGGCTAGCGAGATCCTTCACCTCCGAGGCAACCACGGCGAAGCCCTTGCCCGCTTCTCCTGCGCGGGCCGCTTCGATCGTGGCGTTGAGCGCCAGCAGGTTCGTCTGGCCTGCAATGTTGTTGATGAGCTGAACAACATTTCCGATCTTTTCGGCCGTCGCAGCCAATTCCTGGACAGTCACATTCGTGCGCTGAGCACCCTCCACGGCGCGATCTGCGATCTGTGACGACTGCGTAACCTGTGAAGCGATCTCGCGAATGGAGATCGATAGCTCCTCGGTTGCGGCGGCAACCGTTTGAACATTGGCAGACGTTTGCTGCGCAGCCGATGACACCGCCATCGACTGTGTGGTCGTCTGGCCCGCTACCGCAGCCATGGATCGTGCTGCCGTCTCCATCTCAGTCGCGGAGGTTGAAAGGTGCTGCACGAGACTGCCGACGCTGCGCTCGAATTGCTGGGCAAGAGCGGCCATTTCCGCCTTCCGCCTCGCAGCTGTCTGACTGTCTGCAGCCGCTTGTTCTTCTCTAAGACGTTGAGCGTCCTTCATGGCTGTGGCGAAGACCTGCGTCACCTTCCAAATCTCGCCGATCTCGTCCCGGCTCGCCTTGACCTGGGGCAGGTTGAAGTCGCCGGAGGCCAGCTTCTGGAGTGCCGCAGTAAGGGTTTGAAGTGGACGGGCGATCTGGCGACTGCCGATCAGCCAGGACAGAAGAAGAGCGATGATTGCGCCGCCGGCTGCGAGGGATGCAAGAAGCCAGAGCATATTCTCGTAGAGAACATTCGCCTGTTGATCGATGCGGTCGATGGCCTTCCTTCCTTGCTCCATCAATTCATCGATGCGGACCTGGAAAGCCTTCCTGTTGGCACGGTTCGCTTCCGTATTGCCCTGCGCATTGGCCGCAGCCGGCGAAACCTCGCGGCCGAGCCTGACGGTTTCCGTTCTGAAGGCCTTGAACTCCGCGGCATCCTTCTTCAAGGCCTCGAAGAATGCGATGTCCTCGGAGGGCAGGACGGGTTGCCACTCGATGAGCAGTGCATCGATCTCCCTGAGCGCCGCCAGAGATCCTTCCCCAAACCTCCGGGCCTCCTCTGTATCGGCCGAGGCATAGATCCCCCGAGACTCCATGACGACGTGTGTCACCAACCGGTTGAGGCGCTCTGCATAAAGCGCACGAAGGGCAGAATCCCTGACGTCGTCGACAGCCGCGTCGTAGGTATGCACGGTGTAGATCCCAACTCCGGCGATGAGTGCTGCGAGTAAGCTCAGCGCAGTTGCGACTGCGAATAGTTTCGTCCTGATTTTCATTGTTTTCCCCCTTCGTGCTCGCCGCGGCATGCAGAAGCGTGCCAGGAATAGCGGGAGTGGCTTGCGCGAGACTTATTCGCTTTTTCGGCTCCGGGAGCCGAAAGGGAAACACGAGAGTGCGGGTAACCGCGCCGTCGTTCCCATGGAAAGCAGGCAGTGATCAGGGTTGCTGACTTGGAGGAGCGAAGTTCGAGGCTTCCAGAGATCCGCAGCATTAAATCGTGATAGGATCCAGTTTGTGCAAAGCTGCCGGGAGGATGTGTCGAGTTTCTGCTTGAGAGGTTCGGCATGCGTGCGGCAGGCTTCTTCGCATTGCCTCGTGAATGAATCGCTATCAGGGGTGTGTTCGATGCAAGAAGAAACCTGCCGCTGCAATGCCATGTCAGGACTTTTGTCTTAAGCGTAGGATTCGTGACTGCCGCAGCCTTACAAAAGATATGGCTGGCGCCGAAGATCACGAATCTTCCGATGCCGTTGTAATTCCCAGATCATCCAGTTTGGCTCGAACGTCCATGACCTGCCGTTTGGGTTTAAGGCTGGTCGCCGAGACTGGCATCCCCCTCTCGTGCCATTGCCTTGAGCATTTGGACGGCCCCATAGGTCCAACGGGATAGGGTGTTCGTTGTCTTCGCCTCCGAAGGGAAGGGGCAGAGCGTCTTCTCCAAGTACGGCGAGATCGTGAAAAAATGCCGCTCCCGGGCTGCCGCCTGCCGCAACCTTAGCTTAGGCTGTGCGTTCCTTGGGAAGGCAACGCACTCAGGAACTACATCATGAGCATCATCTGGACCATCATCATCGGCTTCGTGGCTGGGCTCATCGCCAAGTGGATCATGCCGGGCCGGAACGAGCCCTCCGGGTTCATCATGACCACGATCCTCGGCATCATCGGCGCTGTCGTCGCCACTTATCTTGGGCGCGCGGTCGGCTGGTACGGCCCCGATGATGGGGCGAACTTCATCGGGGCTATTGTGGGGGCGATCATCGTGCTCTTCATCTATGGCCTGATTGCCGGCCGGCGTTCCACCACGACCTATTGATCGATCAAGCTGAACGAGAACGGGCCGCGCCTGAGGCGCGGCCCGCTTCATTGAGCTGACTAAAGGATCATGAGGCGTCGTGGGAGCCCATCAAGGCTGCCTTGATGGGGCAGTTGCCGACATATCCTCTCCAGGCCAGATAAGAGCCTCCTGCAAGTGCCAGCACGTTCAGCAGAGGATTAGGACGCGGCTTGGCAGCCGCGGCGGCCAGTCCAAGCCCTGCGAGCATGTAAACGCCACGCTCCGTCGTGCTTAAATTCGGTTCTCCGTTCGTGAGGGATCCGGTTCCTGTCGAGATGCTGTTCGCCACGTTCACTCTCCTTGGATAGCAGAGGCCGAACGCGACGTGGATCGGTGTTGTTCCGCAGATCGAAAACGCAAGGAACCGGAAAACTTGGCCGTCGTTGAGTCAACGCTCACCAATACGGAGTTTGACCATGCCAGCCAAAGAAAAGACATTGCATGACCTGTTCCTTCACACCCTGAAGGATATCTATTACGCCGAGAAGCAGATCCTGAAGGCGCTGCCGAGAATGGCGAAGAATGCGGAGTCGGAAGAGCTGAAGCAGGCTTTCGAGACGCACCGTGACGAGACCGAGGGGCAGATCGAACGGCTTGAGCAGGTCTTCAAGATGCTGGACAAGGCGGCTCGCGGCGTGCAGTGCGAGGCGATCAACGGGATCCTCGAAGAGGGCAAGGAAGTCATGGAGGACTTTGCTGACAGCGAGGCTCTCGATGCCGGAATTCTCGCCGCGGCCCAGGCTGTCGAGCACTACGAGATCACGCGATATGGCTCCCTGAAGACCTGGGCTCAGGAGCTCGGCATGAACGATGCCGCCAAGCTCCTCGACCAGAACCTTGAGGAAGAGAAAAAGACCGATGCCCTGCTGACGAAGCTTGCGGAGGCGCGCGTTAACATGAAAGCTGCTTGAAGCGCAGACCGCTTCGCAAAGCCCCGCCTCTTGGCGGGGCTTTTCCATGGAATTCTTGAAGGGCCCGGCGTCAGTGCCGGTGGAGGTGGCAAGGGCCGACGGCTGTATCGAGCGTCAACCGCAGGAACCCTGATGGCTGTATCTCGAGGGTTGCCCTCATGGTGTCCGGCTGCTCTACGAGATGCAGAAACGCCAGCAGCCTGAGGCGTGCAACCGGAGGCAGAAGTTCGAGCAACGGACCCAGGTTTTCTCGGACACCGTCAATCATTTCCTCCTGAACGAAGGAGGCGAGGGGCGGCTTTTCGTCAGGCGGCGGCATGGGGCACCCGTTGAACGGACGGGGAAGGTGTGACTTGTCTGACAAGGGACGCGCCACGGAGCCCAGCAAGTTTTCGAACATGCTCAAGGCTCACTGCCGAAATCTCGATGGCGGCAGCGATGCAGGGTTGCCCCTCGATGATCTGAGGCAGCCCGAGAGGGCGAACCTTGAAACCGGTCTGCTGCCAGCGCGGCAACCACCACATCTCGACCACGGCAGTGACCTCGCTGAGACCTTTCTCCAAGCAGAATTCCTGCATCGCGGCCAGGAGGCGGCAGTCAGTCCGCCCTGTGCGCCGTTCCTTCACCACAAAGTAGCGGGTCCATTCGAAGATATCCGCAGCCTGGGGAATGCCCGACTGAACCAGATGAGGAAAGACCTCGCTGATCATGTGAGGCAGCAGGGTTGGATAAAGCCGCTGTCCGCCGACCACGCGGTCGGCGTCGATGGCAAGAAGATAAATGGCATGCTCGTTGTCGTAGTCATCGACATCGAGCCCGTCCGGCCTTCTCAAGCCGCCCCAGCCGCGCTCCTCCACGAAGATCTGGTGCCGAAGGCGATAGAACTGTTGGATGGCCTCTTCATACAAGGCTCTGTTGTCGTGCGTAATCACGTGGACACAGGTCATGGATGTCATCCCAAATGGAATGAAATGACATTTCGCCCAAATGCTCCGCGGATGGTATTGTAGGAAATTACAGGTAGGCATCAGATCTGAATGAGCCTGTATTGCATGGCACGGGCTACGGCCTGAGTCTTATTGGTGGCATCGAGCTTCTGGCAGGCGCTGGCAATATGCGCCGTCACCGTCCTCTCGGTGATCCCGAGGATGTCGCCCGTATCAGCAGCCGACTTGCCGGCTGCCGCCCACATGAGGGCCTCCCGTTCCCGTGGGGTCAGCAAGTCCGCTCCACGGCAGGGGAGAGGGTTCAGAAGCTGCCGGGTCCGTTCGAAGGCATACATGGCCATAAGGTGGAGGGCTGGTTTCGTTCGAGAGGAGAGATCGAGGTTGACGCCGCTCATGGAGAAGCAGGCCTCGTATCCACTGATGCCGTGGATCGGCAGGCAGAACCCATCTTTCATCCTGAAGTCGGTCGCCCGGTCCATGACCTCGGCTGCGCGAGGTTCCCGATCCCGGTCGAAAGGAGCTTCGGACCATTCGAAAGGTTGTACCGTATTTCTGCATAGCCGAATAACAGGATCAACCCGAACGTAATCCTCCTTTGAATAGATTTCGAACCAGCCCATAGGCCATTTCTTCAGGAGAACGACTTGCTCAAAGCGTTCCTTCGGGTTCGGTAGGCCTGTAATAATGAAATTTTCAAATCCGAACAGGGCAAATGATTTTGCCGATTCCTCCATGATTTCTTGTGACGACGGCAGATTTTCCAACTTGCCGATGAAGTCAAAGGCCTCGGTCGCGTGATCGAAACTCGGACGAGACACCTGTGCCTCCTGAGGTCTTTCTATCTGTAGGTGTATATCATAGATTTACCACTGATGGTTTTAAAGAGGGTATAGTGGTGCAGGTCGACAATGACCATAGGAGAGGCGATGCAGCAGAAGTCACCCAGCCCCATCGACAGGCATATTGGACGCCGGGTACGAGTCAGACGGACCCTCCTTGGGATGAGTCAGGAAAGACTGGCGGAAGCCCTGGGTCTCACCTTTCAGCAGATCCAGAAGTACGAGAAAGGGGCCAACCGGATCGGGGCGAGTCGCCTTCTGCAGATTGCCAGCATCCTGGATGTGGGCGTCGAGTTCTTCTTCGAGGATGCGCCCGGCTTTTCCGGGAGTGGGCATGCTGGCGCCAGCACAATGGCCGAGTTTCTGGCGAGCCCTGACAGCGACCGTCTCGTTCGCGGCTTTCTCCGGCTGAAGGATGACGAAGCCCGTAAAAGGGTGGTCGATCTGGTCGATTGGCTCGCCTCGTTACGCTAGATGCGTCCCCTGACGGCACCGGGGCAGTCCCGGCGCCCTTCGGAACCCGCCGCGCTTCTAATGGTTACTCCACCACGATTGAGAGAGGTTGACCATGGGCGTGGGACAGCAGAACGGAAACAGGCAGCCGGATACCGGCAGCGAGGATTGGGATACTCTCAAGGGCGATGTCGGTGACATGGCCGGAGCAGCCGTCGAGCGTGGCCGCTACTTCATCGACTCGGCACGTGAGCAGGCAACCGATTATGCCGATCGCCGGAAGGACGACATTGCGCAGTCAGTCGCGGATTTCGCGACGTCCCTGCGCGAATCCACTCACTCTTTCGACGAGCGGCCGAACATTCGCGCCGTTGTCGACAGCGCGGCCGATGGTCTGGAGCAGCTTGCGGATTCGATCCGCGACCGCAGCTTCGCGGATATCTTCAATGATTTCGAGGATGTCGTCCGCCGCCGTCCGGCAACGGTGGCCGCCGTGTCGGTGGCCGTCGGCTTTCTGACGGCGCGTTTCCTCAAGAGCACGGCCGAGGACCTGCGTCGGGATCGCATGAATCCGGGTGCGGCGCGGACCGGTCGCAATCGGCCCCAGCGCTCACGTGCCGGAACGAGTGCATGACGGAGAGCGCCATGCAGGGCAACAACAATCAGACCATTCAGGGCCTCGTCGGTGAGGCCTTGCGCGAGTCCACCGATCTCGCGCAGAAGGAGTTTACGCTCTTTCGCACGGAGATTACGCAGAATCTCCGAACCCTCTTCATCGGATTGGCTCTTGTGGTTGCCGCGGCCATCTTTGCGATCGCGGCAGTCATGCTTTTGACAGAGTCGCTCGTCGAGTGGCTCGCAACAATCGTCAACTCTGAGGCATTGGCGGCGCTCATCGTGGGTGGTGGATTGGCGCTCATTGCTATCGGGCTCGGACTTTACGGACGCCACGCCATGTCGACTTCGGCGCTCACGCCGCAGCGAACCATGCGCTCGCTCAAGCGCGATGCGGAAGTTCTCTCCGAAAGAGGTGCAGGATGACACAAAGCCTTCAGGAACTGGAGAAGGACATCGAGCAGAGCCGCGCGCAGCTTGATCGCACCATCGACCAACTCCAGAACAAGATGACCGTCTCGGGTGTCGTCGACGACATGCTGGGCACGGCTCGTGCAAGTCAGTACGGCCCCCTCTATGACAGGGTTCTCGAAACGGTGCGCAGCAACCCGGTGCCTGTCATGCTCATTGCCGCGGGCATCGGTCTTCTCGCTTACCGTTTAGGGCGTTCGACGCGGCCCCGTCCGGCCCGGCTGATCGCTGCGGACGAGGACTTCATCACGGAGCAGGATCTCTCTGGAGAACCGGACGATCTGCGTCTTTACGGCTCGGGAGCCGCTCCGTTGGAGCAGACCGACGGCATGTTCGACCGCCGTAGAATGAATTCGCGTATTTGAAGAACGGAATAGGAGCTTTCCATGGCCAACACAAAGAACGAAGGCGGCAAGTCGCCTGCAGACAAGCAGAACGAAACCGGGTCCGGCAAGGTTTCGGCTGGTACGTCGGTGGGCAATATCGGCGAAGCTCCGATGCCCCATGCACATGATGACAAGAAGGGCGCACAGAGCGCCGCGCCTGCTACCCAAACCATGGGTGGCGACCAGGGAGGCGACAGGTCGAAGAGCGGCTCCCAGTCTCAATCCTCGCAACAGCATGCGCAGGATCAGGGCGGGGCGAGGGCTGACAAGGCTCAGCAGATGGCCGACGACATGCGTGATCGTGCCGAGGATGCTTATGAGGGTGCGTCCGAATGGGCGCGTGACACCTATGAGCGGGCCTCCGAATGGGCATCGGACGCCTACGAAGGGCAGCGTCGCCGTGTTCACCATATGGGCGGACGCTCGGCCAAAGCCTTCGGCAATGTCCGTGGCGGAATGCAGAACTACGTCTCGGAGAACCCAATGGTGGTCGGCCTTGTCGGCTTGGCTGCCGGCCTCCTCCTCGGTGCGCTTCTGCCGCGTACCCGACGTGAGAACGAGTTCTTCGGCGAGTGGGCCGATGAGGTTCGCAACCAGGGGCTCCGCTATGCGCGCGATGCTGCCAATCGCGGACGCGAATACGTGGAGGAAACCTTCAGCGGCGACGAGGCGCAATTCAGCCGCCACGAGAGCGAGTTCGGCTCGGATCGCCGCGACGCGAACCGTCACTGACGAGAACTCTCCGAAAGAGGAACAGCGCCGGCAATCATGCCGGCGTTTCTCTTTGCGGTGGTGCCTTCAAAGGTTGAGGTGCAACAGAAAAAGCAACGGCCACGGCGAGATCATGCGCGTACATCCGGCGTCATCATCTCGGCATCGTGACCGCATCTGGCGGGCAGTGCGCCCACCAGGTTGATGCTGAGATGGTGCTGTGCGGGCCATATTTCAAGGTCCGGGGAATGGAATTTAACCATGTTTCCCAAATCCTGGGGAGTTCTCGGCAACGCTGGAACTCCGCATTCTTCAGGCCGTTGCTCATAAGGGTTGGAATACGGTTGCGTTGCAATTGAAAACACAAATCTTGAAACAATCCGGCCGACTTTGAGCGGAGTCGTAGTGTGCGTATTCTCATTCTGGAAGATGATCCTTTCATCGCATCGGACCTTCAGGCGATTCTGGAGGATGAGGGGCATGAGATCGTGGGAGTTTTCGACTCGCTTTCTGAAGCCTACAAGCATCTCGAGGACAACTTCGATTACGCGCTCCTTGATGTGGATGTGGTGGGAGGCAAGAGCTTCGGCGTTGCGGCCGCATTGGCCGAGCGGGATATTCCGTTCGCCTTCGTGTCGGCATCTCAGCCGGGCGATCTTCCGCAATCCCTCCGCCAGGTGGCTTTCATCCCGAAGCCTTTCGAGGAGAGCGCTATTCTAGAGTCGATCGGGGAGACTTCTTCCCGTCTCCTCTCGTGATGGGAGCATGGGGCAGGAACCTGCCGTAGGAGGATTCTGTCTAGACCATGTCGGA
Organism: Microvirga sp.; assembly: GCA_031181145.1. Taxonomy (GTDB): domain Bacteria; phylum Pseudomonadota; class Alphaproteobacteria; order Rhizobiales; family Beijerinckiaceae; genus Microvirga. The sequence goes on from JAPSLB010000044.1 coordinate 12,135, forward strand.
TCCCAGATTGGGTTTTTGTTGCAAGTTCGTGCCAGCGGATGGCAAGGTAGGAGCTGCTCGCCCGATGAATACCAGTACGGTCACGATGGCCTATCTCGGGCGTCTCGACCGCAAGACTGCCTATGACAAGCTCGCTTCCGTTGTCGCTCACAATCTCGAAGCGGTCAGGCGCCAGATAGCGTATGTGGCGAGCCGACCGAAGCTCGAGCGCCTCCATCGCCTCTCCAGCGATCTCCTGCCCGGTTATACGCACTCCAGCTGCCGGCCGTTCTACCAGGATCACGATCTGCGAGGGCTTATCGAAAGCAAGCTCGCTTCGATCGGCCAACTCGCGCGCGAATGTGGCGTGCGTCTGAGCATGCATCCTGGCCAGTTCTGCGTAATTGCTTCGGCCAGCCCATCTGCTGCCGCCAACGGTGTGGCCGAGTTCGAGTACCATGCGGATCTCATGCGCTACATGGGCTACGGCGACGGCTGGCACCCACACGGCGCCCATATCAACATTCACGGCGGCGCGAAGGCTGTGGGAGCCGAGGGGATTCGTGAGGGGCTGGGGCGGCTGTCGGAGGCCGCCAGAAATCTGATCACCATCGAGAACGACGAGGTGAGTTTCGGACTCGACGATCTCCTGCCGCTGGCGAACGTGGTGCCGATCGTTCTGGATCTCCACCATCACTGGATCAAGAGCGGGGGCGAGTATGTGGAGCCCGACGATCCCAGGATCGAGACGATCATCGCATCCTGGCGGGGTGTGCGCCCCTTGAGCCATATCAGCGTATCCAGAGAGGACCTGCTCTCCGGCCACGACAGCTTCACATTGCCGGATTATCGGGCGCTCGTTCGGGCAGGGATCAGACCGAGGGATCTGCGCGGTCACTCGGACCTGATGTGGAACGCCGCCGTAAATGATCTCGTGGCGCGCCACCTAGCCTGGTCGGATTTCGAGGTGGAGGCGAAGCTGAAGAACATTGCCTCTGAGGGCTTGGCCCGGCATGTGGAGAAATCCGCAGCGATGACCGGATAGGAGTTCGTTGAAGCGCGCTCCAGGTGTGCGCCGGGATGGAACAAGTTGCCGGCCTCGGGCGTTCACGGGGATTGTGCAGTCCGTCGAGCACCTGATGCCTGAGCCCCAGTCCACCGTCCTTTTGGTTGAAGACGAGCCTCTCATTCGTCTTTTCGTCGCGGAACTTCTCGAAGATGCCGGGTTCAAGGTGGTCGAAGCCGCCAACGCCACAGAGGCCCTCGTCCTCCTGGGGGCGGGTCTCGAGATCAACGTTCTGCTCACGGATGTGGATATGCCGCATGGCTGCAACGGATTCGAGCTGGCTCACCAGGTTCACGAATTCTGGCCGGACGCGGAAATCCTGATCATGTCCGGCCGTCGATGGCCGGCCGAGGGCGATCTGCCCCAGGGAGCCGCTTTCCTGGCAAAACCCTGTCCGAACGAATCCATCGTCTCACATGTCCATTCCGCGAGCGAGCGATCCAAGCGCTTTTCCCGCTTCGGAAAAGGACATTCCGGTCCCCAGGAAACGGCAATCATCCTCCCTTTTCCGAAAACAGCCTAAATTCCTGAACTCTATCTTGCTGAAGGCGCAGAGCGGACATAAGCTCTGGCCGAATTGACCTTCCATCGGGGACTGGGGTCTTGAAACAGTCTCCGGACTATCCGACCCAGGGAGGGTCAATAGGCTCGCGGTGCCAGGGCAAATGGCTGCCGACGAGCTTTCCCACTCTACTCCCGGAGGAATACATGCCGACCAAGACGACAGACGGAGCGAAGAAGGCTGCTGCCAAGCCGGCCGCAGGTTCGAAGCCCAATGCTCTTCAAAAGCCCCTGCAGCCGTCCAAGGAGCTGGCCGCCATCGTCGGCTCGAACCCGCTGCCCCGCGGCGAGGTGGTGAGCAAGATGTGGGATTACATCAAGAAGAACAATCTGCAGAACCCCGAGAACAAGCGCGAGATCCTCGCCGACGACAAGCTGCAGCCGATTTTCGGTAAGCCGAAGGTGACCATGTTCGAGATGAACAAGCACCTCGCTCAGCACCTGAAATAGGCTCTGAAGCAGCTCGATCAGGAATCCTGCCGCCATTCGACGAGCGGCAGGATTTCAGGCCTCTGGCCCGGAGCCTTCCTCCACGGATCAACCGCCCATTCCCGCCCGTTCGCTTTCTCCTTGATGACTGCGGAGAAGTGCGGGTAGCGCCCATCTAGAAAGAAGCCGCGCGACTCCGGCGGCTCGACCTTGTGATAGGTCAGCAGACCGTGCTCCTGGAGCACGAGGAGCAGGCTCGTCGTGTTGGCGGTTTCATCCAAGCAATCCATCTGACCATGCACGCCCGACATCCGGGCGGGTGAGCCCGGAATGTCGGGGCTTCCGCCGAGCGAGGCTGCGAGATAGGCCGTGTAGGCGCCCACCACCCTGGCGAGAGCTTCTCTTTCGGCTTCGGGCGAGGTCCTGCCTGACTTCAGGAATGCGGTTGCCCGACTGAGCCAGGCTCCATCCACGGAAAGCGCCTGGCGCCGCGAGCAGCCATAGCCGTGGCAGGCCACGATGCGAGTGCCCTCAGGCCCGACATAGCCCTGGCTTGCGAACCATCTCAGTGCCCCCGGTGATGCGGCGGCCGCTGAGGGGGCGAGCACCGAAATGACTGCCGAAAAGAGGAGTGGCGTCGCTTTCGTCATGGGAGTACCTATGGCCATGCTGTCGTAATGCTCGGTCATGTAGGTCAGTCCGCTGAGGCGCCCATTGGCCGACATGGCTCCAGAAACCCATCCTTCGAGGTAATCATGTCCCGGATCGTGTTCCTGAATGGCTCATTCCTGCCCATCGAGGAGGCCAAGGTGCCCTTCATGGATCGAGGGTTCATGTTCGGGGACGGCGTCTACGAAGGCATCGGCGTTCTCGAGGGACGTCTCGTCGACAATGAGGCGCATCTTGAGCGCCTGGAGCGTTCGCTACGCGAAGTGCGCATTCCGAACCCCTACACCCGGGCGGAATGGACGCATCTCGAGGAGGAGCTCGCCCGTCGCAACGGCATGACCGAAGGGTTCATCTACTTCCAGGTGACCCGGGGAGTAGCCGAACGGGATTTCATGTTCCCCGAAAACGCTGTTCCCACCGTTGCCATGTTCACGCAGGCGAAGGCGATCGTGGACGCGCCTGCCGCCAAGACGGGAATCTCTGTCATCACCGTGCCGGATCTGCGCTGGAAGCGCCGTGACATCAAATCGCTCAACTTGCTCGCCCAGGTACTCGCCAAGCAGGCAGCCAAGGAGGCTGGCGCGCAGGAGGCCTGGATGGTGGAGGACGGGTTCGTGACGGAGGGTGGATCCTCAAGCGGCTTCATCATCACGCAGGAGGGCCGCATCGTGGTGCGCCCGCTGTCGAACGCCATCCTGCCGGGGATCACGCGCAAGGCGCTTCTGGCTCTTTCGACGGATGCAGGGATTGAACTTGAGGAGCGCCTGTTCACGGTCGAAGAGGCCTACCAAGCCGCCGAGGCATTTCTCACGAGCGCTTCCATGTTCGTCGTCCCGATCGTCTCGATCGATGGCCGCGCCGTTGGCGACGGGAAGCCTGGACCCATCACCAGGAAGCTGCGCGAAATCTATATCCGGTTGGCGACAGCGCCGCGCATGGCGGCCGAATAGGCAGCGGAACTGCCTCATGGATCGCTCGTTGCCTTTCGAAAGGAGCGATCCATGAAACGAAGTCTGGTTCTATCCCTGGCCCTGGTAGGCAGCGTCACGGCTGCGATGGCGCAGAATCCCGACGTCTTGAACCAGCAGGCGCCCAACATGCCGCCGCTGCAGCAAATGCCGCCCGAAAAAGTCGAGCCAGAAGGGGCTTTGTCGCCGCAGGATCCGTCATCCACCGGCTCGACGTTGAGCGATAGGCTGGAACAGTCCGACGGCGTCATTCGCCCGCCTGAAACCGGTGCGCCCGACATCACGGTGCCGGCTCCCGTGCCGAATCCGGGCACGACTCCGGTCATTCCGCCTCCCGGCAGCCCAGGCGGCAATCAGCAGATCGATCCGAAATAACGTCGATTTTCAGGAGACGGCGGGAGCGGACTGCTTTTGCCTATTTCCCAGCCTGTTGCGCCGCTTGCCGTTGCGGCCATTGCCGTTGTTACGCGGCGCCCCGCCGGCATGGCCCTGCAGCACCTTTGCGGCGACCTCGGTAATCTGACGACGCAACTCCTCATCGCCCTTGCCGGAGCTCTCCTGCGAGGCGAGACGGTTCTGCGCTTCGTCCCGCTCGGCCTCGATCTCGCGGATGCGCTGCTCCAGGATCAAGCCGCGCTCCTGCTCGGCCGCAAGGTCGCGGGCGAGGTCTGCCAGACGTTTACGCTCGTCGGAAAGTTCAGAGTGACGCTCGTTCAGAGCACGCTCGAAGTCGTTGCCGCGAGCGGTCTGCGTCATCAGACGGGTTTCGAGGTCGGAGATCGCGATGCGCTTGGCATCAATCTCCGTGAGAGCCGCCGTCAGGCGCTGATCCGTATCGGCGAATTCCGATTCCAGACGGGCGAGCTTTTCCTGAGTATGAAGGAGTTCCGCCCTGAGCTTGGTGCGCTCGCTCTGGGTGAGGTCCAACTCCATCCGGGTGTTGGACAGCTCGTCCAGGGTCGCGCGATGGGCGCTCTCGAGAGCGGCAAGGGTCTCGCGGGTGCCCGAGAGGAAGTTCCGGGTCTGCCCGAGCTCATCCTCGACGGCGGCCAGCTTCGTCTGCGTCTCCGCAAGGGTGACCTCGAGCTGGGCGATCATTTTGTCGCGCTCGGACAGGGTGCTCTCAAGAGCCTCGATCCGCACCGCCCGGCGGCCTAGTTCCTCCATGCTCTGGTGCTTGGCGGCGAGAGCCTCCTCGGCCTTGCGCTCGATCTTTCTCTGCAGCACTGCAAATTCGGCGCGCAGATGGTCCTTCTCCGCCGTCAGTTCGGAGATGGACATGGGAAACAGCGCCTCGGCCCTGCGGCGAGCGAGGCGCTCAGCCCGGGCGTTGATGGCGGGAATAACGAGGAGCGCGATGAGGGTTGCAGCCACAAACCCCAGCGCGAAAATCATGATGGTTTCAACCACGCGGACGCCAACTCCAAGGGACCAGAAAGAGACCTGACCGGTAACGCTCAAGCACCTTGCCTTGTGCCTGCGCAGCTTTCCAGAGCGATCACGCTCCAGCCTGCCGGTTGTAGTGCATCCTCAAGCCGTTTCCACCGGGCGGGAGCAGGTTCCGGGTATGGGAACGCCTTCAGAAGGGGTTCCAAGTCGGTTCGGGAGTGAATTTCAGGTAGCCCATGTTGACGCCCAGCCTCGCACCCACGCCCGTGCGGATCGGGACCACGACCATCTCGTCCGCTGCCAGTGCGGTCACGCCGAAGCCGCCGATGAAATAGGCCGAGCCGTCGATGCCCACGAAGCGCCTGTAGAGGGCATCGGTGAAGGGCATGTTGTAGACCAGCATCATGGTCCGGGCGCCCTCTCCGCCGAAGTCGAAGCCCACCGAGGGGCCCTGCCAGAAGATCTTGCGCTGGCCCGCGTTGCGGGTGAACAGCTTGCCTTCGCCGTAGCGTAGGCCGCCGATGATGGCGCCTGAAGCCTCCTGGCCGAGGATGTATCCGTTGGGCTCGCCCCAACGGCGCACGGCCTCTTCGAGGGCCGTTGCCAAGCCCCGGGAAGCCGTGCCGAAGAACTGATGGCCTGACTCGACCAATTCATTGGAATTGAAGGAATTCGGGCTGCCCGGGCTGCTCGCATAGGCGCGCTGCATGGTCTGGGCGGAGGCCTGAAGGGGGAGGGCGCCGACAAGAGCAGCCAAAGCAGCCGCTGCAGCCAATGAAAGTCGGGAGCGCATGGGCTATCTCCTCGTATGGGACAGGGGACGATCCGGCCCCCTCGAGCCGGACGGCTTCTATCGAGCCCCGATTTTACGAGCATCAACCCTAACAATCTCTGTACAAGCTGCGTCTTGCTGCCCCTGGTCGGTGCCGGACAACCCTCAGGCGGCTGCTCCCGGCAGGTCCAGCTTGGAAGCGAGAGAGACATCGCCCAGGGCGGCGAAAGGACCGTTCCGGTAGCCGCGATCCTCGTGGCCATAGGTCAGGGGGATGCTGCCGGGGCCGACGACGCTGCCGCCGGCGCGGCAGAGAATGTGATCTCCAGCCGCCGTGTCCCACTCCATGGTCGCTCCGCAGCGCACATAGATATCGGCTTCTCCCGAAGCGATGAGGCAGAATTTGAGGGCGGACGAGGTCATGCGTCTCGTTCCGATCGAGAGGACCGAGAGGCATGCTTCCGTAGCGATATCCCCATGCCGGCGGCTCACGAGGGCCACGAGACCCTCTTGGGGAGCGCTTCGAACCCTGATGTCCTGCCACTCGAAATCGCCGTCGCCCTGGGGCATGGCGCTCTTCCGGGCCGCCGTGCCCGCGATCCAGACGGAATCCATGGCCGGAGCAGCGACTGCGGCGGCCAGGGGGCGTTTGCCCCGGATCAGGGCGATGTTGACGCTGTATTCTCCTGTGCCGTGAATGAAGTCGCGTGTACCGTCGAGAGGATCGACCAGGAAGAAGAGTTCGCCCGTATGGGCGGTGCTGGCTGTTTCCTCGGCCACGACCGGAACCCCTGGCCATGCTTCCTCCAGGCGGCGGATGATCAGCCGTTCCGCGGCGAGATCGGCTGCCGTGGTAGGGCTTCCGTCATCCTTGATGCGCTTCTCGATGAGGGCATTTTCCATGCCACGCAGAAGACGGGCCGCTTCGGAGGCTATGGCGGCCAACCTCAGGGCGATTTCATCAGGATTTGAGGCATCGAGGAGCATGATGGATTTTTGCCTGTTCTCGAAAGACCTGTCGATCTCTTTTACGTGCTTTCCAAAGAACTCGCAGCCGGGTATCCGGTTCACGTTGTCTTTCCTGTTTGGCTGTATTCGTGCAACCTGAAACCCAGAATTTCATGAATCCAGCGCTGAACTTACGGTCTTCCGGAGCCCTTATGGCCACCATCTCACTTGATTCGCTCGATCTTGCAGCTCTCCTATGCTCGCGCGTCTGCCACGACGTGATTTCGCCAGTGGGCGCGATCGTCAACGGGCTCGAGGTCCTGGAGGACGACAGCGACACCTCCATGCGCGAATTCGCGCTCGACCTGATCCAGAAGAGCGCCCGGCAGGCCTCCGCCCGCCTTCAGTTCGCCCGCCTCGCCTTCGGGGCCGCAGGTTCTGCCGGAGCGTCCATAGACCTCGGCGACGCCGAGCAGGTGGCACGCGGGCTCTTCCTCGACGACAAGATCACCTTCTCCTGGTCATCGCCGCGTCTCCTGTTCCCGAAGAACCGGGTCAAACTTCTTCTCAACCTGATCATGATCGCCACCACGGCTATTCCGCGCGGCGGCTCGATTGCCGTGACGGTGACAGGTGATGCGGAGAACTGCGAATTCACGATCAAGGCCAAGGGCCTCAACGCGCGCATCCCCGCCCACTCGCAGGATCTGCTTGCCGGCCATTCTGAAACAGGCACGGTGGATGCCCATGGGATTCAGATCTACTACGCCGGCATGGTGGCGCGTGCGTCCAACATGAACATTGCCTTCAGCATCGATGGCGATGAAGTGACGATCGCATCGGCGATAATCTAATTCCTGCCTCGGGCGAGAGGCTCCCGAAGAACCTCTCGCCCGCATCGGATGACTGCGTGACCATGAGTTCCGCAGGGCTCGGCAACGGGACGGCGGCGAAAGCTCTTGAGAGAGTCGATAAGCGCGATCTCGCGGAAGCCAGGACGGAGTACTCCGGAGCGATGGCGCCGTGAGATCGCAAGGCAAGCGGCGCGGCGTCTGACGAAGATGCACTCGCAGGTAGCCGACGTGCGCATCGAAGCCTTCCGTCTCATGAGAACGTCGAACAAATGAAAAAGCCCGGTGGGTGACCGGGCATTTTTTATCTCTCGTGATGCTTCGATCAGATTGCGATGCGATCATCCGCCTCGTTGGGCTCGCGCAGCACATAGCCGCGACCCCACACCGTCTCGATGTAGTTCTTGCCCTGTGAGGCATTGGCAAGTTTTTTCCGCAGCTTGCAGATGAACACGTCGATGATTTTCAGTTCCGGCTCGTCCATGCCGCCATAGAGATGATTGAGGAACATCTCCTTGGTGAGTGTCGTGCCCTTGCGCAGCGAGAGCAGCTCCAGCATCTGATATTCCTTGCCCGTCAGGTGCACGCGAGCGCCGCTGACCTCGACCGTCTTGGTATCGAGGTTCACGACGAGGTCACCCGTCGTGATCACGGATTGCGCGTGTCCCTTCGAGCGCCGCACGATGGCGTGAATGCGGGCGACCATCTCGTCCTTGTGGAACGGTTTCGTCAGGTAATCGTCGGCGCCAAAACCGAGGCCCTTCACCTTGTCTTCGATGCCGGCCATGCCCGAGAGGATCAGGATCGGCGTCTTCACCTTTGCGACGCGCAGCGTGCGCAGCACCTCATAGCCCGACATGTCGGGAAGGTTCAGATCGAGAAGGATGATGTCGTAATCGTATAGCTTGCCGAGGTCGATGCCCTCTTCGCCGAGATCCGTCGTGTAGATATTGAAGTTCTCGGACTTCAGCATCAGCTCGATGCTTTGCGCTGTCGCGCTATCGTCTTCGATGAGAAGTACGCGCATGTCTATTCCCCAGCCCATGCCCTGGAGCTTGCGGGTAGCCTGCCGCCACCCATCCGCCACCGGGCCTGCGGCGGATGCCCTTTTGCACTGATTCGTAACGCTAGTTCGGAATGGTTAACAAACCCTGATTCCTGCATGCAAGCGCTTAACGACATGGTCTTGCCAATCTGTCGCCCTAAGTGCTCAGCCTGTGGATTCGGGATGACCATAAGGAACCCCATCGCTTTGTCCGAAACTGTTGCAAACGAAGGGTTTCGCTTGCATGTGCCCGTCGTTATTCCGAAACTGCAGACGTGACAGGGGCAGTGTTAACGAAATCAGTAAACGAAAGGTTGACGCAAGCCTGGCGCAAGCCTCGCGTCGGCCAAGTTCAGGAGCTGGCGGGCTAGGGAACTGTCCTTTCACGTCTTTTCGTCCGCTGCGGTAAGGAAGAGTCAACTTCCATGGACGATGATGTCTCATGCCTCACGGATAACTGAGCGATCCGGCAGGCACGTGAAACAGCGACGTGTGGAGTTGAAACAAAATGAAGTCGCGGGATACGCTCATCCGCCTCAAGCGCTTTCAAGTCGACGAGAAACGTCGGAGAGTGGCGCAGATCGAGATGATGATCGCCGAGTTCGACCGCATGGCGGCTGACCTCGATCGGGAAATCGCAGCGGAAGAGCAGAAGGCCGGGATCACCGATCCGAACCATTTCGCCTATCCGACCTATGCTCGCGCCGCGGCCCAGCGGCGGGACAACCTTCGCATGTCGGCTCAGAATCTTCATAATCAGCTCGATGACGCCAAGGCCGAACTCGGAGAAGCTTTCGAGGAGCTGAAGAGAGCCGAAAGCCTGGAGGATCGGGAGCGCGGCAGCGAACGGGCTCTGGATCCGGCCATCAGCCAGATGGGCCAGACACGCGCCATGCGTGCAACTGCCTGATTTGTTCCATTTGCACGGATCGATAAGGACGTGTCGCAGGCCGACGCGTCCTTTTCTCGTGCACTTAGAGCACCGGCACCTGAGGCGCGCAGTCGCGCGGGAGAAGTCCTTTGAGCCGTGGATCGTCCGTGATCTCAATGGCGCGGCGATAAGGCGTGAACCCTGTACGCATATAGAAGGCAAGCGCGGCCGGGTGATCGAGGCTGCAGGTGTGAACAAAGAAACGATTGATCGGTCGAGCGAAGGCCCGGCGGATCGCCTCGTTCACGAGGAACCGTCCGGCTCCCTTGCCGACCGCTCCCGGGACTAAGCCGAGAAAAGCCAATTCGGCTTCCCCTTCGGGCCGGAAATCGAGCTCCAAGAGTCCAATGTCGCCCCGGCCGTCGTGCAGGGCATAGGCTTCGACCTCCGGGTGATCGAGAATGCCGGTGAGTTCCTCATCTGACATCGCCAGGCGGCTGAACCAGAGCCATGGTTCGCCGATCCGGCGATATAGCGTTCTGTACCGATCCCGATCCGAATTGAGAGACTGGAGCGACCAGCCCTCCTGAACCTCCGCACGCGAGGTGGGAGGAGGGGACCGCATTTCAAGATAGGTGACGATGGCCGCGATCTTGCCGGACGGCAGATCAGTATATCCGTCGAGGTTCAGCATCGTCTGGGGTGTCGTCATGGGAGTACCCTTGCATCCGGTCGTCGGAGCATCGCTCTGTCATGGGTTCCGTCGAAGCGCAATGGCAAGGAGGGTAGCCCCTGCGATCCAGCGGCCGTGCCGCCGGATTGGACGTTATGCCCATCCTTTCAAGGGCGTTTCCTCTTGCGGTCCGAATGGATTATAGGGCACAGAAGAGGGAACCAAGGAGCACAACCGTCCTGATGAAGAAAGTGCGTGAGTTCATCTGGCCCGCCATCGGGCTTGTTGCGGTCGTTATTTCCACTTGGCTTCTTTATCGTGAGCTGCGCGGCATGTCCCTCGACGATGTCTGGGACAGCCTGACGGCGGTGCCCGCTCACCGCTACGCCCTGGCCGCCCTGTCGACCCTCGTCGCGTATGCCGCCTTGGCCTGGTATGATCGGATCGCGCTTCTCCACCTCGGCGTGCGCCACATATCGTGGCTTTTCGTCTCCGTCACGTCCTTCACCACCTATGCCCTGTCTCACAATATCGGCGCCTCGGTGTTCTCCGGCGCGGTCGTGCGCTACCGGGCTTACACTTCGAAGGGGCTGAGCGCGCCGCAGATCGCCGTTCTGGTGGCACTGTGCTCCTTCACGTTCGGTCTCGGCACGATCCTGCTCGGCGGCGTTGCGCTCACCATCGATCCGACGCTCCTGCATCGTCTAGAGGACCTGCTGCCTTCTGCGCTCACGAATCCAACGGCGGCCCGAGGGGTCGGACTGCTGCTCCTCGGCTTCGTCGCACTCTACGTGGCGGGCTCCATTCTGCATCTGCCCCCATTGGTGATACGCAAGGCCAAACTGGAATACCCACGTCCTGCCATCATGTTGCGCCAGCTGGTTGCAGCTCCGCTCGAGCTGCTGGGCGCCGCCGGCATCATCTATTTCGTGCTCCCGGCGCATCTCGAGCCGAGCTTCATGGTCGTGCTCGCGGTGTTCCTCGCCTCCTTCTCGGCGGCTTTGGTGAGCCATGCGCCCGGAGGGCTCGGCGTGTTCGAGCTCGTGTTCCTTACGGCGATGCCGGATATCCCCAAGGCGGATGTGCTCGCAGCACTTATTATCTTCCGCCTGTTTTATCTGTTGATCCCGTTCGCCATGTCGCTGGTGGTCGTGCTCCTCTTCGAGCGGGCCCGACTGGCGCAGGCCTGGCGCGCACGCGGAGCGGTCGACAGCAGTTCCGTGCCGCCGCCGCCGCTCTCCGGATCCGATCGATAAGGCTGTCCGGGAAGGGACAGGCGTTCATGGGATCACACCGTCGACAAGGCCACTTGCGGGGCAGATGAGGCGGCGCCCGCTCCTGCGGCTTGGGATTCAAGCGGCGAGCGGAGGCTTTTGGCCCGGTTCCGGCACGGGAATGCCGGCCTCCATGTACTCGTTCAGCTTGTTGCGCAGCGTGCGGATCGAGATGCCCAGGATCCGGGCCGCATGGGTTCTGTTGCCCAGGCAATAGGCCAGGGTGTCCAGGATCAGGCGGCGCTCCACATCGGCAATGGTGTGTCCCACCAGGATGCGCCGGAGCGCTTCGGCGGTCTGGTCGGCGACGGGCGAGGGAGAGACGGCTGCATTGGAAGGGGTGAGAGGCTGCTTTTCCGTCATGTCCTGGGCGCTGCGCACGATTCGTACCTATCCAAGTGAAGGGTAAGGATTTATGCCCATCGTATGGTTAGGAAGATCTTAACAGCGCAGCCTCCCGCTGGGTGACCGGGCCTCCGCAACGAAAAGGGCGCCGCTCGATGAAAGCAGCGCCTCGTCCTCTGTCGCTTTCGAGCTTACAGGCTTACTGCCGATATTGTTGAATGCGGGTCGTCCGAAGGCCGGCGAGACCGTGTTGATCGATGGACATCTGCCAGCTCAGGAATTCCTCGGTGGTCAGCGTGTAGCGCTGGCAGGCTTCTTCGAGGCTCAGCAGGCCGCCACGGACGGCTGCGACGACTTCGGCCTTGCGGCGGATGACCCAGCGGCGGGTGCTGGAGGGCGGCAGGTCGGCAATCGTCAGGGGACTGCCATCGGGCCCAATGACATATTTGACCCTTGGGCGGTGGGGTTCGGTCATGATACGCTCACACTAAAATTCAACGACCTTGGTAGGCTCGAACCTAAAGGGTGGGGCTTAATGTTTTCCTAAGCCCGTCCAAGCGGTTACGAGTGAGCCTAAGCTTAGCCATAAACGTTAACACAGACTTATTGCGGCACGTTTCTCTTTAAGAATTCACCAGCTGTCGTTATAGAAGGACTTTGGCCCCTCCCGTGCGCCGCCTTGAACGGCGCCTCTGGATGGAACGATGCTCAACTCACTCGATCTTCCCAAGGCTCCCGCCGAGACCCGCGTCGTGGTTGCGATGTCGGGCGGCGTGGATTCGTCCGTCGTGGCGGCCCTGCTCAAACAGCAGGGTTATGACGTCATCGGCATCACGCTCCAGCTCTACGATCATGGCGAGGCCGCGCACCGCAAAGGCGCCTGCTGCGCCGGGCAGGATATCTACGACGCCCGCCGGGTGGCGGAGGCCATCGGCATCCCCCACTATGTTCTTGATTACGAGGAACGTTTCCGCGCGGCCGTGATCGACCGGTTCACCCAGAGCTATCTGGCGGGCGAGACGCCGATCCCCTGCGTCGAGTGCAACCGCTCCATCAAGTTCCGGGATCTCCTGGAAACCGCCAGGGAACTCGGGGCCGACGTGCTGGCCACAGGCCATTACGTGGCGAGCCGCCGCCTGCCAGATGAACGCCGCGCCCTGCACCGGGCCGCCGATCCGGACCGGGATCAGAGCTATTTCCTTTATGCCACGACGGCGGAGCAGCTCGACCTTCTGCGATTTCCCCTAGGGGAGTTGCCCAAGGAGGCGACCCGTGAGCTTGCCCGCGAGTTCGGACTCACCGTGGCCGAGAAGGCTGACAGCCAGGATATCTGTTTCGTCACGCAGGGGCGCTACAGTGACGTCATCGAGCGCCTGAAGCCTGGTGCCGTACAGGGAGGCGAGATCGTCCACGTGGACGGCCGCGTGCTGGGCAGGCACGAGGGCATCATTCACTACACCGTCGGGCAACGGAAAGGCCTCGGCCTCTCCGTGGGCGAACCCCTCTACGTAGTGCGTCTCGATGCCGGGGAGGCCCGTGTGGTGGTGGGGCCTCGTGAAGCCCTTGCCACGCGTCTCATCCGGATCACGGACGTGAACTGGCTCGGCGACGTGCCGCTGGACTCCCTGGGCGAACAGGGGATGGAGGTGGCCGTACGGGTCCGCTCCACCCGCGAGCCGCGCCCGGCTATCTTACGTTCCACAGGAACCGGCGCTACTGTCGAGCTGTTATCGGCGGAAGATGGGGTGTCTCCCGGGCAGGCCTGTGTCATCTATGAGAGCGATGCTCCGCGGGCACGGGTGCTTGGCGGAGGGACCATCGCCCGCATCGCCGCCGAAACCGCCTCCGCCGCGGCCTGAGGCGTCTCTCTGAAGGAACCTGCATGACGAATGGAGCGACCACGGCCCTGATGCGCAAAGCCTATGCGCGTTGGGCGCCGATCTACGACCTTGTTTACGACAAACTGACGGAGCCGGCCGCTCGTGCCGCCGTGAACGCTGCAGTGGCCTGCGGTCCCAAAGTTCTGGAGGCCGGGGTCGGCACCGGGCTGTCTCTTGGCTACTATCCCAGGCATGCCGAGGTTTACGGGGTTGATCTCTCCGAGGACATGCTGCGTCGGGCGCAGGATAAGGTGGAAAAGCGCGGCCTGTCCCATGTGAAGAGCCTGCAGGTCATGGATGTGACCCGCCTCGGGTTTTCCAACGAGACGTTCGATGCGGTCACTGCCCAATTCATCATCACCCTCGTGCCGGAGCCCGAGGTGGCGCTGGCCGAATTTGCCCGGGTCCTGAAGCCAGGCGGAGAGATTGTCCTCGCCAACCATTGGGGGCAGCCGTCAGGGCCCATTGCCGCTCTCGAGGAAATGGCGGCCCCGCTGGCCAAGGCCATCGGCTGGAGCTCTTCCTTTAAGGCGGCCCGGGTCGAGAACTGGGCCCGTGGGACCGGGTTCATGGACGTCGTCGAGCTGAGGCCGCTCTTCCCGGCCGGGTTCTTCAAACTCATGAGAATCAAGAAGCGGGCTTGAAAGACTGCTTTTCACGTCGAGGATTCCATCGGGTGACTTTTGGGCCGGAAGCCCTATTTTCTTGGTCTCAAGTTCCTGCCCTCATTCAAGAAAGTCATTCTCATGCGCCTTTTCATGTTCTCCTCGCAGGCCAAGGAAGACCTGCATGCTTTCGCGGGCGATGAATCCGGGAGCAAGCTGCCGGCCAAATACGGCCCTTGGGGGCTGACCGGCACCCTTAGCTCTCGTGAGGCTCCTCCGCACAAGTTCTCCCGCCGTGCCATCGAGCAGGCAATCTCCACGGAGGGCTTTCAGCTCTGGCGCATGAAGTCGAAAGGCTGAGATCCCTTGGAGGATTCGGACTGATCACCTGCCGGTCCGATCCTGCCAGTATTTTCCTGTATGCACAGGCGAAGGACGCACTCCTTCGAAAGCAGAAAAGAAACTGCTGCAAAAAATGCTGGTTGGGCCCGCCTCTTTCTTGACACTCGGGCATAATCTTCCCTATATCGCCCATGCCTGACGCGGGGCACCCCCGCGCGCCGGGGCGGAGTAGCTCAGTTGGTCAGAGCAGAGGAATCATAATCCTTGTGTCGGGGGTTCAAATCCCTCCTCCGCTACCAAACTTCCCATCATCTTTGTCTTTTGAGGGACCGGCTTCTTCAGCCGGCGGACCTTCTATGCGGGCTCCGTATCGATGCCTGCTTCAGCGAGGTCCTTGAACCCGCCGATGTTGAAAACAGCGGTGTAGCCCATATCCTGCAGGGTTTTTCCGGCAAGGGCGGAACGACCGCCCGAGGCGCAATGCAGGAGGATGGTCCTGTTCTTCTGGAAAGCGGGGTCGTGGTACTGGCTGTCCGGGTCCGCCCGGAACTCCAACATGCCACGGGAGACATTCATGGCGCCTTTGAGCCGGCCGGTCTGCTGAACCTCCGTCGGATCGCGGACATCGACGACAAGCACATCGCCGGATTGCATTTTCTCCCTGGCCTCAGTGGGCGACAACCGTGGGATGGCCGAGTTGGCCTCCGCCAGCAAGTCCTTGACGCTTTTCGGCATCGCTTTCTCCCGCCTGCAGGTTTTCGAGAGCCAGAAGGCTCCGCCCGGTGAGACAGTCTGTCAAGAAGAGCAAGAGAGGTAAGAAGCCCGAGAGTGCCGGCGGTTCCATCCGGAAGGTCCTGCCGCCAACGGCCTGTCGTGAGATGCATCGCCTCTGGATGGAGCGAATTCCGGGAGTCGATCGGCCGTCGCTCCATCCGCGAGACGTCGGTTCCGTGCTCCAGCAGACAAAGAATACCTCTCCCGCCTTCGAGGGAGGTTCTGATCGTCTCCAGGCGGGCTCAATGCTCAAGGCAGTGTCTCAGTCATGGCCTCCCATGAACTCCGACATCGTTTCCGGCCTGGGTCGCGTCAGGATCTGGATGCGCCGGCCGTCGGGGAACTCGATCGTGCGCAGGGTCATGACCTCGAGACCGGAATCGATCCCCTCGCGGACCCTTTCCGCACGTGCCGCTCGAGGGCCTCTATCGGCCCCTCCGCGGCGCTGAGTCGCTTGCACAGACCGTTCGCTTCTTGCCATTGCCGAGCGAGGCCTCTGCTTGCGGTCCGTGCGCGCGTTCACGGTCTTGCGTGGCTGGGCCTTCAAGGCCGGTTTCTCCTCTTGGGCCACGGAGGAGACCTCTTCAGCTTGTTGCCGGGTCGATCCCTTGCCTGGCTCGGTTTCAACCGCTGCGTTCATATCCGCAGGCCGCGCGAGCGGCTGAGGCGCGGCGGGCTTCGGCGCGGCCGTAGGGGGAGCGGGGGCTGGAACGGGTGCGGCTCCAGCCTCGGAAGGCGGATCGACCCATGGCCGCGGCGATTGCGCGTGGCCGGTCGATGCAGCAGCAAGCAGGCCAAAGGCCAAGCTCGCATTCCCGAGCCAATATAACCGTGTTCCCATGGCGGCCTCCTCTCCGACAGAGGGAAGCTTGCCCGACCTGTCTTGGTTCCAAGAGGCTGTCAGGATCCGAGAAAAAATGAAGGCCACGTGTACGGCTAAGCCTTGTCTAAGCCAGGGCACGACAAAACATAAGAGAAGAGATTCACACGAGAGCTCCCTATGGACCAGATTATCGCCCTGACAGCAGACCCGGCCGCGTGGGCCGCTCTGGCAACCCTCGTCGTCATGGAGGTGGTGCTCGGAATCGACAACCTGATCTTCATTTCGATTCTCACCAACAAATTGCCTCCTCACCAGCAGACGAAGGCCCGGCGCGTCGGCATTGCGCTGGCCTTGGTCTTCCGCCTGGCGCTCCTTGGGACGATAGCCATCATCGTCCGATTGACCGACCCTCTGTTCACAGCCTTCGGGCATGGCTTCTCCTGGAGGGATATCATCCTCATCGCCGGCGGCCTCTTCCTCGTGTGGAAGGCCACGAAGGAAATCCACCACAATGTCGATCCCGATCCTGGGCCGGACATGTTCGACACCAGGCAGGCCGGCATGAGTTTCGCTTCGGCGATTGTACAAATCCTGATACTGGACTTGGTGTTCTCCATCGACAGCATCATCACGGCGGTCGGCATGACCGAGCATGTTCCGATCATGGTCGTCGCCGTGGTTGCTGCCGTGACCGTCATGCTTCTCGCCGCCGATCCTCTGTCGCGGTTCATACAGGCCAATCCCACCGTGGTCATGCTGGCGCTGGGATTCCTGCTGATGATCGGCATGACCCTGATCGCGGAGGGCTTCGGGGTTCACGTGCCCAAGGGCTACATCTACGCTGCTATGGCGTTCTCGGCTCTCGTGGAGGCGCTCAACATGCTCTCCCGGCGTGGAAAGAGAGCGCCTAAGGCCGCGCCGTAGACACGGTGCTGAGAGCAGCAATGCCGCTGCATGTGGAGGGGATGCTCACGGGCAGGCGATGAAGGCCCGCGATGCGCCTCATGGAGAAGCGGCTCCAGAGAACCTGGAGCCGCATCCAAGGATCGCCGGACGGGTGACGATGAAATCAGCGTAACTGACTGTTTTGTTGGCGCCGATATCGGCGAAGGCTACTTGCCCGCCCGCGTTGTTTCCTTGGGGACGTACCGGAGGTCGCCTGTCGTGTTTTTGTAGCCAATGTGGTCGTTCGCGTCCCTTGCGGACGAGTCGATGGTGACGACGGCGGAACCGAGGAAGCCGGTACTCTTGCTGGGCCGGAAGAGAGCGTTCTCAAACTTGCCCGTATCGCATCTTCCATAGAATTGCCGATCCTGTCCTTCTTCTGAGGAAGTGCTCAGAGCATTGTGAAGACCAACACATCGTTGCTGTCTGCACTTAGTTAGTACCCGCGCTGCCCTTGAGGACATGGTCGACGCTACTGTCGATCATCACAATCTGGCCGTATGCCTCGTCAATGACGAGACTGCCTGTTGCGTCGGCAGAATACACATCGTTGCCACCTTCAGCGTTGATCGCGTTACTCGCGGCGTCGCGTGTGAGTTGGTAGTCCGGTGCGTTGCCGGATCCATTCATGGCTTTCATGACTGTGAACGTCAGATGGTCTGTATTGGCTGTGACGTATATGCCATCGACAGATCGGATCTGGTCGCTCGCTCCTTCATCTGGGAGCGACAACAGCACTTCCCCAACGATTGACGGTGTGCGCATCGTTGCCGCATCCCGCGACGAATGGCGCCGACATGGGTGCAGGTGCCACCAGCAGCTAATCCACCATAAGTCCTTCGAAGTTCTTTGGAGTTAAGCTCGGATCCTCGTGGGAGTAATTCCTATTATAATCCCTCGGGAGTATCTCTTCGCCGAAATAGTGACGAGGAAAAAGCAGATCCGCGAGGTATCTATTGGCTGTGCCAGTGTCGCTGAGTCACCGCACCTTGACCTCTAGTCCGACGGGAACGGCCTAATGCAAATCAGTGTCTTTGGAATTGGCTATGTTGGAGCCGTTTCGGCTGCGTGCTTA
The DNA here is from genome assembly GCA_031181145.1 of Microvirga sp. Taxonomy (GTDB): domain Bacteria; phylum Pseudomonadota; class Alphaproteobacteria; order Rhizobiales; family Beijerinckiaceae; genus Microvirga. The sequence continues at coordinate 30,419 of JAPSLB010000044.1, forward strand.
GCAAACGATGGCCACAATGTCATTGCGGTCGATCCGAATCCGCAGAAAGTGGAGCCCCTGAATGCAGGCATGAGCCCGATCGTCGAGCCAGGACTCGGCGAGTTGATCCAAGACGGAATCCGCAGCAAGCGTCTCAAGGCGACAAACGACGTCCGTGAAGCGATTCAGGGGTCAGACCTGTCATTCATCTGCGTCGGCACGCCCTCACGATCCAACGGTTCCCTCGACACCAGCTATGTCACGGCGGCGGCTGAGCAGATCGGCTTCGCGATCCGGGAAAAGAACTCTTTCCATTCCGTCGTGATGCGCTCCACCATCCTTCCGGGCACGATGGAGAACATCATCGTGCCCGCCCTCGAGCGCGCCTCCGGGCGGCAGGCAGGAGTTGGCTTTGGTGTGGCATATTATCCCGAATTCCTGCGGGAGAGTACGGCCATTACGGACTACTACGATCCAGGTGCAATCATCTTCGGGCGCCATGACCAGGCCACCATCGATCGATTGATCGAACTGCATAGGATCTTCAAGATCGAGCCGCGGATCGTAACGATCCGCACGGCTGAAGCAGTAAAGTACACCAATAACGCCTGGCACGCCTTGAAGATCAGTTTTGCCAACGAAATCGGCAACATTTGCAAGGCCGCAGGGATCGACGGCCACGCCGTGATGGACGTTCTTTGCTCGGACACGCGGCTCAACATCTCGAAAGCCTATCTCAAACCTGGGTTTGCCTTCGGGGGAGCGTGCCTTCCCAAGGATTTGCGGGCCTTGCGCTTTGCAGCCCGCAAGCTGGAGGTGGCAACGCCGGTTCTCGACGCCACCATGGAGGCGAACGAAGAGCAACTCCGGCGCGCCTACTCCATGGTTGCAGCCACAGGCAAGCGACGCATCGGTCTCATCGGTTTGAGCTTCAAGCCTGAGACGGACGACCTGCGCGAAAGCCCACTTGTGGAGCTTGCCGAGCGGCTGTTCGGTCGCGGCTACGACATACGGATTTATGATCCGAACATTCAAGTTTCGAAATTGACCGGCGCCAATCTGAACTTCGTGCGCTCTCACCTGCCACATCTGACGTCATTGCTCACGGCAGACATCAACGAAGTGGTCGAGCATGCCGAAGTTTTCGTCCTTGGCAACCGTACAGAAGCTCAGCGTTTGATGGGCGTCGTGGACGATGGCCGCCCGCTTATCGACCTCGTCCGTATCGATCAGACGAGGTGTTCCGGTGACTTCTATCAGGGTATCTGTTGGTAATCCCATCAGTGTCCGGCTCTCTCGGCCGGTATGGAGACATGTGTCCGATGCCTTTGCCGTGGCCGCTTTCCCGGTCGCACTACCGTCGGAAGGCTATCGCGTGAATGGGGGCGGCCCTATCGGCACGATCGGTCTTCCGGCGGTATGGCGCTGCGGCTGGGGGATCCTGCATTTTGAGGGGGATCTGGTCACTCGGGACAGGGTGACAATTGTCGCTTCGGTCATCGAGACAGACGGTCAAAGGATCTTCAAAGTTATCTTCCGCAGTCTTGGCTGGGATTACGACAAAGTCGATCTTGTCATCGGTAGGGTCGACGGAGCGGGCGAACGAGATGGGCTCACCTGTGCATCGAAGACCATCGCGCGGCGCTGTGCTGCAAAGGACGGTATCGCCGCCGCCAAAGATGGTGACCGCAGCGCATCTCGGGACATCATTCGGGAATGCTTGGAACTCCACCTGCATGATCGTCGGTCCGGCGAAACGACAGCCGACGAGATGAGCGGATTTCGTGGCAGCGGCATTTTCTTTGAACGGTGTGTGCTGGGCTTCGTGCAACACCATGCTCTCATGTCGTCAAGGAGCCAGATGCTGCGGGGCATCGTTATCGATAGGCCTTGCGACGGTTTCATTCTACCACCCTGCAGTCTCAGGGTAGCCATCGCCCGAGAAGGAGCGCAGAGCCTTGTTCTGCGTGGGAAGACGAGCACGCGGGACATCGCGCCTGGCATCCATCGAGGTGAAGTTCTGCGCTTCCGACATCAGGCGGGAGCTGGAGCCGGACACGCTGATGGCCCACTCATACCGGGGCGATCGCTGGGCGATACTGCCATCGGCCAGCCGGTATCCGGTGATCTCGACATGTTCTCAGGGTTGCCGACTGGTGCGGCCATGGGAAGGTTTAATGCCAGCCTGAAACGGGTGGGGTGAGATGGCTTCGATTCTCACCCAAGCGGGCGAGGAGAGGAGCGTACGGAAGGTCGAACAACGACCTGAGGCGCATGAACGAAGCGGGCCGCGAACCTCTAGTAAATCAAGTTCGTCACCGGGAATGTTTGGACTGACGTGTCGAGATAGGAGATGAACAATGGATAATATCATTCCCGTGCTGATGTGCGGAGGATCGGGGACACGCTTGTGGCCCGTCTCGCGGGCCAGCGAACCCAAGCAGTTTCATGCCCTATCGGGTCAGAGAAGCCTCTTTCAGCAAACGGTGCAGCGCTTCCGCACGGAACTCTATGCAGAGCCGCTCGTCATCGTGAATAACATTCATCGTGATCTTGCGTTGCGCGAGATCGGAGAACTGCAATCGGGTCCCGTACGATTGCTCGTCGAACCGTCCGTCCGTAGCACCGCACCGGCCATCGCAGCTGCTGCAGCCCTGATCGCGGAGGAGGATCCGGACCGCTTGATGCTGGTCGCTCCGAGCGATCACCTGATTGAAAAGGCCGAGGTGTTCTCCGATGCCGTGAGCCACGCAGCCCAGGCAGCCCGTCAGGGGCAGATCGTCCTGTTCGGGATCCGGCCCACTCATGCCGAGACGGGGTTTGGATACATGGAAGTCGGAGAACCTTTCGACGACCTCAGCTTCAGGGTGGCCGGCTTCGTCGAGAAGCCCAAGCGATCCGCGGCCGAAGCGCTCTTCGCGGGTGGTCGCCACCTGTGGAACAGCGGGATTTTCATGTTCACCGCGCGCACGATTATGGCTGAGATCGAGCAGTATGCACCGGACGTCATGGCCTGTGCCCGGCGAGCTGTAAGCATGGCTCATCGCAGCAACGATACCATTCGGCTTTCTGCAGAGTTCGATGCGGCTCCGGTAATCTCTATCGACTATGCGGTTATGGAGAAGAGCGAGAGGCTCGTCTGCATACCGGTGTCACCGAACTGGCGCGATCTCGGCTCGTGGTCGGCGCTCTGGGATGTCGGATCGAAGGACACCAATGGCAATGTCGCACGTGGAGACACGGTTCTTCATGACGTGCGCAACAGTTACGTTCATGGCGGTTCGCGGCTTGTGGCAGTGATGGGAGTCGAGAAAATCGTAGTGGTCGATACCGCTGACGCTGTTTTGATCAGCTCGCTTGACCAAGCTCAGAATGTCGGACGGCTCGCAATCGAACTGGCATCTGCAAAGCGACCTGAGGCGAATCTGCATCGCAAGGTCCGCAGACCCTGGGGATCGTACGAATGCTTGAGGCAGGGCGAGGGATTTCAGGTCAAACACATCATCGTCGACATGGCAGGACGCCTGTCGCTCCAGTACCACCACCATCGGTCGGAGCATTGGACAGTCGTGTCGGGGACGGCACGGGTCACGGTAGGGGACAGAGTCTTCGTGATGACGGCCAACGAGTCAGTCTATATCCCGAAGGGGGACGTGCATCGGCTGGAGAATATTGGTGACGATGAACTGCACCTGATCGAAGTTCAATGTGGCACCTACCTCGGTGAGGACGACATCGTACGTCTGGAGGATCAATATGATCGCATCGTAACGATCTGACCGCTGGCGCAGATTGCAGGGCGTTGATTACCGCCTTCTCCGGCCCTGAGCTCAGGAGCCTTGGCTCGGGAGAAGGGGGCGTACGTCTGAAACTGGAGCAGCGCATCGTCGATGACGAGATCCGGTAACGGACTGACTTAAGCCCGCGAAAGACGCAGCCAAACAGGTCGTGAGCAGGAAAGCGGAGCAGTCTGTCGGATGTCGTTCTCAAGCGTAGCTTCAGCCGGGTGCTGCATGGCGAGGACAAGCAGGAAAGTACCCTTGATCCTGCGCGGCTGCCGACGGCGTTGTCGTAATGAATATTGGGATAGGAACTGCTGCCAGTTCCATCATCGTCTTCGCCATGGTCGCGACCAAGGCTAATCCCGGCACCGTGATTTCCGTAGACGATGGTGTGCCTGAAGGTGTTGCCGCTGTCGCACGCAGCGAGTCCCGCAGATTTCCTGTCCAGCAGACCCGTAAAGAGATTGTGCTCCACGACGTTTCCTGAGGGACCTTCCTCAGTGTCCACGCATTCGTTGCTGTGCGGCGAATGTGTTGTGATGGATCCAGTTCGCATTCGAGCGGCAGCGGGTGCATCCGGTTCGCCTCGTTTCCCAAGATGCTCGGGAGCAGTTCCAAGAATTTGCGGCGTCACCAAAACAATCTTGCTGTGCAGCTTCGATCATCTTGAAAGTGGGTAAGGGATCGCCCGTCAAGATTCCGGAAAACCACATCGCGCTTACACCTTCTGGCCGAAGCGCCGTCGATGTTTCATACGGATCTGCCTAATCCATGAGTTAATTCTTGAGGAGACTCATCTTGCGGCAGGATGAAAAAGAAGCCAGCCGCCCCCGTGAAGAAACTGTGTCAGAGCACGAGCCGAAAGGGCCATTCGGCATTGTCGGAATGTTACTCCCTAAGCAGTAACTGGTACCTCCTTTGCCTCAGTAGTCCAGGGCGTGGCACCCCGTATAATCAGGGGTAATCTTTGTGAAAAAGGCTCCCCCGTATGTCAAACATGCTTCAAGTCACCACGATCTTGGGCTGCAAGAATTCCATGCTCCGCGAGGGGATCAAGCATATTCTGTCGAGTACGCGGTACAAGGTTCATCCTGAGGACTTGAGCTGTCGAGGTACGGCAGCGCCGCAGCTCTACGGACATACACCGAGTCTCTATATTATCGATAGCAACCTCTACCCGAACGGAATGGCGACCGTTGTCCGGGAACTGAAGGGGCAGCATGCCAATACGCGTGTCGTGATCCTTGCAGACGGGTTCGACTTGGAGGAAATGAAGCTCTCTCTTCAGGCTGGCGCCGATGGCTATTGTCTTGCGACTACAGGATGCGAGGCGCTGATCAAGTACCTGGATCTCGTCATGCTGGGGGAGGTAGTTTTTCCGTCATCCGCCCTTCTGAATGCCGTATCGTCTCCGAGTGAGGTGGCTGTTCGCAAGGAGAGCGCTCCGATTGCAATGTCTCCCCTCCAGGCAGAGCGACTGACCGAGGCGAAGGATTCCGTGATCCGAACATTGTCGAGTCGCGAAGCTGAGATTCTCCAATGTCTGATGGAGGGGGCACCGAACAAGGTCATCGCCCGCAAGCTCGAGGTTGCAGAGGCAACCGTCAAGGTTCACATCAAGGCAATTTTGAGAAAGATCCGCGTGGCCAACCGCACCCAGGCAGCCATGTGGGCTGTCAATCACCTGTCGGGCGCCAGCCAGGAGGCGCCTTGGCCCCAGGCCCAATCGGACGATCACGCTGTGTCGCAGCTCTCGCCGCTTTCGAAGGTTTTCTGAAGAAACGGCCCAAGGTGTTTTGTGCCCGCGATTGATGGATCAGTGCAGGCTATGCGTGAGTTTGATCGAGAACAGTACTTTGCCATTTGAGTCGACAGCATCCAGCCGCCAGTTGTCCCAGTCGATCAACTCTCCGTCTGCTTCTGCGCGAAGTTCCGCAATGGCCTTGAGGGCTTGAGCCCAAGCTTGATCTAAATCCCTTACATCGACACCTTCGTCGTCGATGATCGTCTCGTCAGCACTAACCAGGTTGAAGTAGCATCTCATGATCAGTAAGGGCGGGCCGGTTCTTTGATGTCTGACATGTTATCGGGATCCATTCGGGGAGCGCTTCCACGCCAGTGACGTCAGGGAAGTAGTCTTCCCCACTGGGCAAGCTCTTACCCCAGATTGGGCTTGAATGGCACAACTTTGTGGAGAGATTTCGTTCCTAAGATTTCGCAGGGTCGTCTGCTCCGGGCATCGAGGGAGCAGCTGATCAACCTTCATGCATGCTACAGAGTTTCATTTTATGGTCGAGGTGTTAACAAATATTTAACAGATGTGAATAGGAGGTTATTGTAGGAATTAATCGAATAAGCTAATTTCCCTAAAGGAAAGTATCGTATCCCTCCCGTTTGGACTGAAGACCAGAAAAGGCTCTCCTATGCGGAAAACCTACGATCTTGATGGCTCGTCCCTCTCGGGCGTGCCGCTCACGAGAGACATCGGGCAGGCCCGGTACCTGGAACTAGCCCACGCGTCGGATGCATCCCAGGACCGGTACATGGCTTCCCAAACGACCCCAACTCTCCTCGTTGAGGCTAATACTCTACTGCGTGAGGGGTTGAGGCGAATTCTTGCGGAGACGGCCTACAATCCTGTCGCCCTATCGTCGAGTTTCGAAGGGCTCCTCACGGAGTGGGAAGCGGGTGCCGCTCCGTTTCTGCTGATCATGGACAGTGCGCGAGATCATGACGATGCCTGCGAGCAGGTTCGGCGAATCAAGCAGCAATATGCCTCGGCCCGGGTGTTGATGCTGGTCGATCAGTACGATCTCAAGCAGATCATCTCAGCGTTTCAGGCAGGAGCGGATGCCTATCTCGTCAAGTCCGTATCCTGCGAGGTTCTGGTGAAGACGCTGGATCTTGTCATGCTCGGAGAGGTCGTATTTCCCTCAGCCGTTCTCGAATTGCTGAACGAGCATGTTCTGCGACCCAGTGTGGAGACGGATGCGCACGGCGCGGTAAAGTCCTCGGGCGAACACTTCCAAAGCAAGGGGCTGTCCGTTCGGGAGACTGTGATCCTGCGCTGCCTCATGGAAGGGGATTCGAACAAGCTCATCGCGCGCAAGTTCGACATCACTGAGGCGACGGTCAAGGTTCACGTCAAGGCGATTCTGCGCAAGATCCACGCGAAGAACAGAACGCAAGCCGCCATCTGGGCGGCGAGCCATCTACCCGTCGATGGGCAGATGTCGGCCTGAGACGAGGCTTAACCTCAGGCCGACTGCCTGATGACTTCGACCGTGCGCGCGTGATCCTCCAGGATCATCGCGGCACCTTTCTCCGCAATCATGAGCGTTGGTGAATTGGTGTTGCCGCTGGTGATTGTGGGCATGACCGATGCATCGATCACGCGCAGGCCCTCGATGCCGTGAATCCGGAGGCGCTCATCCGTCACGGCCATGGGATCATTCTCGGGCCCCATCTTGGCCGTGCCGACCGGATGGAAGATGGTGGTGCCGATATCGCGGGCGCCGTGGAGGAGCTCGTCATCCGTGTTCAGGTGAGCGCCGGGTTTGTATTCCTCGGGGCGGTATTTCTGGAGCGCCGGCATCGAAACGATGCGGCGGACGAGACGCAGCGAATCCACCGCAACCTGCTGATCCTCCGGCGTTGACAAGTAGTTGGCTCGTATCGAAGGCGGGTCGGCTGCATGACCGCTGCGGATTTTGATGCTTCCGCGGCTCGTTGGCCTCAGGTTGCAGACGCTTGCCGTGAAAGCAGGGAAGGGGTGCGGCTCCTCACCGAACTTTTCGAGCGACAGAGGCTGAATGTGGAATTGAAGGTTGGGCGTAGCATAGTCTGGAGAAGAGCGGGTGAATGCCCCCAGCTGTGATGGCGCCATGGTGAGCGGCCCACGCCGGAACAGGGCGTATTCCAGGGCCATGAAGCCCTTCTTCACGAGCGAGCGGTATTCCTCGTTGAGGGTGCGCGCGCCGTGGACCTTATAGATAGGTCGCAGTTGCAGATGGTCCTGCAGGTTCTCGCCGACGCCCGGCAGGTGCCGAAGGACCTGAATGCCATGTTCCTGCAGGAGATTGCCGTCTCCAATGCCGGACAATTGCAGGATCTGCGGAGAGGCCACCGCGCCGGCCGACAGAATGACCTCGTTGCGTGCCAGGATGCGCCGGAGCGTGCCCTGCTGCATGATCTCGACCCCGACCGCCCGAGCCTCCTCGAAGAGGATGCGCGTGGCGTGCGCATTGACTTCGAGCCTCAGATTCGGGCGTGAGAGAGCAGGCTTCAGAAAGCCACGTGCAGCCGACCAGCGCCGTCCGTTCTTCTGGTTCACGTGGAAGTAGGAAATTCCTTCGTTGCTGCCCGTGTTGAAGTCCGTCGTACGGGGAATGCCGGCCTGAACGGCGGCCTCAATGAAGGTGTCGAGAATGTCCCAGCGCATGCGAGGCGGTTCGACACGCCATTCTCCCCCGCTGCCGTGATGCTCACCGGCGCCGAGATAATGGTCAAGGTGCTGACGGAAGATGGGGCGCACATCGTCCCAGCCCCATCCTTTCAGGCCCAGCTGGCGCCAGCCGTCGTAATCCTCGCGCTGGCCGCGCATGTAGATCATGGCGTTGATTGCGGAGCAGCCGCCGAGGACCTTGCCTCGCGGATAGTTAAGGATGCGTCCGTTGAGTCCGGGCTCGCTCTCGGTCTTGAACATCCAGTCCGAGCGCGGGTTGCCGATGGCGAACAGATAGCCGACTGGAATGTGGAACCAGATCCAGTTGTCCTTCCCGCCGGCCTCGATCAGGCAGACGGAGTTGCGGGGATCCTTCGAGAGGCGGTTCGCCAGAACGCAGCCTGCCGAGCCTCCTCCGATGATGACGTAGTCGAACGTGGTGCTATCGGACATGACACGCCTCAATCGATAGCCAAAGGCATCGCCTCAAGCGGCGCCTTTGGACCTGCGCTTCATGAACTCCAGGATCTCGCCTACGATTCCTTTTCGGAACAGGAGGACGCAGATGACGAAGATGATTCCGATCAGGACGGTGACGGGGAACTGGGACGAGGCGAGATAGTTCTGCAGGGCGATGACCAGTCCCGCTCCGACGATCGGTC
>JAPSLB010000045.1 GCA_031181145.1 Microvirga sp.
CCCCTGCGGCCGCTTTTGCCAGGTCAGGACGCCGCGGTCTCCGACGGCCGCGGACGCGCCTCGGCGCTGCGCACCAGCTGAACCACCGGAAACAGACCAATCAGAACAATCACCAGCGCCGCAAGCGGCAGAATTTGCTTCGCTGCGTTTCGGCTGTGCTTACATTCCGAAGCGGACATACGGGACATTGAGCCGCTTCAGTTCAAGCGGTCGCCCGCCTCAGAGAAGAGGTGGAGGGCTTTGGCTTCGCCTGCCACGCAGAGCATGGTTCCAGGCCTCACCTCACTGGTCCGCGGCAGTTCTACCGTCAGGAGCCGGTCTCCTCCGACGTCGAGATAGGCATAGGTCTGCCCGCCAAGCCGCTCGACGACGACCGTCTCGCCCTTGAGCCATGCCTTGTCGGGGTCACAGATGCCTAAATCTTCAGGCCGAATGCCAACCGTCATAGGCGCACCATCCCCGCCAGGCTGAAGCGAAGATGCGGGTATCTCGATGACGTTGTCGTTCTGGAGCCGCACGCCGAGAACCCCTGGCCGCTGCTCGGCCTTGATATTGAAAGTGTTCATGGTCGGGCTGCCGATAAAGCGCGCAACGAACAAGGTTCGAGGGTGGTGATAAAGATCGAGCGGTCGGCCAACCTGCTCCACTCGCCCCGCGTTCATCACCACGATTCGGTCGGCGAGCGTCATGGCTTCGACCTGATCGTGGGTCACGTAAACCGTTGTGGCGCGCATGCGGCGATGGAGCTTGGCCATCTCAAGACGCATTTCCACCCGTAGGGCCGCATCCAGATTGGACAAAGGTTCATCGAAAAGGAACGCCTCCGGCTCCCGGACAATGGCCCGCCCCATCGCGACGCGCTGGCGCTGTCCACCGGAGAGCTGCCCCGGAAGCCGTTCGAGGAACGGCGTGATCTTGAGAATTTCCGCAGCATTGGCGACACGTTCTTCAATCTCTGCGGCGGGGGCATTCCGCATCTTGAGGCTGAAAGCCATATTCTCCTTTACGCTCATATGCGGGTAGAGCGCATAATCCTGAAACACCATGGCGATATTGCGCTGGGCGGGCGGGAGATCGTTGACGACGACATCGCCGATCCGGAGCGTGCCCGACGTGATCTCCTCAAGGCCCGCGATCATTCGCAGAAGGGTTGATTTTCCGCAGCCGGATGGCCCTACCAGCACGAGGAACTCGCCGTCGCCGATGGTGAGGTCGATTCCATGGACGACCTCAAGGCTCCCGTAGCTCTTCCTGAGTTTCTCAAGCCTGATCTGGGCCATTTGTCTCTCCGCCCTTGAGGGATCTCGATTGACGCAGTTGATTAGCATTATTGATAATGATAATTATAAATGAACGCAACAGCAGTATCACGACGATGCCCAGCCTCAATCTCCAGAAAACCCACCTGCCTTCAACACCGCGCCCGGCGAAATCGGGCGAGGTCTACGAAGCGGTCAAGCGAGAGATCATGCTGGGCGGGCTGCCGCCAGGTGAGCCTCTTGTGGAGCTTGAACTCGCCGCATTCTTCGGGTGCAGTCAGGGGCCTGTCCGGGAGGCACTGCTCCAGCTGCAGGAGGAAGGACTTGTCATCAGACAGGGGCACCGCGGCACCCGGGTTGCCGATTGCACCGCTGACGAAGCCGTTGAAATGTTCCGGCTTCGTCAGTCGATCGAATGCCGCGGCGTCATCAGGGCCTTGCAGCGACCGAGTCGGACCCTCGCCGCCGATCTCAGGAAGCTGATCGAGGCCATGGAAGAGGCGGCTCTTGCAGGTGACGAGTACAAGCTGGCCGAGCACGATCGAGATTTCCACCGTCGTCTTCTGCGCGACGCCAATCTTCCGGCGCTCGATCCGATCTTGCACCGATGCCTTGTACACAATCACCGCTTCAAGATTTCCCAATCCAAGGGAGAGCGAGACCTGCTGGCAACAGCCCGGCGCCATCTCTCAATCATCGAGGCGGTCGAGCGCTCGGATGCTGCCACCGCCGCACAGGCCCTGGCGCATCACATCGCGACCATCGTGGATCTCGGTCCCGAGGTTTTCACGGATGGGGGGGCGTGATGCGGGAGCGCCCGGAGGAGCTTTCCGCCGATCTGACCCCCGACATGGCTGCACTTATGCTGCGTGTGGCAGAGGAGGATGGACCGCAGCCCGATCCGACCCTGCTTCCGGCAGCGGAAGGGCGCGCAGCAGCAGCAAAGGCCAATCAGCGTTGGAATGTGGATCTTCCAGCCATGGCCGACATCCGCGAGTATCTCATTCCCGCCGACACGGCTCTGGGCTCGGCTGCGTGCCGCACGAGAGTGCTCATTCCTGAGGAGCGCGGGCCGGGCACCCTGCTTTTCGTACACGGCGGTGGTTTCGCCTTCTGCAGCCCGGAGACTCATGAACGATGCGCCCGTGTTCTTGCCGTCGAGTCCGGCATGGCGGTCGTCGTGCCCGACTATCGTCTTGCACCGGAACATCCCTATCCGGCAGGGCTTCTGGATGTAGTGGCGTGTTTTCGCGCACTGGTCTCCAGGCCATCCACGTTCGAGCTTGAACCTGGACCGCTTCTGATGTCGGGGGATTCCGCCGGGGCCAATCTGGCGCTTGCTGCAACGCTCCACGAGCAGCGCTCAGGTCGCACACCCCCTGACGGTGGCATCCTGTTCTACGGCGTCTACTCGGCAGATCATACTTCGCCATCCCATATTCGCTTTGCCGAGGGGCCGGGCCTGACGACGGCGAAGATGAAGCGGTATTGGGATTGGTACGTTCCCAGTCATGAGGCTCGCCGCGACGTCCTGGCCGCTCCTCTGGAAGCCTCGGATTCCGAACTGAAGGCCTTGCCGCCTCTATGGCTGCAGGCCGCTGGGATCGATCCGCTCCTATCCGACACCCTAGCCCTCGGGAGACGCTTGCACGATCAGGGGCGCGACGATCCCGTCAGTGTCGTTCCGGGCGTCGTGCATGGATTTCTACAGATGACCGCGTCGCTTCAGGCGGCGCGGGATGCCCTGGCTGCGGCGGGCGCAGCCGCGCGAAAATTGGCGCAGACCAATGAAAAACAAACGATGCATCAACGGAGGAAATCATGAAGAAGCTCATGAAGAAATTGCTTGCAGCTTGCGGCCTGGCGGCCGGCTTGGCGCTCGCAGGCGGTGCGCAGGCGGAGACGGTGCGCTTCTGGTATCACTTTGACAATCCAGACAATCCGATGTCGAAGCTCGTCCAGAAGTTTGAAGCCGCCAACCCCGGCATCAAGATCGAAGCCGAGAACATCCCCTGGAACAGCTATTACGATAATCTCTATACAGCCATCGTCGGCGGGAATGCGCCCGATGCGGCGATGGTCAAGCTGTTCGCGCAGCCGCGCCTGGTCGAAATGGGCGCGCTGGAACCGATCGGCGACCGTATCGAGAAATGGTCCGGCAAGACCGATCTGCTTGACAACCTCCTCAGCCTCAACCAGGGACCGGACGGAAAGCAGTACTATCTGCCGATCCAGTACGTGGTGCTCTATCTCTATTACCGGACAGACCTCTTCAAGGCCGCAGGCCTTGAGCCGCCGAAGACCTGCGAAGAGTTCCTGCACGCCGCAAAGGCTCTCACCAAGGCGCCGGATGTTTACGGCTTCGGGTTCCGCGGCGGCAAAGGCGGTTGGGATCAATGGGGCACGTTCGTCTTCTCGAAGGGCGCGAAGTTCGAACAGGGCGGCCTCACGACTCCCGAAGCCATCGCGGCCAACCAGTGGCTCATCGATCTGCATCGTGTGCACAAGGTCTTCCCGCCATCCGCTCCGAACGACGGGTTCCAAGAGATCCTCGGAGCTTTCAAAAGCGGCAAGACAGCCATGACCATTCACCACATCGGCTCGTCTGCGGATGTGGTGAAGGCACTCGGTGACAAGGTCTCGGCGGCTCCCGTTCCCCGTTGCGGCGACAAAGCCTGGACATCCTATGGTGACGAGTCCCTCGCTGTCTTCTCGTCTTCCGGCGTGAAGGACGCCGCCTGGAAATGGATCTCCTTCCTCGCCGAGGGGGAGAACAATGTCCTCTTCAACCAGGCGACGGGCCAGCTCACCGTCACGAAGAGCGGTTCCAAGAACTGGAAATTGCACGAGCAGCGTTTCGTTGACGCCACCGTCGCCTCGCTGCCCTTCGCCTCGGTGCTGCCCCAGACATCGGCCACGGCGGATTTCGTGAATACCGTATGGCCGACTTCCATGCAGCGGGCGCTGACCGGCCAGATCAGTGCCGAGGAGATGATGAAGGAAATCGAGGCTCTGCTCGCGTCTCAATAGTCGCCTTGCTCAGGCTGCGCTCATCAGAGCGCAGCCGCCCATTCATGTTAAGAGACTTTGCCCATGTCCTTTTCCGCAGCCTTGCCTGACCAGGCGGCGCCCGCGCGCATGTGGCGCAATCGCCTGCTGCCCTACGGCCTGCTCACCCCAGCGGTTCTGGTGACGGTCGTAATCGTCTTCCTGCCAATGATCGAGGCGATCGTCACGAGTCTCTACGAGTTCGTGCTGTTCAGGCCCAATGCGGCCCGTTTCGTGGGCTTGGACAACTACACCAAGCTCCTCCAGGACCCGGTTTTCTGGATCACCCTCAAGCATACAGCCATATGGATCGGGCTGACGGTTCCGCTTCAGATGGGATTAGGCCTGCTAGCGGCGCTGATCCTCAATCGCCAATTTCCTTGGCGCGGCCTCGCCCGTGCCCTGGTGATCATTCCTTGGGCTCTCCCCAGTGTGGTGATCGCTCTGATGTGGCGTTGGATCTACGATGCCAATACGGGCGTCTTGAACGAGATTCTGCTCCGCCTGTCGATCATTCAATCCGCCGTTCCATGGCTCGCTGACCCTGACAAGGCACTCTACGCCATCGTTGTGACCCTCACTTGGCAGGGATTCCCGTTCTTCGCGGTCATGATCCTCGCAGGTCTTCAGGGGATCCCTAGAAGCCGCTACGAAGCCGCAGCCATCGACGGCGCAAGCGCATGGAGACAGTTCCGGCATGTGACGTTGCCGGGCATTGCGGGCGTGCTCGCAACCGCTGGCCTCCTGCGCATCATCTGGGTGGCAAACTCCATCGACGTGATCTTCGTGATGACCGGCGGCGGGCCCGGCTATGCAACCCAGACGCTGCCCCTTTATGCCTTTGTGAAGGCGCGACAGAACCTCGACTTCGGCTATGGCACTACCATTGCCGTGATGTTCACGCTGCTGCTGGGCATCGTCGTCGCCTTCTACATCGCACGCACATCCCGAGAGGTGGAGCGATGATCACGAACCCACCCTTGATGCGCCGCATCCTGACCACGGACCTTCCCGCGCTCGGAATCGTTCTCCTGGCCATCGGCCCCTTCATGTGGATGCTCATGACATCCTTCACCCCGCAGGAGAGCCTCGCAGCGTTGGGTGTTGCTATCAGCCCCGCAAATTGGTCGCTCGACAACTACCTGCGCCTTGTCTCCCGCACGTCGTTCCTCGGCAATATGGGGCATAGCCTCATCGTAGCCGCCGGGACAACAGCGCTTGGCCTCTTCGTTTCGGTCACCGCGGCATACGCATTCTCCCGATTCCGGTTTGCGGGCCGCCGCGTGCTGATGCTGCAGTTTCTGCTCGTCAACATGTTCCCTGTGGTGCTCCTGATCCTGCCGCTTTTCGTGATGATGCGGCGCTTAGGCCTGCTCGACACCCATGCCGCTCTCATCATCGCCAACGCGACTGTGGCCATTCCGTTCTCCGTCTGGATGCTGACGAGCTACATCAACGCGATTCCAAGAAGTCTTGACGAGGCGGCAATGACGGATGGCTGCAGCCGGCTCCAGGCACTCAGGCGGGTCATTCTGCCCCTCGCCATGCCCGGCATCATCTCGACTGGCATCTACATCTTCATCACGGCCTGGAACGAGTATCTCTACGCGCTCACGCTCGGCGGCCGGAACGTTCGCACGGTTACCGTCGCCATCCAGACCCTGATCGGCGAGTATCAGATCGAGTGGGGCCTCCTCTCAGCGGGCGGAGTCGTCGGCGCTCTGCCGGCGACCCTTCTGTTCCTCATCGCTCAGCGACGATTGATCGGCGGGCTCACCCAGGGGGCAGTCAAAGGCTGATCCGAGATCACGATATCAAACAAGGACGATCATGAATCCCATCGGTCTTATCTCCATGCAGTATGCCCGGCCATTCACCGCCGAGCACTTCCCGCTATTCGGACGAATGAAATCGCTCGGCTTCGACTTCGTCGAGCTTCTCGTGCCCGAGCCTGGCGAGATCGATTTGAGCGCCGCTCGCCGTGCTCTCGACGACGCCGATCTCGGAGTGGTTCTGGCCGCGAGGGTCAATCTGCAACGCAATCTGGCGAGCGATGATCGATCAGCTCATCTCGCGGGGGTCGACTATCTGCGCTATGCCGCCGATTGTGCGGCGGCCTTGGGTGCCGAGGTCGTTGGCGGCCCTTTGACAGGTAATCCTCTGGTTTTCGCGGGACGCCCCCCTGCACCGGTCCAAGAGGACGAGAGACTTGCTCGCAAGGAGCGCTGCGTGACCGGCCTTCAGAAAGCTGGTGATCATGCGGCCTCTGTCGGCGTCGCGCTGGCCGTCGAACCGCTCAATCGCTTCGAGAGCGATGTGCTCTGTACGACTCAGCAGGCGCTCGAACTCCTGGACGCCGTCGATCACAGGGCGGTAGGGCTGATGCTCGACACGTTCCACATGCATATGGAGGAATCCTCGATCGCAGAGGCTATCCGGCTCGCCGGCCCGCGCACCATCCACTTTCAGGCAAATGAGAACCATCGGGGCTTTTTAGGAACCGGATCCACCGATTGGGTCGAGGTCTGCCGTGCTCTCCACGATGTCAGATATCAAGGGCCGATCTCGCTTGAGCCCTTCCGTCGCAACGACGATCGCTTCGGCGTTCCCTTCGCTCAATGGCGTCCGCCCCACGAGGACGAGAGCGAGCGTCTTTCCGACAGTGTATCCTTTCTCAAATCCCACCTTAACCTGACGAGATATCGGCGATGACCCTCAAAGTTGGCTGGATTGGCTGCGGCACTCATGCAACACAGATGCTGCTTCCTCAACTTGTGCGCCATGATGTTGAGGTCGTCGCCTTATGCGACCTCGACGGAGTGCGGCTGAGCCAGGCAGGCAGGCAGTTCGGCGTCAAGAACCTCCTGTCGAACGCTTACGAACTCATCAATTCCCCTGGAATCGACATGGTCGGTATGGCCGTTGGTCCCGATCAGCATCTCGCCTTCGGCAAGGCCGCTCTCGAGCGTGGCCTGCCGGTCTTCATGGAGAAGCCGCCAGCTCCGAACGCGGAGGGGGCCCGCGAGCTCCTCAGGATATCCGAACGCAATGGCAAGCCGCTGGTGCTCGGATTCATGAAGCGTTATTCAGTCGGAAACCGGATCGCACGCAACATCATCTCGTCCGGGCGCTTCGGACGGGTTCTGGGGCTCACTGGCTATTATATGACGGCGCCGACCTACTTCGCCGGCAACGTAGATTATTCAGGATTCTTCCTTCACCACTGTGTCCATTACATGGACCTGGTGTCGTTCTTCGTCTCCCCCGTACGCGAGATGAACGCTCGCAAAGTCGAGGCGGCTCCTGGACGAATCCTCTTCCACGCGGATTTCGGTTTCGAATGCGGTGCCATCGGCACCATCGCCATGGGGACGGTTCAGTCGCGCGGCACTCCCGTCGAGCGAATCGAACTGATGGGGGACCATCAGCGGCTGGAGGTCGACGACGTGATCGAGGTCAGATGGAACCGGAATCCACCCTTCAAGACCCACGATCTCTCCGCAACGTTGAGCGAAGATGTCGATACCTTGACCTGGAAGCCGAACTTCACTGCGGCGGCGAATGAGGACCATAAGGGCTATCACGCTTTGCTGACCGATGCGGTGCGCCTTTTCCGGGGCGAGGCCTCCGCCGCACCAACGATCACGGATGGGGTCGTCGCCATGGAGAGACTGGAGAAGCTCCGGATGCTCCTCAGCCTTTAGCGCCTCGTCCGATACCGGAGGCAGTGATCCGAAAGATGCGCGTGTAAGAGAGCATCGGATGGACCCCGAAAGTGCAGATCCGCCTTTTATGTCCGATGCTCTGTCACTCCCCTTGCGCTCTTCGCTCGCGATGCCTTGCCGCACACATGCGGATCTGACGGTTGGCCATCTTGCCCGCTGTCGGGTTGAAGGCTCCGGTCAGAGCGTCTCTGGTTGCAGCCGTCCATAGTTTCTGTTCCAGCTGCTTGCGTCCGGTGCTGCCCTGGAACATGCTGATCAGCCGCTGTTCGGATTGCTGATTCCCTGCCTCCACATCGCCGACAACGCGAACCCAAATGCTTTGCTTCTGCCGAACGTGAAGCGGGAGTTCGGTGTCCACACTCCGCCCCTCCGAGAGGGCCAGTTTGTAGGCTTCCATGAGACGCTCCCACCCTTCGGGGGAGCAGAGACCGGGCAGCCGGTCGAAATGGGACAGCTCTCGCGTGGAAAAACCGGTCACGTTGGGAGTTTCGTCGGATTATTGGTTACGTCCTGTCTTCAGTTCGAGCTCCCACCCTGCCATGCGGGCCATTCGCTCCGTTTGCCGGAACATGACTTGCTGACGTTGAGGCGCTGCATCCCGCTCGGTCAGTTGCTGGACCAGATCCGATTGGCGCCGCAGCCTTCGGCAGGTTGTGGGTCGGGATGGCGGCGGAACCGGGGTGTCCAACGCTCTCGAAACGTCCTCAAGCATTCTCAAAGTATTGGTGCATCAAATCGGCCAATACATAAATTGGAATCACTTTAAACCGCATTTTTAAAATTAAAATAATTCAAAACTATAGTATTTGACTCGCTAGCATCTGCTCTGTAGGCGGAAACATCGCTGCGAAGCAAAGGTTAGTTCTGTGAAGATCCCGCTCCCGTTATTGGCGTCGTCCGCTCTCGTTCTCATGTCGAACCAAGCGCTCGCTCAGGCGAACGAGACACGACCCATTGAACTCGAAGAGATCACCGTTCAGGGGCAGGCCAACGACCAAACCGGTCCGATCACGGCTAACGGCTATGTGGCCACTTCCTCCCGAAGCGCCACCAAGACCGACACGCCGATTCTCGAAACACCGCAATCCATTTCCACGGTGACCCAGAAGCAGATCGAGGATCGCAAGCCGCAAAACCTGCTCGAGGCGGTGTCGTATACCCCGGGAGCAAGGGTGGGAGGATATGGCTTCGACCCGCGGTATGACGCCTTCACGATCCGCGGCATCGACGTCACCCATACGGGCGTGTTCAGGGACGGGCTGCGTCAGGTCAACAGCCCGAACGGTCTGTTCAGGCTCGAACCCTATGGCCTGGAGGGCATTTCCATTCTGCGCGGCCCTGCGGCCTCGATCTACGGCGCGAGCAGCACCGGCGGCATCGTGGATCTGATCTCCAAGCGTCCGACCTTCCTCCCATTCCGGGAAGTCGAAGTGCAGACCGGTTCTTACGGACGCCTGCAGGGCAGCTTCGATCTCTCCGGCCCGGTCACATCTGACAACACCATGTTCTACCGGCTCACAGGTCTCGTCCGCGATGCCGGGACTGAAATCGACGCCGTCAAGGACGACCGCATCTTCATTGCGCCGGCCTTCACCTGGAAGCCGACGGAGGCAACGTCTCTGACGATCCTCGGCGAGTACATGGATGCAACGACGGGCGGCACTGCGGCCTACATCAACGATTACGCGACTGACGCCGCAGGCAATCCCACCAGCCTATCGATCGGCGCGACCAGGATCTTCGCCGGTGATGCACGCTACAACGACTTCCGTCAGCGTCAGGGCCGGATCGGCTATGAGTTTGAACACCGGTTCAACGACATGTTCACCCTGCGCCAGCGCACGAGGTTTTCGGCGCTTGGCACCAATCAGGAATACTATTATGGCGGCTCGGGGCTCACACGTGAGAACAACTGGGGCATCGTCAGCGACACCCATCTCGAAAGCCGTGTGGATACCGGTCCGGTCGGACACACGATCCTGAGCGGCCTCGACGTCAGCCGTCTCAGCTACGTATCCAAACAAGGCTTCGGCATCGTTCCGATTGGAACCGATCCCGCTCTCACATACCGGGAGGAGCAGACCCAGACTCTGACCGGCCTCTATCTCCAGGACCAGATCAAGTGGCAGAACTGGCGCCTGGCCCTGGGCGGCCGTCACGACTGGCTGTCGAGTGAGTACAACACCGCCGGCTACGAGTTCGACCGGAACGACACCAAGTTCACCGGCCGCGCGGCTCTGGGCTACGTGACGGATTTCGGCCTCGCTCCCTATGTCAGCTACGGCACGTCCTTCACGCCGAACCCGGGCACGCTTCTCGATGGCAGCGTGGCGGAACCGACAACAGGCGCACAGACGGAAATCGGCGTGAAGTACGATCTGCCTGGCGTGAACGCATCGCTTCGCGCGGCCGTTTTCGATCTCCGTCAGGACAACGCCGTCATCTATCAGGTGGTCGATGCAACAAACCAGCAGGTCCAGCTCGACATCCGCTCCCAGGGATTCGAGATCGAAGGCGTCGCGTCGCTGGTGGAAGGACTCAATGTTCAGGCGTCCTACTCATATACCGACGCCCGCATCCTGCGCCTCACGCCGGAGACCGAGGGCAACCGCTTGACCAGCGTGCCCTACCACATGGCGTCCCTCTGGCTCGACTACACGGTGCAGGAAGGAGCGGCGAAGGGCCTCGGGATCGCTGGCGGCGTCCGGTATGTCGGCTCGAGCCTCGGCGACAACCTCAACCGCCCGATCCTCGAGAACGGGGCCCGCACATATCTCGACGCCGCGCTCCGTTACGATCTGGATAACATCAATCCGAGCCTGAAGGGCATGCGTCTCCAGGTGAATGCCACCAACCTGCTCGACGAAAGGTCCCAGGTCTGTTCCTCGAACTACTGCTACTTCGACGAAGGCCGGAAGGTCATTGCCAGCCTGCGGTATCGCTGGTGAGAAACATGGGTGACGTGCGAAACCTCGGCTCCCCCGCCGCCGTCGTCCTTGGCGTCGGCGGGCTGTATGTGGGGCAAAGCATCATCTCGGGAATGACCTTCAGCGCGCTTCCGAGCGTGCTGCGTGACAGGGGTCTGCAGCTTGACCAGATCAGCTTGGTCTATCTTGCAGTCCTGCCGTGGGTGCTCAAGTTCCTCTGGGCTCCGGCGCTCGAACGGTATCGTCTGCCGGCAACGGGCCCGAGCCGCTCACGGTCGATCGTTCTCATCGGGGGACTGATCTCGGCAGCGAGCCTCGTTCTCGTGGGCCTCATCGGCCCAAACAGTCTGGCACTGCTCATGGCCGTCCTTGTGGTCATCGCCTTCGCGGCGTCGACGGTGGACATCGCCTGTGACGGACATGCGGTCGAAAGCCTTTCCGAGCGCCACCATGGATGGGGCAACGCTGCCCAGGTCGGCGGCGCCTATATCGGAGCGGCGATCGGATCGGGCCTTTTCCTCATCCTTGTCGACCGCCTCGATTGGACGTGGGCGACCCTCGCCATGGCCGTGCTGATCGCGCTCCTCGGGCTGCCGTTTGTCCTGTCGCCTGCACCTGCTCCAGCCGCTCCGCGCACGCATCAGCCGTCGCTCCGCGATGCGCTCAAACGCCTCGACATGCGCAAGGGTCTGGCGCTCGCTGCCCTCTACACCCTGACGCAAAAGGGGGGACTGAGCATGATCGGCCCCTTTCTTGTCGACAAGGGCCTCGATCTGAGCTCGCTCGGCGTGGTCAACGGAGCTGGAGGTCTGGTGGTCGGCTTCGCCTGCGCGCTCGTCGGAGGTGCTTTGGTTCGCGTGTGGGGCGCGCGCCCCATTCTGGTCATCGCGCTGGTGCTGCAGGCCGGCGCGTTGTCCGGTCTCGCCGCAGCCGCATGGTCGGCCGAGGTTCCCCAAGCGCTCCTGATCGGGCTGGCGCTCGCCAGCTCCTCGGCCATCATGGCTCTCGGATACGTCGCCCTCTACGCCCATTTCATGGCGCTTTCCGATCCGCGTCAGGCCGGCATCGACTTTACGCTGCTGCAGTGCATGGACGCCCTCGTCAGCATGATGGGCGGTGTCGGCGCGGGTTGGATCGCCCATCACTTCGGATACGGTGCATTCTTCGGAATTGCCGGCCTTCTCGCCGCGACGGCCGTGCCGGCGGGCGCTCTCCTGAGCCGCCGTTCGGTCGGTTCCGGCGGGGTGCGCGACGGCTTTCTTCTTCGACAGCGAGCGTCCTGACGGTCATGATCCATTCGCTCGCGCCGTGCTTCACCGGTACCTTCCTCCGTTTCAAGGATGGTCTCGCGCTTCCAGGCGAGCACCCGTCATCCATTCCGTGTCGCGATCTGCTCGATGCAGGCGTCACCGAACGCCTGATGGATCGGTTCGCCGAGATGCATCCTGGCGGCGACCGGCGGGCGCTCGTGTCCATGTGGGCGCAGTGGCATTTCGGGGCTCTCATCATTCCGACGACGGCCGCGATCGTCTTCCTCGGCCGGGACCTGCCGGTAGCGCTGGATCAGGTTAGCATCGCGCTGCATGAAGGCGGCCAAACGGCCGCGATCATCCTGCCCGACGACGGTGCTTCGCAGCATCCCGAAGCTGCGGACAGATTCGCACGTCTCTTCAGGGGTCATGTGGAGCCGCTGATCCGCCATCTGGCGGATCGGTTCCGGGTGTCGCCCAGGATGCTGTGGAACAACGCTGCCGATATCTTCGAGTGGACGCTCCAGCAGGCGGCCGTGGACGACAGGGCCAATCCCGCGGCCCTCGATGAGGGGAGGGGATTGCTGGAGAGCAGGGCATCGGCAGATGGGCGGGCCAACCCCATGTTCGGCTTGATCAAGTACGTGCCGCAGGACGATCAACGCCTCAGGCGGAGAAAAATATGCTGTCTGCGCTACCTTCTGCCGGGCGTGGAATGCTGCGGCGGCATCTGCCCGACACCGCCGAAGGCGACCTGACAATCAGAGACGCGGAAGCTTCGGCTGCAGATATCCGATCTGGAAGTGGCGTCCAGGGAGCTTTCAGCCCTGCCACTGCGAGGCTCGCCTCTCTCCTAGAGCCGTTCCACCCACGTGGAACCATCTCGTCTTCGGCCGCCGCATTCTTGGGCGGCGAACCGGTTCCACGTCGCCGAGAATGCTCTAGGCGGCGACGAGACGGCGGATCTCCTGCAGCGGGTGACGTGCTTCGGCCTTGGCCTGAATCTCGCTCTGGCAGCGGCAGGAAAAGCCTGTCGCCAGGATCGTCCCGTCGGCCTCCTCAAGACGCCGCCGCCATGAGAGGTCAAAGATCATAGCGGAGGTGCCGGCGTTACGGGCCTCGTGGCCCCAAGTGCCTGCCATGCCGCAGCAGCCCGCATTCGGCACTGAAATCTCTTGCCCGAGCGCCCTGAAAACCAAAACCCATTCGCCTGTGCCGCCCGGATGGAGCGTGCGTTCCGTGCAATGCAGCATGAGCGTGAGCGGCCCTTGAGCCTTGCCGGTTGCGTGAGCAGCCAAAGCCTCCGTTTGCGTGGCGAGCCATTGCTGTGGCAGCATCACCGGCGGCCCCTCGCGGAGCACCTCCCGGTATTCGTCCCGGTAGGCGAGAGTCGTCGCAGGCTCGATGCCGACGAGCGTAAAGCCCTCCGCAGTCAACCCCTGCAGGACAGCACCCGTTTCCCGCGCCTGCTCTTCAAAGGCCTTGAGGCGGCCGAGCACATGCAGAGGCTTTCCGTTCGGATGAAAGGGCATCAGATAGGGCCTGGAACCGAGCGCCTTGATGACATAGGCCAGATCGAGCACCAGTTGCGGCTCGAAATAGCGCGTGAAGGCATCCGGCACGATAACCACGGCCCCGTCGGGGCGGGGAAGAGCGGCAGGATTCAGGTGCTTCAGCCCCACGGCCTGGAAATCCGCATCGCTGGGAGCCTTTGGAAGCGATGGGACATTGATGAGGCCAAAGTACCTGAGAAGTGGCTTGAAAGGGCCATTCAAGCCGAGATTGGCCACCCTTGGGAATGCAGCGGCGAGCGGCAGCAATCCCTCGAGGCGGGCGAGCAGGCGATCGCGGACGGGCCGTGGATGACGCGCGTACCAGCTCTCCATGAACTTCGCGCGAAAGCGCGGCACATCCACCTGCACAGGGCAGGCGCGCGCACAGGCCTTGCACGAGAGGCACTCATCGAGCGCGTCTTTGACCTTCAATTCGAAGCCGGGATCCGCCCGCCCCTCCGGACCGCCCTGGCGCAGCCACTCGCGCACCAGAGCCGAGCGGCCTTTAGGTGAATTCCGGCGGTCATTCGTGGCCTTGTATGAAGGACACATGACGTCGTTGTGCATCTGATTGAAGCAGGCGCCGTTGCCATTGCAAGACACTGCCTCCTCATATTTCTCGCGCAGCGCTTCAGGGATCTGGCGGTCCGCCGCGCCCCTCAGCGGCACCTCGTCGATCTTGAGAAGCGTAGCTCCTTTGGCCGATGCGATCTTACCGGGATTCAACTGGTCGCGCGGGTCGAATGCCCGTTTGATCTCCTCAAGAGCCGGATAAAGCGGCCCAAAGACGCTAGGCACGAACTCAGAGCGAACACCCTTGCCGTGCTCGCCCCACAAGAGACCGCCATATTTGCGCGCCAGCGCCTCGACCTGCTCGGTCACCCGGCGCACCAGCGGCTCCTCCTCGGGGTCGAGGAGATCAAGGGCAGGGCGCACGTGCAACACGCCCGCATCGACATGGCCGAACATGCCGTATTGCAGCCCCGCGCCGTCGAGCACGGCGCGGAACTCTCGAATGAAAGGCTCCAAATTCTCAGGCGGAACAGCGCAATCCTCCACGAAGGGCACGGGCCGGCGTTTTCCCGCGGTACGGCCCAGAAGACCGACCGCCTTCTTCCGCATCTCCGCGATCTTCGCCACATCGCTCCCGCGGGCGAGGGAATGGCCGCGGCGCCCATCCATCGGCCCGTGCAGCCGTCTCAGAGCGTCCTGTATCCTTGCCTCGACGGCTTGCTCGTCGTCCCCCGTGAACTCGACGAGGTTCACGCCCTTGGCGCCGGCATCGGGAAAGAAGGCCGAGACGTGCTCCCAGACAGGATCCGCTTGAGCGAGGCCCAGCACGCGGCTGTCGACGGTCTCAACCGCCGCCGCGCCGAGACCCGCCATCACTCTGGCGTCCCTCAGCGCCGCCTGGAAGTCATCGTAGAAGATGTTGATCTGCTGCGAGACCTTCGGGATCGGCACGAGGTTGATCTTGGCCTCGCCAAGCATCGCGAGCGTACCTTCCGAGCCGCAAAGAACGGCGCGAGGATCGATGCGTCCTTCAGCGTCGCGCAGGTGAGCAAGATCGTAGCCCGTGAGCGAGCGGTTCAGTTTGGGGAAGCGCTCGGCAATGAGCTCGGCGTTGTGGCGCGCGATACGCTCCAGCGTGCGCAGGATCTCCCCTTCACGTCCTCCGAGGGTGGCGATCTCCTGCGCCGTGCGGGGCCTGGTTTCAAGAACCTCGCCGCCCACCAGAACGGCCGTCAGCTCCAGAACATGGTTCGAGGTCTTGCCATAGAGGCATGAGCCTTGACCGCAGGCATCCGTGGAAATCATCCCGCCGATCGTGGCGCGGTTCGAAGTTGAAAGTTCAGGCGCGAAGAAGAGCCCGTGCGGCAAGAGCACTTCGTTGAGCTTGTCCTTGATCACGCCAGGCTGCACCCGCGCCCAGCGCTCCTCAACGTTGATCTCCAGAATTCCCGTGAGATAACGTGAAAACTCCACGACAAGTCCATGGCCGAGCGATTGACCGTTGGTGCCTGTACCGCCCCCACGCGGGCGTAACACGACGTCCTCAAAGCGAGGCTCAGCCAGAAGTCTTCCGATAAGCTGAAGGTCGCGAACGGATTTGGGGAAGACAACAGCATCGGGCAACACCTGATAGATCGAGTTATCGGTTGCCAGAACCTGACGCTCGGAGTGCTCATCCGAGAGATCTCCCTCGAAGCCTTCCGCTTTCAGCGCCACCAGAAAATCCGAATAGAGCCCCATCGATCCGTCATCCGTCAAAATGCGGCCCTGGACGGATCAAGCCGCCCCAATGGCCGGTCCGATGTCATTTGCCGACGGCAAGGCGCTTTTCGACGATTTCGGAGATTGCGTCGCTCAGCTCGATTTTCCTGAGGTCCTTTGCGTCCACCTTGCCCTGGCACTCTTGGACGTCGGCTACTGCATCGGCCAGGCGCCCGACAAAGCCGAGCTCGTCGTAGGTCTTTGCGACTTCCCGCATTTCCGCCGCGCGGCGAAGGCCGTGGCAGAGAGTGCGCTCGAACATGTATTCGACATTCTTCGGCCATCCGAGACCGGGAAAGGTTTCCGCAAGCGAGCCCATCACGCGCTCAAAGCAACCCGAAGCGCGCGCCGCGAGCATGGTCTCCACCGTTAAGGCTTCGAGACCTTTCACGAAGAGGGAGCGGACCATTTTGATCGCCGTGGCTGCGCCCACGTCGTTTCCCACGGTCTCGAAGACGAAGCCATGTGCGCCAAGGATCGGCTCAAGATCTGCCGCTGTCTTGCCCGCAATGAGCACTGGAGTGGCATGGCCGCGCGGATGCACAGGAGCCATGACGGCCATATCGAGATACGCCGCGCCGGTAGCCTCCACGAGCCCTGCGGTTTCCTTCTTGCGGCCCGGCGATACGGAATTGATGTCGATGTAGAGCTGTCCAGGCTTCAATGCCGAGAGCGCGGATTTGGCCGCTTCGAGAGACTGGTCCGCCGTCACAGCCGCAAAAACCCAGTCCGCGCCCCCGATGGCTGCTTTCACGGAAGCTTCAAATCGCAGGCCGCGCGACCGAGCTGCCGCGGCAATCGCCTCATCCTGCTTGGTGTCATAAGCGGCGGTGAATTCAGCCTCGCCACGGCCTTTGAGAGAGTCGGTGAAGGCCCGCGCGGCCTCGCCAAAGCCGATGAATGCGATTTTCATATGGGTTCTCCGGTTTTGGATGCCGGATCGGCCTCCCCGAAGCCGATCCCGGAGGCGCCCGTCCATCCGCAGAGCACAGGCAGCTCCTTTCTATTGGGATTTGTGCACCCAAAGCTGCGGGAACCCTTCATCGAAAGTTGTCAATCTCGTATAACAAAATGTGAAAGAGTATTATCTCGGAGGGACAAATCCCTGTATTTCCTCGGAGAGAACCTCATAGAAGTTCTCCAGAAAGAACAGCTGTGTCTTACTGGGAAGCCAGTCGCTTCTCATGGTAATGCCGATGGCGCGTCCTGCGGGAACGTGGAAACGCAGAGGCGTGAGCAGCCCCAGCCTGACCTCCAATGCCACTTGCCGCACCGAGAGAACGGCCAAGGCGTCGCTGTCGAGAAGAATCGATCGCATCAGCAGCGTCGATGGGGCTTCGATCCCCACGCGGGGGCCCTGGTCCCGCCCCTCGAAAAGGGCATTGAGCGCCTTGCGTACGGGGGTCCCTTCACGCTGGGCGACCCACTCGTATGCTGCCAGATCGTCGATGGAAACCTCTCTTCCCTCGAGGGGATGCCCCTTGCGCGCAATGATCGAGTAAGGGTCGCTGAAGAGATAGCTCTCCGCCACGTCGTCGACGGGCGGCGGCTGACGGATCGCACCGATGAGCATATCGGCTTCGCCTGAACGCAGGGCCCTCAGCATCGTGTCGTAGACCCCCTCCAGGACGACAAAATCCAGCTCCGGCGCCCGTGCCCGGGTGCGATTGATGGCCTTGCCGAGAATTGAAGACCGAATCATGGGGAGCGAAGCGATGAGGACCCGCCCTTTCAGGGACCCCTCAGAGCCTTTCAGCTCCTCTTCTGCCGCCGCGATCTCACGAAGTGCAATTTGGAACTGTCGCGCAAGTTCCGCGCCGGCCCGATTGACCGTGAGCCCTTGGGGCGTCTTGGTGTAGAGCTCGTATCCCAGGTTGCGCTCGATATCGCGTGCGGCTCGATGGAGAGCGGAGACCGAAAGGCCATCCGCCTTCGCCGCCAGAAGCAGCGAGCCGTGCTGACTCACGGAGATATGCGCAAAGATTTGTGAAGCCGTCAGACGCGACATGATGGTGTTGCTTTGCGTCAAAGTGGGCGCGGCCTCCCGTTCCGAGGCAAGCACAATTCCTCTTTGGAGAATGCGGAAGAAGCGCTCGCACCTTCGCCAGAGAATCCTACCGTCTTCGGTGGGCTGGCTACCGCCGCTCCTGCGCGTCAGAAGCGGCACTGCGTAGAAGTCCTCCAGCCGAGCAATGGCTTGCGTGATGGCCGGTTGCGCGATGTTCAGGCCTTTGGCCGCTGCGTTGAGCGATCCGAGCTCGCAGACGGACATGAACATCCTCAGGTGGCGCAGGTTCGGGAGATGCGTAAGCCGTTTCATCAAAACTTATATCATATTTCGTCAGTTCTATTATCAGGGCGAGTCCGTTTCGCCGCAATATGGCGCAAGTTTTCCTCCTATGTGCCTGATTGTTGGGCAAGCCGCGTCCGCATCTGCGGTTGGAAGCCCATGATCGAAGAAATGTAAATACATACGGGAGGCTGTAGGGAGGGAGGAAAAATTATGGGTGGGCTTCGGCCGTTCAAGAGACCCAGGCAGATCGATGCCCGGAAACATCGTCTCGACTTCAGGCAACCTACGGCACGATCCAGGGCTTAAGCATGCAAGTAATCGTTGATACTCTGAGTGTGCTGTTCTCAGTACCTGGGCTTCTGTCGATCGTCGTCGGCACGGCGATCGGGATTGTCGTGGGGGCTCTGCCCGGCCTGGGGCCGTCCATCGGCATCAGCCTTCTGATCCCGTTCACCTATACGATGTCCCCCGAAAACTCGATGCTGCTGCTGATTTCCCTCTACATGGCAGCGGAATACGGCGGCTCGGTTTCGGCCATTTTGCTCTCGACGCCGGGCACGGCTGCGGCCGCCGCAACGACGATCGATGGTTTTGCGATGACCCAGAAGGGTCTGGGCAACAAGGCGCTTGCCATTTCACTCTCTGCATCGACCATCGGCGGCCTCGTCGGTGGTATCGCTCTGCTCTTCCTGGCCATGCCGCTTTCCAAGCTCGCGTTGCAGTTTGGTCCTGCGAGCTACTTCGCGGTAGGCCTGTTCGGCCTGACCTCCGTTGCCGCTCTGTCGGGCGGGTCGCTTGTCAAGGGTCTCATCGGGGCCGCTTTTGGCCTGCTGCTTGCCTTCGTCGGCATCGATCCGATCGCAGGCATGCCGCGTTTCACCTTCGACCGGATCGAACTTTTCGAAGGGATTCCGATGCTGACCGTTCTGATCGGTCTGTTCGCCGTTTCCGAGAGCTTCCTTCTGGCCGAGAGCGCAGGCAAGACAAGGAGCGGCGTCTCCAAGGGGGCTGTCCGCGCGGTCTACCTCACGATCAGGGAATGGAAGGAGCTTATCCGCACGATGGTGTCCGGTTCGGTTATCGGCACCTTCCTGGGAATTCTGCCGGGGGTGGGTGGAAATATCGCCTGCTGGATCGCTCGCGACTATGCGATGCGGCGCAACCCCAAGCTCGCATTCGGCAGTGGGGAACCGCGCGGCATCGCCGCACCCGAGGCATCGAACAACGCAACGGTAGGCGGTGCAATGGTTCCGCTGCTCGCGCTCGGTGTGCCCGGCTCGCCGACCACCGCCGTTATCGTAGGCGCACTCGTCCTTCACGGCTTGCGCCCGGGCCCGCAGCTCTTCGCGGAACAGCCCGTTCTCGTTTACACGATCCTTCTCGGTCTGCTGCTTGCTTGCGTGGTCATGTTCCTCATCGCGTCATTCTCGTTGCCGTGGATGTCGCGCGTGGTCAACATGCCCGACTCCGTGCTTGCCGCAGGAATCTTGATCTTCGCGATCCTGGGAGCGTACTCGCTTCGTAACCTCGCTTTC
Source organism: Microvirga sp. (assembly GCA_031181145.1). Lineage (GTDB taxonomy): Bacteria > Pseudomonadota > Alphaproteobacteria > Rhizobiales > Beijerinckiaceae > Microvirga. The sequence continues at coordinate 19,865 of JAPSLB010000045.1, forward strand.
GACGTGTGGTTGACCATCGGCTTCGGGGTTCTCGGATATTTGATGAAGAAACTCTCCTTTCCTGTCGCGCCGGTGGTGCTCGCGCTGGTGCTCGGCTATCTGGTGGAGACGAATTTCCGTACCGCTCTTGTGACCTCTCGCGGCTCCTACAGCATCTTCTTTACCGACCCTGTCTCGGCGGTCTTCCTGGCTCTCAGCCTGGCAAGCATCCTGTACCCGATGTGGCGGTCCTGGCGCGACAAGAGCACTGCGGCTGCCTGAGAAATAACTAGGAGGAAACTATCATGCCGATCAACCCATCCCGCCGCTCGATCCTGACTGCTCTGGGAACAGCCCCTCTCATGCTCCAAATCAAAGGGGCTTTCGCAGCAGCCGGCTTTCCCGAGAAAACGGTCAATCTTGTGATCTGGTCCGGTGCAGGCGGCGCGCTCGACACATACGGCCGCCAACTCGCGGAACTGCTCACCAAAGAGGCCGGTTGGACCGTGGCGGTCCAGAACCGTCCCGGCGGTTCGGGTGCGGTCGGCGTGTCGACGGTTCTGACCCAAGCGCCCGACGGCTACAACATTCTCGTGTGCACGGGGACACTGACCTTTGGCATCGCACAAGGTCTTATCCCGTTCAAACTGGAAGACCTGCGTTACGTCCGCGCAATGCAGGCCGAGCCGTCATCCGTGGCCGTCCGCGCGGACAGCCCGCTCAAAACGCTTGACGACTTCGTCGCCTACATGCGTGATAATCCGAACAAGCTGCGCGTCGGTGGGCACGCCCCCGCGGGCTTCCATCAGTTCATCCTCTATCAACTCGGAAGGCTCGGGAAGTTTGAGTCGGGCTGGATCCCGCACGACGCTTCCGGCAAGGTTCCGCTCTCGCTGCTTGGCGGCCACATGGATGTCGCTATCATGACCCCGTCGAGCGGCTTGTCGCAGGTGGAGAGCGGCGAAGTCCGCCTTCTCGGCATTACCACCGAAGAGCGCTCGCCCTTCTTCCCGAAGGTGCCTACCTTCAAGGAGCAGGGATACGACATCGTCGACTCCATCTGGCGCGGCGTGGCCGTCCACGGCAAGACCCCGGACGACGTCGTTGCCAAGATCCAAGAAGCGATCGACAAAGTCGAAGCCTCTCAAGATTGGCTCGACTTCCAGAACCGTGAGAAGCAAGAAAACATCAACCTCGGCGAGAAAGCCTTCACCCAGCTGGTCAACCGGCAGCTCGCCAACCAGACCGAGTTCCTGAAGTCGGTGGGACTCGTCAAATGAGCTCGGTTGAGACGATCAAATCGGAGAGCGGTGGAAATGCCGCCCTCCTCCTGGTGCAGAAGCTGATTGTCGTCTCGGCGGCTCTCGCCTGCTTTTTCGCCTTCCTCTGGATTGCGGCGCAAATGCCGCCTGTGCGCGCCGCGGGCGATGTCGGTTCGGCTTTCCTGCCTCTGGCCGTCGCAGGGCTGGGCTGTGGTCTGAGCCTGATCTACCTGCTCCAGATCTTCACGGGGCGCGACAGAACCAATGCGCTTGCTCGTCCCATGGCTCTGGCGCTCCTGCTGCTGACACTTGCGGCTGTCGCTTCGATCTACTGGCTCGGGATGCCCATCGCGCTCGGCTTGGGTGCGGCGACGATGGTCTTTGTTCTCGAGCGTGGAAAGAAGCCTTTCTGGGCCGTGGGTACAGGGATCGTGTTCTGGGCGCTGACGCAGTTCGGCTTTGGCATGCTCCTGGGTGTGCCACTGCTCTGAACACCCGGATTGGCCATTACTGCGGAAGCGACGGCACGCCGATCGGCGGGGCCTTGCGAGCGCGCGAAGAGGCATGAAAGGAAAATCGATGATCATCGACTGTCACGGCCATTACACGACGGCTCCGCAAGCGCTGGAGGATTGGCGCAAGCTTCAGATCGCTGGTATCCGTGACCCCTCGGTGCGGCCATCGGTTTCCGATCTGACGATCAGCGACGAAGAGCTGCGGGAATCGATCGAAACCAACCAGCTCCGGCTGATGAGGGAACGCGGCCTGGATCTGACGATCTTCAGCCCGCGAGCGAGCTTCATGGCTCACCATATCGGCGATTTCTCGGTTTCGTCCGAATGGGCCGCGATCTGCAACGAGCTCTGCTACCGGGTCACACGGCTTTTCCCCGACAACTTCGTCGGCGCGGCCATGCTGCCGCAGAGCCCGGGAGTCGATCCGAAGACCTGCATTCCTGAGATCGAGAGATGTGTGAAGGAGTACGGCTTCGTCGGAATTAACCTGAACCCCGACCCGACGGGCGGATTCTGGAAGAGCCCGCCCCTGACGGACCGGCATTGGTATCCGATCTATGAAAAAATGGTGGAATTCGACATTCCCGCCATGATCCACGTGTCCACAAGCTGCAATGCCTGCTTCCACACGACGGGCGCACATTACATCAACGCCGATACGACCGCCGTGATGCAGCTCATCGAGGGCGACCTGTTCAAGGACTTCCCGACGCTCCGCTTCGTTGTCCCCCATGGCGGCGGCGCGGCGCCTTATCACTGGGGGCGGTACCGCGGACTCGCGCAGGCACTCAAGAAGCCCGAGCTGCGTGAGCATATCCTGAAGAATGTCTTCTTCGACACCTGTGTCTATCACCAGCCCGGCATCGATCTGCTGACGAGCGTCATCCCGGTCGAGAATATCCTGTTCGCCAGCGAGATGATCGGCGCGGTGCGCGGGGTCGATCCGGAGACCGGACACCACTTCGACGACACCAAGCGGTACATCGAGGCGGCCAGGAACCTGAGCTCTGAGGACCGGTACAAGATCTACGAAGGCAATGCGCGCCGGGTTTACCCGCGCCTGGACGCGACCCTGAAGGCGCGCGGACGGTAAAGGATAATCTCATGACCGAACTTGGAATCGTCAGACGGAGCATCAACCGCGCGGATCGCGCCGCAGTCGATCAACTTGCGCGATACGGCGTCTCGACGGTGCACGAGGCCATGGGCCGCGTCGGCCTCATGAAGCCTTACATGCGGCCGATCTATGCCGGTGCGCAAGTGTCCGGAACGGCCGTGACGGTGCTGCTGCACCCGGGCGACAATTGGATGATGCATGTGGTCGCCGAACAGATCCAGCCGGGTGACATCGTCGTTGCAGCGATCACCGCCGAAGCCACCGATGGATATTTCGGCGATCTCCTGGCGACGAGCTTCAAGGCGCGCGGGGCGAGGGCGCTCATCATCGATGCCGGAGTGCGCGATGTGAAGACGCTGACCGAGATGGGTTTCCCGGTCTGGAGCAAGTGCATCTCGGCGAAGGGAACGGTCAAGGCGACGCTCGGCTCGGTGAACGTCCCGGTCGTTTGCGCGGGTGCATCGGTGCAGCCGGGCGACGCCATCGTGGCCGACGACGACGGCGTCGTCGTCGTTCCCGCCGCTTGGGTACAGAGAACGTCGGAGGCGGCAGCCGCGCGCGAAGTCAACGAAGAGAGCAAACGCGCCAAGCTGGCATCCGGCGTTCTCGGGCTCGATCTGTACCAGATGCGCGAACCGCTGGCCAAGGCCGGACTGAAATACATCGATTGAGCAGGGCGCAGCACGGTTCGCCGTGTTGGAGTGATGAATGACCGATCGGATCAATGGCATTTCGTCCATGGCGACCCGGCAGATTCTTGCCGATCTCGCCGGGTCGTATGAACAGCGGACCGGGGTTCCTGTTGCGATCAGCTCCATGGGCGGCGTGGAAGCTGCCGGGCGCATCCGAGCGGGCGAGGCCACCGACATCGTCATCCTCGCATCGAACGTGATGCAGCAGTTGGAGGCAGAGGGGCATATCGCCTCCGGTTCCCGAGCGGGATTTGCCCGCTCCAGCATCGCGATCGCAACTCGCCCGGGTGCGCCGCGGACCAGGATCGATGACGAGGAGGCGGTCAAGAGCCTCATCTTGAACGCGGGCAAGTTCTGCTACTCCACTGGTCCAAGCGGCGATCACCTCATGCGGCTGCTGCATCGCTGGGGTATGGCCGGGGCCATGTCGCAGCGCTTGCTCCAGGCTCCTCCGGGCGTGCCGGTAGGCACCATGGTCGCACGAGGGGAGGCGGATCTGGGATTGCAGCAACTGAGTGAACTGCTGCCCATACCCGGCATCGAAATCCTCGGTCCGCTCCCCCCGGAGATTCAGGCCGTCACCATATTTGCCGCCGGTGTCTCCCGCAGGTCTTCCCGGCCAAAGGAAGCCCGGGCTCTCATCGACTTTCTGATTTCGGCCGAAGCCGAAAAGGCAAAGCGCCGACATGGAATGGAGCCTGCATGAGGCTCGGAAAAGGGCGGCATGACGATCCTTCACGCTCATAGCAGGCGAAGAATGCCGCTGACGTGATACTCCATTGGCGCCGGTCGAATTCAGCCGATCGAGGGTGCCTCCTCGTGGGCGAAGTTGCAGGAATCCGGGTGAGGGGTTGAATCTGCTGGCGCATCACGCGGAACCGGAGGTCCCCATTAATGACGAGCGGATCCGCCTTTCGCCGCCATGGCCCTTCGGCTTCGCAGCGAAGGAAGAGCCAGCCAAGAAACGAAGCATCGGGTAGGGCCCCGAAGCGAATTCCACTTTTCACGCCCGGTGCTCTAGAGGCGGGTTTTGGCTGTCGAGGACGCCAACAAGGCCGGCGGCGTGGCCGTGCCCAGCGCGCTGCGATGAAGAGGAGCATAAGTGCCGGGCAGAAGCTTCTCGAAATGATAGCGGATCCTGCCGTAGCATTCGCACGCCGCCCGTTCGAGAGCCGGCCGGTCGGTCACGACGATCCCGCCCCGCTGCTGGACAATGAGACCTGACGTCTGAAAGCTGCGCAAGATGGCGCTGAGGGTCGAGCGCTGGACGCCGAGCATCTCGGACAGAAATTCATGCGTCAGAGGCAGGGTGTCCTGGTCCACCCGGTCATGGGTGCTGAGGAGCCAGCGGCAGCACCGAGCCTCGACCGGGTGAATGGCGTTGCAGGCCACGGCCTGAAAGGCCTGGGCGAGCAGCGCATCACTGTAGCTGAACACCTGCCGCCGCAGTGCGGGAAGACACCTGATCGCCTCGTGCAGCCGCTCGATGTTGATCCGCGAGCCGGTGCCGGGAATTTGCACGACATAGCGCCCGAAGGCCTCACGATTGACGAGCGCCCCCAGATAGCCGCAGAAGCCTTCTCGCCCGAACAGCGCCACTTCGACCATGCGGCCGTCTTCCATGGCTCCGACGAGAGACACGATGGCATCGTGCGGGAAGTAGGCGTTCCGGATGGGATCGCCGGTGTCGTAGAGCACGGTGCCACGTGGCAGGTCCACGATCTCAAGCTCCGGTTCCAACAGGGCAAAATCGTCGGGGTCCAGCGCAGCGAGAAACCGGTTGGCCCTATGGTCTCTCGGCGTTTCTGTAGGCGCGAAGAGGCTGCGTCGTCCTCCAGGAGGCATGATCCTCTCACGGTTGGGTGCGGATGAATAAGAGCGCTCCAGATACCCGATACGGATAACGCGCCGGACGCAAATTGGTTTGTAGGATCGAATTCCAAAACACGTCAGCGTCGGCGATTTTGCCATATGGGGCGAAGTGTCCGCGGAGGGGCCCTTGTGTTGGCGGAAGCGAAGGCTAATTCAGGGGGCATCAGTTGACACCGCCCGCCTCCACACCGCACCCCCATGAGAATCTGCAAAATCCGCCATGTCTCGCTTACCCCGGAACTTGAGGCGCTCGTCGACTGCAAGGTCGTCCGCGCCGCCGTCCGGCTCCTCGACGAACGGGAGCAGCGGATGGACAGGGAGCCGAAGCCCACTCGAGGGGCCACCGGTGCTCGGTAGGCCGCCCGACGGAGCGGTACTCGCAAGACCCGATTTCCTCTCCGGCGGTGGCGAGATGGGTGCGCGGATGCGAGCGCACGACTGGTCCACCTCGCCTTTGGGGGAGCCTGAGACTTGGCCGCACGCCCTGCGCACCCTCGTGCGCCTGATGCTCAATGCCAAGCAGGCCATGTTCATCGCCTGGGGACCTGAGCTCGCCTTCCTCTACAACGACGATTATGCGCCGATCTTCGGTGCCAAGCACCCTCACGCGCTGGGGCTTCCCTTCGCGGAGGTGTGGTCGGACATCTGGAAGCAGATCGCACCTCTGGTGGACAGCACGCTGTCCGGTAACGGGGTCCGGCAGGAGGACCTGCTCATTCCGATGGAGCGGAACGGCTATCGCGAGGATGCCTGGTTCAGCTTCTCCTACAATCCTGTCTGGGATGACAGAGGCGCCATCAACGGCATGTTCTGCGCCTGCACGGAGACGACGGACAAGGTGCTCGCCGAGCGACGGGTCGCCAATGAACGCGAGCGGCTGCGCGAGCTGTTCCGCCAGGCGCCCGGCTTCATGGCCATGCTCACCGGTCCCCAGCACACCTTCGAGATGGTCAATGCCTCCTATTACCAGCTGGTGGGCCATCGCGACATTCTCGGCCGACCGGCTCTGGAGGCCTTGCCTGAGGTGGCCGAGCAGGGCTTCAGGGAAATTCTCGACACCGTCTACACGACCGGCGAGGCATTCGTCGGTAATGGAATTCCGATCTTGCTCCAGCGCGAGCCACACGGGAAGCCCGAGCGGCGCTTCGTCAACTTCGTCTACCAGCCGATCCGGGACAGCCATGGTCGCATCTTCGGCATCTTCGCCGAAGGCAGTGACGTGACCGAAGCCAAGCTGTCTGAGGAGGGGCTGCGGGCCAGCGAGGCTCGGATCAGGGGAATCCTTGAAGGCATGACAGAGGGCTTCCTCCTGCTTGATCAGGATTTTCGGGTTCTTCAGATCAACGGTGAGGGGCTGAGGATCGACGGCCGCCCAGAGAACGAGATCGTGGGCCGCCCCCACTGGGAGGCTTGGCCCGCCTCGCCCGGAACTCCGGTCGAGGAGGCCTATCGCAGGGCCATGACGGAGCGGGTGCCGGTGACCCTTGAGCATTATTATGCCTTCGACGGGCGCGGGGTCTGGCTGGAGCTGCGCATATTTCCCGTCGAGAGCGGCGGTGTCGCTGCCTTCTTCCGCGATGTCACCGAGCGTCGGCAGGCGGCGGAAGCCTTGAGCGCCAGCGAAGCACGGCTGAAGGCCGTGCTGGAGAACGTGCCGGTCGGGATCATCATCACCGAAGCCCCCTCGGGCCGCGTGGTGACGGGTAATCCACATGCGGAGCTCATCTTCCGCCATCCGATCTATCCGACGCCCGACTTCGTCGCCTACGAACAGTGGAGGCTCCATCATCCCGACGGGAGGCCAGCCCGGCCGCACGAGTATCCCGTTGCCAGGGCGCTCCTGACCGGAGAGGCTACGGAGCCTGAGGAGTACCTGTACCAGCGCGGTGACGGGACGATGGCGTGGATGAGGCTTGCGGCGGCTCCCATACGCAATGATGAAGGAGAGGTGCTCGCCAGCGTCGTGGCGGTGGTGGACATCGATCTGGAGAAGAAGGCCGAGGAGCACCAGCGTCTTCTGATCAACGAGCTGAATCACCGGGTGAAGAACACGCTGGCAACCGTCCAGTCGATCACGTCTCAGACACTGCGCAATGCCGGCACGATGGAAGACGCCCGGTCTGCTCTGGAGGCGCGTCTCTTTGCTCTGTCGCGGGCTCACGATGTGCTGACCCAGGAGAACTGGGAGAGCGCCAATCTCCGGGATGTTGTACGGGAAGCCATGGCACCCTTCCGCCACGAGCGGGAGAAGCGGCTGCATATGACGGGGCCGGATGTCAGGATCGCCCCACGCGTGGCTCTGGCCATCGCCATGGCCTTGCAGGAACTGGCGACAAATGCCGTCAAATACGGCGCTCTCTCCAACACCACCGGGGAGGTGAACGTTCAATGGAAGCTCGCCGGGAAGGATGAGCTGCGCCTGCACTTGGTCTGGACCGAGGTGGGAGGGCCACCTGTCGAGCAGCCGCGCCGGAGAGGCTTCGGCACCCGTCTCATCGAGCGCAGCTTGGCTCACGATCTGAATGGTCGCGCCGAGATCAGCTTTACCCCGGCCGGGGTCGTCTGCACGGTCGATGCTCCACTTTCCGAGGTCGCGGCAGGATAGGCTATCGCCCCGGCCCAGGATTGGCGAAACCGTTCGCCGTCAAGGCTCTCCCCCCGAGGCGGGGGAGCATCCGCTCCGGGGCGCACCCCATCGCGACCGCGGCTCCGCCGGAGCCGCGACTTCAACGACTTGGCGCCTCTTCGCACGAGGCGCTGTCTAAAAGAGAGCCTCGGATCGATCCCAAAGGTGCAAGCCTGCATTTCACCTTCGATGCTCTAGATTAACGAAATAACGACAATTCTCAGCCATTGCTGCCGGAGATCGTCCCGAAAAGCCGAGTCGAACTCCGTTTTGTCAGCTTATTTGATCCTTTCCCTCAGCATCGTTGCAGCGGCTGCCGCAGTTTTCGGCGCAGCCCTCCTCTTCATGCGTGGGTACAGCGGCGATCTCGCGAGGGCCGAGGGTGATCTGACCAGCCTCGCACTTGCTCTTCAGGAACGGACGGACGAGGCTCTCCAATCCGTCGAGGCCGTTCTGCGTGACGTCGCCGGCAGAATTCCGCAAACCTGCCTCAATGCGAACGAGTTCGATGCATTCGCCGCGTCCCAAGCCACCAAGGCCGTGTTGGTAGGCGCAGCCCATTCCCTTTCCCAGGTCGTCCGCATCGATCTCGTCAATGCCCGGGGGCGCATTGTCGGCACATCGAATCCGCACCCCGCCCCGGAACCGATCTATCTGACAGACACATCCCACTACGGGGCCCTCTCGACGGATGCGTCGCTGATCATGTCCCTCGGCGAACCCAGAAGGGTCCAGGCTACCGGCAGAAAGATTCTCCCCCTCGCTCGGAAGATCAAAGACACCGAGGGGAACTTCCTCGGCATCATCGTATCCACGATCGACCTCGGTCATTTCGAGAGAATCTATGAGGATCATCTAAAGACGCGTTCGCTGGCGATTACGCTCTATCGGCGCGACGGCGTCATTCTTGCCCATAGCCCGAATGCCGAGAGGGCAATCGGACGTAGAATTTGGACACCCAACACTCCTCTGCAGCGGATGATCGCAAGGCACAGCCCCACGCTTATTCGCGACGTGAGCTGGATCGACAGGAAAGAGCGATTGATCGCTCTTCATCCTCTCGCCCATTACCCAGCCGGCATAGCGGTCAGCAGAACCGTGGCGGAGCTCATGGCCGGGCGACGTCTCGAGGCTCGTCTGATCAGACTTGTCGCCTATATCATGGACATTGCGATCGGTACGACGAGTCTGCTGGGTTTGCGGCACGTCAAAACCGGTATTCTCCGGGCTGCCAGCGAGCGCTACCTCTCTCGACACGATATCCTGACCAAGCTGCCCAACAGGCTTCTCTTCATCGAGGAATTGAAGCGAACATCCCTGACGCCTCAAAGGTCCGGCACGGGTTTCGCGCTGCATCTTCTCGATCTCGACCGGTTCAAGGACATCAACGACAATCACGGGCATTCGGCGGGAGACGAGGTCATCCAGATCGTCGCGAGACGCCTACGGGAGCGTCTCAGAAAGAGCGATTTCATCGCCCGCATCGGCGGCGACGAGTTTGCCGTTATTCAAAGGCCGATCGGAAGCCGGCAGCAGGCCGTGGATCTTGCCATAGCCCTTCAGGCCGCCATGAAGGTTCCATGCACAGCCAACAACAGGGAGGTTGAGGTCGGGCTTTCGATCGGTGTCGCGACGGCGCCCTCTGACGGCAAGACTCCAACCGAGCTCATGCGGGCGGCCGATACCGCCCTTTATGCGGCAAAGTCGGATCCCGACAGCGGCTATCGTTTCTACGATCCGAACATCAAGGATACTCGGGCAGAACGCCGCGCACTTGAGGGCGCCCTGAAGAGCGCCCATGACAACAGGGAATTCGAGTTGTTCTACCAGCCGATCCTTGATCTGGCGGCAAATCAGATATGGGGTTGTGAGGCCCTGGTGCGGTGGAAACACCCGACGAAAGGAATGATCCCGCCCCTCGAATTCATTCCGACCGCTGAAGAAACGGGCCTTATCGGTCCGATTGGCGACTGGATCCTCGAGGAGGCCTGCTCGACGGCCATGACCTGGGATCCGTCCTTGAAGGTCGCGATCAATCTCTCCCCGGTGCAGTTCAAGCGCCGAGACGTTTTCGCGAGCGTCAAGAAGGCCTTGGCCGCGTCCGGCCTGCCGGCCCGCCGTTTGGTTCTGGAAATCACGGAATCATTCAAACTCACCGAGGAAGCGACCACGACGCTCAAACGGCTCAAAGCTCTTGGTGTCTCGATCGCACTCGACGACTTCGGCACCGGCTATGCATCCATGAGTTACTTGAGGAGCTTTCCCTTCGATAAGATCAAGATCGATCAGTCGTTCGTGCGTGGCATGACGGGTTCGCCCGATAGCCGCGCGATCGTCAAGGCGACGATCAGCCTTGCGAACGATCTCAAGATGAGCACGACGGCTGAAGGCGTCGAAACGGAAGAACAGCTCAATGCCCTGCGTCTGGCCGGCGCCTCCCAGGTCCAGGGATACCTCATTGCTGAGCCGATGTCCCGCGAGGCCATCGCGGCATTCCTCGCGGAGGGTCGAAGGGCTCGGCAGAGCGAACAGGATGATATGCTCGGGACGCGATCCAGGGCCTAGAGCATTATTCGGCGAAGCACTCATCGTGGGCCCAACAAGCGATCACGAGGGCTTCACGCGGCGGGATGGGCCCGCATGGCCCGCTTAAGAACCGTCATGACGCGCGGGTCGCCCGACTGCGCGACGTTGAAGCGGAGAAATGCCCCGGCTGTCTGCGAGACGCTGAACACGTTGCCCGGAGCGAGAACGACGTTCTCCTCCACGGCCGCGCGGGCGAGCACGGCGGAGTCCTGATCCTCCGGCAGGCGGCACCACAGGTAAAAGCCGCCGCGCGGCATGAGCCATGGCCGTATGCCGAGAGCCTCCAGCCGGGTCGCCAGTTCATGTCTGGCCCGCGCGAGGCGCTGACGCAGCTCCTCCATGTGCTTGCGGTAGCCGCCGCCCGCGAGAACGCCGGCGATCAGCTCGGTCGCGACGGGGCTCGGTCCGCCGAAGCTGGTGGCAACCTGGAGATCGACGAGGCCTTCTATCCAATCCGGCCGAGCGGCGATGTAGCCGCAGCGGATTGAGGCGGACAGGGTCTTCGAGAAACTCCCGATCCGAATGACGCGGCTGAGCCCGTCGAGCACGGCAAGACGCGGCGAGGGTTCCGGCTCGAAATCGGCAAAGATGTCGTCCTCGACGATCGTCAAGTCGTGGGCCGAGGCTGCACTCAAGACCCTATAGGCCGTCTGCGGCGAGAGAGTTGCGCCGGTCGGGTTGTGAAGCGCGGAATTAGTGATGTAGAGACGCGGCCGCTCCTCGCTCAGGATCGTCTCGAAGACCGCAACGTCCGGACCGGTCGGGGTGTATGGCACTCCGGCGATCCTGACCTGATGCGCCCGGAGCAGCGCCTGAAAGTTGAAATAGCACGGGTCATCCACAAGCACTGTGTCGCCGGGGCGCAGAAGGAAGCGGCAGATCAAGTCGATCGCCTGTGTCCCCGAGCCGGTGAGCATGATGCGGTCCGGCGACATCTCGAGGCCCTCTGCGGCGAACCGGCCGAGCAGCAACCGGCGCAAGGTGGGCGAGCCACGCGTGCCGCCATAATCGGCGAGCAACGAATCCTCGGCCCGCGCCAGTGTCCGCAGGGCGCGGCGAAGCGCGGTATGCGGCATCCAATCCGCCGGCAGCCAGCCGCAACCGGGCTTCGCCGCCGCGGGATCGGCGTCGAGCGACTGCCGCGACACCCAGAAGGGGTCGACGGCCCGGTCGCGCCGCGGCTCGGCCTCCGTCAGTGCCAGCGGCGGCAGACCGTTGCCGGCGACATAGAAGCCGGAACCGCGCCGGGCGCGGATCAGGCCCTCGGCGGCCAGACGATCATAGGCCTCGACGACCGTGGACGGGGATACGCCCATGGTCGCCGCAAAGCTCCGGATCGAGGGCAGCCGATCGCCCGGGAGAAGGGCACGGGCCGACACCTTCGAGCGGATGGCCGCCATGACCTCTCCGGTGCGTGTCGCTTTTCCGTTCTTCATGGGCGCTCCGCCGATTGTGTGGACACTTATACCAATACAGCTTTGTTGAATTGTATTGTACTGTCTCTGTGTGGAGCCGCCTCGGCATCCTAGGATGAACCTCCCGAAAGAGAGGTCATCATGGATCGAACGACCGACGGATGGGGCAGCGGTCTCCTGGGCGTCATCATCTTCAGCGGGTCGCTCCCGGCCACGCGGGTCGCCGTCGGCGACTTCTCGCCCCTGTTTCTGACGTCCGCCCGGGCGGTGATCGCTGCGCTCCTCGGAGCGGCCCTCCTCGTCGCGCTTCGGCAGGCGCGGCCCCGGCGCGGCGATCTCACCCCGCTTGCCATCGTCGCGCTCGGCGTCGTCGTCGGCTTTCCGCTGCTGACCGCGCTCGCGCTCCAGCACATCACCTCGGCACGCTCCATCGTCTTTGTCGGTCTCCTGCCGCTTGCGACCGCTCTCTTCGGCGTCCTGCGGGGTGGAGAGCGGCCGAAACCTGCCTTCTGGCTGTTCTCGGGTCTCGGCGCCGCAACGATCGCAGGCTTCGCCCTTGCCAACGGAGGCGCAGGCTCGCTCGTGGGCGATCTGCTGATGGTGGGTGCGATCCTGCTTTGCGGCCTCGGCTATGCGGAGGGAGCCACGCTGTCGCGAAAGCTGGGCGGGTGGCAGGTCATCTCATGGGCTCTGCTTCTTGCGCTCCCGGCGATGGCGACAATCGCGCTGATCACGGTGCCTTTGTCCTGGAGCGGGATCGGAGGCCCGGCCTGGATCGGGCTTGCCTATGTTTCGATCTTCAGCATGTTGATCGGCTTCGTCTTCTGGTATCGCGGCCTCGCGCTCGGAGGCATCGCGGGCGTCGGGCAGTTGCAACTGCTCCAGCCATTCTTCGGCCTGGCACTGGCGGGCCTGCTGCTTCGCGAGCCGGTCGCCTGGACGATGATCGCGGCGACTGTCCTCGTGGTCTTCTGCGTCGCCGGCGCCAAGCGTTTTGCGGGAAACCCGCGGTAAGACCATGGAGCAATCTCCGGCTCCGTCGGGGCCGTTTCGAGAACGGCGCAGCGAGCCTGCGGTCTGGGCTGAAACCGTCGGTTAACCTTGAAAGTGCATTCTTTCAGCACGTGAATCAGGGACTGGGCGGGCCCCCCATCAGGAGACGATTGCTCATGACGGAGAAGACCCTCAACGAAGCCATCCAGGAGAAGCTGAACCTTATCGCCCCCATCCTGAAAGCAATCCAAGCCGGGGGAGATGAATCCTATCTCGGCGACCTCCAGACGCTCCTGAGAAAGAACCTGGCGAGCCTTCTCTCTCTGTTCGAGCGCGATCCTGGCCTGGATGCCGCGACAGCCGATCTCTACGCCGCAGCCGCCGCCATTGTGAGAGACGTCACGGCGGCCTCCCAGCCCTATGCCCGGAAGCGCCGCCTGCTCAAGGAGGCGCATGTGCGCTTCGAGGAGCGGATTGCGCTGGCGCGGCCGAGGGAGCGCAAGTCGTCCACCTCGTGGCGCCAGCACGAACTCTTCCTTGCAAGCTGACCTGCCTTCGGGTCCGGACCGCTCTCGCGCACCGTCGATGCAATGTCGGCGAGCGCCATCAATGCGTTCTCCGGCCATTCGTGCGGGGGTGCCGGATGGCCGAGGTCATAGCTTCGTCCAGGCTGGGGGCTGATCGCCCCAATTTCCATGGGACATGCCGAGACGGTTCTGCCGGCGCGACGCGCCGGCAGAACGGCATTGCCTGTTTCCTTGGTCAGGCTCGGGCGTGGGCTTCGAGGCCGCCGCCCGCTCGGCGTCAGATCTCCTCGTCGAAGCCGAAATCGCCGCCGGCAGCCCCGAAGTCCTCGGCCGCAGCCTGCTGCGGCTCGGGCTGCCCGGCATCGGCCGCATTGGCCTCGCCGCCTCCCGAAAAGGCGTTGGCGATCATGTTGCCCAGCAGAACGCCGCCCGCGACACCCATTGCGGTCTGGGCGGCACCGGCCAGGAAGCCGCCGCCTCCGCGCTGTTGAGCCATACCGCCCGTCATGCCACCCATGCCGGGAGCCATGTGAGGCGGCATGCCGTGCTGCGGCTGATAGGGCTGCGGCTGGGGACGGGGCTGTCCGCCGCCGAAGAGGCCCGAGAGAAAGCCGCCCCCGCCCGCAGGGCGGCTGGCGAGCTCCTGCTCCAGCTGCTGGATGCGGCCATGGGCGGCGCTCAGGGCCTGCTCCTGCACCACAATGGTCTGGGCCATGTAGTAGGGCGCATTCGGCTGCTGGTTGATCTGCGAGCGGATGAGATCCGCCGCCTGGGCGTCCGGGGGGGTGGACTGGCGCTCAACCTGGGCGATCTTGCCGAAGAGCTGCTCGATGGCCTGACGGTCCTGATGGTCCATGTAAATCGATCCTTTCTGGCAATGGAGGGTGGTTACTCTTCCCGCTGCCCGGTGAGGCTCAGCAGCAGCTGGAACAGATTGATGAAGTTCAGGTAGAGAGAGAGCGCGCCGAACACGGCCATCTTGCTGTTGGTCTCATGCCCGAAGCCTTCGGCGTATTGCTCCTTGATGGTCTGCGTGTCGTAGGCGGTCAGGCCCGTGAACACGAGCACGCCGATGATCGAGATCGCGAACTGCAGGGCGCTCGAAGCGAGGAAGATGTTCACGATCGAGGCGATGATGATGCCGATCAGGCCCATGATCAGGAACGAGCCGAACTTCGAGAGATCGCGCTTGGTGGTGTAGCCGTAGAGGCTGGTGGCGCCGAACATGGCGGCGGTGATGAAGAAGGTGCGTGCGATGCTCGTGCCGGTGAACACCAGGAACACGGATGCCAGCGACAGGCCCATCACCGCCGAGAAGGCAAAGAAGGCAGTGCGCGCGGACGCCGCCGTCATCCGCTCCATGCGGAAGGAGAAGAAGAAGATGAAGGCCAGCGGCGCCAGCATCACCACCCATTTGAGCGGCGTCTGGAAGATCGGCACGTAGAGAGCCGGAGTCGAGGCCACGAAGAGCGCCACGAGCCCCGTCACCACGAGACCGATGCCCATGGTGTTGTAGACCCGCAGCATGTGCTGGCGCAGGCCCTCGTCGAAGAGGGCGCCGCTGGTGCGGGCCGTGGCGGTCTGCCAAGCGTAAGGAATATTCATCGATGTTTCTCCAAGGTTTACTGAAGTTTGCGGGACAGCCGGAGGGCTGCCCGCTCAAGGGCTTTGTCGCTGCCTGTTCCGGTCAGCGCATAGGCGAGCGGGCCGGTCTGCCAGTACACGGCCTTCGCCGTATCGAAGCGGGCCAGCGTCGGGGGGATGACGTCGAAGGCCGGAGCCTGGGCCGCAAAGAGCGACACTCGGCCGAGATCACGGGCGTCGACGACGATCTCGATGCTGTGGCCGTATCTTGAGGGAAAGACCTGCGCGTCCCGGATTTGCCAATCGTCGGGCAGGGCGGGAAGCCGGATTCCAGTCGCGGCCAGGATCTCGGCGGGATCATAGGCTTCGACCTCGGGCTGCGAGACCATGCGGGCGCGCAGAAGGCCCGTCTCGTGCGAGTGAAGGGCATCCTCGACGAAGGCCGGCGGCTTGGGCGAGGCCTCGCTGTGCGAAATTCCCAATCCGACCTGCCCATGGGCGAACCAGCCGAAGCCGATAAGAGTCACCACGGCCGCGATCCGGCGGAGCTTCTGCCAGAGGTCCTGCCAGGCAAGCGCGCGCTCGAGCTGGACGGCTGCTCCGAGCATGGCTTCCGGAGGGCGGGAGAGGGAAGCTGAGTGAAGCAGCCGGAGGGCATCGCGGTCCTTCAGGTCCGCCATGACCCGCGCGGCGGCTTCCGGATCCCGGGCGAGATGCTCCTCCACTTCGATCCGCCTTGCGGCGTCGAGCTGGTCATCCACGTAAGCCAGAAGATCCTCTTCGGTGACGGGATCAGACATCGGAACCTCCTACGATGCGCAGGCTTGGACGCTTGTTCCGGGAGGATTGGGGGAGACGGGCTCCCGCCTCGAAGCCTCGCAGCGCGGCGCGGGCGCGGCCCAGGCGGGACATGAGAGTTCCGACCGGGATCTCCAGTGCGCTGGCAGCCTCCTGGTAGGACAGACCTTCGATCGCCACGAGGTGCAGGGCGGCCCGCTGTTCATCCGGCAGGCTCATGAAGGCGGCCTGCACCTGCTGAAGCCTGACCCTGCTTTCCTGCTCGGGCGGAGCGGCCGCATCGGCGAGACGGGCCGCCTGATCGAGGCGGCGAAGCTCCGCCGCCCGGCGGCGGCGGCCGTCGATGAAGGTGTTGTGCAGGATAGAAAGGAGCCAGCCCCGCAGGTTGCCGCCGGAGCGGAACGAGCCGCGCCGCTCATAAGCGCGGACAAGCGTGTCCTGTACCAGGTCCTCGGCCTGCGCCTCGTCCCGCGCAAGGGAACGGGCATAGCGCCGCAGGGGCCCGAGCAGACTGATGACATCCGTGCCTTTCGTGTCGTTCATGTGAGGTGTACGGAGCGGCTTGAGGGCTTCATCCGAGCGTTCGGCGGATTTTTTGTTCTATCCTGACCGTGCATTTGCCGCCGCGCCCTCGGCAGATCGCATGGGGGCAGCCCCTTACCTGGCCAGGGCCGCCAAGCCCGTGCCGGGTGCGAGCATCACGAAAGCCCATACGAAGGCGGAGGCGATATTGGCCATCTGAAAGAGCAGGATCGGCATCGCGAAGATGCCTGCGACCAGCGGCACCACAGCCCTCATCGGCCCTATGAAGCGACCGAGGAAGACGCCCCATGCGCCCCATCGGGCAAAGAACCGTTCGCAGCGATCCGCCAGATGCGGATGGTATGAAAGGGGCCAGACCCGCAGCGCAGCGTGCTTGAACCTGTATCCGATCGCATAGGAGACCCAGTCCCCGAGGAAGGCGCCGACAGCCGCCCCTAGCCAGATGGGCCAGAACTCCAGGCCGCTCGCTCCAATCAGGGCGCCGATGCCCAGGAGCAGAACGGTTGACGGAACCAGGATCGACAGGAACGCCAGCGATTCGGCAAAGGCCAGCGCGCCAACGATGAAAGGGGCCCAGGCGTGGTGCGCCCGGATGACGTCGAGGAAGGTCGTCGCAAGAGCATCGAGGTCGATCATGGTTCAGCCGGGTCAGGAGCCATTCATTGGAAAACCCCTCGGCTTATCCCAGCCGGGGCCTTGATCAGTCGAGACAATCCATGCGCTCGCAAGGTGCGCTTCAAGGATACGGAGCAGATCGCCGGATTAATCCGCCATGAATTGTCCCTTTCGGCGAGAAGTGTCCGACCGGTGCCCCGGGGGAACGGATCCGTCCGGTTGTTACGCCTGCGGCTGAGGCTCCATTCCGCCGTCGTTTTCCCGGGGGCGTCCGGGGCGGGTGGTGGGCACGGCCGAGCCGCGCGCCGGCGTCACCGGATCGCCGCCCGCATCGCGCACCGG
>JAPSLB010000046.1 GCA_031181145.1 Microvirga sp.
ACCCATGTCTTCCGAGCCGAACCGCCGAAAAAGCCAAAGCCTCTCAGCCAATACTTGGATCTTGCCTCCAGAGGAGCCCAAAACACCGCAAGACATCTCGCAGACCTCGGCTCATGGAACACGCCAGGGAAAAAGATCTTGTCCCTGGTTCCGGCACGCGCGTGACCGTCCCTGCATTGCTGCCTGAACAAGTCGCCGCGGTGTCCGGGAAGAAGCGCGAGGCCGAAGGGCGCCGCGCCGAGTTGCGCCGATATAAGCGATTCGAATTTTTATGCAAGAGGGATTTGCAGGACGGATCGGAGGAGCTCGGCGCCGTTCCGGGCGTGGGTCCAAGCCGTTCCCGTGAGATAATGTGGTGGTTGGGTCGGGCGTTTTGAAGATGATAGGAGAGGGGCTTTGCTGCCCGGTCTCCTTTGGAAGGATACGACCGCGCGGGAAGAGCCCTTCTCTCGGGCAAAGAGCCTGGGGGAGGCTCGGTCGACCGGCAAGTGATGCGGGACGATGCGTTCAGCAGAACGGCACAGGGTCGGTCGATTGAAAAGGCGGCTTACGGAGCCGCCTTTCCAGGTGGGACGTGTCCAGTTTATTCGATGACCTGGACGACGGTGCGGGTCTGCGGATCCACAAGCACCGTGCGGTCGTTCACGATCGTGTAGCTGTAGGGATTGGCGAGACCGACGTTCTCCGGAACGGGATAGAGGCGTACCCGTGGCGGAAGCGGCTGGCCGACGGCGACTTCGTCTGCGACGCGGATGGATGGGCGGCGCTGGGCGACCACATAGCTGCGGACGCGGGTGGATTCTTCGGCCGTCAGGGCCGTGCCGACGGCCGCGCCGGCAACGCCACCCACGGCCGCGCCGATGGGACCGCCCACGATAGCGCCCGTCACGGCACCGCCTGCGGCGCCCGAGGCTGTTCCGCTCTGACACGCGGCGAGAGCAAGGGGAAGGGCAACGACGGCCAGAGTAGCTGCCGAGCGTAGGACACGATTGCGCATGACGGACTCCTTTCCGATTGGCAGAATGCGAACGCGAAAAAGCTTGGCCGGTTCCACAGAGAGGAAAACATGAGCAGGAATCCAAAGATCGCCATCGTCACCGGCGCCGGAACGGGGATAGGAAAAGCGATCTCCGCCGCTCTCCTGAAGGAGGGCTACAGCGTCGTCATGGTCGGGCGGAGGCAGGAGGCGCTCGAGAAAGCCGCACAGGAGATCGGCGGGGCGCCCCTTCTGGCGCCGGCCGACGTGACGAATGCGAAATCCGTCAAGGCACTGTTCTCTATGGTGAAGGACAGATTCGGGAGGCTCGACCTCCTGGTCAACAATGCAGGGATCGGAGCGCCGCCGGTTCCCCTTGAGGAGATCACCCTGGAACAATGGCGGAGCGTGGTGGATACCAACCTGACAGGCACCTTCCTCTGCACGCAGGAGGCGTTCAGGATCATGAAGGCCCAGAATCCGAGAGGTGGGCGCATCATCAACAACGGCTCCGTTTCGGCTTACGCGCCACGACCCTTCTCGGCACCGTATACGGCGACGAAACACGCAGTGCTGGGGCTGACGAAATCCACCTCGCTCGATGGCCGGGCCTATGACATCGCCTGCGGGCAGATCGATGTCGGCAATGCGGCGACGGACATGACCGCAAAAATGCCGGAAGGGGTTTTGCAGCCGAACGGCACGGTCATGGCTGAGCCGACGATCGATCCCGCCCATGTGGGGCAGGCCGTCGTCTATATGGCGAGCCTGCCCTTGGATGCGAATGTGCTCAACATGACCGTGATGGCGACAAAAATGCCGTTCGTTGGACGAGGTTAGGGATAAAAAATGCAGGCCGGACTGGGAAGCCTGGCTTTGCCGCTCCATATGGATCCCGATGCCGGTCCTAAAACAGCCGTACTATCCAGCTTTCATTCAGCTTGCTTCCAATAAGACGAAGCAGACCGGTGCTTGCCGGTCTGCTTCGTCGCGAGTTCGGATACTGAATGAGCCCGGTCGTTCCAGGATGACGGCGGAATGAGCGCAATCCTCGTCAAGATCTTCGCAACCGCCCTCACGCTGAGCCAGGTTCTGGTGGATCCGGATTCTGTGAAGACGTCGTTCGATCCGGTGCAGGATCGGGAGGAGGTCGGTGAGATCCTCAGGCAGGGCTGCACGCATATGCGGCGTGCCTTCGACATCGAGGACATCAATCTCGACGATCTGATCGTGACCGCCATGGACGATCCGCAGGCGGTGACCGGCGATCTCGGGATTCTTCAGGGGCTGAGCTTCAACGATCTGCACGCCAGCTACCGCTTGTTCTGCAAGAACGAGACGGCGGAACCTTCTCCCGTCGATCTCGGCGAAGTCATCAACTACTACAACAATGCTGTTGCCGATCTTCCCGACGCCGGACAGCTGAAAGGACTGAGGTTGCCGGGCGTCAGCGTGGTCCTGGACGGCAGCGGCCGGCGCTTTGCAGAAGTTTACGAGCCGGATCACCGGCGAATCTGGGTGCCGCTGTCGGAGATCCCCAAATCCGTGCAGCAGGCTTTCGTATCGGCGGAGGACAAGAGCTTCTATCAGCATGAGGGTGTCGACGAGCGGGGCGTCGTCCGAGCCTTCGTGAGCAACCTTGCCAATCCCGGGCGACCGGCCGGCGGTTCCACCATCACGCAGCAGGTGGCCAAGAACCTGCTCGTCGGCGACGACGTGACCTACGAGCGCAAGATGCGCGAAATGATCGTCGCCTCCCGTGTCGAACGGCTTCTCAGTAAGCCGGAGATCCTCGAAATCTACCTCAACTCCATATATCTGGGGCGCTCGTCCTGGGGCATCGAAATGGCGGCCCGGAGCTATTTCGGAAAAAGCGCGAAATCGCTCTCGGTCTCGGAGGGGGCGCTTCTCGCGGGATTGGCCAAGGGCCCCAATTACTACAACCCGGACACGCAGCCCGATCGAGCGCGCGAGCGCATGGCCTATGTGGTCAGCCGCATGCAAGAGGATGGCTTTCTGAACGCCGAGCAGGCAAAGCAAGCCATCGCCACATTGCCGGCCCGGGTTCCTTTTCAGCGTCCTCGCCGCGACAGCGGCTTCTACTTCGTGGATCATCTGAAGCGCGATGCGCGCACCCTCGCGGGGATCGAGAATCTCACCTCAGGCTCCTACACGGTACGCTCGACGATCAATGCGGACCTGCAGCAGGCAACGGAGGCGGCTCTGCAGGAGGGGCTGGCGCGCTACGAGATGAGCATCGGCCGTCAACGTTTCCAGGCGCCGGAGGCGAACCTGGCGGATGCCGTCAAAGTGATCGAAGGCAAAAAGGACGACGTGGCAGCTCCATCCTGGCGCAGGGCCCTGGAGAATGCGAGGCTGCCGCTCTACGATGTCCACTGGATGCCGGCCCTCGTGATCGAAAACAGGCGCGACAAGAAGAGGGGCGCGCATGTTTTGCGGGTGGGGCTTCCCGACGGTCGGGTTCTGCCGCTCAATGCTTGGGAGGCGGCACGCCGCGATCTGAAGCTCTATGACGTGGTGCGTGTGCGTGTCGTTGAGCAGAAGGGCAAGGGAGCCGTTCGCGCGGATCTGAGGGTGCCGCCGACGGTGCAAGGCGGGGCTGTCGTCCTGGAGAACAGAAGCGGCCGCATCCTTGCGATGGCGGGCGGGTTCTCCTATCCACTGAGCCAGCTCAATCGCGTGACGCAGGCGCATCGCCAGCCCGGTTCCGCTTTCAAGCCGCTCACTTATCTCGCCGCTCTCGCAAAGGGGTTGCAACCCAACACGCTGGTGTGGGATGCGCCCGTGACTCTTCCCCCTGTGAATGGCAGCGCCGGCGCACGGGCGCAGGATTACTGGACACCCAAGAACTACGATGGCGGCGGTGGCGGAATCGTCACCCTGCGGCGCGCGCTCGAAAACTCGAAGAATCTCGTGACGGCCCGCCTTCTCGACGGCGGCATCGAGCCAGCCCCTGCGAGAAGCCTTCAGGATGTCTGCGAACTCGCCCTGGAAGCTCAACTCTATCTGGAATGCACACCTCATTATCCTTTCGTGCTCGGCGCGCAGCCGGTGCGGATCATCGACCTCGCGGCCTTCTACGCAGCGATCGCCAACGAGGGCGCGATGCCGGTACCTCATGCATTCGAGAGCGTCGAGGAGCGGGGGCGCAACGTCTACAGCCACAAGGCGCAATCGCTGGTGAGGCTTGGCTCCGCGGATGCCGCTGCCTTCTACCAGTTGAAGACCATGCTCCAGGGCGTGCTGGAACGGGGGACGGCTCGCAACCTGAAGGCGCTCGCGCCATATGCCGCGGGCAAGACCGGCACCTCCAATGATGAGAACGATGCATGGTTCGCAGGCTTCACGAACGACGTGACCGTGGTGGTCTGGGTTGGGCACGACAATGCGGACGGCAAGCGCCGGACCCTCGGACGCGGGCAGACCGGCGCAAAGGTGGCGGCTCCCATCTTCAGGGAGATCGTCGAGGCGGCCTGGAAGCATCACAAGCCTAAATCGCCTCTGAGCCCACCGTCGCCTCAGGCGGCAAAGCAGCTCATCGCTCTGCCGATCGATCTCAATACCGGCGACCGCCTCACGAACGGCCAGCGTGGTGCGTTCATGGAATATTTCCGGCTCAACTGGTTCGGACGGCTGAGCGAGACGCAGTACCGTCTCGTGCCCGAGGACGAGGTATATGCGCTGCGCAATCCCGATCCGTGGAGCGATGGCGACGACGTTGGTGCATACAGTCCCTATGAAGAAGTGCCCTACATGTGGGGACAGGGCTGGCTGGACTCCCTGCGCCGCAATGAGCACGCACCGCGCCGTTCGGACCCGGCCGTACCCTGGTGGGATGATGAGCCCCGCCAGAGACCTCGCCGGGTCGATCCCGACTATCCATGGGGCTACCAACGGGTTTATTGATGAAAACGTTTCCTCTTCGGCGTCGGTGCCTGATCGGTCTGGCGGCTCTTTCCCTGTCCGCCGCTCCATCGATGGCCGAGGAGTTCCGGGTGGAGGAGGTGCCGTCGGTCACCGCCGTAGCGCCCGAGCGTATCAAGGCGAAGACGATCCTCGTCAGCGACCATACAGGCGACAAGATCTCCGACGGGGATACGGGCCTCATGCGGTTCGAGGAATGGGCGCGGGAGCAGCCGCAGCGGAAGCGTTTCCTGAGCCTCTTTCCAAGTTACGAGGAGCCGCGGATCAAGGTTTCCGTCCACGGCATCGAGAAGCCCTACACCGAGAAGCTCCATATGTATGTGGTGGAGGCGCGTTTTCTGATCGGAAAGCCTGCCGACGCCATCGATCTCAACCGCTTCGTCAGCCTGGAGGTGCTGGAGGCGATCGATCCCTCCATCAAGCACCGCCGCATCACCGCCGACCAGGCGCGCCCGCACCGAGACCCGCAAAGCGCCCACAACCGCAATCCGGACCGGCGATGGTGCGAGGCTCCGCAGAGCCTGTGCATCGAGTCGCGCTATCCCCTCGAGGGGCGGATCCCGGTCGGCATTCGCCTCGCCAACAGGCTTGAAGAGGGCGGAAAGAAAATCTCGGAGTTCATGGAGTTCCAAAGCGAGATCCGGGTTCTGCCATCTGCGGAGATCGACCAGGCGGATCTTGCGGGGCTCACCGACGTCGATGCACCTGTGGAGGGAGTGCTGGAGCAGACCCTGTTCGACGTGAACCAAGTGATTCAATTCGGGAAGCTGATGGCCGTTTTTCAGCCGCACCCCACGGACCGAACGAAGACGGTGGCGACCGTCTTCATGTCGCTCGGCATCGAAACGGACGTGTTGCAGCAGAAGAAGGAGTTCGCGAGCATTCCCGTCCTGCGCAACCTCATTCCCGTTCAGGTGCTCATGGGCAAGAGCTCGTTCAATACCGGCAATTCCATCAGCGCCGGACTGCCCAGCTATGTGCGCAACCGGATCCGATCCATCGCGGAGATGCTGGACAGGTAAGTCCGCATGAAAAAGCCCCGTTCCAAAGCGGGCCGAACGGGGCTGCAAGTTGGCGGAGGCGATAAGGGGTTGCGGGTGTGATGCCTCCGTGCCAAGTCAAGAGTTCGAGGCGAAACAAGGTTCCGGCCTTCTCAGCCTTGGAGCCAGCTTGGCGGGTTCACTTTTTCTCGACTATGTGCTGTGAACCGTACCGCCCTTCCGAACAGGGCGTCTGCCGTCATCCAAAGACATCGACTTCAGAGGGGACTTATCATGGCAAAAGCCATCCATTCCATGATCCGGGTTCTGGACGAGCAGCGCTCGCTCGACTTCTACAGGAAGGCTTTCGGGCTCGACGTCGCGGAACGGTTCGGCTTTGACGGGTTCACTCTGGTCTATCTGAGCAACCCGGAGAGCGAGTTCGAGGTCGAGCTGACCATCAACCACGACCGGACCGAGCCTTACGCTCTCGGAGACGGGTATGGCCACCTTGCCGTCTCCGTGAACGATCTGGAGGCGGAACATGCCCGCCTGACGGAGCTGGGCCTCAATCCTCAACCGATCAAGGAATTCATGCACCAGGAAAAGCTGCTGGCGAAGTTCTTCTTCATTCAGGATCCAGACGGCTACAAGATCGAAGTGCTGCAGCGCAGCGGCCGTTACAAGTAAACCCTTCGGGTGAAGGAACTTCCTCTGTGGCGATCCGTCCCATCGTTCGCTTTCCCGACCCGCGCCTGCGGCAGAAGGCGGGGCCCGTGACCGCTTTCGATGGCAGGCTTCGCGATCTGGCGCAGGATCTGACGGAAACCATGCGGGCCGCTCCTGGCATCGGCATCACGGCTCCCCATATCGGAGTGCTCGAGCGCCTCGTGGTGATTCAGCTCGAGCGGGATCCTTCTCCGCACATCTATGTGAACCCGCGGATCGTCTGGGCTTCGTCCGAGATGATTCGGCACCTGGAGGGAAGCGTCTCGATGCCCGGCGTGACCGAGGAACTCGAGCGGCATGCCCGTGTGCGGGTGTGCTACAGCGATCTCGACGGGGCGGCGCACGAGGCCGAGGCGGAGGGTCTGCTGGCCGTCTGCCACCAGCATGAGATCGATCAGCTCGACGGGATCTTCTGGATCGATCGCCTGTCGAAGCTGAAGCGGGATCGTCTGATCAAGAGATTCGACAAGCTCCAGCGCTTCGGGCCATAGCGGAGTCTGTCTCAAGTGGAGTTGCTTCTTCGTGGTTGAAATCTACCGCATCGAATCCATCGCCTCGGAAGAGGCCGGGGGCGGGGTGATCCGCCGGATCATGGTTCGCACCGATTCCCTCGACAAGGCAAAGGAGCGCGCCCTGAAGGTCTTCTCGCTTGCCCGCCGTCCCCAATCCCGCGACCCGGAAGTGGAGGTCGTGCGCGTATTGAACGGGGCAGGGTATGAGGTGTTCTCCATCAGCACCCGGGATTGATCGGAGAGGATTCCCTTCGAGAGAACGATCCGGGGCTGTGGATGATGAAAACAACATTTGACAGCCCGCCAAATCACCGGTACGAGCGCGCCTCCACCGCGGAAATTCGAGGCCTCGAGCCGGACGCGTTGGAGACGAAATGCGCGGGCGTAGCTCAGTCGGTTAGAGTGCCGGCCTGTCACGCCGGAGGTCGCGGGTTCGAGCCCCGTCGCCCGCGCCACTTCCCTCCCGCATAGTCAGAACTCCCATGACACGCCCCGCGCAGCCGCAGCGAGTGAGCGGCAGTATTCTCCCGAAGCCGGCAAGGGAGGTCGCAGGAACTCCCTTGCCATGTTCCGGATGCTGCGGCAGGCCGATCAGGCGATCTTGCCGCCGCCCTGCTTGGTGATGACGAGCACAGAAGGACGGGGCGGTACACCGTCCTTGAAGTCCGGCCAGCGGGTGATCGGATTCTCGAAGCTCGCGGCCACCCCGTCGTCCGGCTCCCCAGGGTGCTGCACGGCCAGGAACAGCGACTCGTCGTCGGGTGTGAAGCAGGGGCCGCACATCTCCGCGCCTACCGGAACACGGAAGAAGTGCTTGGACGTGCCACGCAGTTCGCCCTCCGTCTCCAGAGCCCAGAGGCCGTCGGCACGGCCCGTGGCCTTGGCGTTGTTGCCGTCAGTGGCGATCCAGAGTCGGCCCTGGCTGTCGATGGCGCAGTTGTCCGGCATGCCGAACCACCCGTTCTGGGTGGTCTCGGACGAGAACGTCGCTCCCACGGAAGCGACGGAAGGATCGCCGCACTTGACCAGGACCTCCCACTTGAACGCGGTGGAGGCGTGGTCGCCTCCGTCCGGCATCATCTCGACGATGTGACCGAAGGCGTTGTTCGCTCGAGGGTTGGCGGCATCCACCTGATCGTCCTTGCGGCGGGTATTGTTGGTGAGCATGACGTAGACGCGGTTCGTGTGCGGGTTCGCCTCGATGTCCTCCGGGCGATCCATCTTCGTCGCTCCCAGCAGGTCTGCCGCACGGCGCGTCTCGATCAGCACGTCGGCCTGACTCTTGAAGCCATTGGCGTCGGTGAGCGGCCCCTGTCCGTGAACCAGCGGCAGCCATGTGCCCGTTCCGTCCGGGTTGTACTTGGCGACATAGAGAGTGCCTTCGTCGAGCAGGTCGAAATTGGCGGCTCTGTTCTGAGGATCGACTTTTCCGGCGGTCACGAATTTGTAGACATAGTCGAAGCGCTCATCATCACCGAGATAGATCACGTAGCGGCCATCGCTGTTGGTGATTCCGGCAGCTCCCTCGTGCTTGGTGCGGCCGAGGGCCGTGCGCTTCTTCGGCACGAAGGTGGGATCGAAGGGATCGATCTCTACGACCCAGCCGAAGCGGTTCGCTTCGTTGGGCTCCTTGGCCAGATCGAACCGCTCGTAGAACTTGCCCCAGGCATAGGCGGGCGTGCCGATGCCGTAGCGCTTGTAGTTCCTTGCCTCAGGGTGATCCTCACCAAGCTTTCCCCAGAAGTAGCCGTTGAAGTTCTCCTCGCAGCTCAGCCAGGTACCCCAGGGCGTTACGCCGCCGGCGCAGTTGTTGACCATCCCGCGGACCTGCCGGCCCGCCGGGTCGGCGGCGGTCTTCATGCGATCATGGCCGGCTGCAGGGCCGGTGATCTCCATGGGAGTGTCGGCGGTGATGCGGCGGTTGTATTTGGATTCCTTGACCACTTGCCACTTGCCGTCGACGCGGCGGATCTCGACGACGGCGCCACCATGAGCTGCGATCTCGATGTCCACCAATTCCCTGGTCATCTTGGAAAAACCGGCATCCTTGGCATCCTGAACGCCGACGCCCGGGAACATGAGTTCCTCGTTCGTGTATTCGTGGTTGGCAACGAGCAGGCCGTGATCGCTCGAACCGTCGATCGGGATGAAGCCGATGAAGTCGCTGTTGTATCCAAACTGACGAGCCTGACGTTCCGCCGTCTGGTTCATGGGATCGAATTCAGGGGTATCCGGGAAGATCGGGTCGCCCCAGCGCAGCAGCACCTGGGCATCATAGCCTTCGGCGACGTGATGGGTCTGATCGACGCCCGCCTCGATCTCCTTGAAATCGAAGGAGCCTGCCGCGGGTTTCTTGCCAGGCTGCTCGTTGGCCGCCAGCGCTCGCGTGCCGATTGTCGCGGAAATGGCTGCCACGGCGAGCGAACCGCGCAGGAGATCGCGTCGGTTGAAGCGCGTGGCGATGATCTCGCCCATTGTGAGGTTTTCCGTCGGGTTGACCCCGACATCGCCTGAATCTTCCAGCTCACTCGCGCGAAGGCGAACCTTGTGCTCGTCCATTTGGCTTCTCCGTCTTGTGTGACGGAACCGCCTTAGAACGGTTCCATGTAAGCTGAGTGACAGGTTCCGGCCCCAGGACGATTGCCGGGGACAGGACATGTCGGATCGTGTATGGATCAACCCATGACCGACGATAACTCCACCCTCCGCCTTCAGCTGGCCGATCAATGGCAGAAGCTCGCTATCGAGCTGATCAAGAAAGGCCTGCCGGCCGACATCATCTTCGAGTCCCTGCTCACTGTGGGGCTCGCCGGCCAGGTCGAGGTGCTCGGCAAGGAGGTGGCGGCCGCTCGGCTCGCCGCCATCGCCGAACAATTGTCCGAACAGGTCCGGCAGCAGAAGGAGGCTTTGGAAGAGGCCTCCAACGCAACCAAGAACTGAACCGACAGGACCGGGTAGCCGGGCCCACCCCAAAAAAGTTGCCGGACATGTCTTAAGCGTGCAACACCTCGCCAGATTGCGGCGTTAGGCTGACAAGCCTTGTCCAAACCTGAGGTGATGCCCTCATGCAGCCGGCACTCGATAGCACTACCCTGGACCGTTTGATCTCTCTTGGGCGAGAGAGGGGACACCTCACGACGGAGGATCTCCGGGCCAGTCTTCCAATCGAGAGCATGAGCGCGGATGACATCGCGCTGGTCGTGGTCCACCTGGAGGAGACGGGAGTTCCAGTGGAACTTGAGCCGGGGCTGCTTTCGCCCGATCAGAAGCCCGTATCGATGCCGCGGCACAGCGCGGAGATCATTCCTTTTCCAGGTCCTCGCGCGAAACCCAAGCCTGCTAAAGCGCAGCCTCTGCAACCGGTGAAATCCTCGCTTTCAGAACCGGGCGAGGATGCGGCCGAACTCATGCCTCCCGTCCACTGGGTCGTCGCCGGAGCCGGAATTCTCGCCTTCGCCGTGTTCTCGCTCATCATCTTCGCGACAGCCGCTTAGTGCGGGTCAACCGGCCTTCGCCCACATGCTGCTGGAGGGCTGATTCTGCTCAAGGCGCGGGAGAGGCTGGATCGCCGGGCCGGTGAAGCGTGCGGGGCTCGGATTTTCGGGGGACCCCGATGAAAATCCTGTGTCGAGCAGTGCGGTCTTCGGCTCAAAGAGAGAGCGGATGGCGGCCTTCATGTCGTAGCCCAGAATGGGCTCGAAGGTAGCCGTAGCCTTGCCTGCCACTTGCGAGGCGTCCGCAATCCGGGCTGGCGGCATGGGAGGTTGGGCCAGGGCGACCTGGCTCACGAGATCCTGCGGCCGTGGCGGCGGAAGAGGTGCTGGCGGTGCGACATTCTCTGGCGCCGCGGAGGCGACCACCGTCGGCTGCTGCGCCGGCGCCTGTGGCTGCGCCTTTCGCCCAAAGACATTCGCCAGAAGGGAGCCGATCGATCCGCCTCCGGCCGAGGCTTGTTGAGCGAGCGCCGCGTTGCGGGCGGCGATCTGAACTCTGGCCTGCTCGTAGCCGGGAAGCGGTTTGCCATTGGAGGGGACGTGCACCGTTCTCCCGTCCGGGAACAGGCGCGCGAGCTGTTGCTGCGACATGCGCGGCCAAGCGCGCACGCTGCCCGTGTCCACATGCACGAAGTCGGACGATGGATAGTAACCGACGCCGCCATATTGCATACGCATGGCAATTTCCCGGAGCCGCGCGGAGGGAACGTCCGGCAGGCGGATGTCCATGGCCTTGCCGAGCATGTGCTGGCTTTGTTCCGCGACGCCGCTCGACCGGCGGCGAAGGGCGGAGTTGGTCTCGGGCGAGCGATATGAGGAGATGATGTGAATGGGCTGCCGTGACCCTGATTCCCGGTAGACCTCCCACAGCACGTCGAAGAGGCGCGGGTCCATGCGTGCAGGCTTGTCGTTGCGCCAGTCCCGCAGGAACCAGTTGAGCTGCCCGAGAGCCTGCTCGTCGTAATGTCCGTTCCGTCGGAAGGTGACCGTCAGACTGTCCTGACGATGGGTATGAACGAAGCTCAAGGTCCGTGTCTCGCCATCGGCGCGGACGGTCAGGTTCCAAGGGTGGAGAGCAAGAAGTACGGCCGCTCCGGCAAGAAGATATGCAATCCTGAGGTTTGCATTCCTGGCAGGTGCGCAGTTTTCCGCGAGCACACGCGCCACATGAATCTTGCCGAGCGACCGTTCCGGTCGGGCCATGATGTCCCGCATTTTGGTTTTGTCCCGCTACCCTTACGACAGGTTTGGCGGTCAACCATGGCAAAAATAGGCTTAATACTTCGTTCTCACCTGCCTATGAGGCCCGCGCCGAATGCTGGCCGCGCCGGCCTCCGGAGGAGCCGAGCACCACCACCTTCGTGCCGAGGGGCGTGTGATTGTACAGGTCGATCGCGTCCTGATTGATCATGCGGATGCAGCCGGACGAGACATTGGTCCCGATGGTCCAAGGCTCGAAGGTGCCGTGAATGCGGTAGAGCGTATCCTTGTTGCCCTGCCAGAGATACAGCGCGCGGGCTCCGAGTGGATTGCCGGGGCCCCCGGGCATGCCGGGCCCGCCGGGCAGCTCGCCCATCTGCTCCATCAGTTCGGGCTGGCGTTCGAACATCTCCTTCGGGGGATACCAATCGGGCCATTCCTGCTTGTCCTTGATAACGGCGGCGCCGGACCAGCTGAAGCCGGAGCGTCCCACGCCGACGCCGTAGCGGACCGCCATTCCGTCCCGCAGGACCAGGTAGAGATAGCGGCTCTGCGGATCGACCACGATGGTGCCCGGCGCTTCGTTCGTGTCGTAGGAAACGACCCGGCGCAGATAATTCGGGTTGATCCGTGAGATATCGACGCCGGGGATCGGGTAAAGATCGTCGTCTATCGGCGCGTACATGGCCTGATAGGTCGAACGGGATACCGCTTGCTGGGCGGTGCCGGAGCCCACTGGAAGGCTGGAGCAGACGGCGGCTGCCGGAAGGCCCAGAACAAAGGCGCGACGATTGAGATCCATCTTCACTCTCCCCAAGGCTTTAACCTGGCAATAAGAAGACGCGGGAGCGGGCGACCCGGTTTCATGAACCCTGGCTTGTCCGGCGGGCATAACTGGGTTTCAGGGGCAGCGAGCCGGGGGACGCCGGAGCGGCAGGGGAATTCTGATGTTCGAAAATATATCCTGGACATGGCTCGGTGGCATTACGCTGCTCGTCCTGGCCTTCATCTTCGCCCTGGCTTGGATCCGCCGGGTCCGCTACCGCCGCACATCCGTCATGACCACGAACGAGCGGGAATTCTACCAGCGCCTGCTCCAGGCGCTTCCCGATTGCGAGATCTGGCCCCAGGTGCCGCTCCTGGCTCTCGTGCGGCCCGATGCGAGGGAAGGAAGTCGCACCTTCTGGGTTGCGTTCAAGCAGATCTCGAACGCACGCGTCGATTGGGTGATCGCCCGTGACATGGAGGTGATTGCCCTGATCGAGCTGGACGACCGCTCACATGATGCAAGGCGCGACGCCAGGCGCGACCAGATCCTCAAGTCCTGTGGTTATCGGGTGGTGCGCTTCCAATCCAACAGGCGTCCGACCCCGGACCAGATCTACGACGCCGTTTTCGCCACGTGACGACGGATCTTACGCACTGAGGAACTGGGCTTCGCCGGTCCTGTAGCCTTCGAAGACCTCCTGCCGCAGCACATCGGGCTCGGCGAGATAACGTGCCGAATGGTGGAACGGAGTCACGTGCCGGACGCCGGCCTCACGGGCAAGTGCGCCCGCCTCCCAGGCGGTGAGATGGCATGAGGCTTCGGCAAGGTGCCGGTCGCGTTCAAGAAAGACCGCCTCGATGAACAGCTGGTCCGCCCCGTCGATCAGTTTAAGAATCCTGTCGCGGTTCTCCGCATGGGGCGCAGCGTCGGTGACATAGGCGACGACTTGGCCCGGGGCCACGCGTAGGGCGCGGTGCTTCAGTTCCCCCAGCCTGACGGCCCCATTCTCCGAAACCGTGATCGTATGATCGTCCGGCATTCCGCGGCGAACGGCTCCTTTGGCCTCGTTCAGCCAGCGCCCGGGCGGCAGCCCCATTTCTGAGAGCGCTCCACGCCAGACATTGACCTGCATCACCTCCTTCAGGGCGAAGGCAAGGGAGGGAATGCCATGGTCGAGTGCGACGGACTCGATGGTGAAATCCGCTTCAGCCCACGCGATGCCTTCGGAAAATTCCGGCGCCTGCCGGTCGCGCCGGGCAAAGGCCTCGCGGGCGTGAAACTCGGCGGCCGCCACGAGGCGGAATCCGTCGAAATCCATGGCGCGAAGGCAGAAATCGACCGAGTTCTCGTCGAGCAGGTTCCAGGTGAAGCTGCGGATGCGGTGCTCGACCTGATCCGCGAAGCCAAGGGGGCCGATCAGGGTGAGCGGGGAGGGACGATGAAGGCACAGTCTGAACAGGCGGTCGAACCCGGCAATGTGGTCCACATGGGTGTGGGAGACGAACACGTGGCTGACCCGCAGCAACTCACGTGAGGAGAGCGGGCTCAGGTCCCCCAGGTCAAACAGGATCGCCCGGCGGCCGTACCGGAAATCGAGATAGACGCATGGGTCGCCGAAGGGTTCGTTGACGAGGCGGGGTTGAACGAGCCAGGACATGACGGGCCAACGGCCTGGCTCGTTTTCCTGTTCCCCGAACGTGTCAGACCGGCTTGTTGCCCTTATAGCGGGCGAAGGTCCGCTGGCCGGACGGGCCGAAGAGCACGACGTCGAAGATCTCCGGTTCCACGCCCTCGACCTCCATTCCTGGCGATCCTGTCGGCATTCCAGGCACGGCGAGTCCCCTGGCATCAGGTTTCTCGGCGAGCAGGCGCTTGACAGAATCCGCCGGGACGTGACCTTCGATCACATAGCCGCCGACTTCGGCCGTATGGCAGGAGGCCAGGCTCTGCGGCACGCCGAGGCGTGCTTTCACGCGGTTGAGTTCAGGGGACTCGATCACCTCAACGTGAAACCCGGCCGAGCGGACATGCTCCACCCAGGCGCCGCAGCAGCCGCAGTCGGGATCCTTGGTCACGATTATCCCAGGCAATGGGTCCGCCCAAGCGGCACGCACGGCAATCGGTGAAGCCATGAGCGCTGTCAGCAATGCCCTTCGGCCGATCATCAGGTTGGATCTCATGATTGAAACTCCACAAAATCATGTTGCTCGTGTTCTGGACCGTTCAAGCATGGCGGGGGCAAGAGCCGATTGCCGACGGTTACGGCCGTTGAGCGCGGGTCGCCCCATGGGGGATCGCGTTGCGTCATGCCTTCAACAGTTCTTCCGTCTCTCCAGGCCTATAAGGAGGCCCACCCGAGGAGACCGGGCGGGACCCTGTCTTGAAAACAGTGGCTCGACGACGAAGGCCTACTCCTCGTCCGCCTCGTCCGGGTCGGTCACGTCGACCAGGAACATGATGTAGGGGCCATCTTCCTCGTCATCATCCTCATCCTCCTCGTCGTCGAAGTCCGCACCTTCGAACTCGACTTTCTCCTCTTCCGTCGCAGGCCGCACGTCGAGCGTGGCGAAGCCGTCCCAGATCGGAGCGCCCTCGCTTTCCAGGTATTTGAGGTCTTCCTTGAAGTCCTCGCTCATGAGGAGTTCGCGGGCCTCCTCCTCATTGGCATTGGTAATGGCAATCGGCTTGTCGCTGATTGTAAGCGTGAACATGGTTTTTCCTTTCCTGTCGCCCGCAAGGGACACCCGTTAACGCACGAGCCCTCTCGTTCGAAGCAGGGAGCTCCTCACAAGTGCGCAGCCTCGCTTCTGTACACGTTCCAGAAGGGGAATGACACCGCCAAGGTAGGGCGGAGCCGATGCCGGAGCGGCATCCCATAAGGAGTGAGTGGAAGCCTACCTTATTCGACGCCCTTGTTCTTCAGCCAAGCCTGCATCTGCGCGATCTCACGCTCCTGCTCCCGGATGACGTCGGTGGCCCATTTGCGGATCTGCTCGTCCTTGGTGTGCTTCAGGGCGACCTTGGCCATGTCGATGGCGCCCTGGTGGTGGGGAATCATGCCCCTGACGAAGTCGACGTCCGGGTCGCCGGAATATGTGATGTCCATGTCGCGATGCATTTTCGCGTTGGCCTCGCGGTATGCCTTTGTGGCTGGGCCATCTGCGGTTTGCTGGGTCTGCATCGGCATCGAATGGCCGCTATGGGCGCCTTGTGCCGCTGCAAGGCAGGGCAGGGCAGCGATGCCCGCCGCCACGACCAGGGAACGTATGATCATCTTCAATGTCCTTGTCCGTTTGGGAATGAATGGTGCGCGAATGGCTCGGAAAGAAGCCCAGGGCAGCCTCAGCGGTCCCCGGAGGGCGGCTTGGCCGGGTATCCGGCATTTTCGAGCGCAGCGAGCAGCGACGTGTCGGGTTTTTCCGATGTCACTGAAATCGTGCGATTTTCGAGGTCGCCTTCAACATGCGCCTGGGGATCGAGCTTTTGAACCGCTCTCGTAATGGCCCCGAGGCAACCGCCGCAGGTCATGCCTGGAACATGGAAGTGGTGCATGACAGAATCCCTCATGAACTGGATCCTTCGGGTCCTAGAGCTTCCCACCATGGCAAGGTCAAGAGCTCGGCGGCAAAGCGGAGGTAGGGCTTACGTGAGAAACTGCGTTCTAAAGGTAGTCAGAAAAAAGGACCGTACTCCTCTATCGTCGCTATTCCGCACTTTCGTGTTAAGTTTATATGATCTACGCAGCTTGGCTGTTGGACAGTCGCAGAGCCTTAGAGGCGCAAGTTCTTGAAATGCGGGCGGGAACGAAGAATGAAGGTTGCAACCCATAGTGGGACATTCCATGCGGATGACGTGTTTGCATCTGCCATTCTGCATGCCGCCCTCGGGGATTTCGATTTCATCCGCACCCGCGATACGGCTCGGATCGCTGCCGCCGACATCGTATTCGACGTCGGCGGGGTGTATGATCCTGCCAGGAGACGGTACGATCACCACATGCGCGACCTGCCGCGCCGGGAGAGCGGCACACCCTATAGCTCCGTCGGCCTGATCTGGCGTGACTATGGTCGGGCAGCCCTGTCCCGTTTCGTGCCCGGCATCGAGAAGGATATGCTCGACTCCGTTTGGCAGGATGTGGATGCGGGTATCGTACTCCCCATCGATCAGGCGGATAACGGCATCGCGACCGCAAGTCCCAGTCATCTGGCCTTGCTGATCGAAGCCTTCAACCCGACTTGGGACAGCACTCAAACCTACGATGAGGCTTTCTCGGAGGCGGTGGGATTGGCCCACGGCGTTCTGCAGCGGGCCTGTCGCCAAGCCTATGCGGAGGCCAAGGCCGCCTCCTTTGTGCTCACGGCAGCCAGAGAGGCGAAGGACCCTCACGTCATCGTGCTCGATCGCAAGCTTCCGTGGGAGAAGGCGGTATTCGAGAATGACCTGACGGATCTCCTGTTCGTGATCTATCCGAATGAGGATGCCACTTCCTGGTACTGCCGCACGATCCCTCCGGAGCCGAATTCCTTCGGCCAGAGACTGGCGCTTCCTGAGGCCTGGCGCGGCCTGCAGGAGGAGGCATTCTCCAGGGCTGCAGGCATCCCGGACGGGGTTTTCTGCCATCCGAGCGGCTTCATCTGCGGGGCCCGCTCGAAAGCCTCGGCTGTCCGCTTGGCAAAGCAGGCGATTGCGGCCGGCCATCCGGCAGAGGCAATCTGACTGTCATCCCTCATGGCGCATGGCGCCGGGCGGAGTCATCTCCCATGTTTTTGACACATCAAGACGTCATCGAGCTCACCGAGTGGCGGCGCGGACTACATCGCAATCCGGAGATTTCGGGGGAAGAGGCCGGGACCGCTCGAACGGTTCAGGCGCTGCTCGCCTCGGCGGGGGCCGACCGGATCGTCGCGGGGGTCGGCGGGCATGGGGTCGCAGGTGTTTTCGAGGGCAGCCAACCGGGGCCGACAGTGATGTTCCGCGCCGAACTCGATGCCTTGCCCATCGAGGAAATCTCCGATGCGCCGCATCGATCGCGTATTCCCGGCAAGGCGCATCTTTGCGGGCATGACGGGCATATGACAATTCTTGCCGCTCTCGCCCGAGGGTTGAGCCGGCAACGCCCGCAGCGCGGCCGTGCCGTCCTGCTTTTCCAGCCAGCCGAAGAAACCGGCGTCGGGGCCGCCGCCGTGGTGGCCGATCCGAAGTTCCGTGAGATTGCACCGGACTTTGTGTTTGCTCTGCACAACCTTCCTGGCATGGAGTTCGGTAAGGTGGCCCTCATCGAGGGGCCGGTGAGTTGCGCCTCGCGCGGCATGCGGATCGTACTCACAGGGAAAACGGCCCATGCCTCGATGCCTGAAACAGGGCTCTCTCCGGTCGACGCCGTGGCTCGTCTGATGCCGGGGCTCACCGCCCTCGGGAGCGGTGGCCCCATGGATCGGAGCTTCGCGATGGTGACGATCACGCATGCTCGCATTGGGGAACCGGCTTTCGGGATCGCGCCCGCCCACGGGGAGGTCTGGGCGACGCTGCGCACCCTCACAGATGCAGGGATGGACGCCCTCGTCGCCAAGGCCGAGCACTTGGCCAAGGATGCGGCCCGCGCGAGCGGTCTGTCCCTTGAGATTTCATACAGCGATGTCTTCCGGCATTGCGAGAATGCGCCTGAAGCAGTCGCTCATCTGCGCCGCGCCCTCGATGCCGAAGGGTTGGCGCATGATCGGGGAGACCTGCCCATGCGCCCCTCGGAGGATTTCGGGCATCTCGGGGCCAGTGCTCCGGCTGCGATGTTCTTCCTCGGCGCAGGCGAGCACCATGCGGCGCTTCACAATCCCGATTACGATTTTCCGGACGATCTGATCGGCATCGGCGCGCGCGTGTTCATGCGAACGCTTCGGGATCTGCTGGGATAGGTCTCGCCTTCCTTGACTGCATGGACCACCGGACGGGAAAGTGGAAACCACTTCGGGGATCCGTCCGATGACTTCTCGAATGGCGCGTCGTTAAGTCCGGAGCCGGGCGCGCGCTGGCGACATCCGGATCAAAACTCAGGCAGCGCGGTCGACGCGCTGGGCCATCTTTTCTGATTTCTCGACCTGAACGTTCACCGTCCGACTGGCATCCTCCGCCATTTGAAGAGCAAGCTCGGCAAGGCGTCGGCTGTTATCGACAGTCTGCTCGACGTTGTCGCGGATCAGGGAGCTTTGAGCCGCGATGAGGTCTGACATGGATCGGCATTGTGCCAGTGCGGTCAGGCCATTGAGGTTTCGTTGCAGACGTCTCTGGCTCAGTTCGAAGCATTCCCGAGATGCGTCCTGAAGCCCGCGCGCCAGAGCCGAACCGGACTGGACCGCAATCTTTAGATTCTGGGATGCATCTGTCGTCAGGTTCTGTGAAGCTCCATTCTGGCCGCTGAGCATCTGCACGGCTTGGCCCGTGGAACGGCGCGCCAGCTCAGAGAATGCATTGAGGCTGCCCTCGTAAACCTCCTGCAGGGCGCGGGTCAGGCTTTGGGCACTTTCCGCCCCGGCTCGCATCATGGCAGCCATGTCGCTCGCGGCAGGCTGGACGGTTTCTGCTTGCTCGCGGCCGCGTTGCGTCTCGAGCCGCCTTGTCTCGTCAATGCTTGCCATCTTGTCCTCCACTTCCTCGATCACGGCTTCGGCTTCCTCCTCGCTGAGGACCTTGAGTACCGCTGGAAGAAGTTGCTTCTTGTCGTCTCGGATATGCTGCTGGAAAACTCTCTGCAGCTGGGCGAGATGGTCGATGAACTCGCCGCTGTTCTTGGGCATGTCCTCAAGCGACGCCAGGAGCGCACTGGTTTCTTGATTGTCATTGACCGTCATCTGCACGAGATCTTGCATTCCGTGCCGTCTCAGAACCGGGAAGAGGTGCTGCTCCTGGAGTGTGGCCAAAAGTTCCAGCTCTTCCTTGAGATCTGCGAAAAGGCGTTCTCTTGTCTTAACCGCGGTATCGGATGTGGCGAGGAGCTTTTCGAAGAGCTCGTTGGCCTTGTCCGGTGGCGTTTGGCTGAATCTCTTGTTAGTAGGCATCGTGCCTCACAGCTGTGAAAAAATGGGGGCTTTGGATTACTTGCACGCATACTGGCGGCCCAATCATCTATCGATCGATGCCGCAGGGCCTCACCCGGTCTGAAGGTCGTGAAGGGGGAGGCTATACAAATCGCGCTCGCTGCCGACGATTCCTCTGGCACTTCGTGCACAGATGGGTTTCTGCACCATTTCCTCTTCGAGGTCGTCAGGCTGAGAGCACGGCGATATTGATTGGGACAATCTGCGTTATATCTGGGGCGCGGTGCGGGATAGTCGATGGGTAGGGCGAAGAATTAGTGATCGGGCGTGAGGATGCTCCCCACGCCCGTGGACGGTGACGTTCACAAGACCGTTAGGTACCGCCAACCTTCAGAGCCACGTCACGGCCGCTTCGGGATTTCAAGTCCGCGCTGCACGGCCGGACGCGCAAGTCCGCGCTCCAGCCAGACGGGGACGTTCCTGAGAGTGTCGTATTCCACAAGTTCGCCAGCGCCGTAGAAGCCGACGAGGTTGCGCACCCAGCCGAGGAGCGAGATGTCGGCGATGGTGTATTCGTCCCCCATGATCCATTGGCGGCTGTCGAGCCGCTTCTCCAGAACGCCCAGCAAACGCTTGGATTCCGCCCGATAACGCTCGAGCGGCCGCTTGTCCTCGATTTCGCGTCCCGCGAATTTATGGAAGAAGCCGAGCTGACCGAACATCGGGCCTACGGCCGCCATCTGGAAGAACACCCATTGGATTGTCTCGTACCGGAGCGCCGGGTCCCTCGGGAGGAGCTGGCCGCTCTTTTCAGCAAGGTAGAGCAGGATCGCGCCGGATTCGAAGAGCCCTAAGGGTTTCCCTCCTGGGCCGTGGGGGTCGATAATGGCCGGGATCTTGCCGTTGGGGTTGAGAGACAGGAATTCCTCGGTCCAGGTCTCGTCCGCACCGATATTGATCGCATGTGGCTCATAGGGAAGGCCGATCTCCTCCAGCATGATCGACACTTTCACTCCGTTGGGCGTCGGCAACGAATAGAGCTGCAGCCGGTCGGGATGGGCCGCTGGCCAGCGCCGGGTGATCGGGAAATCGGAAAGGTCTGTCATGAATTGCTCCGTCCAAGTCGGGCCTATGATTGAACACAGGCGTCCGCGAACTGTTAATCGGCCATCCGATTCAGCGGAAGGGCAGCTGCATGGCTCGGAATGATGACGGCCCCGCTTCGCGGCGAGGTGTCGTTGGTGGCGCCATGGAAGACCCGACCCCGAAATATCCGAAACCGCCATTTCGCTCCTAGTCTCAGCCGTGGCCTGGATCGGCGAGCAGGATGGACCCGCGCCCCGATCATGGGGAGACCGCCTACAAGGGCTTTGGCCGCTTTCAAGGGCGAAAGGCGCTGACCGCCGGCGGCGACATCCCGATGGGACGTCCGGGCCAACCTGCGGAACTCGCCTCGATCTATGTGCAGCAGGCCGCACCGGATGCGAGCGATGCGACAGGTCGGATCTACGGGGCAGCAGGCGGCAGCGGGCAGCCATAGATCGCCTGGCCGGGCCTGTCGAAGTCGTAGCGCGGCGTCTTCGGCATGTTGCCCGGGGTAGGGGCCGGGATCAGATAGCCGACGACCCGCTGCTCTTGCGCCGGATATGGACGAAACAGGGCCGAGGGCGGGGGCCGGGACACGCAAGCCGAACAGTTCGAGCCCGCGACCGAGCTGAGGTGCTGCCTATCGTTGACGCGTCGTAGATGGTCCGTGGCCACGGTCCCCTCGACCACGAACCAGTCCGGGAGGGGCGCGGCCAAAGGCGGGGGAGTCTTCGGACGATTTAGCGCATCGTGCGGAAAAGCGGACCCGGTTTTCGCTGACGCGGCCCTTCGGGTCCGCTCCAGACGATGCGCTCATTCAAGAAGGGATCATCGGACCCAAACGTGCGAATCCACTTTTCATGTCCGATGCTCTAGGATGTACGACCCCGGTTGACCATGCGGGGCAGGGCATCCTGACCGCGTCCGGCGACGACGACCAGACGTTTTACCTCACCTCTCAGGAAGGCTTGCAGGAACCGGTCGTAGTTCTTGAACGAGACGCAGCCGTTGGAGTCCCCGTTCGGCCCGAGCAAATATGAATGGGCAAGAATTCCATTGCGGCCATAGATGGCGGCGCTGCCGCCGACCGGATTGAGGCGGATCGCACGCACGCCGTGGAAGAGCGCCTCGCGCTCTGTCAGAGTGTAGGTGCCCGGCGGCGTTGCTCCCTGCATGCGGACATGAACGAAGCGCGGATCGTCGAGCTTGTCGCCAAGGCCGGAATGGGCCTCGAGCCGCTCGCCGTTGGGCATGATGACGACCTTCGCACTGATGTCGTAGACAGCGGTTCCGTCTCCGGCCATCGGGTTGATGCGGCTGCTCGGCGCTACGCTGCCGGTCTCCAGCGCGGCGTAGCTGAGAGCGTTTCCAGGCGGCCTCGAAGGCTTGATGCCGAAGAGCCTCTCAAAGAATGACGGATTGTCACCCGGTGCGCTCGGTGCGGCTGCGCCCTGCACTGGGCTGGCGACCGGCGCGCGGGCAACCCTCGCCGCTTCAGGGCCAGGGGACACGGACGCCTTCACGATCCGGAATTCGGCAGGGCGCGGCACAGGCAGCGGCACCGGCCGGGTGATTTGCGCCATCCGCGGCTCGGGCGCAGGTTGCTGTGGCTGCGCGGGTTCCGGCGTCCGGGACGGGATGGGCACTGTTGCTCCTGCAACGGGTCGAGGCGCGCTGAACGGTTTGAAGGTCGTCTCGAGAGGCGCATTGAACGCGAGGGCGAGCGCCTCGGGTTTCAGCGTAAGGACTGGAGCGACCGGCGACCATTCATCGCCGTCGACGGCGGTTTCGGCGATCTCTTGCGGCGTGGGGGCGACAGGGCGTGTGGAGAGCTCACCGATGGGCGGCGTGGCTTGTCCCTGGAGCTTCGTATGGAACGCGATGGGACTCATGGAGACTGCCACGAGGGCAGCCGTCAGGAAAAGATTGCGCCGGCTTTTCCGCTGAACGCGGGGGGCAGGCGGGTAACGGTGATGCACCATGGCGAACTCTACGCAATACCTTCGCCGCGCGTGGCACGCCTCTGCCGGACATGTGGAGTACCATCCCGATATGTCGGGATCGCCGCGCGGGAATAGACATTCTCACTCGCGCGATTGAACCACGGTTTCGTTAAGATTTCGGATCGACGTTCTGTATTGGCGGCCCTGTTCGAAGGGGACGCCCACACGAATCCTGCAATCAGCGGCGGCAGTGATCGCCGCCGTTCCTGCGGTCATGGCGACAGACGTGCTTGTCGAATCCGCCCCATGGGCAAGAGCGGTCGTGGCGGAGAGAGAGGCCGGAATCACGGCGATGATTGCATGTCTGTCAGCGTGGCGTGACCGTATCCGGGTTGGACGGAATCTGCTCGACGGTTTCCTTGCCGGCGGCCCGGTCGGGCGCTCCCTCGGGATCTATATGAACGCCACGAATGGCAAAGAAGAAAACGATGACTGCGGCCCCGATGGAGGCCAGCGCAACCCAAGCGCGGATGCCCATAATTCTCTCCTGATGGGATAAGAGCGTCAGACGGGCAGAACATCTGCGGACCGTGCTTGTTCCTCATGAAATGGGCCGCAAGGGAAACGCGGCATAAGAGCACCGGCCTCAGGCCACGCGGCCGGTTCCCGGCAGCCTTGACCGGAGGTGGGATGCAACCGGGCTCGCAAAGCGGGGAATTCGTGCTAGCACAGCCCAGTGGCACGAAACCGTCCTTGTTTCCTAAGCAAGAGAATAATGACACAGCTTTTCATAACGGTCGCGGGAAGCCGCTCGGTCGTCGAACAAGCCGCTCGCGGACGCTCGTCGCTCGCGGGCGTCATCATCGGATTCCTGGCGATCGTCCTCAGCGCCTGCGCGGGCCGGCCGGGACCTGAGGTCCTGACGCCCGTCGCGGCGACGGTTCCCGGGGCACGGACGGTTACCGTCTACGTGGCGACGACTCGCGAGAGGGCCTCGCCGGAGCAGAACGTGTTCACGACGGACCGATCCGCCAGACTCAACTACGCGGAGTTCACGATCTCGATCCCGCCGGGGCACAAGGCGGGGAAGATCGAGTGGCCGGGCACCACGCCGGACCCGGCGACCAGCTTCGCCACGATCCGCCAGACGGTTCTGGACGAGGCGACGTTCCGCAGAAGGGTCGGCAGCCGGGCGGGGCGAGGGCACGACGTGGGTGTCTTCGTCCACGGATACAATACCAATTTCCAGGAGGCGCTGTTCCGTCTCGCCCAATTGAGCGCCGACTCGCAGCTCGATACGGTGCCGGTGCTGTTCGCCTGGCCGTCCGAGGCCGCGATCACCGGCTACGTGGCGGACAGGGAAGCCGTGGCCTATTCGCGGGACTACCTCGCTCATGTCCTGTCGATGATGTCGCGGGAGCGCTCCGTGCGGAACGTGGCCGTGATCGGGCACAGCATGGGGGGATGGCTGACGATGGAGACCCTGCGCCAGCTGCGCCTTCAGGGACGCGGCGACGTGCTCGCGAGGCTTCAGGTCGTTCTCGCTGCGCCGGATATCGACCTGGACGTATTCCGGACCCAGGTGGCGGCAGTCGGCCGGATGTCGCCGCCGCTGACTGTCCTGGTCTCGAAGGACGACTGGGCGCTGGCCGCCTCGAGCCGCCTGTCCGGCGGGCGCGAAAGGGTCGGAACGCTCGATGTCGCGGACGCCAGGGTCCAGGCCATCGCCCGGCAGTCGGGCCTGCGGGTCGTCGACATCTCGACCCTCACTGCTCCCGACACCTTCAATCACGACCGCTTCGTCAGCTTCGCGGCGGTGTATTCCGCTGTGGCCCCCCGGGGCGGTGCCGATGATCCGCTGCGCCAAGCCGGGGCCTTCGTGTTCAACGCCGCCGGAACGGTGCTCTCGACCCCGTTCACCCTCGTCGGGCAGGCTCTGGCCGGTCAACCGATCCGTTAGGGCTTTGTCGGCGAGGCAGATCCGGTTTGCCGCCGCGAGATGCAGCAAGCCAAACAAATGAACGGTTCCCCAGGCAAGTGGAAACAGCTCTAGCGCATCGTGCGGAAAAGTGGGCCCGGTTTTCGCCGACGCGGCCCTTCGGGTCCGCTCCAGACGATGCGCTCATTCAGGAAGGGAGCATTGGACCCAAAAGTGCGAATCCACTTTACACGTCCGATGCTCTAGGCCGAGGGCACGCGCTCGGCCTTCGCGGCTTCGTTCCGGTGGGCGCTCTCCGCGAAGCGCCGGGCCAGGACCGCGCAGACCATGAGCTGGATCTGGTGGAAGATCATGAGCGGCAGCACGATGGATCCCGCGTCGCGGCCCGCGAAGATGACCTTGGCGATCGGGGCGCCGGAGGCCAGACTCTTCTTGGAGCCGCAGAACATGACCGTGATCCGGTCCGCCCGGTTGAAGCCGAGCCACCCGCTTGCATAGAACGTGAACAAGAGGACGATGGCGAGAAGCGCCGTGTCCACGAGAACGAGCGCCGCGAGGTCGCGCGCCGTCATCGTG
This sequence comes from Microvirga sp., assembly GCA_031181145.1. Classification (GTDB taxonomy): domain Bacteria; phylum Pseudomonadota; class Alphaproteobacteria; order Rhizobiales; family Beijerinckiaceae; genus Microvirga. The sequence goes on from JAPSLB010000046.1 coordinate 25,178, forward strand.
CTCCACAATCCCGCGATGACCGCTTCGCTGAAGGCGGCATAGATCGCCATGAGGATCGATCCCCGATCGACGATCTGGGTCAGCGTTCTGTGGCGGAGCAGCCATTTCCCGAGCCAGGGCTGAAGGATTTGGCCGAGGGCGAAAGGCGCGAGCAGCTGCAGCAGGATTCCCTCCAGCGCGCCCCACGAGAAGCCGGAATGGCCCTGCGTGTGAAACAGGAGACCCGCAATGAGCGGCGACAGCACCATGCCGAGCACGTTCGAGGCGGAGGCCGAGCAGATGGCCGCGGGCACGTTGCCTTCGGCCATCGAGGTGAAAGCGATGGAGGACTGGATCGTCGAGGGCAGGACGCAGAGAAATGCGACGCCGAGGCTGAGCGTCGGATTCATCAGGTCGGGCAGGATGAGGATGACAAGGCCGAGCAGCGGAAACAGCACGAAGGTCGTCGCCAGCACGAACAGATGGAGGCGCCAATGGACCATGCCGGCGATCACGACCTCGCGGGAGAGGCGCGCGCCCTGCAGGAAGAACAGCAATGCGATGGCGACATTCGTCGCGGCGGAAAAGACGGCGGCCGGTTCGCCGCTGACCGGGAGGATGGAGGCAAGCACGACCATTCCGGCGACGGCGATCGTGTACCATTCCCGCACAACAAGAGGGAGCATGAAGTCTTCCGGTCTGGAACCAATCGGACCTGCAGGGCTGTAAAGGATCGCTCCGCACGCGTCCACGACCCGGGGATCATGCCTGCCTTGCCCGGCGGCGACGGCTGATGTCCCCTCTATGTCACGTCATGGCTGCATGGGTCGTGGCCGCCATTTCCGAGAACCGCGCCGTGAGAAATGGCCGCGGTGTGCCGTATCATGCGGGGCATTCTCGTCTGCCGCGATCGCCTCCCGGCGACGGCGGCCCGTGAAGCGCTTTCGGATCGGCCATGAAGGTCGGGCGGAGGCGTTGTATGATGCCCGCCATGACCCCGCGACGAGCCCACCCGATCTGTATCGAAGGATACTCTATCTTCATGACGAACCCACAGAACCCCAGCGAAGCCCTCACGTCCCCGTCGGTGGCGCGGAACCGCGATCCGATCCTGAGCATCCTCAGGCAGGTCCTCCCGCGGAACGGGACGGTTCTGGAGATCGCCAGCGGGACCGGTGAACATGCCGCGTACTTTGCCGAGGCATTGCCGCATCTGATGTGGCAGCCCACCGATCGGGACGAAACCGCCTTGAAAAGCATCGCCGCTCATCGGTCCGCTTCCGGGCTGCCCAATCTTCTCGCGCCTCTGAGACTCGATGCCGCCACCCCGGATTGGCCCATCGAGCGCGCCGACGCACTGGCGGCGATCAACATGGTCCACATCTCTCCCTGGCAGGCGACCCGGGGGCTGATGGCGGGGGCAGGGCGCCTGCTCCCGTCCGGCGGCGTGCTCTATCTCTATGGACCCTACAAGGAGAACGGCGCCCATACCGCTCCCAGCAACGAGGCTTTCGACGCCGATCTCAGGCGCCGGCATCCGGAGTGGGGCGTGCGTGACCTGGAGGAGGTGGCGGATCTCGCGCGCGCTCACGGGTTGGAACTGGTCGAGCGCATTCCGATGCCCGCCAACAATCTGAGCCTCGTGTTCCGGCGATAGACAGCCGGGGAGGGCGGCCTCCTCCATCTGCGCCCTGTCCGATGCTCTCTCTTTCAAGCAGCGCACCGTACGAAAAACCGAGTTACTTTTTCGCACGATGCGCTAGAGCCGCGCAGCCTGGAGCGCGTGGCTGGCGCGACTGTCGCGGTCGTGAGGCCCAGGCCCGATCGGGCCGAAATCGCCCCTCAGCGCCTTCAGGGCATACCGCTCGGTATCGATCTCACGGGCGGTGCGAAAACCGAGCCGCCGCAGGATCGGCAGCGGCGGGCACCAACCTTGTACGGCGTGCTGGAACAGGAACGCCGTCACCAGCGCCGGAAGGGCCAGCCAACGTCTGTCCACCGCCGCCCCAAGCACCACGCCCGTGAAGATCAGGGTCGAGGCATTCGCCTCCAGCGTCCGCTCGACATCCCACTCCCGGTCGAGCTCTTGCAGCCTGCGCTCGATCGCCCGAGGATGGGCCGCATGCCAGCGAACGCTCTCGGCGATTCCCTGCATGATATCCCGATCTACCGAGGCACTCGTGTGCTTCGGGACACGTTCGACGGTGCTCGCAACCATGGCTCGGCCCCTGCAACAAGGAAGCAACGGCACGTTCGCGGAGAGGTTCCGCGACGGTCACTCTCGCGTCAGCATCTCATGCAGAAACATAAGCCTTTGCTAAATTGAAAGTATCTTATTCAATGCAGGTATGCGCATGCCCCGTTGGAATTCGAGCCTGAAGCACTCGGGAACCGGACGATCCGATACGCATCCTCGATCCGCGCATCGCGCATTTTTACGTCGTGTTTTCCAGCTTGCTCTGCGAGCCGGCCATAATCCGGCGAGCCCTTCGACGGTCGAGATTCGGCCGCGCCACTGCAGAATCGTTCGGGACTTCTTCTGTTAAAATCTGGAGCAACCGCAATGTCCATTCAGACCTCGACGCCCTTGCGTGGCCGCCCTGTCGTGAGGGGGTTCTACGAGAAGCGCACCGGCAGCGTGCAGTACGTGGTTGCCGACCCCGAGACGAAGAAGTGCGCCGTCATCGATCCGGTGCTCGACTTCGATCCCCAGTCCGGTGCGACTTCCACGGCCTGCGCCGACGAGCTCCTCGCTCATATCGAGCGCGAGGGCTACACCCTGGAGTGGATCCTCGATACGCATCCGCATGCTGACCACTTCTCGGCCGCAGGCTATCTGAAGGATAAAACCGGCGCGTCCACCGCGATCGGAGAGAAGGTGATCGAGGTCCAGAAGCTCTGGAAGGATATTTACAACTGGCCGGACACGTTTCCGAGCGACGGCTCGCAGTGGGACCGGCTGTTCGCGGACGGGGAGCTTTTCAAGATCGGCAACATGGACGGGAAGGTGATGTTCGCGCCGGGCCACACGCTCTGCTCGATCACCTATATGGTGGGCGATGCCGCCTTCATTCACGACACGATCTTCATGCCCGACAGCGGCACGGCCCGCACCGACTTCCCCGGCGGCTCGGCCAAGGCGCTATGGAACAGCATTCAACGCATCATGGCCCTGCCGGATGAGACGCGCCTGTTCTCCGGGCACGATTACCGGCCCGGCGGGCGTGAGGCGAAATGGGAGAGCACAGTCGGGGAGCAGCGGCGGGAGAACAAGCATCTCGTGAAGGCGAGGACGGAGGAGGAGTTCGTGGTCTTGCGCGAGGCGCGCGACCGCGAGTTGCCGATGCCCAAGCTCATTCTGCACGCGCTGCAGGTGAACATCCGCGGCGGCCGCCTGCCGGAGCCGGAAAGCAACGGCAAACGCTATCTCAAGATCCCCCTCGATGCGCTCCCGGGCGCGTGCTGGGACGAGTGACGAAGGCGGGCGCTCCGGCCGAAGAGGTTCCCTGAACCCGGCTCGACGAGAACGCTCAGCCTTGGTGCTCGCTCACCTGGTGCGCGATGCGGTTCAGGTGATGATCCTCGATTCCGAACCCTTCGAGGCCGTGGATCGTGTCGAAGAGGTAGTCCCGGCAGGAACCGAGGGCGCCGCAGGCGGTGGCGATGATACGAGCGGTATCGGCCTCCGAGGCGGGACGCACATAGTTCGGAGCCGTGCGGTCGATGGTGAAGGCGATCCCGGAGGTGCCGGGAGGCAGATCAGGCCCGTGGAGCTTGACCCAGCGGGGCACATAGGCGCCCGTCACCATCTCGCGCCGCCATACCAGCTCAAGCTCGGCCTCCGCCTCCGCGCGCGCGACGCGAAAGGCGACCCCCCGGCAGGAGCCGCCACGATCGAGCCCGAGGACCAAGCCGGGCTTCTCCGGGGTTCCGCGGCCGATGGGGGTGGACAGGCAGAACTCCCGATGCCAGCCGCGGATCAGGACGGGCTTTCGCTCAACATAGTGAAAGGCCGGGTTCCAGATCAGCGATCCGTAGGCGAACAGCCATACGTCGCCTGGAGTGGGTTGCGCCGCGAGGATCGCCTCGAGGGATGCGCGTCGCTCCTCGTCGCTCAGCACGGGCAGGTCGATCCCGGAGCGGGCTATCATCTCATGGACGAAGCCGTCCCGAAGCGCTTCCCGGGTCAGGCGATGAGGCCGCTTCGACGCGGTTGATCCTTCCATTCCGATCTCCAATGGGAATTCCTAGGCTGGGGCGGAACTCGTCGAGGATATGTAAGTCTCGGGATGGCGGGATTCCATTGCCGGTGATGCGCCATTCCCTGGGCGCATGCCTCGGATCGCTCATGGCAGCTTGCTCGGGAGACGCCGCCTTTCTATATCGGATTCTGCGAGGACGACCTCCCCCATCTGGGCATTCACGCGGGACGACCCGACCTTCCCATTGGGGGACTGAACGATGCGCACCACTCGTGACCGGATCCGGCACGCAATCAGCTTCGAACTCATCGGCCTTGCCCTCGTCACGCCTCTCGGCGCGTGGGCCTTCGGCATGCCTGTCGGCGATATCGGCGTGGTCGGGGCTGGCGCCGCGACCCTCGCGACGATCTGGAATTACGTCTACAACCTCGGTTTCGATGCGGCCATGCAGCGCCTGACCGGCGGGACGCAGAAGAGCATCCCGGTCCGGGTGCTGCATGCCGTCCTGTTCGAGGCGGGGCTGCTGGTCGTGCTGATGCCTCTCATCGCGTGGTATCTCGGCATCAGCCTTCTGCAGGCATTCCTCATGGACGTGGCGTTCGCCGTCTTCTACCTGGTCTACGCCTTCGTGTTCAATTGGGCCTACGACCGGGTCTTCCCGCTGCCCGAATGGCAGGATGCCTCACGCGTGGGCCAAGCCGCTTCCTGAGCGGCCGCCGCGCGACTTTCCCGCTTCCGTCGAACGGGCCCCTGCGAGAACGTCTCGCCGGGGTCCGTTCAAGGATTCCAGAAGGGGACCCCTTCCCAGTCTCACACGGCGCGAAGGACGGCGTGCCTCTTTCGCCCTGCCGCAAGTGTCAGCGCATCGCCGCGAAGGTCGGCCGTGGTCGCGACGGCATTCTCGTCGCCGACGGTCGCGCCGTTGAGCTTGGCGCCTCCGCCCCTGATCAGGCGACGCCCTTCGCTGTTCGAGGAGGCAAGCCCCGCGCGGTGAAGCAGGGCCGCGACGGATGCGCCTGCCTCCAGCTCCGCCCGGGCCACGTCGATGCTCGGGAGTCCCTCCGGGGATCCGCCCTCCGCGAAGGTGCGGCGGGCGGTCTCCGCCGCCGCATGGGCCGCTTCGTCGCCATGGGCCAGCCGGGTCACTTCCGTGGCGAGGATCTGCTTCGCCTCGTTGAGCTCCGATCCCTGGAGCCTGCCGAGGCGCAGCACCTCTTCGGGCGGCAGCTCCGTAAAGAGCCGCAGGAAGCGGGCGACGTCGTCGTCCTCGGTGTTGCGCCAGAACTGCCAGAACTCGTAAGGGCTCAAGCGCTCGGCATTGAGCCAGACGGCGCCGCCCGCGGTCTTGCCCATCTTGGTGCCGGACGAGGTGGTGAGCAGCGGTGTGGTCAGCCCGAAGAGCTGGCGCTGGTCGATGCGGCGGGCGAGCTCGATGCCGTTGACGATGTTGCCCCACTGGTCCGAGCCGCCCATCTGCAAGACAAGGCCGTGTCGGCGCGACAACTCCAGGAAATCGAAGGCCTGGAGCACCATGTAGTTGAACTCCAGCAGCGTCAGCGGCTGCTCGCGCTCGAGCCGCTGGCGCACGCTGTCGAAGCTCAGCATCCGGTTGATCGTGAAGTGGGTGCCGAAGTCGCGCAGAAAAGGCAGGTAGCGCAGCGGATCGAGCCAGTCGGCATTGTCCACCATCACCGCATCGGTCGGCCCGTCGCCGAAGGTGAGGTAACGGGAGAAGACCTTCTTCAGTCCCGCGATGTTCTCGGCAATGCGCGCGTCGTCGAGGAGCGGGCGGCTCGTATCGCGGAAGCTCGGATCGCCGATCTGAGTGGTGCCTCCGCCGATGAGCACGACGGGCTTGTGGCCGCACTTCTGGAGCCAGCGCAGGGTCATGATCGGCAGCAGGTGGCCCGTATGCAGGCTGTCGGCCGTCGCATCGAAGCCGACATAGGCTGGAACGATGCCGGCCGAGAGCCTCTCGTCGAGGCCCGCGAGATCTGTGCATTGATGGATGAAGCCGCGTTCGATCAGCGTCTTCAGGAACAGGGATTGAAGTGTCGTCATCGTGGTCTCCTTGGCTTCGGGAACGCCGCAGGCCGGAGACCGATCCAGAAATGAAAACGCCGCCGGAATGCGGCGGCATGGATCGTCAGGTCGCAACCAAACGCAGCCGCCCTATGGGGACGGCGTAAAATAGTTCATGAAAGTGGTGCGATCGGCGATCATGTGCTGGCTTCTACCGGTTCGCCCGGACCGGGTCAACGCAAATCGAACGCTCCGGAGCGGACGGTCCACGCCCGGGCCCCATGAACCGCTGCCGGGACAGGCGGAAGCAGGCCGGATAAAGGGGGCGGACACCCGCCTCCCTGGCGAGCGCTCACCGCCGCCCCATGTCATACCCGGTCATGACGAGGAGGTTCATACATCGGGTTGGGAATGGGGCGCGGGTGCTGGTGCGCTCAAGCACCGGCCCGTGCCGATGCGCGTTTCAGCCGCTTCGCGCCCGAGGACGTATTGAGGGCCGCGGCGGCGCGAATGAGCGCCTTCAGCGCCTCTTCGTCGATCCTGTTGCCCTCGTGGAGATCGATGGCGCGCCTTGTGTTGCCGTCGAGGCTGGCATTGAAGAGGCCTGACGGATCCTCCAGCGCGGCGCCCTTGGCGAAGGTCAGCTTCACGGCATTCTTGTAGGTCTCGCCGGTGCAGATGATGCCGGCGTGCTCCCACACGGGAACCCCGCGCCACTTCCACGCCTCGGCCACGTCGGGCACGGCCTGCCTGATGAGCGCGCGAACCCGCGCGAGCGTCGCGCCACGCCAGTCGTTCAACTCCGCGATTCTCGCGTCGATCAGTCGGGCCGGAGAGGGGTCGCCTTGCCCTTCCACTGAAGCGCTCTTCGCCCGCATTGCATTTGTCGCATTCTTCATGATCGTTACGCTCGCCCGTGACTTGGTATCGCCGGTCTGGACTTGGCTCGGCCGAATCCTGTTGTGGCACGCTATGAAACTTGGTCGATAGGGTCCAGGGGAGGCAGCATTGATCGTTGTCCGAGCGCTAAGGGCGGCCCACGACGAACCTGATTGGCCCGGAAAGTCTGAAATGGCCGTTGCTGCGCCCCTCGCGGAGGAGGTCTTTCGGCTTTGGAACGTGCCTCGTCCTCCTCTTCATCATGGAGTGAAACATGGCGCAGAATATCTACGACAATCCCGAATTCTTCGCTGGCTACAGCCAGTTGCCCCGACAGGTGCATGGGCTGGACGGTGCGCCGGAATGGCCGGCAATCCGGGCCATGCTGCCCGCGTTGCCCGGCAAGCGCGTGGCCGATCTGGGTTGCGGATTCGGCTGGACCTCGCGCTGGATGCGCGCGCAGGGCGCGTTCTCGGTGCTTGGCCTCGATCTGTCGCAGAACATGATCGCACGCGCCAAGGCCGACACCTCGGACCAGGCCATTGAATATCGGATCGCCGATCTCGATACGCTGGAGCTGCCCGAGGCGGCTTTCGACCTCGTCTACAGCGCCCTGACCTTTCACTATGTCGAGGATTTCCAGCGCCTCGCGCGCATGATCCACAAGGCGTTGGTTCCCGGCGGAGATCTGGTCTTCACGATCGAACATCCGATCTTCATGGCTGCGGCACATCCCCATTGGACTGTCGATGAGGACGGCCGCAAGACCTGGCCGGTCAATGGCTATTCGGTTGAGGGCGAGCGTCGCACGGACTGGTTCGCCAGAGGCGTGCTCAAGTATCACCGGACATTAAGCACGACGCTCAACGCTCTGATCGATGCGGGATTCGAGTTGCGCCGGGTCGAGGAATTCGCTCCGACGCCGGAACAGATCGAGAAGTTTCCCGAACTGGCCGAAGAGCTGGAGCGGCCGATGATGCTCCTGGTCTCCGCGCGAAAGACAGAGACGCGTTAAGAGACGAGGCGTCCGGGCCATATGGCCCGGGCGGCTCGCGATTGACCGTCATCTCCAAGGTGGATGGCTGTGATGCGCCGGTTCCTCTCTCGCGATCGAATGCTCACTTCATGTGACTGTCGAAGAAGGAGAGGACTTTTCAGGATGCCTTCCGAAGTAGTTGCCCCCGTCCTTGAAGCGATTCTTGGTGTTCTCGATCCCAGAACGACTCCTTCTCGTTGCTTCCAAGCAGGTCAAAGGTCTTCCGAGCGTCTTCGGAATATCTCGTCCATTCATCTTCCAGCATCTGAACCACGGGCATGAGCGCCAGGGGCGCCGACGGGGACAGTCCAAGTCCGATCGTCATGACGCGGCTTCCTCCGGGGCGGGCGCTCCTATCCGGCGCGGTGCGAGCGCCAGGAAATGCTGGGCCATCGGATCCTCCGGCCCCTGATGGAAGCGGCGGGCCTCAGCCTGGATGCCGGCGTCCACCTTCGAGACACGCCGGTGCTGGCGCAGGTGCTCGGCCCAGGATTCGACGAAGAACCACTCCACCACGCGCTCCGGGTCGGCCGCATCCTCGGAGACGCCCCAGGCGTAGGCGCCGTCGCGGCGGCGCTCCTCGGACAGCCTGTCGAGCGCCGCCAGGAAAGCGGGCCGGTCAGTCCGCCGGATGCGGTAGGTCACCGTGACCATCACTGGCCCGCGGTCATGCGCCACCGGCTCGGCGAGGGCCGGCTCGGGCCAATGCATCGAGGGCGTGAGGTCGCCTTCGCCGCTGGGCAGGGCGGCCCGATAGGCGAAGCCGGCCACGACCGCCAGCCCGCTCCCGGCGACGATCAGCGCGGCGTCCGTGCCGACGGCCTGGGCCACGAGGCCCCAGCTCATGCTGCCCGCCGCCATGGCTCCGTTGAACACGGTGAGATAGATCGCCAGTCCCCGCCCGCGAACCCAGTTCGGCAGGATGCCCTGCGTGGTGGAGTTCAGGGTAGTCAGAATCGTGATCCAGGCGGTGCCGAGCACGAAGGCCGCGACGATACCCAGCATCTCGGAGTCCGTGAGCGCCAGCAGCACGGTGCCTGCGGCCGTGACCAGCGAGGCCCCCAGCACCAGCCGGTCCTGCCCGAGGCGGGCGCGGACCCGCGGCAGCAGGAGGGCCCCGGCAATCGCCCCCGCGCCGACACTGCCGAGCATCAGGCCGTAGAAGCCGGGCCCGCCGCCGATCTCCTGGCGCGCCACGAGGGGCAGGAGCGCCCAGACCGCGCTCGCGAAGGCGAAGAAGACCGCCGCCCGCCAGAGCACCCGGTGCAGCTCACGGCTGGCGCGGGCGTAGCGCAGGCCCGCCCGCAGGGCGCCGCCGAACTGCTCCCGCAGGCCCTCATCGGTCCCGGCCTCGCGTCGCCACCACAGCAGGGCCGCGCTCACCACCACGTAGGTGAGCACGTCGATTCCGTAGACCGCCGCTGCCCCCAGGGCGGCAAGGAGCAAGCCGCCGAGCGCCGGACCGATGGACCGGGCGATGTTGATGCCCAGGGAGTTGAGGGCCACGGCCCCCTTGATGTCGGACCGGGGGACGAGTTCCGGCACGATGGCCTGCCACGCCGGCGCCGCCAGCGCCGCACCCACGCCGCCAAGGAACGTGAGGGCAATCAGGCTCACAACCGAGACCGTGCCGGTCCAGGCGAGAAAGGCGAGGGTGGTGCTTACGACGGCAAGCCCGATCTGGATGCCGATCAGAAAGCGGCGGCGGTCGAGGATGTCGGACAGGACGCCCGCCGGAATGGCGAGAAGGAAGATCGGCAGGGTGCCGGCGGCCTGGATCATCGCGACCGCCGCCGGCGAGGGAGAGAGGTCCGTGACGAGCCAGGCGGAGGCGACATCGCGCATGAAGGTGCCGATGTTCCCGAGCACGGTGGCGGCCCAGATCACCGCGAAGAGGCGATGCCGCAGCGGCGCGAACGTGCCGGGGGGAGGGAGTGCCTTGCCGTTGGCCGCGCTGTTCTGTGGCGCCGTCACCGGGGGGCGCTCCGGCCGTTGATGAGCAAGGCCGGGACCTGGGAAATAGGCCGGTGGGCAGCGATGTCGCTCATGTCATCCTCCCGCATCAGAACGCCCAGCACGAGCAGCCGAGCGAGCCCCAGAACGAGCGCCCGTCCGAGGTGGGCACGTGGGCCGCCAGGGCCGTGGCATGCGCGTGGCCGTGGACGCCGCAAGAGTTCGCGCAGCCGCAATTGGCCGCCGCGAAGGCGTACTTGCGATCCTGGCCGTTGTCGGACCGCTTCTGGTAGCCGCCGAAGGTCCGCACCGGCGACCAGTCCGGCATCGGCGGCGGCAGCGGCGGGGCGAGGTCCTTGAAGTCGCCGTCTCCATGGACCGGATTGCCGCCGAGCAGCGTCAGGACCGACGTGATGTCCTGGATCGCATCCTCGGGGACGGCGAAGTAGTCGTCCGACAGCACCGCCAGGTCGGCCAGCTGGCCTTCCTTGATCTGACCCTTCTTGCCGGCCTCGCTGGAAAACCAGGTGTTGGCCTCGGTCCACAGCCGCAGGGCCGTCTCGCGGTCGAGCCGGTTGGCGCTCGGATACAGGGTCAGGCCTCCCAGGGTCTTGCCCGTCACCAGCCAGGACAGCGACACCCAGGGATTGTAGGACGCGACGCGGGTCGCATCCGTACCTGCGCCCACCGGTACGCCCATCTCCATCATGCGCCGGATCGGCGGAGTGCGCTCGGCCGCCTTGGCGCCATAGCGCTCGACGAAGTACTCACCCTGGTAGGCCATGCGGTGCTGGACCGCGATGCCGCCACCCAGCTTCGCAATGCGCTCGATGTTGCGGTCGTCGATGGTCTCGGCGTGGTCGATGAACCAGTGCAGGCCGTCGAAGGGCACGTCCCGTTCGACCTTTTCGAACACGTCGAGCGCCCGGGTGATGGTCTCGTTGTAGGTGGCGTGCAGCCGCCACGGCCAGCGGTTCTCGGCCAGCAGCCGCACCACCGACTCCATGTCGTTCTCCATCGAGAGCGGCATGTCCGGCCGCTCGACACGGAAGTCCTCGAAATCGGCGGCCGTGTAGACCAGCATCTCGCCGGCGCCGTTGTGACGGTAGAGGTCGTCGCCCTGGCCCGGCTTCACCTGGCCGGCCCAGCTCCGGAAATCATTGAGCTCCTCCTTCGGCTTCTGGGTAAAGAGATTGTAGGCGATGCGCACCGTCATCTGGCCGTCGCGGTGGAGCTCCTCGATGATCCGGTAATCGTCCGGATAGTTCTGGAAGCCGCCACCCGCGTCGATCACGCTGGTGATGCCGAGCCGGTTGATCTCGCGCATGAAGTGGCGGGTCGAGTTCTTCTGGTACTCGGGCGGCAGCTTCGGGCCCTTGGCGAGGGTCGCGTACAGGATGGTGGCGTTCGGCTTGGCGAGCAGGAGCCCGGTCGGGTTGCCCTGGCCGTCGCTCTGGATCTCGCCGCCGG
>JAPSLB010000047.1 GCA_031181145.1 Microvirga sp.
CGTGCGCCATACCTACTTCCCTCACAATGCTCTCGTCTCCCTCGTAACCATCCTCCACGACGGAGGAACCGTGGAGATGGCGTTGTTCGGGCGGGAGGGCATGTTCGGCTTCGTCAGCGCTCTCATGACCCGACAATCCTTCGGCCGGTATGTCACCCAGATTTCCGGCTTCGCCTCGCGGATCGCCGTGGATCGCCTGGAGGGGGCCGGACGGGAGCACCCCCGGATCCGGGAGATCGTGCTCAGGTTCACGGAAGCACTTCTGGCTCAGACTTTGCAGACCGTCGCCTGTAATGCCGTGCACAGCGTAGAGGCCCGCTGCTGCCGCTGGATCTTGAGCACCCGCGATCGCGTCGACCACGATGCGCTCCCTCTGACTCATGAAATACTCGCGGAAATGCTGGGCGTGCAGCGCTCGACGGTCAGCAGCGTCACGCGCGCTTTGCAGATCGCCGGCCTGATCCAGCAGGGGCGCGGCTCCATCACGATCACGGATCGCGCCGGACTCGAGGAAATGTCCTGCGTATGCTACCGAAAGATCCGCAAGAGCTTCGAACGCCTGCTCCCCGGCACTTTTGACCTGATGGCATGACCGTTCTCGACGCCGCCCGTCTGTTCAGTCAGCCACGTCCTCGCCAAACGTGGTCGGAATGCGGAGTTCCTGCGTCCGAGACGACAAAGTTCAGAATCTTTATCTACTCTGTCGGATACCCAACAGACGGAGTAACCCAGCGTCAGTACCTTCGGATCCGTTACCGCAAAGTTAACGAGGCGGCGCATGGATGATACGAGGTTATCTAATATCAATAGTCCGGGCGAACAATCTCTGCCCAAAATGTACTCTCCCACTGATACGCCTTTACTTCAGTCACTTCTCTCGACCTTGGCCAACATCGATTTCGAATACGAACAGGCAAGAGACAAGATCAGCAAGAACTCGCCGGATCTGAACCTGAAAATCCGGATCCTTGAGAAACTGAAAGCACAGCATCAAGAGCGCCGCCTGCCCTATATCCAGCAATTGGCGATTTTGCAGGAGCGCATGATCCCACGCAGATAGTCACAGCGCATCGCAGAAATTGCGCAACAGAACAATCGAATGGAGTCACACGTTCGTATCAACAAAACGAAGCGACTCATCGGGGCCATAAATCGAAGCGTCAGGTTGCGTTCCACCACCATCCGATCTGAGCTTAACTCCGACCTCCTCCAGGGAATGAGCCGATGACCGAAGAAGAAATCGAAATCGTCGCAGAAGAGCTTGCGAAAATTGGCGGGGTCTCTTGGTATCCGGGCCGCCAGCAAGGCACCCTGATGAGACTGGTCACCGATCGCTACCGCGACCGGGCCCGCGTCGCCATCGAAGCGCTCGATCGCTACCGGGCGAGCAAGAAGACCTCCGTCCTTCAAGACAACGGTCCCAGCAAGCCCTCTACGCAGAGCCCATCTCTCGGCGCCGTCTCTCACGAGATCAAGCCCGGCAGCACGGTGGTTTACCGCCCGCCGGGAGACCGGCGGGCTTACCCCTGCAGAGTGGTCGAAATCGAGGGCAGCCGCGCCTATCTCGCTCCCATCCTCAGAGCGTGCACGGATTGGGTCTCGATCGAGTATCTCACCCCTCAGTCCGAGGCTCAGCCGCTTACGGTGCGGGACAACAACTGACGCGCCTCGCCCCCGGCGGGCATCCTGTCCATGCCGTGGGCATTACGGCCGCCGCCCGTTACAGGCGGGCGCGGGTGCTGCGCGGGGTTGCAAGCAGAAGATTGGTTTCCGATGCAATGACGCCGGGAATCAGACGGATGCGCCTCAGGATTCCGTCGAAATCGGACAGGCTGGCCGCGCCGAGTTCGACGACCAGATCCCACTTTCCGTTCGTGGTGTGAATGGCGCTGACCTCCGGAAAACCACCCAGGGCATCCACGACCCGGTCGGCCGCGCGGCCCTCCACCTCGATCAGCATGATGCCCCGCACAGGCAGGGAAACGGCATCCGCCCGCAGGATCACGGTATAGCCAACGATATCCCCTGAACGCTCCAGACGCTCCATCCGCGAGCGCACGGTGGCGCGGGATACGTTGAGTTCGAGAGCGAGATCCGAGACGCTGCGCCGGCCATTGTGGCGCAGGAGGGTGATGAGACGCTGATCGAGATCGTCCATGTCTGCCATTTTGCAAAACTATGTTTAGCAGAATGGCTAAGGAACTTTTCCGATTTGTCAAAGTGCCTTGTTCATACCGCCAAGTCCCTCGCTTAGCTTGGCTCATATGGTGTGGAGAGATTGGACGATGCAAAAGCCCTGCATTCTCATCGGAGTGCCCGTTCAGGAAGGCGCAGGCCGGCTCGGCTGCGATATGGGGCCGAGCGCATTTCGCACGGCCGGCCTGGCGACGGAACTGGAACGCTTGGGCTACACGGTCGAGGACCGGGGCAACATCGCCCCCGCGCCCAGCCGCGAGATGGGCCATGCCAATCCGGCCATCAAGGCCCTGCCGGAGACGGTAGCATGGACGGAAGCCATCGCGGAGACGGCATTCAAAGCCAGCGGCGAAGGCATACCGATATTTCTAGGCGGCGATCACAGCCTCTCGGCAGGCTCGATCACGGGCCTCGCCCGCCGTGCCGCCGAGGAGCGCCGCGAATTCTTCGTCCTGTGGCTCGATTCCCATCCGGACTTCCACACCCTGGAGACGACGACGAGCGGCAACCTGCACGGTGTCCCCATGGCCTACGCCACGGGCCGCCAGGGCTTCGACGAGTACTTCCCCACGGTTCGTCACCCGGTGAAGTCCGAGAATGTCTGCATGATGGGCATCCGCAGCGTCGACCCCGCCGAGCGCGCGGCTCTTGCGACCACGGGCATCACGATCCACGACATGCGCGCCATCGACGAGAACGGCGTGGCTCCCCTGCTCGACGCCTTCCTGAAGCGTGTCGCCATGGCCGACGGCATGCTCCACGTGAGCCTGGACGTGGACTTCCTCGATCCCGGCATTGCGCCGGGCGTCGGCACGACGGTGCCGGGCGGCGCCACCTTCCGCGAGGCGCACCTCATCATGGAGATGCTGCACGACAGCGGCCTCGTGAGAAGCCTCGATCTCGTCGAGCTCAATCCCTTCCTGGACGAGCGCGGCCGCACGGCCCTGCTCATGGTCGATCTCGCCTCGAGCCTCATGGGCCGCCGTGTCCTCGACCGTCCGACGCAAAGCTACCGCCACACCCCGAAGTGAATGCCTCATGATCCCGAAATTGAACATCGTTCCTTTTGTCAGCGTCGATCACATGATGAAGCTCGTCCTCGCCATCGGCGTGGAGCGCTTCCTGACTGAGCTGTCGGACTACATCGAATCGGATTTTCGCCGCTGGGAATCGTTCGATAAGACCCCGCGGGTCGCCTCCCACAGCCGCGAGGGCGTGATCGAGCTCATGCCCACCAGCGACGGCGAGGTCTATGGCTTCAAATACGTGAACGGCCACCCGAAGAACACCCGCGAGGGGCGCCAGACCGTGACGGCCTTCGGCGTGCTGGCGGATGTGGGCACGGGTTACCCCGTGCTCCTGACCGAGATGACCATTCTGACCGCGCTGCGCACCGCTGCGACCTCGGCGGTCGCCGCCAAGTATCTCGCGCCGAAGAACGCACGTACCATGGCGATCATCGGCAACGGCGCGCAATCGGAGTTCCAGGCCGTCGCCTTCAAGGCCCTGCTCGGCGTCGATAAACTGCGGCTCTACGACATCGACCGCTCGGCGAGCACGAAATGCGTGCGCAACCTCGCAGGCTACGGCTTCGATATCGCCGTGTGCGGCTCCATCGAGGAAGCGATGGAGGGCGCGGAGATCGTCACCACGGTGACCGCCGACAAGCAGAACGCCACGATCCTCTCCGACAACATGGTCGGCTCCGGGCTGCACATCAACGCGGTCGGCGGCGACTGCCCCGGCAAGACGGAGCTTCACGCCGATATTCTGAAGCGCTCCGACATCTTCGTCGAGTATCCGCCTCAGACGCGGATCGAAGGCGAGATTCAGCAGCTCGCGCCCGATTACCCGGTCAAGGAGCTGTGGCGCGTGATCGCAGGCCAGGAGACGGGTCGTTCGAGCGACCGGCAGATCACCCTGTTCGACTCCGTAGGTTTCGCCATCGAGGACTTCTCGGCGCTGCGTTACGTGAAGAAGCAGGTCGAGGAGACCGGCCTCTATGAGGAGCTCGATCTTCTGGCGGATCCGGACGATCCGCGCGACCTCTTCGGCATGCTGCTTCGCGCAGCCGCCACGCCCAACGCCGCCTGACCGGGACAACGGGCCTGGTCGCCGGGATCAGGCCCCGTTCGTCAGAACCGGTCCGCCCGATAGGGCGCGGGATCGCAGAACGGCGCCTCGCCGGTCATCAATTCCGCGAGCAGGCGGCCCGAGACGGGCCCCAGGGTCAGCCCGTGATGGGCATGACCGAAGCAGAACCACAGGCCCGGATGACGGGATGCAGGGCCGATCACGGGCCGCATGTCGGGAAGGCACGGCCTGCGCCCGAGCCACGGCTTCGGCTCGACCCGTTCGCCCAGGGGAAACAGATCGCGGGCGAGAGCCTCGGCCTGATCGAGCTGGCGGGAATCCTCGGGCGCGTCGAAGCCCGCAAGCTCCACTCCCGTGGTCAGCCGAACGCCTTTTGTCATCGGGGCGAGCACATACCCGCCCTCGAAATCGAGCACCGGCTGGTTCAGGCGCGCCTCGCCGCTTGAACCGTAATGCACGTGATAGCCGCGCTTGACGGCCAGGGGGATGCGATAGCCGAGCGGCTTGAAGATCCGGTCGGACCAGGGGCCGAGGGCTACGACGACCTGTCCGGCCGTGACGGGGCCCTCCTCCGTGGCCACAACCCAATCGCGGCCGCTGCGCGAGAGGCTCTGCGCATCGCCTGAAGCGAAGCGCCCGCCCTGCTGGGTGAAGAGCGCCGCGTACCCCTTCGTGAGCGCTTCCGGATCGGACACGGTCGTGGGATCGCGCCAGTGAATGGCCCCGATGGGCGCGTCCTTCAGGAAAGGCTCGCGGCTCCTGAGCTGCGCAGGATCGAGGACCTCGTAGCGAAGACCGTATCGCCCGAGGTCCTTGGCGGCGG
This sequence comes from Microvirga sp., assembly GCA_031181145.1. Lineage (GTDB taxonomy): Bacteria > Pseudomonadota > Alphaproteobacteria > Rhizobiales > Beijerinckiaceae > Microvirga. The sequence continues at coordinate 5,114 of JAPSLB010000047.1, forward strand.
CCAGCGCCTTCCGCTTTCCTTCGGCCGTCCGGAACGTCTCGATCCAGCCGCTGCGGCGCAGCAGATGCGCGATCCCGGCCTTCTCGATGAGCCGGTCGTGTTCCGTCACGCAGCGCTCGATGAGAGGCAGCATGGCGTTGGTGGCCTCGAGAAGACGCTCCGGCGAGGAGTGCCACCAGTATCTGAAGAGCCACGCGCCCATCCTCGGCAGGTGCGAGAAGTGATACCGCACCTCCGGCGAGCGGTTCAGGCTGTAGCGGAGAAGAGCCGAGACCTGGCGCGGCATCGCGTAAGGAATGACGCCCGTCCGCTCGATCAGTCCGGCATTGCCGTAGCTAGTTTCCTCGCCCGGCGAGCGGCGGTCGACGAGACAGACGGAGCGGCCGCGCGATTGCAGATGGAGCGCGGCGGAGACGCCGACGATCCCGGCGCCGAGCACGATGACGTCATGACGCATGATGGGCGGTTCTTTACTGTGCGTTGGGTTTGAGAGCGGTTTTCGTCATGCGGCTCAACCAGCCCTGCTGCGCCGTCTGCGGCAAGTCCCCTGCCCTCAGGTGGCGGGTGAGCCGCCTTTCGAGCACGGCCCAGAATCGTCTGATGCACTCGACGATGAGGAGGTAGAGCACCGCGGCCCACAGATAGAGCTCGAAGTCGTAGGAGCGCGAGAATGCGAGCTTAGTGACGCCCATGAGATCGTAGATCGTGACGAGCGACGCGATGGCGCTGGCCTTGATCATGAGGATCAGCTCGTTGCCGAGCGGCCGCAGGCAGACCATCATCGCCTGGGGGAAAATCACCTTCGCGAAAGTGATCGCCTTGTGCATCCCGAGCGCTGCCGCAGCCTCCCGCTGCCCTCTGGGAACGGACTGGATGGCACCCCGGAAGATCTCGGCCTGATAGGCCGCCGTGTTCAGCGTGAAGGCGAGCAAGGCACAGTACCAGGCCTCGCGGAAGAACCACCAGAGACCGAGATCGGTCCAGAAGGCGCGCAGGGACCCGAGGCCGTAATAGAGCAGGAACAGCTGCGCGAGCAGAGGAGACCCACGGAAGAAATAGATGTAGGCACCCGTGAGCCAGCGGAGCGGGCGGTTGTGCGACAGGCGGGCGAGCGCCAGCAGCAGCCCGAGAACTCCCCCGATCGTGAAGGAGATCGCCACCAGCTGCGCCGTAACGCCGACGCCTTCGACGAAGCGCCAGCCATAGCGGTCCAGGAGATCGAGATCGATGACGAGGCCCAGAACATCGCGATACGTCATTCTAGCCTCTCGCATAGCCGCGATTGGCGCGGCGCTCCAGGAACGTGAAGGCGAGCCCCGATCCCGCGGAGAGCAGCAGATAGATGAAGCAGGCCGCGAGATAGAACACGATCGGCTGCTTCGTGGCGCCGACGGCGAGGTTCGTCTGCCGCATCAGGTCGACCAGTGAGATGGTCGAGATCAGGGAGGTATCCTTCAGAAGGGTCAGCCAGTTGTTGGACAGTCCCGGCAGAGCCGCTCTCATGAGCTGCGGGAAAACAACGAGCCGGAACGTGAGCCACCTGGAGAGGCCAAGTGCGCTCCCCGCCTCGTACTGCCCTCTTGGAACGGTGTTGAGCGCCCCCACCCAGACCTCGCTGGAGAATGCCGCGAGAACGAGACCGAAGGCGACGACGCCGGCCAGGAACGCATTGATCTGAAGCTGCCCTCCGTAACCCATCGCGGCCATCATGCGCTGAATGAGGATCTGACCGCCATAGTAGACGATGAGCAGGGTGAGCAGTTCCGGCAGGCCGCGGAACACCGTCGTGAACACGGTGGCCACGGCGCGCGCGCGCGGACTGCGGGAGCGCGCCGACAGGGCAACCCCGAGGCCGAGAACAATGCCGATCGGCAGCGTGGTGAGAGCAAGCGTCAGGGTCACGAGAGTGCCCGCCGCGAGCGCGTTGCCCCAGCCTCCGTCGGAGAAGGAAAGAAGAGAAAGAACATCCTGCAATGGACCGACCTTTGCGCAGGGCCCGCGGGAGACGTCGGCAGGTTGGCGCCGACGCCGCGCGCTTGAGCGGGATCTCGGCTGAGCTTAGTAGATGTCGAACTCGAAATACTTGCTCTGGATCTTCTGGTAGGTGCCGTCGGCGACGATGTCCTTGATCGCCTTGTTGAACTTCTCCTTCAGCTCCTTGTCCTCCTTGCGGAGCGCGATACCGGCCTCGGACATGGTTCCCTCGATGTCGCCGAGGAGCTTGCAGCAATCCCTGCCCGTGTTCTTCAGCCACTCGACGAGCACGAACTTGTCGGCCACGACGGCATCCAGACGTCCGTTCGCCAGGTCGGCATTGGCCTCGTCCTGCGTCGGATAGAGCTTCGCATCGGCACCGGCCTTGCCATAGACGTCCTCGGCGTGGATCGCCTGGGTGGTGGAGGACTGAGCGCCCACGGCCAGCCCCTTCATGGAGGCGGGCGTTGTGTCCTTGATCTCCGAATCCTTGGGAACGGCGACGGAAAGCGGCGTGCGATAATAGCGATCGGTGAAATCGATCTGCTTCTTGCGTTCCTCGGTGATCGTCATGGAAGCAACGATCGCATCGAACTTCTTGGCGAGGAGCGCCGGGATCATGCCGTCCCAATCCTGCGCCACGATGGTGCACTTCACCTGCATCTTCTCGCACAGCGCATTCGCGATTTCGATGTCGAAGCCCTGCAGCCTATTGCTGGAATCCATGAAGTTGAAGGGCGGATAGGCCCCCTCCGAGGCGATCACGATTTCCTTCTTCTCCTGCGCCGACACCAGGGACGTCATACCCAGGATGCAGATGCCTGCGGCGAGAATCGCTTTGTGCATTTCTTATACCCTCTGTTGTTGCGACCGATCCGGTCCTCTCCACGCCGAACCTCACGGGTTTTCCGTGTAGCCGACGAATTCATGATATAGCGCGGCCGTCGTATTCAGCCGCTCCTCCACTTGCGGGCCCATTTCGTTGAATACGGCGTTCAGCAGCAAGTGCACCAGAGAGAGCATCGGCGCCGTCGAATCCCAGAAGAGATTGATGTCCGTGGGGATGCGGAACACTTCGGCCGTGCAGCCTTCCGCCCAATCGCAATAGGTGTCGGTCAGCAGAGTGACGGGGATGCCGCGCGCATGCGCTTTGCCGGCAAGGAGCTTCGCCTGTCGCGAATAGCGACGGGCCTCGAGGATCACGAGGGCGGACTGACCGTCGCCTCCGAGGAGCGCCTCGGCGAAGTGGCCGGAGCCCGGATCCAGCAAATGCACGCCGTCGCGCAGATATTGCAGGTTATGGACCAGTGAGGCTGCAAGCCCCCTCTCCGTCTGGAACCCGGCGACATACACCCGCGACGCGGTCGCCAAGCGCCGGCTCGCGGATCGAAACGCGGAGGTCTGAGCATATTCGTAGACCCGCACCAGGGCCGCGACCTCCAGATCGAAGCTCTTCGTGAGTTCCCCCAGGTTCTGGCGGCTACGCCTCCGGAACTCCTTGAGCCGGTCGCCGATGAGCCAGGGACTGCCTCCGAGGTCCCTTCGCAGGTGATCCTTGAGGTCCTTGAGGTGCCGGTAACCGATGGACCGGCAGAAGCGCCCAACGGTCAGTTCGCTGACACCGATCTTCTGGGCGATGGAAGCCGAGGTTTCGAAAGGAAGCTCGTTGAGGTTTGCGAGCATATAACTCGCCACCGCCCTGCCGGATGCGGTCGTGGTACTCAGGCTCTCCTCAAGACGCTGCTTCACGTGCTGGTTCACGAAATCGCTCCGCGAAGCCATTAAGACAGCTTTCTGACATGAAGGCAATCTTCGCTATATTTCCGTCCGAAAGAGCCGACATGAAAAAGCCCGCCTGTTGGGCGGGCTGTCTCGTCGCCGAATGCGGGGGATTTCGGGAGGGTTCACGGCCAGGTCGGCCGCCGCCCGAAGGGCCCCGTGTCCGACGTCGCGGCCAGCCGAGAAGGGGCGCTCCGGACATCCGGAGCGCGTAAGGCCGAGCGCGTGCGAAGGCTCTCAGTTACCCGGGCGGGGAGCCGGGGATGCGCTCGGGCGAGCACCCCGGCCGGCGCCCCGGGCGTCGCGGGCAGGCCGCTTCGGGGCTGCGATCAGACCCTCGCGGATCGCCTGCTTGCGGGCGAGCTTGCGGGCCCGGCGCACGGCTTCCGCCTTCTCGCGGGTCTTCCGCTCCGATGGCTTCTCGTAGGCCTTTCGAGCCTTCATTTCCCTAAAGATCCCCTCGCGCTGCATCTTCTTCTTGAGCGCACGGAGAGCCTGGTCGACGTTGTTGTCTCTGACGAAAACCTGCAAAGAATGTCCTCTCTTGTCGTGAGTGGTTCACGCCCGCCGCGAAAGCGTGCGCCGGGCGATCGGGTGAAAGTCCCAGCGTTCAGGCGCCGCGGATCTCACTCTCCCGGACGGCCCTCTCCACCGAGCCTGACCTGATCCGGTATGAGAGCTCTCCGGTCTGATCCGCAGGCATCAACCGGATGATTTCGTAAACGCCCGCAGAGCCCATGCGCGCGTCGGCAAGGCCCGGCTGCTTGAGCCGAACCATCTGTTTGATCTTGAACTTGTGGGACATGGCATGCTCTCTCGGATGTTCCGGTATCGGGATGACGCCTCTGATGGCCGGCTGCTGGCGCCGGCACCTTCAGGAGCGGCCTCCTCATTCGCACGAACAAAAAAGCCGCCCCTGAAGGGCGGCTCTGTCAGGCGGCGTGGAACACCGCGCCGCCCGATGGGAAGACCTGGGCTCAGGCCGTCTGGATGTTGTTGACGGCGACCTTGCCGGAGCGGCGATCCTCGGCGGTGTCGAAGGTCACCTTCTGGCCTTCGCGCAGGCCGCGCAGGCCGGCGCGCTCGAGAGCGGTGGCGTGGACGAACACGTCCTTGTCGCCGTTGTCCGGCTGAATGAAGCCGAAGCCCTTCTGGTCGTTGTAGAACTTAACGGTGCCCGTAATCATGGGAATATCCTTGGTTGATGCGTCAGTGCACGTGAGTGGCAGACATGCGACAGCACGACCCCACTCGGTTCGTCGATGTTTGGGAGAGTGTCTGAACGTGCGCCCGGCAGGCCAAGGCGGTACGGCCCGATTGTCCGGCCAAATGTCGATGAATGCGATATAGGGCCAATTCGGAGCAAAGACAAGACCAGTTCGAAAATAAATCGACAGCCCCCTACCCTCTATCATGCCCCAACGACCTGTTTTTTCGAAGGAAATACGGGAGATACGAACGTCCTTCCGCAGCTTCAATTTTCGCATTCTCGATCTTTTATTTCCCGTTATTTCATTTTCTCCTTGTCTCGGCACATTCGGTGCGCCATATTAAACCGTCCACCCGACATGTTCGGCCTGCTCTCCTTAGCTCATGATCGAGCGCCGAGCCCGCTTTCCGTTCCCATCGATGGCGCTCAAACCCGCTCGAGCGGGTTCCCCCGTCGTGGATGACCCCGACACCCTTCACACACAGCAATGCCGCCCGGATAGTCCCGGCGCGGCGACAGGATTTTCAATGTCGACTTCAACTCCAGTCCAGAACCACAAGAAGAAACCGCAACCCTCGAAAGAGACCCATCCGATCAAGGCGGCACCCAAGCCCCAGCCGACGGGCCTGACCCGAGAAGAACTGCGCCAGATCGTCCTTGAGATGATCGGCTAAGGTCGCTGCCACGCCCGGAGCTTGGCCGTGCAGCAGCACGGCCGAGATGCTCGGCGGGCTTGGCCATGCGCAGATCAGCCGGCCCGCCTGCCTCCCGACATGGGGCGGCTCGCCTTACTCTCCGTCGAGCTTGCGTCCGCCGAGAACAAGATAAGCGGCGGCCGTCCAGGAAAACGTGTCGCCACCGAGGCCCTCTCCGGTGGTCGGATCGAAATATTCGCAAAATCCAGCATTCTCGATGGCCCGGACAGTACTCTGTTCGATCTGGCAGGCGAGGTCTTTCGCCCCGTTCAGGCGCAGGCCGTCCGCGATGAGCCAGTTGATGACCGCCCAGACCGGACCGCGCCAGTAGCGTTTGGGCTCGAAGGCGGGCGAGAAGTTTGGCGCCGAGGGAACGCCGACAACCATGCCATCGAGCCAGCGCGCGATCTCAGCCGTGACGGCGCTTCGCTGCGGGTCGTCAAGGGTCAGCGCGACGAGGGGGATGAAGCCTGCTTGGGTCGGCGCCTCGATGTCGCTCCCAGAGATCAGATCGAGAGAAACGAAGCGGCAGAGATGGGGACGCCAACGCTGGGCAAGCCCGTCGGCGAGCCTCCTGCGCATCTGCACCAGCTCGGCCTTGTCCTCGTCGATCCCCAAGGTCTCGGCCAAATGCAGGAGGTCGGCGGTGGCGCGCGCGAGAATCGCGGTCATCTGAACGTCGGCGACCTTGAAGGGGGCTTTCGCCCATTGGCGCTGCGGGTTCCAGCCGCAGTCCCGATACACGTCAACGAGGTGGATGAAGCGCTGATAATCCTCGTCGCGCGGACGCATGGAGGCATCCACGTGGCCGGTATCCTTGCGGCGGATCGTCGTTTTCGTGGTGGCAGGCACCCGGGCGAGCGCCTCGTCCCAGGCCGGCGAGTTGTCGCTGCCGCTTTCCCAGGGATGGAGGATCGCAACGAGCCCGAGACCTTCCGGATCGCGCGCGCTCAGCCACCACCGGTGCGAGCGCAACGCCGCTTGGAACAAAGCCTTCGTGCGCGCCTCTGCATCGGCCATGCCGCTCGCAACAGCGGCCTCGTGAACATGGCGCAGGGCCATGCCGAAGACCGGCGGCTGGGTGATTCCGGAAGTCGGAATCCGGTGCTGCGTGCCCCACACATCTGGACCGGGAAAATAGGTGTCGCTCGGCGCGTGGAACACGATGTGCGGGATCATGCCGTCGTCCCACTGGCCCTCGATCAGGCGCTCGAGCTCGCGATAGGCCCGGTCCACGTCGAAGGTGGCGAACCCCATGGCCACGAAGGCAGAGTCCCAGTTCCACTGGAACGGGTAAAGCCGGTCGGTGGGGACGGTGTAGCCGCCGCGATCGTTGCGCGCGAGAATAGAATGCGCAGCCTCTTCCATGCGAAGCGTGGTCATCTCGAAAATCCTTTGACTCAATCTCGGGCGACAACACGTCCCGTGGTGCTGTCGATCCAGGTTACGCGGGTCGGATCGACATCGAGACTAACGCGCTGGCCGGCATTCACCTTCGCTGTCGGAGGCGCGACGATGCGGGCGAGCTGACCGTCGATGGATCCTGTGAGGAGCAGGTGCGAGCCCATCGGCTCCACGACGCGGACGTCGAAGGGAATGCCGGAGCCGCTGGGGCTCAGGATAGCATCCTCGCCGCGCAATCCAAGCTCCATCTCGGTTCCCGCCGACGGGCACGGCAGGGCAGCGTCACCGATCCGGGCGGTGCCCTGGCTGCACCGCACCTTGATGAAATTCATGGGCGGAGAGCCGATGAAGCTTCCGACGAAGCGCGTTGCCGGCGTGGCGTAAATGTCGAGCGGTGAGCCGATCTGGTCGATTTTGCCGCCATACATCACGGCGATGCGGTCGGCGAGGCCCATGGCCTCGGTCTGGTCGTGCGTCACGTAGATCGTCGTGGTCCCCGCTTCGCGCAGAACAGCCTTCAGTTCCGTGCGCATTTCGAGTCGAAGGAGCGCATCGAGGTTGGAGAGCGGTTCGTCCATGAGAAGCACGGCCGGCTCGACGGCAAGCGCCCGGGCCACTGCCACGCGCTGACGCTGGCCGCCCGAAAGTTTCGCCGGGTAGCGGTCGAGATAGCTCTCGATGTGGAGCAGAGACGCTGCGCGCTCGACCCTGCGCTTGACCTCCGCCTGCGGCGCCTTCTGCATCCGCAAGCCGAAGGCGACGTTCTCGAAGACGGTCATGTGCGGGAAGACGGCGTAGTTCTGGAACACCATCGCCAGCCCGCGCTTGCGGGGGGCGAGGTCGCTGACATCCCGCCCGCCAATGACGACGCGGCCGGAGGTCTGGGCCTCGAGGCCTGCGATGATGCGCAGAAGCGTGGTCTTGCCGCAGCCCGAGGGGCCGAGCAGGGCCACGAACTCACCATCGTTGACGGTGAGCGAGATTTCCTGCAGGGCGCGGAAGGAGCCGAATTCCTTGACGACGCGGTCGATGACGATGTCAGCCATGACGGATTCCGTTACTTGCTGGCAATGCCCCACACCGCGAACAGGTATCGCCTCACGGCGAAGATGAAGAGCACGGATGGGATGATGAGGATGAAGCCGCCGGCGAAGCGGTAATGAAGCGGGCTCTCGGCGAGGATCCGCAGCAGATAGGCCGTGAGCGTCCGCTCGCGCACGGTGAGGATCGATGCCGCGAAGACCTCGTTCCAGGAGATCACGAAGGCGAAGATGGCGGTTGCCGCAAGGCCCGGCAGGGCCAGCGGAAGCACCACCTTCATGAAGGCTTGGAAGCGCGTGCAGCCGAACACCCAGGCGGCCTCCTCGTATTCGCGCGGGATGCCCATGAAGAGGCTCTGCGTGACGAGCGCAGCGAAGGGCAGCGCCAGTACAGTGTGGATCAGCGACACGCCAAAGGGGGTGTCGTAGAGGCCCAGGCGAATGAACGAGACGGTGAGCGGCAGCGCCAGGATGGCGAGCGGGAACGCGCGGGTAAGGAGAACGAGCAGCCGATAGGCGTTCTGCCCGCGGAAGGTGTAGCGCGCCAGCGCATAGCCGGCGGGAGCCCCGAGGGCGATGGAGAACACCACCGTCAGTCCTGCGGCAATAAGCGAATTGACCAGGGCGTTGAACACGCCCTCGATGGCGAGGAACTGGCTCATTGCCGCAAACGACAGGTCCGTGGGCCAGATCGTTTTTGGCCAGCGGAACACGCCGAGCCTGCCGCCGAAGGCGCCGAGCGCGACGAGATAGATCGGCACCAGCACCCAGGCGATCAGCACTGCAAGACCGGTCCAGAGAAGCAAGCGGCGCGCGGACGGAAGAGCAACGCCCCGGCTTGTGGAGGTTTGGCTGAGTTCGGCGGCGCCGGTTGTCATGGGAGCTGCTCCGGACGGGTTCTCAGCGCGCGCAGGTAAACGGCCGTTGCGGCGAGCGAGATCACCATGATGAGAACCGCATATGACGCGGCGACGCCGTAATTCTGATTGTCGTTCTGCCAGACATAGGCCTCGCCGACGAGGACGGGGAAGTTGCGCCCGCCGAGCGCGTAAACCACCGCGAAGACCTCGAAGGCGAGCACCGTGCGCAAGATCAGCGCCGATTGCAGGCTAGGCTTCAGAAGCGGCAGGGTGATCCTCGTGAAACGCGTCCAGGGCTTCGCGCCGAAGATCTCGGCGGCTTCCGAGAACTCCTTCGGGATCAGCTGCAGACCTGCGATCAGGATCACCAACACGATCGCCGTGGCGCGCCAGAGCTCCGCGAGCATGATGGCGATGAACAGGGCTACAGGAGTCTCCTGCGAGAGCCATCCCGTCGGCCCCTGGATGAGGCCGAGCGCGTACAGCGCCGAGTTCAGGTAGCCGGTGTTCTGAAGCAGCGCGAGCCAGGCGAGACCGGCTGCGAGGTCCGAGATGCCGAGGGGAATGGTGAGCACCCACAGGACCAGGTCGCGGCCCTTGTCGAGCTTCGTCACCATGGTGGCCATCCCGAGCGCCAGCACGACCTGGAGCGGCACGACCACCAGGGTGAGCAGGAACGTGTTCTTGACGGCGAGCGAGAAGTTCAGGTCGCCGGCCATGCGTTGGTAATTGTCCAGCGACAGGCCTTCGCCTGCGGAAAACGACAGCCAGATCGTCTGCACGAGCGGCACGAGAAACAGCGCGCCGAGAAAGACGACCGACGGCGCGATCAGCGCATAGGGAATCCAGGATGTGCGCGCAGGCATGAAGCCGCTCCACTCGCGAGGGGGCGGCCCGGCGACCGGACGTCGCCGGGCTCAGGTGTCAGCCTACTGGACGGGGCACGCGCCCTGGCTCGGCTTGTCGGGAGCCCAGCAGGGTGCGCCGGTTTCCTTCATGAGGCCATCGAGCACTTTCGCCTGCGCTTCGAGCACGTCCTTGACCGGCTCGTTCCGCAGCACGATGCGCTGGAAGCTATCCAAATAGACCTTGTTGAACTCGCCGCCCTTGGCCCCGAGCCCCACGGGCAGGAGCGACACGAGCGCATCCTTCGCGTTCTGCGTCGCGGCGACCGCGCCGGCGAGCTGTTTGATGCCGGGCGCGAGATCCGGCGGCAGCTCGGCCTTCACGACCGGGAAGAAGCCGACTTCCGCGGCCGTCGCCAGCTGCGTCTCAGGTTTGGTCAGGTGCTCGATCACCGCCACGGCGCCCGCGCGGTTTGGCGCATCCTTCGGAATGGCGAGCCCCGCGATCACCGGCATGTAACCGCGTCCCTTCGGACCGGCCGGCGCCGGGAAGGCGACGAACTGATCGGGCTGCAGGGTGAGCGCCTCCTTCACGCGGGCGATGTGATCCCACGCGATCCACACTTCGCCGGAGAGCAGCGGCTCCTGCATGAAGTTGTAATTGGTGGAATTGGGATTCGACACCGCCCACAGGTCCTTCAGCGCGTTCCATCCGGCCTCCGCATCCGCCGACTTGAAGGTGGTGACCACGCCGCCGGTGAAGGAGGGATAGAAATAGCCCTGGAAGAACCGCGGCAGGAGGCCCGTCGGACCGGCCGGCAAACCGAGGCGGCGCTGACCGGTCTTGTCGACGATGTTCTTGCCCCATTGCTGCAGCTGCGCATAGGTGAGGCTGTTCACGTCCGCGCCTGGCGGCAGGTATTGAAGCGCCTGCTTGTTGGCGACCATCACGTAGGTGGCCTGCATCCACGGAATGTATTGCTGCTGGTTCGTGCCGAGCTTGCCGAGATCCATCAGACTCGCCGGAATGCCGAGATCGGTCAGCTTCGCGGCAACGTCGTCGACCGGCTGGAGATCGGCCGGAACATGCGGCTGCAGCTCGCCGTGAAGGGCACCGACGACACTCGCCGTGCGCTTGCCGGCCTGCGTCTCGGCCTTCATGCGCACTGCGAAGGCCGGCGGCTCGTCCACCACATAGGTGACCTTGCCCGGAAGGCCCTTGAGCAGGACCTCACGGACCTTTGTCGCCTCCTCGATGGGGCGAAGCTGGGTCGAGTAAAAGATCGTTTCCTGCGCCTGAGCGACGGTGAGCCCTCCGAACAGGGCGGCCGCGGCGGCAATGGCGCGAAGCGATACCGGATGCGTCATGTCCTTCCTCCATCGGTCCCATTTTTTGGTGCCGCTCGACCCGGGGCCGGGAGATCGAGGGCATCGGACTCAGTTCGCCGGTCCGTGGGTGGCCCTCGGAACCTGCCGAACCGGCAGAATGGTTTGCAGCTCGCGGGCGTCGCGCCCGCCGAGCCGCGCGATCAGCATCTCGGCCAGTTGCCGCCCCACGTCGGGAGCCGCGATCTCCATGCTCGATAGCGGCGGGTCGGTGAAGGCGGCGGAGGGTAGATTGTCGTGCCCGATCACGGCGATCTCGCGTCCGGCCGTGAAGCCGCGCTCCTTGAGAGCGCTCAGGGCGCCGATCGCCATGCTGTCGGTCGCGCATAAAAGGGCGGTGGGCGGTGCGCTCTGCCGAAGGAGCCATTGCGCGGCTTCGTAGCCGCCGGCTTCGGTCGGTTGCGCGGTGTATTCGAGCCGGTCGGATGAGCCGACTTCGTCGAGAGCCGCCAGCCACCCCTTGCGGCGGAGATGGGCGAAGGTCAGATCCTGCGGGGCGGCAATATGGGCAATACGCCGATGGCCGGACGCTGACAGGTGCCGAGCCGCATCCCGAAAACCGGCTTCGCCATCGCCGTCGATGAAGGCATGTTCGTCCGGTCGAGCGGTGCGGCCATGGGTGACGAAGGGGATGCCGCGCTCCTTCAGGAAGGCGACGCGCTCATCCTCGAGCCGGGTACGGACCACGATCACAGCATCGGCCCGTCGGCCGTCCAGGAGCCGCCGGTAGGTGTCCATCTCTCCCGCGCGCCCGGCCGTCGGCAGCAGCATCAGATCGAGGCCCTCTTCCGCAAGCCGCTGCCCGCAGGCCGCAAGCATGTTCAGGAAAATGGGGGGCCCGAACCGGCCCGGTTCGGTCGGCAGGGTCACGGCCACAGCTTCCGCCTTTCGCCGCCGCAGGCTGCGGGCGGCGGGATTCGGCCGGTAATTCATGGCCCGGGCGGCCGCCTGGACGCGCTCGCGGGTGGTTGGGGCTACGTCGGGATAGCCGTCGAGTGCCCTGGACACCGTCGTGATCGACAGGCCGAGCGATTGCGCGAGATGCTTCAGGTTCGACAAAAGGGGCAATCTCTCCTTGGATTGACAATAGATTCCCAAAACGTTTTGGAGAGTCAAGATGACGGACGGAAACCTGGCGGCTGAGCCCACCCCTCTGCCCTGCCTTGCTCTGGGAGCGGGGAGTGAATGAGGAAGCTGTTAGGCCGAATGCTCCACCTGCTGGGATGCCGCAAATCCTATGTGGCTGAGCGGCTATCGGAACAGGCCGGGAAATAAGGCCGCTCTTGCTGCGGTCGCTGTTGGGCGGTTCGCCATGTGATGCGAGTAGCGACCCGTTGGGGAGGAATTTACCGAGTTCTATCGTGAGCGAAATGCCGCGGACCACGTCCAGCTAGCCATGCCGGCTGGCCGCGAGGATGATGCCGAGCATTCTATGCCCGACTCCCGGGTATTCCTGAGTCGGCGCGCTCTCTCGTTTGTAAGTCGAGTTCACAAGCGCTATGTCCTGGCTTTCGGAAGAGCCTGACATGACAATCTCGAATGACAACGACCTCACCTGCCTGAAAGAGGTCGGGCGTATCGTCGCCCATACCCTTGAGGCAATGGGGAAGGCCCTCGAACCGGGCATGACCACCTCTGAACTCGACCAGATCGGGCGAAGGCTCCTGGAGGCTGCCGGGGCGCGTCCGGCTCCGGAGTTGGCCTACGCCTTTCCTGGGGCGACCTGCATCAGCGTAAACGAGGAGATCGCTCATGGCATCCCGGGTGCCCGACGGATCGAGCGTGGCGATCTGGTCAACATCGACGTTTCAGCCGAGAAGAACGGCTTCTTTGCGGATACGGGAGCCTCGTTCGCCGTTCCCCCTGTAGCCCGCTCGATCGAACGTCTTTGCAGGGATGGTCGGCGGGCCATGTGGATGGGCCTGCGGCAAGTCGGAGCCGGCAAACCGATTGCCGGCATCGGTCAAGCCATCGGGACCTTCGCACGGAAAAATGGTTACAGTCTCGTCAGGAATCTTGCCAGTCACGGTGTCGGCTTATCGCTCCATGAGGAACCGACAGAAATCGCAACATGGCCCGACTCCTCCGAACGTCGCATCATGAGCGACGGCTTGGTGTTCACCGTCGAGCCTTTCCTGTCCCTTGGCGCGGAGTGGGCCGAGGACGGTGATGACCCATGGACGCTCTACAGCAGCCCCGAGGCCCCGACCGTTCAGTACGAACATACGGTCATCGCAACCCGAAACGGACCTTTGATCGTTACAATGGCCGGGTGACGCCTTGACCGGAAGCCCTAGGCTTCCCCCTGTTCCATAATGGGCCTTCTGCGAAATACGGATGCGGACCTTGAACCGCACCCCAGCCGATCAAGCCACCCGCGAGAAAATGAGGGTGTCGCGCAAACATGTGGGATCGTCAGCGGCAACCGTGTTACGCACAAGCCGCCCATCAAGTTGATAGTTCAGCCGGCGAGCAACCGCGTGACTGGGCTCGTTCAGGGCATCAGAACGGATCTCAATGCGTCGGAGCCCCAAGGTATTAAGACCGAACTCTGTCAGAGCCCTGACCGCTTCCGTCACATAGCCTTGCCCAGCGTGACGAGTGTCGATCCAGTAGCCGATTTCGGCCTTCGGAACGCGCCAATCCAGGGCATGGAAACCTGTGCTACCGAGTAGCGTCTCCTCGCCCGCGTCAAAGATCAGGTAGCGCAGCTCCTGACGAGCAAGGAACCGACTGGCCGCTTGCCGGAGGCTGGCTTCGCATCCCTCCGCATCAAGGGGCTTCTGAACCCAGACCAACCAAGGCTTCAGTTGAGGCAACGAGGCTTGGATGGCCTCATGCAGGAGTACACCATCTCCATTCCGCGGGCATCGCAGCATGAGGCGAGGCGTTCTGATTTCAGTTGGGATCTCACGAAGCTCGGGAAGCAATGCTCTGTCTCGCCTAGAAGCCAAGATCCCGCCCGGTGCGGCCCAGAACAGGAAGTCAGGGGCAGATCTATACTGAATTAATCAGTAACGCCTGATTCCATAGCCGCCCGTCCAGGAAATTGAACCGGCACGCACCCCACCTCTCTCTTCCGACAGAGGAATAGACGGGCAATTTGCGATCGGAAATCAGACACGCCTGATCGCAGAAATTGCTCTTGGGCTTATCTTGCTCTCAATCTTCATCCCGCATTCGGTGTCCCCGCTCCCCTCTAAAAATCCAGCTTCCCCGGGCCGGCATGTGAAACAGCAGCGAGCCTAAAAACCGATGCGGAGAACCAGCGAGAAGGCCTCAACCCTCTCTTCACCTTTTCCTGCCATCCTCAGGGCGCGACATTCTCAGCGCGTGCTTTAAGGCGTAGAAATGCGCTATGATGCCGCCGAGGTAACCCTTAGGGGGACATTGGCGTGGCGATATTTTACATGGTGACAGCGTTCGCAGGCGCTCTCGTCAGCTGCATTCTGCTCTGGCCTTACGGAGCGGCGATCGCGCTTCTCAGCATGCCGTTCGGTGGAAGCCTGCTTACGCTCTTGGCCGCGATTTGGATTTCCGTGCGAGCGCCGAACGAGTCCCCCTCCGGCGAGAACCCTACGGATAGCATGGATCAACTTCGGAAATTGCAGGCCGCCGAGCGCCCTCGATAGCCCCTAAGCCCCACTGGGCACCAGCAAGCTCTTCATATGGTCACGGCACATGTTCCGCACGACCTACGCCCGCGACACCTCCACCGTCTCCGAACCCACCGGCCAGCCCGTCGGCACCCGGTATGAGGAATGGCTGCACGAATGCGAAGCCCGAGTCGCCCGACGATGAGCAAGGACGAGCGGGATGGCTTCTTCGACGGGCGGAAAGATGCGGATGGGAAGAGGATCGGAAACCGAGGCGACAGGGGTTGCTGGTGCCTATTGAAAGCTGTTCCGGGATGCTCCGCAAGGAATTGACGCTTACGGCAGCAATGGCGTCGGAGCAGGCCCCATTCCCTTGGGTAGCTCTCACCTTATCTCTCTGGCAGAGCAGGAATAGATGGAGAGCCTCGTCTAAAATTCCTCGCCTCGTCCAGTAAAGAAATGCTATACGCCTCCTCAATTACATAATCGACGTCCGTATAACTCAGGGGCAATCTATGAGGCATGCAGCCAGAGAGGCGCGCAACTGGGGGCAGTTGCTGTGTATCGTCATAACAGGACTGATTGTCGGATCCGGACTCGGCGGCGCCACCAAGCTGCTATCGCCTGCCATCGTGCAAGCGCGGACACCGTTATTCGAGACCATCAAGGCACACGGCAAGCCCCTGCGCACGTCTACCCAACGGCATTCCGTAGATCTTTAGGCGCCGCGGCAGCATCCCCCTGGGAGAGGGCGTGAGAACGGGTGACGGAGCGGTATTGCTGCGGGATCCCCCTTTCCCAAAACCGGCGGGTCTTCGGCAGATGCGAGAGGAAGGCCCGGTACGGGAAGGCGGCCATAACCGGACGGGTTGAGGAAGATGAAGGCGCTCCGCAACGTAAGACGAGATGCGCCTCTCGGGGGCGCTAACCTCAAGGCAGTGGCGTAATCGAAACCAAGGGAGCGGGCCAAGGGAGCGGGCACGGCGGCGGGCGACCCGTGTGGCGGCCGTGGCGGAGGCCTTGGCGTCTCCAGGATTCCGCCGGCGGCCCTCCATCTCTGCGTTGATCTCAGCCGCCGCCTTCTTGGCCTCCACAGCCCTTGGATCGTCAACGGCTCGGATCCTGGTGGAAAGTTTGATTGCGCTCCGGGAGGCAAAGGTTCGATCCTCGTCAGGAACGCGGTGCGCGTACTGACAGAACCCGTTCCCCTGTGTCAAATCATCGGCCACCGGATGCCCATGCATTGGACGCGGCGTTGGACGTCTTGTGGCAGATTGGACGGCATACAGCCAGGAAAAGGGCAGAAAACCTTCTAAAAATAGGAATTCTTGCTGAGAGAAATGGCGGAGACGGAGGGATTCGAACCCTCGATACCCTTTTGGGGTATGCTCATTTAGCAAACGAGTGCCTTCAGCCTCTCGGCCACGTCTCCGTTCGCGATCCGGCAGGGTGTTGCGCCCCTGCCTCGCGGAGGCGCAATAGACGCGATCGACTGTTCTTCGTCAAGGCCAAAAAGCGCTTCGAGCGGGAGGAAATCCAATCCCGGAACCTGGGCCGTAGGCGGCTGTCCATGCTAAAGCCTCGGACCCAGAGTGGAATCCATCTTGGGATCAATCCGATGCCTCCTTTTTCAAACAGGGCATCGTGCGGAAAACCGGGTCCACCTTTCCGCACGCGGCGCTAGGAGGCGGCATCAACCAAACGAAAGGAGCCTTACGTGGCAAATATCAAGCGGATCGGCGTGGCCGCCCGTTACAGCGATCTCGTGATTCACGGAAATACCGCCTATTTCTCCGGCTATGTGCCCGAGAACAGCCCGGGCGGGTCCGTGACGGAGCAGACCCGGGATGTGCTGGCGCAGATCGAGCAATCGCTGATCGAGATCGGCAGCGACAAGTCCAAGCTCCTGCAAGCCACCGTCTGGCTGACGGACATGGCGTCCTATGACGAGATGAACGCCGTCTGGGACGCCTGGGTCGTGCCGGGCCACACGCCCGCGCGGGCCTGCGTGCAGGCGAGGCTCGCCAATCCGGACTATGCCCTCGAGATTCAGGTCACGGCCGCCATTTAAGGCAGCGGGCGGCGAAGGCGTTCAGGCCCGCTCGGCCTTGCTCGCCTTCGCCATCGCGTTGAGGCGCTTCTTCTCATAATGCTTCGCCAGGCGCAGGTGGCGCCAGATCGCGTAGTTCATGGCGATGAGAAAGCCATAGGTGCCCCGGAGGAAATGCAGGCGCCCGAAATAGGCCTTGATGAAGGCCGCCGGAAACTCGAAATACACCCGCCACGTGGGAATGGAGACCCCCCTCACCTCAAGGTCGAGGGCGAGCTGATCGGTATAGAAATTGAGTTTCGCGATCTGGTCGCCGAGCGAGCGGATGGAGCGGTGATGGACAAGCCCCCTGAGCTTTCCGACCCTCGTCCCCGGCTTCAGATCCACCCGGTCGTGGACCAGGGACGACGAATATCGCCCCGCATCCCTGCGATAGAGCCGGACGGGAGCGAGGCGATAGGCGAAAGGATGCGGCGCCGCCTCGCCGGGATAGGTTTCCGCGATACGGATGCCATAGGCCTGGCATGAGGGCTCCCCGTTGGCGAAGAGAGCCTTGATCTCGTCGCGAAGGGCGGGGGAAAGCTCCTCGTCCGCATCGAGATTGAGGAGCCATTCGTGGCGGCACTGGTCCTCGCCGAAACGCTTCTGCTGACCATAGCCGGGCCAGGGATTGAAGATCACCCGGGCTCCGAGTTCTTCCGCAATGGCCTGGGTGCCGTCGGTCGAGCCCGAATCGATCACGACCAGATCATCCGTCAGATCGCGAACGGCGCGGATCGTCGTTCCGATCCGGTCGGCCTCGTTCTTGGCAATGATGAAGACGGACAGTGGAAGCATGGCAACGGGTGCCTAGCCGCCCTCATGACATAACGCAAGAGGAGCCAATCGCTTAGCAGCCCCTTCGCCTTTCCCATGTTGCTTCTGGGCCGCGTCCGTCACCCCCTGGAGCCTGCCGGATTTGGAGGCCCGGACGAAGGAGGTTACGTCTCAGTCCCTCGCCTTGTCGTGGCCCGATGAAAGGAGCTCGTCCTCGTGTGCCCCTCTGGGCCCGGAAGCTGAGGCCCTGGCGTGCTGGCGCACGCGCAACTCCGCGAGAAGCGGGAAGTGATCGGAGGCGACCCGCGTGAGAGGGTTCCTGACCGGCCCGGCATTCACCACGTGCACCGATTTCGTCACGAACACATGATCGAGACGCAGCACGGGCGCACGGGTGTGAAAGGTCGGCTGCGGCTCTCCGCGGGAATTGGAAAGCTGCGCGTCCCGCAGGCGGTCGGCGATCATGCGGTAGGAGCGCGAATAAGGCGGCGCGTTGAAATCGCCGAGCAGGATCGCCGGATCCGCACAATCCTGATGGCCCATCCAATCGGGTCCCACGAGGGCAGCGGCCTGGGTGCGGCGCTCGCCGGAGCGGAGGGACAGATGGGCGTTGATGACATTGACCTTCTGCCCGTCGATCTCGGTGCACACCCACAGGGCGCTGCGTTTCTCGAAGGACGGTTTCGTCGACTGCGTCGGCAGGCGTCCGGATTTCACGAGATAAGCGGGATGCTTGGTCAGGATCGCGATGCCGTATTGCTCGCCCAGGATACGGATCGTGGGCTGGAAGTGGAGATCCATCCCGAGCTTGTCCGCCACGCCGACGGCCTGGTCGACTTCCCCTGCCTTCGTGCGGCCGACCCTCACCTCCTGAAGCGCCACGATATCCGGCTCGCAATCCGCGATGACCTCGGCGATCCGCCCCGGCGAGATCTTCCTGTCCGTGCCTAGCCAACGGTGCACATTATAGGTGAGGATCCGAAAGGGGCGCCCCTGGTGATGGCTATGCTTCAAAGGTCGGTACCGGCTCGAACAATGGTGACGATGAACATGCATGGCCCGCATAGAGACATGCCGCGACGTTTTGCGACCTAAAGCGCGAACGTGTCGGATCAATGACCCATCATCGGCCAGAGTTCCTGAAAAACGCAACCGTAAAAGGCCGCTTGACCTTCCCATGATTGGAAGGATTACACCCCGATCCTATATGGTGAATCGGGAGGTTCCAGATGGCCACCACCACTCGTCCCGCCGCGGCGGAGAGCTTCGACGTTCCCGTTCAGGGCATGAGCTGCGCGTCCTGCGTCGGACGCGTCGAAAAGGCGATTCGATCGATCGAAGGCGTGACCGCCGTCCATGTGAACCTGGCGACGGAGCGGGCCCATGTGTCCTTCGCCCCGGACAGCGCCGCCCCCGGCGCGGTGGCCGAGGCAATCCGGGCAGCCGGCTATGAGCCCACGGAGAACCATGCGGACCTCGTCATCCGGGGCATGACCTGCGCCTCCTGCGTGGCACGGGTGGAAAAGGCGCTCAAGCGCGTGCCCGGCGTTCTCGATGCCCAGGTGAATCTCGCGACCGAGCGCGCATCGGTACGCTACCTCGGCGGCACGGATGTCGTCGGCCGCATGGTCGAGGCCGTCGATGCGACCGGCTACGAGGCTGAGGAAGTCCGGCAGGACGCCGACCGGACCGACCTGGAGGGCGCTGCCCGGGAGGCGGAGATCGCGGCCCTGCGGCGCTCGCTCGCGCTTGCCGCCATCCTCACCCTGCCCGTCTTCGTCATCGAGATGGGCTCGCACTTCATCGGCGCGATTCACGACTGGGTGATGAACACTCTTGGCCACCGGACCAGCTGGTACCTGCAATTCGCGCTCACCACCCTCGTCCTCTTCGGCCCGGGCCTGCGCTTCTTCAAGAAGGGAGTACCCGCGCTGTTGCGCCGGGCGCCCGACATGAACTCGCTCGTGGTGCTCGGCACCAGCGCGGCCTATGGCTATTCGCTGGTGGCGACCTTCCTGCCGGACCTTCTGCCCGCCGGCATGGCCAACATCTATTACGAGGCCGCGGCGGTCATCGTGACGCTGATCCTGCTCGGCCGCTTCCTCGAGGCGAAGGCCAAGGGTCGCACCTCGGAGGCCATCAAGCGCCTGATCGGCCTTGCCCCGAAGACCGCGCGGGTGATCCGCAACGGCGAGGCTTCGGAAATCCCGATCGATCAGGTGCTGATCGGCGACATCGTGCAGGTGCGCCCCGGCGAGAAGGTGCCGGTCGACGGCGAGGTGGTCGAAGGCTCCTCCTTCGTCGACGAATCCATGATCACCGGCGAGCCCGTGCCCGTGCAGAAGCTCGAAGGCTCGGAGGTAGTCGGCGGCACGATCAACAAGACCGGCGGCTTCACCTTCCGGGCCACGCGCATCGGCGCGGACACGGTTCTGGCCCAGATCATCCGCATGGTCGAACAGGCGCAAGGGTCGAAGCTGCCGATTCAGGCCCTGGTCGACAGGATCACCGCCTGGTTCGTCCCGGCCGTTATGGGGGCCGCGGCGCTGACTTTCGCGATCTGGCTCATCTTCGGCCCGGAGCCTGCGGTCACTTTCGCGCTCGTGAACGCGGTGGCCGTGCTCATCATCGCCTGCCCCTGCGCCATGGGATTGGCCACCCCCACATCGATCATGGTCGGCACGGGCCGCGCCGCGGAACTGGGCGTCCTCTTCCGTCAGGGCGAGGCCCTGCAGAGCCTGAAGGAAATCGGCGTCGTCGCCCTCGACAAGACGGGCACGCTCACGAAAGGCCGCCCGGATCTGACCGACTTCGTGACCGCGCCCGGTTTCTCCGAAGCCGAAACGCTGAGGCTCGTCGCCGCCGTCGAGACGCGTTCCGAGCACCCGATTGCGGAGGCCATCGTTGCGGCGGCCGAGCGGCGGGCCATGCCCCTTCCCGCGACCGACAGCTTCGAGGCTGTCCCCGGTTTCGGCGTCTCGGCCACCGTAGAGGGCCGCAAGGTAGATGTCGGCGCGGACCGTTACATGCGGACGCTCGGTCTCGACACCGCCACTTTCGCCGATACGGCGGCCCGCCTGGGCGCCGAGGGCAAGAGCCCGCTCTACGCGGCCGTCGACGGCAGGCTCGCGGCCATCGTCGCCGTGGCGGACCCCATCAAGGAATCGACCCCGGACGCAGTCGCCGCATTGCACGCTCTGGGGCTGAAAGTCGCGATGATCACCGGCGACAACCGCAAGACGGCGGAAGCCATCGCGCGGCAGATCGGCATCGACGAGGTCGTCGCGGAGGTCCTGCCGGAGGGCAAGGTGGAGGTGGTCAAACGTCTGCGCCAAGCCCATGGCCGCATCGCCTTCGTGGGCGACGGCATCAACGATGCGCCGGCACTCGCCGAGGCGGATATCGGCATCGCCATCGGCACGGGCACGGATATCGCCATCGAAAGTGCGGATGTGGTGCTCATGTCCGGCGACGTGCGCGGCGTGGTGAACGCCATCGCCCTGTCCAAGGCGACGATCCGCAATATCGGGCAGAACCTGTTCTGGGCCTTTGCCTACAATGTGCTGCTGATTCCCGTCGCGGCGGGCGTGCTCTATCCCTTCGACGGAACCCTGCTGTCGCCCATGGTGGCCGCGGCGGCCATGGCGCTTTCCAGCGTCTTCGTCGTTGGCAACGCACTTCGCCTGCGCCATTTCAAGGCGCCCATCGAGGTAAGGCAGGGGGACCTGCCTGCCGCTCAACCTGCAGGAGGTGTGGCATGAATATAGGACATGCGGCTGCGGCTTCCGGCGTTTCCGCCAAGATGATCCGCTATTACGAGTCCATCGGCCTCATTCCGAGAACCGTGCGCACGGAGGCAGGCTACCGCGTCTACTCCGACCAGGACGTGCACACGTTGCGCTTCATCCGCCGCGCCCGCGATCTCGGCTTCTCCGTGGAGCAGATCGCCGATCTCGTCTCGCTCTGGCGCGACCGGGAGCGGGCGAGCAAGGACGTGAAGGCGATCGCGCTCGACCATGTGAGCGTCCTCGAGCGCAAGATCCGGGAACTGCAGGAAATGGCCTCGACGCTCAAGCATCTTGCCGAGAATTGTTCTGGGGATTCGCGCCCCCATTGTCCGATCCTCGAAGAGCTGGCCAGCGAAGAGCCCCTGCCCGTCCATGGCAAGGCGGATGCGCGCTTCAGCGCCCTGCGCGGAGCGTGAGGAGGAAGGTCCGCGTCCGCTGCCCCGGGGCAGCGGACGCGGTGCACCTTACAATCCGAATGTCACGTGCCCCCGGGCATCGATGGACCAGGCGGGGTTCCACGCGATCTCCCACATATGCTCGTCGGGATCGGCCACATACCCCCGCAGGCCACCGTGAGGCGGCTCGTCCGCCGGCCTCACGATCCGCCCTCCGAAACGGGATAAGCGATCGATCGCGGCATGCACCTCCTCGCGGGAGGTGACGTTGTGTGCGAGCGAGTAAGCGCCAGGCACGGCGATGTCGTTGCGATGCATGTCGGCCGCAAGGGCGTCCCGCAGCCAAGTACCGAGCACGAAACCGTTCATCTGGTAGAAGATGATCTCTTCGTTTTCGAAGACGGGGCTCCAGCCGAAGCCCTCAGCATAGAAGCGCCGCGAGCGCGCAAGTTCGCGCGCACCGAGCGTTACGACGGAAAGTTGTTGTTGCATCGAGTCAAGTCCCTACGTTGCCCTGGCGCACCATGCACCAGGGCTTACGTCATGGGACTTGGTGCATCTGCACCAGCCAGAGCTTCCCGCGGGAAGCGACCGGGCTAACCAAACCGGTCCGCCTTTTTCGACCCGTCGAAACTACTCATCCGAGGCGTCGGGTCAAGCCGCCATTTCGACTTCGCGACCGCGCCCGAGCTCGTGCATCCACTTCGCGAATTCGGGCTTGCGCTGCATCTGGCGTCCGTAGTGGCGGCGCAGCGCATCGACGAGGCGGCCCTCGCGTGACAGCAGATCGTCCGCAAAGGCGACCATGCGCGAATTCGGCCAAGCCTGAGGCCTGATCTCCACCAGACGTTCGAACAGCCGGTCCTCGCTCTCGTCGGGAGAGGCCCGCGCCATCAGGGTCAGCATCGCAGCGGTCGAGCGTGAGATGCCCATATGGCAATGGACCAGGAGGTGTCCTTCCGCGCGCTGGGGCTTGCCCGCCTCAACCTCGTCCGCGAAGCGCAGCACGGCCTCCACATGCGCGGGCTGCGGCAGGATCATGTCCCCGACGGGCTCGATGATGTCGTGGAAGCGCAGGATCGTACGGTGATGCGGATCGTAGGCTCCGAAGGCCTCCGGATCGGGATGACCGGGATCGAGGATCGAGAGCACATGGGTGACCGCCCTCTCTCTCTGCTCGGGCAATTCGGAAATCCCGCAGATCGTCAGCGTGGAAATGGACAGAGACTGCATCTTGGAAACCTATGGAAGCTGAAGCCGGACCGGCGTGGCGGCCTTCTACGGAGGTTGTACTCACTCCGAGAGGGCTATTTCAACTTCATCAAATGAATGTGTCCTTTTGATCACAGCCCGCCCCAGCCACATTTCCGCCACCTCGGTAACACCTTGTTGTCACTGGCTGAGCTATGAACTCCCCTTCAGATTACCGCCGTCGCTCCCAAGCGTCGGCGGCATAAGCGAAAATCCAAGAACTGCGAGCCTCCCCCACTGATGTTTGCTCTTACGGCCCCACGCTTGTCCTCATTGCGGAACCTCATCCGCATCTGCACTCTGCTCCTCCCGATGGCCCTGGCCGCGTGCGTGACCTCCTCGCCGCCGCCGCAGCAGGTGGTCCGCCGCATCGATCCCGCCTATATGGCCATGTACGCCGCGCGTCCCGACGAGGCGCACCCGCTCCCGGCCACCGACATCTCCGAGGTGGATCCACGCTTCCTGCGTCGGGAAGTCGCCTATTACGGCCGCGAGGAGCCCGGCACCATCGTGATCGATACGACTGCCCGGTATCTCTATCTCGTTCGCGAGGGCGGACGCGCGATCCGCTACGGCATCGGCGTCGGCAAGGAGGGCATGGCCTGGTCCGGCCGCGCCAGAATCGGGCGCAAGGCCGAATGGCCCCGCTGGACGCCAACTCCCGCGATGATCAGGCGCGAGCCCGAGCGCAACGGCCCATGGGCCGGCGGCATGCCCGGCGGCCTCAGCAACCCGCTTGGCGCCCGTGCGCTCTACCTCTACAACAACGGCGCGGACACCATGTACCGCATCCACGGCACCAACGAACCCTGGTCCATCGGCCAGTCGGTGTCATCCGGTTGCATCCGCATGTTCAACCAGGACGTGATCGATCTCTACAACCGCGTGCCCGTCGGCTCGCCGGTGGTGGTGCTGAACGGGCGCAGCCCCTTCAACGACGTCGAGCAGGATGAGATGCGGGTCTCCTATTACTGAACGGATGCCTCTGCATGACGACGAAGGGCCGGCCTCCTGCCGGCCCTTTTTTTTTGTCCGCGTCTCCTAGCCAGGGATACGCCATGGGCTTCCATGGCCACCGGCGGGCTCATCATCGTGAGCGTCCTGCTCGCGGTTCATGTCGATCGCGACCGGCTCGGACGCCCCACCAAGCCCGGGCTCACCCGAGCGGCCTTGCTCCGCTCCTCTGGAGGTACCGGCTCGCTGTCCTATGAATCAATGTCCGTTCTTGTCGAAGGATCGCGCATGGATGATTGGCTCCCGCAGGCTTTGAGATTTACGACCCGCATCATCGAAATATGCGGTATCGCCATCATCGTCCTGGGGACTTTCGGCGCAACGCTCGTCGTTCTCTGGCAGCTGCTGCGAGGGCAGCGGGGCGAGAAGGTCTTCAGCCTCTACCGCTCCAATCTCGGTCGGGCGATTCTGCTGGGCCTCGAATTCCTCGTGGCCGCGGACATCATCAATACGGTCGCCATAGAGCCGTCCCTTCAGAGCCTTCTCATCCTGGGCGGAATCGTGCTGATCCGCACCTTCCTGAGCTTCTCGCTCGAAGTCGAGATCGAAGGACGCTGGCCCTGGGAGAGGCACAGGAGCGAGCGTCGCGACAATGGCTCGACCAATAGGAATCTTGGCAGTTGACGACGCGGGCGCCCGCCCCTACAAGAACGGCCCGGCCCGCAAGCCGCCGCCGCCCTTCCAGCGTCCGTCGGCTCCACAATCTGCCCTTTCACTGCGCGTCATCCGTGTGGATGATGTGCGATCGCGCACATCAGGCAGCGATCCTCCTCCGGCAGGTTACCCCTTCCCGACTTGAAGCAGCCCCCTCAGACCTCACGCGAACGCCGTGGCGGGCTGCTTGCAGCGACAGTCTTCAACCATGACGACCTTCGAAACAGGCACTTTCCTGAGCCGCATCCCCTTCGTCAAAACCGGTTCGGGCTCGGATCCCATCGTCGTTCTCAACGGCGGACAGGCCTTTGTCCGACGCCCCACGCCCGCACGTGCGCACCGGGATGCCAAGCGCATCGCGCGGCTCCTGCCCTCTCGCCGCCCGATCTATGTGCTGGGCTACGATCCCGCGCCGCCCGCAGGCTACAGCATCGACATGATCGTGAGCGACGTCTCGCGGATCCTGCGCGACGAGATCGGCCCCGCCAGCGTAATGGGCATCTCCTTCGGCGGCTTCGTGGCGACGCGCCTTGCCGCCGATCATCCCGATCTCGTGAAGGATCTGATCCTGATGGTGAGCGCCCACCGTTTCTCCGATCAGGGCCGCCGCAGCGTCGACCGGCAGATCGAATACGCCTGGCAAGGCGATTTCGAGGGCTTCCTGGACGAGTTCGGCCTCGTCTTCCGCCGTCCCTGGCTCAACTGGCTGCTGCGCCTGCGCCTCAAGCAGGAGCGGAAGCGGCTGCACGAGACGATGAACGATTCCGCGATCATCGTCCGTGGCCTCAACGCGGTCGCGGGCGAGGATTTCGGCGAGGATCCCTCATGGCTGCGGACCATCCGGGCCCGCACCCTCATCGTCGGCGCGACGCGCGACCCGTTCTTCGATGCGGAGGCGATGGAGGAGACGGCCCGCCTGATCGCCGGAGCCCGGCTCAAGCTGTTCAAGGGCGAAACCCACATGCTGCCCGTCGAGCGGGCGCGGGATGTGGCAAAGGTCGTGAGGGCGTTTCTGTGATGGCGGAGCCGGCAAAGGGCGAAGCTGCAGTGCAGCTTCGCCCGAAGACCGCGTCACGATCTAAAAATACCGGGCCAAGTTCTCCCGGATGCGCTCCAGCACCGGCACGCCGGGATCCGGCAGCGCGAAGGCTTGGCCTGTGATGCGCTCGTAGGCGTCGATATAGACCCGCGATGTCTCGAGGATCACCTCGGCGGGGATCTCGGGGACCGGGTCCTTGTACGGGTCGCAGCGGGCGACGACCCAGCTGCGCACGAAATCCTTGTCGAAGCTGTCCGGCCGCTCGCCGGCCTCGAAGCGCTGGGGATAGCTCTCCGCGAACCAGTAGCGGCTGCTGTCGGGCGTGTGAATCTCGTCGGCGATCATGATCCGGCCAGTCTCGTCGATGCCGAACTCGTACTTCGTGTCGACGAGGATGAGGCCGCGCTCGGCCGCCATCTCGCGGCCGCGGGCGAAGAGCGCCAGGGCGTAGTCGGACACGGTCTGCCACTGCTCGGCGGTGAGCAATCCGCGCTCCACGATCTCCCTCGCGGTCAGCGGTTCGTCGTGGCCGCCGTGGAAGGCCTTCGTGGTGGGGGTGATGATCGTCTGCGGCAGCTTCTGGTTGTCGCGCATGCCGTCCGGCAGGCGGATGCCGTAGATCTCGCGCTGGCCCTGCTTGTAGAGCGAAAGGATCGAGGTGCCTGTGGTTCCGGCCAGATAGTCACGCACCACGATCTCGACGGGCAGGATGGAGAGCTTCCTGCACACCGCCACATTGGGATCGGGATACTCGATGATGTGGTTGGGGCAGAGATCGGCCGTCTTCTCGAACCAGAAGCGGGCGGTCTGCGTGAGCACTTGGCCCTTGAGCGGAATGGACGCGAGATTGATGTCGAAGGCGCTGATCCGGTCCGAGGCGATGATGATGCGCCGCCCGTCCGGGAGATCGTAGTTGTCGCGGACCTTGCCCCGGTAATGGTTCGGCAGTTCCGGGATCGTCGCATCCTCGAGGACGTAATCTGAATAAGCCCCAAGGGCTGCTTGATCGACCATGCTCACCTGCCACGGCTGTTCGGTGGATATGCCTCCCGGGAGGCCTGGCGGAGTTCTAAACCGAATCCTCGAACAGGCTAGGCCCCAATCTCAAGAACCCCTCGGAAAACGTGACCCTTTCCACGGGTTCAATCGGCACTGGCGTTCTTGCGCGGCACCATGTTGAGGCCGGAGAGGACCACGGTGGTCTCATAACCCTGACTGTCCACGACCGTCCATTGCTTGAGCGCATTGGCGCGGCTGTCGAAGCGAAGGGTGATCTTGGAGGTTCCGCCGAGCGTCGCGCTGTCGTCGAAACTCACCGTGATCATGCCGTCACGGCCGATCTGCACGTCACGGACCTTGGTGTCCCGCGCCAGATCCACGTTGTCCTGAACCAGGAATTTCAGGGGCGTCTGGCCCACGGGATAGACGTCGTTGGTGCCGAGCTTCTTGTCCCGGATCGCCACGTTGCGGCCGTCGGAGACGATCTCCAGCGTGCTCGGCGGCGCATAGGCGAAATGCAGCCTTCCTGGCCGCTGGACGGAGAGCGTGCCCTCCACCTGCTGGCCGTTGGGGTTCTTCTGCACGAAGTAGGCGGACATCTGGTCCATGTTGTTGAAATAGGCGTTCACCCGCTGCAGGGCAGCCGCCGGGGACGTGGGGTTCGGCGGTGAAACGGGCGTGACGGGGGCGGCCTGGGCCGCGACGGGGGTCGGGGTCGGCGCGGCCTGTGCAGGCGTCGAACGGGCGGGCTTCGGCGGCTCGGCCGGCTTCACAGTGACAGGCTCGGGCGCCTTCGGGGTCTCGGCGCTCCGAGGCTCGGGCTGCGGAGCGGTCTTCTGGGGCTCGGGCGCTGCCTGCGTGACCGCCGGGGCGGCAGGACCCGGCTTGGGCACGGGCTGCGGTACTGCGGACGGCTGCGGTTGAGGCTGGGCGGCCTGCTGCCGGGCGGGGGCCTTCGGCTTGGGCGCAGCGGTCCTTGTCTGCGGCTGCGGCTGCGGCTTCGCTTTGTCCTCGGCTCCCGCGGCTGGGGCGGCGGGTTCCGCCTGCTGGGCCGGGGCGGCCTGCGGCTGGGCGGTCGGCGCGCCCTGCCCCTGGTTCGGCTTGAAGATGCTGTCGAGGAAGCGCGTCAGCGGATCCGGCGCCCGCTGTTGGGCGGCGGCCGGCGAGACGAATGCCAGCGCAAGAGCAAGACCGATGGATCGACGCAAAGACTTCTGGAGCATGACTCGACTGCAAACCCGAAAGAACAAGCAATGTCCGCCCCAGGCGCGAAACCGTGGCGGCCACGCCTTATCGCGTCGATTAAGGGCTGAATGAAGGCATTAACTTGGGCATGAAAGCGAGCCGCGTCCAGGGGCTGTCGGACACTTTGCAGCGCTCGGCCTCCATTGGCGCTCATCACGCCGCGTTTGCGAATTCATCCTCGTCCTCCACGGGACGGGCCGAGGCCGGCTTGGGCTTGGGCTTCGCCGTACGCGGGCGGGACTGACGCTTCTTCTTGGCTGGCTTCCTGGCATCCATGCCGCCCCACCAGCCGTGCCAGCTCCAGGCGCCCGGCCCCAGCAGCAGGTAGAACAGCAGCCCCGACAGAACGCCGGAATTGGCGAGGAACAACGCCTCCTCCATCTGGCGGTTGAGGCCTCCATATTCCCAGAACCGATGCAAGGCTCCGGTGGTGACCACAAGGCTGGCGATCAGGGCCGTCGCGCTCAGGCGCGGCGCAAGCCCAAGGATCAGAGCGAGCGGAGCCACGATTTCCGCAACCGCGATGGCGGTCGCCACGATGTCTCCGTAGGGAATGCCCTTGACGGTAAGGGCCGCCGCGAATCCCGAGATGTTGGTGAGCCTGGCAATGGCGGACGGCAGGAAGCAGCAGGCCAGCAGGAGGCGGCCCAGGAGCAGGATCCCGTTCGTCGTGCCCGCATTCATGATGAAGTCCCCTCCTCTGCGTCCGCGCCCTCGGAATCGGGCGCCGCCGCTGCGCATTAGAGGCAGAGGTTCTTAACCTGTTCTTAGCGGGGCGCCGCGTCCGAGGCGTTTCCGCCGAGCCTCGCTCAAAGCCTCATGTTTCTCTCGCGGAGCATGGTCTCCCAGCGCAGGGTATGCTCCACGATGGTCGCGAGGTCGTCGTAGCGGGGGCGCCAGTCGAGCCTCGAGCGGATGCGGGTCGAATCCGCCACG